>DATAHU010000211.1:0-16456 GCA_036263015.1 Polyangiaceae bacterium | reverse complement strand
GAGGCCCGCCAGCGCGGCCTGGACGTCCCAGCGGACCGCCCAGTCGGCGTTGAGCCGCGTCCAGGCGTAGTAGCGAGGACCGAGCCACGTGGCACCGATCCAATACGGGTGCGCGTCGTCCCAATCCCCGAAATAGAACGTCTCGTTGTCCGTGCCCACGCTTGGCCCGAGCGCCCAACCCGACGCGCCGTGTTGGCCCAAGGGAAACAGCACACCCAGGTTAACGCGCCAGGTCAGCGTGGCGCCGAACTCAGCGTGAGCCCCCGAAACAACGCCCAAACCCGTCCGAGCATCGGCAACGGTCAATAGCTTGCCGAAGTCACCAACGTAACTAGCAAGTACTGCGGCGCGCAGACCGCTGTGGGCGAGCGGCACCAAGGTGTCGTCGCGCGCGGTATCTGACGCGAGATCGAGAGCCGGTTCCAGCGAATGCTCGTTCGCGCGCGCGACTGTCGACGACGACATGGTTACGAGGATTGCTGCAGCGAAGGTGGCCAATGGACCAGTCACACCACAGCAGCGCACCGAAACGACGAGCACGGAATTCCAGTTACCTCAGCGTCTTCGAAAGTCACCCTCAAAAAACAGAATTTGCTACGAAAATGGGCGACCTGGCGCTAGGTAACCCCGACCGTGAACGCCTTTGCGTCGAAGACTGCACGCGACTTGCAGTGGCCCGAGTTGTTGGCGAGGGTCGCCCGCCATGCCGTGAACCCGGCGGCTGCTGACGAGATCTTGCAGCTCGTTCCTCAGCCGGATGTTGCACGCGCAGCGGCAGCTCAAGCTCGGGCTGGTGAGGCGCTGGCTCTCGTAGCGCGCGGCGCGGCTTTGCCCATTGCAGCCACACCCGAGATTGCGGAACTCTGCAATTTGCTCGAGCGTGGAGTCGCGGGCGCGGGCGAACAATTCCGCGATGCAAATCGCGTGATCGACCAAGCGCGTCGCTTGGCAGATCACACGCTTCAGCACGCCGAGCTGTGCGGGTTGTTGAGGCAAGATCTGTGGTGCGAGCCTCAGCTCGACGGGCTGCGTGACCGCATCGCACGTGCCATCGACACGAGCGGCGCGGTCTTGGATTCGGCGTCCGAGGGTTTGCGAGCGGCGCGCCGGGCCCTCGGCAGAATCCGCGAGCAGTTGCACGAAGCCAGCAATCAGCTCTTGTCTCGGCACAAGGATGCCTTGTCAGGCCAATACTTGGCCGAGCGTGGCGGACGCTTCGTGTTGCCAGTCAAAGCCGAAGCCCAGAGTCACGTGCCCGGAATGATCTTGGGCTCTAGCGGCTCGGGTGTAACGCTTTACGTCGAGCCGCGTGAGTTGTCCGAGCTCAACAACCGGGTTTACGTCGCCGAGGCCGAAGCCTTGCGCGAGGAGGCGAAGGTGCTGGCCGAACTGAGCGCGAGCGCCCAGACGCTAGCCCCCGCCTTGCGCAAGGCCGCAAGTAACTGCATCGCCGCCGATCGCTGGGCTGCGATAGCCCGCTGGGCAGATCTCGGTGAGTGCTGGCCGGTGGTTTTTGCTTCGACGCACGCGGATTCGACGCAGCCGGACTCCCCGAAGCTCGAGCTCGTCCGGATGCGCCATCCGCTATTGCTCGAATCGACGCCCGTGGACGGTGAGCCCGGCTCTACCGAAGTCGTCGCCAACGATTTGAGCTTGTGCGCTGGCCAATGCCTGATGATTTCGGGCCCCAACGCGGGTGGGAAGACGGTCGCCTTGAAGTGCCTGGGCCTAGCGGTCTGGCTCGCTCAAAGCGGCTTGCCGGTACCGTGCGCCCCAAAGAGCACGATCGGATGGTTCGATCAGGTTCTGACGGACATCGGCGACGAGCAATCGATCAGTCGTTCACTTTCCACATTCAGTGGGCACGTGACTCGCTTGGCCGATTATCTCGCTGCTGCCAATCAGCGCACGTTGATCCTGCTCGACGAAATCGCCGGCGGGACCGATCCCGACGAAGGGTCCGCGCTCGCCGTCAGCGTCCTGGGCGCCTTCGTCGAACGCGGCGCAGCCGTTGCCACTACGACCCACTACGAGCGCCTCAAGCGTTTGGGTGCGGGTGAAGCGCAACACTTCGTCAACGCCTCCGTCGGGTTCGACTTCGAGACGATGCGCCCGACGTTTCGCCTGAGCCTTGGCGTGCCGGGACAATCCAGCGCCTTGGCAGTCGCAGAGCGCTTTGGAATACCGCATGCGCTCGTTCAAAAAGCCCTGGAGCTGTTACCCCGTGAACAGCAACACCAACGAGAACTGCTCGAGAAGTTGGAATCGGAACGCGCTCAGTTGAGCGCCTTGCGCCGCCAAGCCGAAGCAGAACAACAGCAACAACTCCGGCTCGGCGAGAAGCTGCGCCACGAAGTCGAACACGCCAGAGACAGGGAGCGAGAACGGCTACAGCGCGAGGCCGCAGCCCTCACGCTCGAGGTACAAGAAGCACGCGCGCTAATCGCGCGCGCCAAGTCCGAGCTACGAGCGGGAGCTCTCCTGGCCGACGTTGCCCAGGCCGAACGCCTCGTCAACGAAGCCGCGACCCCGATCACTCTTCACGGCAATCTGACGCAAGCCCTCAGCAACGAGCCCGGGGGCGAGCAAATCGCCGAGGAACTGCTGGTGCCGGGATTACGCGTCTACGTGCCGCATCTGGAGAGCGAAGGAGAGCTGGTCTCTCAGCCCAGCAAGGGGATTGTGCGCGTCAGTGTCGGCGGCCTCAAGATGTCGATACCGGCGGAACGCTTGCGTTTGCCTCGGCCAGTCAAGCCGGGTGCTAGAGGCGCCGCCAAGCCGGAACCACGGCGGCGGTCGAAAGCGAGCGCCACGCACGAGACGTCGAGCTTGTTACCGGTTCGCACGACTTCCAACACTTGCGACTTGCGAGGAATGCGGGTGGAGGCCGGTTTGGACACCGTCGATAGCTTCATCGACCGTATGCTCCAGCTGGGTGAGCCCGCAGCGTTCATCTTGCACGGGCATGGAACGGGAGCCATGAAGGACGCCGTTCGCAAACATTTGAGCGACCGCCGCCAGGTCACACGCTGGGAGCCCGCCTCGCGCGAGGACGGCGGTGACGCCCTCACCGTGTGTTGGCTATAGCGCGCGCAGCCCCAAACCCGCTGGGAACCCGAGCTGCTTCGGCGCTCTTGCCAGTGCTCGGGCTGTTCACCTATCATCGCCCCATGGCCCAGCTCGTGACCGGCACGGTCAAATGGTTCTCGGAGGTCAAGGGTTATGGCTTCGTCATCGCAGAAGATGGCGTCGACCATCACTTCGCCGTCTCCGACGTACAGGGGGCTACGCTTCCGAGCACGGGTGACAAGGTGCAGTTCATCCCGGGCAAGGGCCGCCGCGGACCCAAAGCGCGACAAGTTAGCTTGTTGAGCCGCGAAGGTGGAAAGCAGAGCGCCCGACCCAGGGCTGAACGCGATGATCGAGTGGTGTGCCCCAGCTGCTCGAAGCACATGATCCCGCGCATCATCACCGGCCCGCCTTTGGTCAAAGGCTACAATTGGACACCGGTGCCCAAACGCTCGATCTGTCCGTTCTGCGGCGCAACCTTCCAAGAGTTCCCAGCCTCCCCGGGCGAAAGGCTCGGGGCTACCCTGTTCATCTTGGTGATCGTGGTCGTGATTGGCGCAATCGCGTTGAGCATAGCGACCAGTCACTAGTGATTGGGACGAGCTGCATGGCCATCGACGCGCAATTGGAAGACAAAGTAGGGCGGAATGCACATGCCTGATCTTGCTCGGTCAGCCGCGCCCCTAGCGCAGACATAGTCGTCCCGACAGGGCTTGCTCGCGTCACAAGTCCTGAGCCCAGCGGGAGTCGTGTTTTGCCGGATGCAAGTCACGAACGGTAAACCTTTGGCAATGCACGCGTTGAACGGATCGAGCACGGCGATCGCGCCACAGGCCGAGTCAGGAGCGCCGCATGGGGCAGTGCACATCCCCGCGGGAAAGCCGACATCGCTGCGATTGCAGACTGCGCCGCTGGGACAATCTCGAACCGTACTGACGCTGATCCGATCGCGCTTCGGATTGGCGTCGTATTTCATTTGGGCCAGTTCGCATGCGTCACCAACCCCGGGAGCGCTGGGTGCGCACTCGCCAACGGCTTCGGCTGCTGCGGGGCCCGGCACGCATCGCAATCCGTCGCCGCAGGTCCAAGCCTCGAACGTCGGGTCGATTCCGAGACCGCAGTGGGCGCCACTGTTGCCCGGATCGGGACTCGTGTGCTCGGGGAAAGGGCTACCCAAGTCGGGTTCGCTCCCATTGGCCCAGTCACTGACGATTTGCTCGCGACGCGCGAGATCACCCAACACGTGCGGAGAAACGGGCAATGCTAGTGCGTTCTCACTCGGCGTAGCCTCATCGTCCTCACCGAGCAGGTGAAAACCCGCGACACTCCTTGCCTGGTGGCAACCAGGGCAACTCGCTTGGTCCAACCTGCGCAAGAGCGCTTCGGCCGAGCGCAATTGCCGGTGGGCGCCAAAATCGATCGCCTTGAAGTCCTTGGCGTCGAACACGCTAGAAAACGGGCGGTTCGCCAATCGGTTCAAGCCGCGTGGAGTGAACGATGTCGCGTGTTTGGCCAGATACTCGCTGGGAACGAGGAGCGTTCCGCGCTCGGCCGCGTTCAGCTGCTCCGGCATGGATAGCCAAGCTGCCAGTTGCTTGCGCTTGGCAGGTGAGCGCTGCAGCAAGCTCACGTCGATTGTATTCTCTAGCGGCTCAGGCGTGAGCACACCCGCTGCGTTCAATCGAAACGAGCGCAGCGCATATTCGGCATGGCCGCCGAGATCGGGTCGCACGGTCGACGGCCAGCGCACGACTTGTGCATTGAGCACCACACGCGTCGACGCACTATCCAAGCGAACTGGTGCAACAGAGAGTGGTCCCGATTCGGCAAGCAGGTGAACAGCTCGCTCTGCGGCGCTCGCGAAGGGCGGTTCCAGCCAGCGCTTGGCCCATGAGCGACAGCCGTCGGCGAGCTTGGGAACTTGCAGCTCGACTCCCACGGTCAGGGGTAAACGCGAGCGCCAATCGCTCCCGTGTCGGTAACCCAAGCGATAGATCAAGCGCAGTTCACCGCAGCCATTGGGCTCGATCGCAGCGCGGTCCATGCGATTGACGACCGCCACGAGCTGCAGTTCTGCGTCCGGATCGGACAGGAAGCGAACGTCGAACAAGCGGTGCGAGAAGCGTTGAACCGAAACCCCTGCGAGCGGATCGCCACTTTCTGCCGCACTGACAGCCCCTCGAACACTGTCGAACAATGGGCGCAGCATGGGACTGCGCGCGAGCGTCGCAAGGCTCGACAGGGCTTCGCGCCCCTGCTCGACTCCGAACAACGCGCCGATGCCTAGACCCTGCTGCTCCAATTCGCGCAAGACTGAAGGGTCGGTGATTAACAAGGTCGGCTGGAGTGGAGACGGAGCGGCGCTCGACCCGTCGCTCGGCGGGTGCTCCGTCGGCTCCGACGACGCAGCGCCAGCGGCCGTGTTGGTCGCGGGTGGGAGCGCGCCCCGGTCCCGCGAGGGCAACGGGGCGGATTGATCTTGGGCAGCCCCACGTTGCCCGGCGCTGGGCGAACACGCGCTGAGCCAGATGCCCAGCGACAAGACGAATCGATGACGCAGTGCCATGCGCTGAGCCAATGGCGTCAAATCCGAGCTCGAGGCAAGCTTTCGTACAGCTCACCCGGCGCGAGGCCGTTTTGAAATGTCGCGGCTCGACGTGCTGCGAGATTGAGCCCGCTGCGTGACGCCAAATGCTAGCCCGAGGCAAGGTTTGTGACTCGAGTGAACGTTGGAGTACGCTCTCCCACGGGATCAGGGCTACGGCGCCCTCGCAACTGCGATAACCTACGCAACATGGCGAGTTCGACGAAGACCGTCGTGGGTCCACTTCTGATCTTCCAGGCGTTGTTCGCCTGCGCGGAGGATCGAGCGCTGTCCTCCAGCAGCGGATCCACCGCGCCGGACTCGACGGCACAAGCGCCGAATGCAGATCCAGCCACTAACCCTGAGACTTCCGGGTCTTGTCTCGCGGCACCCGCTACGGCCATCACGGGCGAAACGCCGGCTCGAACCACGACCCCGTCAAAGCCGACCAGCGAAGCCACGGCTGCTGAAAGCAACACTCCGCCATCGAGCCAGAGCGATCCTGCGGCGGGCGGCGCTCGAGGATCAGCGACGGAGGTCAACGCCCTGCCCGATGCTCCCGCCGTCGGTGGCACCGCGTCTGCTCCGAGCGGAACGGCTTCGACAACGCCGAGCAGTGACGGCTCGTCGAACGCCAATCCGGCCAACGATGCCCAAGTGCTGGAGGCTTTGAACGAGTACTTGGCAATGCCGCGCGACGAACGCGGCGCTCTCGAAGAGCAAGGCTTCGCCACTCAGCCGTTGTCGCGGCAAGGGGTACAGGATGCGCGAAAAGCCCTGTGGTCGGATCACGCGGCCTGGATCACCGAGACGCGACAGGCCGAATACGATGACCGCGTCATCACTCGGGATGAGCTGAAGCTGCGCTTTGCGTTCACGATCTTTGGCGACGCACCGGAGGCCGGACGCAGCTTGTATCTGTCGCTCCACGGCGGTGGCAACGCCGATCCCAGCGTCAACGACGAGCAATGGCAGAACCAACAACAGCTGTATCAACCCGATGAGGGCGTTTACCTTTCACCACGAGCTCCGACTGACACTTGGAATCTGTGGCACGAAGCACACATCGACCCGATGTTCGAACGTTTGATCGAGGATCTGATCGTGCTCGAAGGCGTGAACCCGAATCGTGTGTACGTGATGGGTTACTCCGCAGGCGGTGACGGAGTGTATCAGCTCGGGCCGCGCATGGCGGACCACTGGGCCGCTGCTTCCGCGATGGCGGGACACCCGAACGATGCGCAGCCTTTCAGTCTGCGTGACATCGGCTTCACGATTCACGTCGGCGGCGATGACACTGCCTACGATCGCAATCTGAAAGCACAGGAATGGGACGATAGTCTCAACTTGCTCGAACAAGCGGATCCGGGTGGCTACCAACATGTCGTTCAAGTCCACGCCGGCAAGGGACATTGGATGGACTTGGAAGACGCAGTCGCGGTTCCCTGGATGGCCATGTTTACTCGCGACCCCAATCCAAAGAAGATCGTCTGGTACCAAGACGATGTCCTGCACGATCGCTTCTACTGGCTGGCAGTGGACCTGACTCACGCACAGCCCGCGACGACCCTGCGCGCAAGTGTCGACGGCCAGAAGATCTCGCTGGACAGTGACGACGTTCACCAAGTGCGCGTCCGATTGAGTGACGAACTCGTCGATCTCGACCAGCCGGTGGTCATCGAAGCCAATGGCGCGGAGGTTTGGAACGATGTGGTCCCGCGGACGATAGCCAACTTGGCCAAGACACTGGAAGAACGTGGCGATCCTGCCTCGGTGTGGAGCGGCGAAGTCGCCGCTGCCCTGTAGCGTCCGTGTTTCTAGTTCGCGAGCGGCCCATGACTCACTTGGGTTGCTGGCGGAGTAGTGAGACTTGCAGTACACGTTGCACGTGAACTCCAGAGTCTGCTTGACGATCTTGTTGCTGGCCTTCTCGCTCGCCGGGTGTGACTCGGACGCAAAGGGCGACGCCAAAACCAAAGGTGATGATTCAGCCTCCAAAGATCAGGACTCGGGGGAGAGCAAACCTGCCAAGGCAGACTCGGGCGCTGCGCCACAACACGAGCCGCACGCAGCTGACCGCGATGCGTCGCGCCCTGGCGCAACTGCTGACGCCGATCAGGACGACGCAGCTACCTCGGGAGCAACGACTTCCCCCGAGGAGACAGGAAGCATCGACGCTTCGTTGAGCGGGAGCGACGACTCGATTGGCCCGCTCGGAGGGCAACTCACTACCGATGATGGGACCGTCTCGTTGGACATTCCCGCAGGCGCGCTCGACACGGACGTCGCGTTGACGATCGCGAACGTCGAACCGCCACCAAACGATGCACTGCTCGCCATCGATCTGGGTCCGAATGGCACGCAATTCAATTCACCCGTAACCATTACCATCTCGTACGCAGAACTCGGCATCGACTCGAGCATGCTCGAAAGTCTCGAGCTAGCGCGACTCACTGCGGGCACCTGGGAGTCACTCCCAGATTCGGCACTGAACAGCGCAGCACAAACCGTTTCGGCGACGACGGAGCACTTCTCGACCTACGGACTGGTCGCCCAACAGGCAGAAGAGCCCGGGGTCGATCCGGGCGGGCCCTCCCCGACCATCGAGTGCCAGCAGAACCAATGCGGTGAGGGCTGTGGTTGCGATCCAGAGCTCGCCGGTGCGTCGTGTCAGATGGGCACCGCGGGTATGCCGGGTTGCATTCGCTGTGAATGCGACGGCACGATGTTCACTTGCAACAGTTGTGAAGACGGGGCCGAGCCTGCGCCTGCCCCCAGCGTGCCCAGCGAACCCGAGCCGACGGCGGGTTGTGACGCCGTCATCAGCTGCGATCAGCACGAGCTCAACTCGTCTTGCCAAGAGTACGACGCGACCACGTCCGCGGAATCGATCATGAATGTGTGCGTTGGCGGCACCTACGCCGATGCACCTTGCGATCATCGCGGCTCGTCGGGAGGCTGCCGCCAGGACACCGAAGGCGGCGGCTGCATGGTGATCTGGTACTACGCTCCGAACTTCACGACGGTCGAGCAAGTTCAGCAGAATTGCGCTGACAACGGTCACACTTACGTCGCGCCGTGAACGGCCAAGCCGCGTTGGGCATCACCGACCAACGTTGGCCCGCGCGTCTCTCGAGTCCAAAGGCGCGGCCTGCGCGTCCTTGACCTGGGCATCGCCCACCTGGGCATCAGCGCGCTGGGTGTACGGTGCTGCGGCATCTTCGTCTCTGTTCGCGCAAGCGGCGTAACGCTGTGCGAAGTACGAGAAGTCCTCGTAGGCTGAGTCGCCCAAGCCTTCGAACTTGTCACCGCCTCCGTGTTTGACACCGCCTGCGGACACGGCCAACGGCTTCAGCAGCAGCAAGCTCTGGCTCGGATCGTCGACATCGATCAGCCCCAACTCGATCACGTTTTTCAGCGTTCTCTTCGATCCTTCTTCACAGCCGAACGACACTTCGATCCACTGCGGCGTGTTCTCGTCTTCCACGTGGTCATCGAAATGGCAGGGCGAGCAACGCCCCCGATGGGAGTACACCGTTTCACGAAACACCGCCTCGAGTGCGTCCTCGCTGCAACCCCCTGGGTCGATCTTGGAGGGCTCGAAGTCGGTACCTGGCTCTGGCTCGAGGTCGCAACTCGTGCCCGCTTCGGCGGGGCAAACACTGCCCCCGCAAGTGCCGCACTCGATGTTGTAGCGGATCCATTCCTCGAAGCCGTCGTGCTCTTGGGCAATCACTTCTTTGGTGATCAGCTTGCTGTCGGGTTTGGCGCGCCCAATCCAGCTCAGAATCTTGCTGTTCGACGGATCGCCGGGATCTACGAGCTGTTGATCGACCAAGCACGCCAGCGTCTCGCACGGGGTTCCCCGCACGAAGCTTCCGAGGTCGATCCCGGGCAGGTGACACTGGCTGCAGGTCGAAGGGTGGTCGTCTTGGAATAACGGTTCGATCTTCTGCTGGTACAACTCGAGCGCGCGTTGGGAATTGCAGCTGCTTGCATCTTGGACTTGCACGGTCGTCGGCAGCGGACGACTGGTGGGCAGCGCGGGATGCGCAGCGTCGAGTTGAGCGCTGGCGTCGGGGGACGTGTGTCTCCCTGAGTGGCTACATGCAAGCACGGCGAGGATGCTCCACGCACCCACGCCAAAGGCTCCTAAAGGCGGCGTCCTAGACACACCGGGAGCTTAGGGCCGCCGGCGTGGGATGTCGCGCTCCGTCGAAAATTGCGCTGCTCCTGACAGGCCGTGTTCCAGATCGCAGCGGCCGCGAAGTTGGCCTCAAAACGGCCCTTTTCGCGCCGTTCATGGGTCCGTGCCCCAAGCCGTCCAAAACCAAGCCACCGACCTGTCGGGCGTGCGAGTGCGCGCCAGAACCACCGAGCTGTTCGGGACAGCGGAAGTAGCAACCTGGCTGGTGGATGTGTTTACCGCCCCCGACTACCGCCCGCCGGTGCTGCCGAAGGTGGCTACGGACTTGTTGGCGCTCACGCGCAATCCGCAGGTACGGCTGAGCGAGGTCAAGCGCCTGTTGGAGCGCGACCCGGTGATCACGGCAAGCATGCTGCGCATCACGAATTCGGCAGCGTCGCGGCCCGGACAGGAGGTGTCGACGATTGACGAGGCGCTCGTGCGCTTGGGCTTGCGTCGCATCACCGAAGTGCTGTTGGAGGCGGCCCTTTCGCTGAAGATCTTCTGCGCCGCAGGCTACGAACCACTCATGGAATCCCTGCGCGTTCACAGTTCGGCAACCGCCAAGGTGGCGCGCGAGATTGCGCGCTACGTGGGCGTGGATCCGAGCCACGCCTTCCTCGGAGGACTGTTGCACGACATCGGCATCGCCGTCGCAATCATCGCCTTGAGTGAACACTTTGATGCCAATTGCCGGCCCGGGCTCGCGGAGGCGTGGCCAGCCGTGCTCGAACAGCACGAGCAAGCGGGCTGCTTGGTGCAGCAGAGTTGGCGCTTACCTGCAGCCTACACACCGGTGTTCGCGCATCACCACGAACCCCGACTCGGCCGTGGTTCTGCCTTGACCGCGGTCGTGTCCCTCGCCGATGCGCTGGCAAGTGAGTTCGGACTAGGCGTTACCGATGAACACGGTGCGGACGCCATCGGAGCCGCACAGGATGCGCTTGGGCTCGACGATGGCCTGCTTGCGCGAATCCGGGCAGATTCGCGCAACGAGCTGATCGGCGCATGAAGCGGATCTCAAAACCTGTTGCACGGATCGCGGGTCTCGAGACCCGCTCTTGGCGCCGGAACTCGCTCAACGCGGTGAGCGGCGTGCACCACTCGGATCGGTGCCGCCTCCGCCTGCATTGAGCAAGCCGATCGAGGGCGACGACTTCGTGCTTGCCCGAGCGGGAGCACGTACCTCGGGCTCCGACGTCAAGAGGCCCGTCAGATATTCGAGAGCCGTCTCGACTTGATCGATCTGGCAAAGCAGCAAGTCCCCAGGCGACAAGCTATGCACCGCTGCGCCAATCGCGCTCATTTCGGAGCCGAGCTGCCTGACGATTGGGCGCTGTTTGGCGTGGGCGAAGCCTTCGCGCATCAAACGCATGATCTGGCCATCGGCGCGTCCACGGGTGCACTGATCTTCGTAGATGAAGATCTCGTCGAAGAAGTCGGCGAGGATTTGACCCTGACGCCGGATGTCCTCGTCACGCCGATCACCTGCCGCGGTATAGACGACCTTGCGCCGATTGTGCTCGAAGCGGGAGATGGCTTCACCCAACGCCATTAGCGCGTCGGCGTTGTGCCCGTAATCGACGATCACGGTGCTGCCTTTGTGCTCGAGCACGTTGAAACGCCCCGGTGCGATGCCCAGATCGCTCGAGAAGCTGGCTAGCCCAGCAGCGATCTCGTGCTCTGCCAAGCCAACCCAAAGCGCGGCCGCGGTCACGGCCAGCAAGTTGTCGATCTGGAAGCCCACCCGTCCGCGATGCGTGAGCGGCATGTCTGCCACGCGGCCGAAGCGTTTGCGGGAGTTACCCTGCTCGACCACGAGCACTCCGTCGCGCACGGTAACCACTTGCCCGCCACGCGCGCGGTGCGCACTCAAGACTGGTGAATCAGGGTTGCGGGAGAAGAACACCACGGTTCCCTGGCAGGAATCTGCCATGGCCACGACCAATGGGTCATCTGCGTTCAGCACGGCGGCGCCGCGCTTGGAAACGCGGCGCACGATCAGTGATTTGACGCGCGCTAACTCTTCCTTGGTCTCGATCGCATTCAAGCCCAAGTGATCGCCCTCGCCGATGTTGGTGACGACTGCGACGTCGCACCAATCGAAGCCGAGCCCTTCGCGCAGCATGCCACCGCGCGCAGTCTCGAGCACCGCAGCCTCCACGCGCGGATGAGCGAGCACGACGCGTGCGCTCTTGGGGCCCGCGCAATCGCCTTTTTCGATACGCCGTCCCTCGACGTAGATACCGTCCGTGCAGGTCATGCCAACACGCCAACGGTGCTGCTTGAACAAATGGGCGATCGCGCGAGTCGTGGTGGTCTTGCCGTTGGTGCCCGTGATCGCGACAATCGGAATGCGCGCGGTCTGACCGGGCGGGAACATCATGTCGATGATCGCAGCGCCAACGGGACGGCCTTTGCCCGCAGACGGCTCGATGTGCATGCGCAGGCCTGGCGCGGCGTTGACTTCGACGATCGCGCCGCGGGTTTCGCTCAGTGGGCGATTGACGGCCAGTGCAACCAAATCGATGCCCGCAATGTCGAGGCCGACGACGTGCGCCGCAGCGACCGCCATCGCGGCGACCTCCGGGTGAACTTCGTCCGTGACGTCGGTGGCTGTGCCGCCAGTGCTCAAGTTCGCGTTGCGACGCAGACTGACTCTCTGCCCCGGTGCAGGCACCGAGCTCGGAGTCAAAGCCTGTTCCGCGAGCACTTCGAGCGCGATCTCGTCCAAGCGGATCTTGCTCAGCACGTTACTGTGATCGTCGCCGCGTCGTGGATCGAGGTTGGTCAGGCGTACGAGCTCTTCCACCGTGCTCACGCCATCGCCCTCGACGCGAGGGGGCTCGCGGCGGGCGGCGGCGATCAAACGATCACCCACGACCAACAGCCGAAAGTCGTCACCCTCCACATGGCGCTCGATCAAAGCTTGGTGATCGTGCGTGCGGACGATTGTGAACGCTTGGCGCACGCTCTCTTCGGTTCTCAAATTAACGGAAACGTCGCGACCCTGGTTGCCGTCGCGTGGCTTGATCACCACGGGCAATCCGAGCTGCTGGGCGAGCGCCCACGCTTCATCCGCGCTAGCGACTGGTGCGCCTTCGGGCACGGGAATGCCCGCCGCGAAGAGCAACGCTTTGGTCAGCTCTTTGTCTTGCGCGACTTGTTCGGCGAGCGCGCTGGTTTGATCGGTCTCTGCGGCCCAGATGCGCCGCTGATGAATGCCGTGTCCGAACTGGACCAGGCTCCCCTCCGTCAGGCGTTTCACGGGAATACCACGCCGCTGAGCGGCGCGCACGATGCCCCCCGTCGACGGACCCAGGCGGACTTCGGCGTCGAGTGCCTCGAGCGCCAGTGCGGCCGCTTCCAAGTCCTCGATCACTTGTTTACTTACGGCACTACCTACCAACGAGGATCCGCCGCGGCACGCCGCCAGCAACTGCTCCAGTGCGCGCATCGCCGCGTCCACCGCGCCACGCGCAACATTTTCCTCCGCGTAGGGAACAACGACGCGCCACTCGAGGTTACGACCCGGCTGCTCGCCGTTTGATTGCGAACTTTGGTGCAGCGAGCCGTGTTGCACCGATCCGAGGTGCGACGAGCCCGGCAGCAACGAGCCCGGCAGCAACGAGCCCGGCGGTACCCAGCCCTGCAGTAAAGAACCCTGCGGGCGGACCGTAACCTGATCCACGCAGTCGGCCAGACCGGGTTGCAGCTCGAATACCAACCAGGCAACGAGGTGAACCACTAGCTCTGGGGCGTTGGCTTGCGGAGAGGCGCGAAGTCTCGAAAAGATCGAGGCATTTCGCCGCGGGGCATAGTCGCGCTCTGCCCATGCGTGAAGTTCCTGTCCGACGCCATTCGACAGATCACCTGTCAGTTCGAGGCTCAGCTCGACCGCGGGACGATCCAGCCACACGTTGGGGCCGCGCAGTGCGCGGAGTGTTAGCAGCTTCATCGACAGCTCTCTACGGAGGCCAGACCGCCTGTCTTCCTACGCCCAAACCCAAATTCTACTAGTTGGGAGACAAGCCTTCGGTACTGGTCGCTACTTACGGGGGGGACGAATAGCAGATCTTCTGGCCCGAGGCGCGATATCTGATCAACGAGCGCGGCGTCGAGCGTTTCGAATGTGGATAGATCAGCAGGGGCCGTGCTCCGGCCGGCTGCCACAGCATCGGAAGGCGTATTACCCGCGCTCGATCGGACAAGACCGACAGAAAAGAACTGCGAGAAAAGAACGTTTTCCGCGCTGGCAACGTCATCGGCCCTCCAGTCGGTCGGCGCTTCGAAGAGCGCCAATCGCCTTGCCGATGGGAAGCGTTTTGCAAGCCACGCGGCCCATTCCCCCAGCGCGATCAGACTCCTGCTCGGGGTTACCAGGACCATGCGCTTGTCGCGCTCGAACAACGCTATGCCATCATTACCGAGCGCGCGCTCCAAGCCTTGCACGATCGCATTACGCGGTAACCCGAGAGCGATAGCGCCTGCCGTCGCCGCAAGCAGGTTCTCGAGTAACATGGGAGGCAGACCCAAGACCGGGCAGGCAAAGCGCTGCAGGGTGAAGAGCTCTTCGGTGCGGCCGCCATCGAGATAGACGACTCGATCCTCGACGGCCACGACGGCGCGGCCGCCTTTGTTGACGAGTTCGCGCACCGGGGCGCTGATGCCGCGCTTCGAAAAGTACATCAGCTTTCCGCGGCAGCGCTCGTCCATCGTGATCACTTCTGGATCGTCCGCGTTCAACACCGCGTATCCCGACGGCACGACCACGTCGGCAGGCGCACGCACGGCTTTGCGGATCGTGACCAGCTGTTCGACGTATTTCCGTCCGAGATGATCACCCTGGCCCAAATTGGTGACGATCGCGACGTCGCAACGACCGAACGCGATGCCTGCGTCGAGCACGTTGCTCTCGTCGACTTCGAGGATCGCCGTGTCCACGAAGGGGTTGGTCAAAACGCGGCGCGCTGCATCGAAATGCGTTTGGTCCCCTTGTCCGATGGTTCTGCCGGCGATCGTGAGTCTATGTGAATCCGCGACGCCCACCCGCTTCGAGGCTGCGCCCGCCATCGCCGACAAAAGGCCGACGACGTTGGTCTTGCCGGCTGTGCCGGAAACCGCCGCCACCGTGCAATCGATCGCTTCTTCGACGCCAAACAAGTGTTCGACCACGGCCTCACCGACGGGTCGCGGACGACTCGACAGCGGGCGCATGTACTCTCGCAAACTCGGGCGTGCGACGACTTCGAGGATCGCGCCCCCGCTGGCGTGCAATGTCAGAGCCAAGTCCGACGTGACGAGATCGACGCCCGCGATGTCCAAGCCCACCGTCTGCGCGGCCAGCACGCACGAGGCCGCTACGTCCGGGTGCATGCGTTCGGTAACATCGTGGAACGGCGCAGCCGCATCGACGCTGGTGCTCTCCAGCGTCGCACTGCTCGCCAAAGTCACAGAACCGATCGCCAACGGCGTGCTCGTCGCCGAAAGCATCGGCGCAGGGGTGTTGGCGGCCGAAGGCGCGCTGGCAGGGGCAACACTGGCCCGTTCGCCCGCCGCCGGAGTACTTGCCGCAACTGCACGATCACCCACGACCAGCACACGGTAACGCTTGCCCGGGATGTAGCGTTCGACGAGAACGTCGTTGCCTTGCGCGTGCAACCGTTCGTAGGCGGCCTCGATTTCAGCTTGGCCTGTCAACGGCTCGGAGCTTTGGTCCCCAAAGTTGCCGCTCGGCGTGCGCACCACTACCAAGCCTTCAATCTCGACCGCCGCGAGCCAAGCGTCTTCCTTGCTCTTCACCTTACGCCCCTCGACCACGGGCAAGCCCACCGTCGACAACAGGCTGCGGGTGAGCACCCAGTCCTGCGAGATGGCTTGGCCGACGGCACCGGTCTGTTGAGTCTCGGTCGCGCCGATGCGCTGTTGCCCCGAGCCGTAGCCGAGCTGCACCAAATCACCCGACCAGAGTCGAATCGCGGGGATTCCACGCGCTTCGGCGGCGGAGACGATCGCTTGAGCACTGGGGCTCAAACACACTTTGGACGCGAACTCCGTCAGCTCGGCCAACTCGCTCTGAATGTCGAACTCGCGTTGCTCCGCCGCGGCCATCACCAAACGATGAGCCGCGTCGAGACAACGCCGCGCGAAAGTTGCGTCACGACATTCGATCGCGACCTTGTAGACGCCGCGCTCGGAAGTCTCGCGCGCACGCCCGAAGCCCACCGGCAAATGACTCAACGATTGCAGTTCGAGCGTGACGTGTTCGAGGATGTGCCCGAGCCAAGTGCCGTCTGCGAGGCGCTTGAGAAAGCCGCCGCGCTCGCCAATGCTACAGCGATGCTCGATCAGACCCGGCAGCCAGCGCTCCAAGCGCTGATTGAAGCCCGGCAAAGTGTTCGACGGGAAATCTTCGTACTTTCCAAGGTCCACCCACGCTTCGATGGCACAGTGGTTGGTCCAGATGTTGGGCCCCATCAGGTCTCTGACCTGCTTGATGATCATCGCTCGACCCTCGGGACAGCTCGGGGAAAAACCTGGCGGCTCCACTAGCCCGGTCGTCCGTCGCCTGCAAGAGGCAGCGCAGAATTGGTGCTCCGATACGGTGCTTTTCCGCT
>DATAHU010000210.1:0-1920 GCA_036263015.1 Polyangiaceae bacterium | reverse complement strand
GACTCAAGCGCGCTATGCAAGCGGCACAGGAACCGCGTCTGATCTGTTGCGCGCGGAGACGGACGTAGCGCGCCTGCAAGGGGAGCTACAAGCTGCTGGCCACGAAGAGAAGGCCAAGCAAGCGATGCTCAATGCAAGCCTGGGTCTGGACGCCGAGCTCCCGGTTCCGATGCTCCTCCCCGTCTCCGCTCAGCAGTCCACCCAGAGCTGGTTGGAGGTCTCCTCGCGCGCCGCCCGCGACCGGCCTGAATTAGCCGCAGCGCGTGCACAAGTAGCGCGCAGTGAAGCTGACGTCAGCGTGATGAAGTCGATGTACGCGCCAATGGCGATGTTGAGAACTGGGCCCGCATACACCATGGCGGAAGGCCCAGGCTGGATGTTGATGTTTGGAGTCAGCATTCCGATTTGGCGTTCCGGACTCGATGCTGGCGTTCGCGAGGCGAACGCCATGGTTGCGATGGGCAACGCGGAGTTGGGCGCGATGCGGCGGATGGTAGAGGGTGAGGTTGCTGATGCGTTCCACTCGCTCGAGTCGGCGCGTGCGCGACTGGTTACACTACGCGAAGAAGTCGTCCCGCGTGCTACGCGGGCCATCGAAGCGACGCTTGCGGACTATGCGGCGGGCACCGCTCCCCTGATCAACGTGCTCGACGCGGAACAAGCGCTGTGGATGGTTCAGCTCGAACTCGTCGACGCCGAGTTCAACTTCGCATCACGTCAAGTGTTGCTCGACCGCGCGACGGCAAGGATGGAGAGTGTCGAATGAGTTCCCAATGGTTCAAGATCCTTGGCGCCGCCGCCCTTGGCGCCGCTGTCCTTGCTTTGGGCTTCTTCATCCAGCACCTGCGACACGGTTGGCCCTTCTCGTTGCACCATGGAGTAGCTGTGTCAGGGGCACAGGCAATTGCCGCCCCCGCGGTGGCGATTCCTAGCAGTCGCCCCGAGCGAGTCGCCGTCGAATTGGCAACCGAGCAACTCGCGAGGAGTGGTGTCAGCAGCGAACCTGCCAAGTTCGAGGCGATTGGGCATTTGCTGCGCGCGGTGGCCACGATCGCTCCCGACGAGGCCCGCATCGCTCATGTTCACACTCGTGTTGCGGGCTGGATCGAGCGTCTCGACGTCAAGACCACCGGGCAACGAGTCCGTGCGGGACAAAGCGTCGCCGGTGTATTCTCCCAAGAGCTGCTGGCGTCGCAACAGGAGTACCTGGCGGTGCGTCGCGCGAACGTTCAAGGGGCCTCGGTTGGGCTCGTTCAGGGCGCGCGTTCACGTTTGAAGGTGTTGGGCTTGTCCGACAGCGAGATTCAAGCCATCGAGAAGAGCGGTGAGGCTCAGCGACTGATAGGCGTGATTGCGCCTATCAGCGGTGTCGTCGTGCACCGGGGAGTCGCGGTGGGCACTTCCGTCGATCCATCGACCGAGTTGATGACGATCGCAGATCTGTCCCAAGTATGGGTGCTGGCCGAGGTGCCCGAGGCGGACATCCCTAGGGTAAGCCGAGACACGCACGCCGAGCTCGAATTTTCCGCGTCGGGGTTGCCGCCGTTCGAAGCCAAGGTGGAGTTTCTGTATCCGACGCTCACCGAACGCACGCGCACCCTACAGATTCGCTTCAGCGTGCCAAACAAGACTGGAGAGCTGCGGCCAGGTCTCTATGGAACGGCGAACTTCAACTTCGAGCCGCACTCTGCTTTGACCGTGCCGCGCGATGCCGTCGTCGACACTGGCGAGTCCCAGCACGTATTCGTGGCTCACGCAGGGGGACACTTCGAACCACGGATCGTCAAGCTCGGTACGCGGCTTCAGGATCGGGTGGAGGTGCTGGAGGGGCTGTCTCCTGGGGAGGAGGTCGTTGCCTCGGGCGTGTTCTTGATCGATTCCGAGAGTCGTTTGCGGGCAAGCGGTGGAGGCACCGGTCAT
>DATAHU010000209.1:0-28985 GCA_036263015.1 Polyangiaceae bacterium | reverse complement strand
GCTCTGGATCGTGCCTCAATGCACGGCGCGCTGGGAATCGGCCCGCTTGGGGACGGCAGCTTCGTTGGCGGCGGAGATGTCCTGCGCACCGCCGCGTTCGAGGATTTCGCTGACACGCTTCTGCTCGTCCCGATCGTCGACGTGAACGGCAAGCAGGATGTTGCCTCCGACGATCTTGCCCTCGTACTTCTTGGCTTCGATTTCGGGCATGCCCAGCCCGACGAGTGCTCCGCCGACCCCTCCAACGGTCGCGCCCGCGGCGGCGCCGCTCAACGCAGCCATCAGCGGCCCGGCAGCGACCAACGGCCCCAGGCCTGGAATTGCGAGTGCGCCGAGCCCTGCGAGCAGACCGACCGCGCCGCCAATCACGCCGCCACCCGCCGCGCCGATTGCCGCGCCCTCCGGTGCTTTGGTGTTGTTCTCGTGGACAAAATCCGCATTGCCTCGTTTATCTGGCAGGAGCACCGAGATGTCGCCTGCGGTAATGCCCAGGGTATTCAGGTGAGCCACGATGTTCTCAGCCCGGGCTCGGGTGTCGACGATGCCTACTACCGAGTGCTTGCTCATGGCTTGGCCTTTGGGTTCGATGTTTCAGAGATATCGGTGACCTGGAGATTGCCATGTCCGGCGCTCGGCGGGTCGATGCTGCGGGAGCTTGGCGCGGCAGGCGGCAGCCGTTCACTAGGGGGTGCAACTGCGACGAAGTTCGGCGTAGAGGGCGCGGCGTTCTGTGCGTGACGCAATGGCACGGAGTCTTCTGGGTTAACAACTGGCGCAGCGGGGCTCGCATCGGGTGAGCCAGTGTCGACTGCTCTTGGGTTGTGATCGGGATACGCTGAAGACGGCTCTTCTGCCCGCCGAGTCGCGCAAGCAGTCAACACCAGAATCACGACGGGACTGACGGTGATGAGCTTCATTCGGTCTCCAAACGACGCTGGTTCGGGGAGCAACAAACGTGCCCACAGCAGGACGCAGCGAGACGGTGGGCGACGCGCAAAAAATGAGTAAGTTCGCCCCTGCCTCCCCCAAGCGGTACGCTTTGTACCCACCGAGGCAGGGCGCCATTGGCACGTCGCGCTCAGCCGCGGGCGATCTGTTTCAGCGCACCTGGTGTACGAATTGCCCTGATCCGTACTGCTCGCGCCGCTCGAAACGCGCGGATCGGGAATTCGCAAACGGAGACGGAACCTAGCTGGGGCGTTTCGGCATCTGCCGCTTTGATTGCCCAGCGATCGAGGCTAGCGTTAGCTCCGATGGTTCTTTCGGCTTCGCGTTTTCCGAGATCTGCTTCGACTCTGATTGGGATGTCCCTGTGTGTGTTGGCGAGCGCGTGCTCCAACGCGGCAGATGACGGTGCAGCAGAAACGCCCGTAGGCGGCACGGCTGCCCCGACGACAGGGCCGGTTGGCGATCCAGTCGCTACCTCGACGGGCACCGACGCCCCAGTGGGCACGACAGCCCCGATGGGTACGACGGCGCCGATGGGTACGACGGCGCCGATGGGCACGACAGCCCCGATGGGCACGACAGCCCCGATGGGCAGCATGACGGCTCCGACGGACCCGACAGGGCCTTCTCCCACAGGGCCTTCCCCGACAGGACCTTCGGATACCGCCGCACCCTCGGACACGACGGCGCCTTCGGATACCGCACTGCCGCCCGCCCCAGTGGCGTGTCAAGGGACCCTGCCGAAGGACGACGTGACCGCTGCCGTGCAACGAGTTAACGCTGGCGGTGCAGCTCTGGGGGCGCTGCCTCACTTTTGGACGACCTTTGGGCTCGGTCGACTCGGCTTGTATCTCGACCGAGATTCGCTCGCGCCCGCGTTCCAGGCGCAGGATCGTGACACGAACGATGGTCGACGCTGGTCCGAAGTATTACGTGAGCAGACGACCAATGCCGTACAGGCTTTGCAGCTCACCAGCGTGCGTGCCCATGGCCTGTTCCACGACGACATCGGCATCTACAGCGAGGATGCCAGCGGTACGCCTGCGTATGATTTCACGCGTTCGGATGCGATCTTCGATTTCTTGGTGCCGCTCGGTATCGCCCCGATCGTCGAGCTTGCGCCGATGCCATCGGCCTTGGCGGCTGATCCAACGCAGACCGTGTTCGATTGGAAGATGATCGTGTCGCCGCCCAAAGACTACGCCAAGTGGCAGGGTCTGGTTCAGGCGTTCGTGCAACACAGCGTCGATCGCTTCGGCGCCGACGTGGTCGGGAACTGGTATTTCGAGGTCTGGAACGAGCCCGAATGCTGCACGAACAAGTTCTGGAAGGGGACGTTGGACGACTACTTCCAACTCTACGATACCGCTGCTGCCGGCATCCGTGCGGTGCTGCCGAACGGTCGCGTCGGCGGCCCCGTTTCTAGCCAGCCGCTCGAGTTGACCAAGAACTCGATGGCGGGTGTTCACTTCTTGGACCACATCACTGCCGGCACGAGCCCCCTCGACTTCTTCGCCTTTCACAGTTGGAGCTTCATCGATGGTGCCGTCGGTGGCTATTTCCAGGGCTTGGATCTTTTGGACAGTTACGGCAAGACGGACGTCCCGATTGCAGTCACGGAATTCGGGCCAACTTGGGAGTTTGGGTTGCGTGGCGTCACTGGGACTGCCGGAGCCGAGCCGGATTGGGAACCTCAAGAAACGACGCAAAGCGCGGCATTCGTGGCGCAAGTGTACTCCAACATCGCGCAGCGCTGTGCCAGCGAGGGCCGACGTTTCCCGCTCACCTACGCCTGGTGGACGTTATCCGACGTGTTCGACGAGGGCTACGACGACCCAGACGACAAGGTGCTCGAGGATAACCCTTTCATCGGAGCGATGGGGCTCTATAGTCGCGAAGGGATAACTAAACCCGCTTACAATGCATTCAAGTTCCTGGCGCAGCTGGGGGACGAGCAGCTGCCGCTGACGGTCGAAGGCAGCGGTGGTGTCGGGGGTATGGCCGCCCACAACAGCGCCAACGGCGGTGTTCAAATCCTGCTCTACAACGGCCAGAGTCCGGGACCGGGTTCCAAGAACGACACTTACTACACGGCAGCGGCCGCACAGGACATCGGCATTACCATCACGGGGCTCGACCCTGCGATCGCGTACGACGTCAGTGTTCAGCGCGTCGACGACACCCACGGCAATGCTTGGGGAGCCTGGAACACGCTGGGACGCCCCACGATGGCAAACATGGACGCTGCGGCGTGGCAAACGCTGCGCGACGCGATGGACTCGACTGTCGAGCCCGTTGGCGCGGCGCTCTGCGGGGACACCTTCAGCAAGACCTTCAGCCTCGCCTCGCCAGGTGCCATGTTGGTGACGCTGCAACCCGCGGCGCCTTGAAAAGCTCGATGAGCTAGGGCTGAGAGCGGCAACTCAGAAGAAGTTCTGAACGCTCCAAACCTTCTCGCCGTCGTCGTATATCCCGCAGGCGACTCGCGTGTAGCGCGTGCCCGTCATGTTGATGAAATGGCCGTGATCTTGGTAGCACTGGCCTTCACACGGTTGCATCGGTGGCGGGCCTTCATCGAACATCATTTGAAGGCAACCATCGACGACTTGAGCCGAGTCTCGCCAGCCAGGGCATTCGTCTTGAGCGTTACCGCTCGGGTCACAAATGCCATCGCTGAAGCCTGAGTGAGGGTCGCGAGTCGAGTCGTACTCGGCTTGTTGATCCATGCAATCCTCGGCTTCTGGAGCGCGCTCGAGCGCCGGCAAGCAAACACAGGCGCGAAACTGATTAACCCGCGTCACGCAATCTGCGTAGAAATCACCCGTGTCAGGGGCTTCGGGTTCGCATTCGTAGTCTGGCGTACAATCCTCATCTGGGCCCGCCGTCGACGGGGTAGGACTCGGGGTAGTGTTCGGTTCGGTCTGAGTTGGATCCGTAGCCTCCGAGCCAGGCGTCGAAGCGCCAGCGTCGGGAGCTTCGGCCGTGGGCTGTCCAAAGCCGGGGAATGGGCGGCGCGGCCCCGTACTCTCGGGCGCAGTAGGCTGTGGCCCGGTGGGTTGTGGATCAGGCCCAACGGGATTGGCGTTGGGCGCTCCCCCCGCGGTGGCACCCCCGCCAGCGCCGCCCGTGGAGTTCAAGCCATCGTCGTTGGCGTTCGAGCCGCTCGAGCTCGGAACATTTGACACAGCTCCCGTGGCAGGTTGTGCATTGGGTGAACGCGGGCTCGCGCTCTGGCTACCGGGCGTGTTCTGGCTTGCCGTGACGGGTGCACTCGAATGGGTGTCCGAGCCCTGGGTCCCGCTAGCCTGTTCGTCGTTCGCCGCGCTGTCGCAGCCGTTCAGCAACAGAAACCCGAGATACCATCTGCGCATGGCTCAACTCTAAGGGCGCTCGCTGACCCCGTCTCATGGGTATGTGCTTCGAGGCGAGCAGGCCTCGCGTTATCCGAATAGACTGTGCCAATGCCGCTGCAAGATTGTGAGGCTGAGAGATCGAGAGAATGGAGATCCTCGTGAGAGTGGAGACGCTTGTCAGGCGAAGACACACAGGCCGGGTTGGGGAAGGGTGGCCGATCTGGGATCACACTCGGCGGGGCTCACTGTCTGTAACGAGTGAACACTGGATGAATCCCAGTGGGGCGCAGTTTTCGCCACTGGGTTCTCGCACGTCTTTTGACGAGGTGTTTCTCGGCAATCCCTTGATCGGCGCCGGATTGTCCAAGGCTGGGCGCGATCTAGGCAATCAACGGAGCGGGCTGGCCGTACCGCGTAGGCGCTAACGGCGCCTGAGCGATCGCACTCGGCCGTCGCCAGGCGTGTTCCGCCGAATGAGCCACTGGAAAAATCGCGGCAGGGTTCCCGGCGACTGCGCCTTATGCGAGGCCTTCGAGTTTTCTGATAGCCCGTTGCCACGCGTTGTTAACGTTAGAGAATGCTGAAGCCTTCTCGAGTCGCTCTAGGAGCGGCTGCGTCCGTGAGCTTGTTCGTTGGTGCGCTGGCGTGCAGCGGTGATCGAAGCGGCGACGGGCAACAAACCACGACGAACGCTCAAGACGCCGTTCCGAGTAATGGCACCACGGGCGCACTGGTTCCGCCTAGCCCCGTCGCGCCCGCCGTGGTCACGTCGCCCGCGTCGGCAGCGACGACGGCCACCCAGCCACCCGCCGCGACCTCGACGAACAGCGGCGCAGCGCCGAGCAGCGCTGGTTCTCCTGGCCCGAGCGGCACTTTGGTTTCGAGCGCCGGGGGGCCAAACGCCCTTCCGACGATGGGCCCCAGCAGTGTCCCAACCCCCGCGAGTCCCGGCTCACCCTCGACCAGCGACTCCGCGAGCAGCATGGGGGGAGCGGGCGGTGCGATGGGGCCGACCCTGCCGGCCACGGGCGGCGCGGCGCCGATGGGCAGCGGCGGAATGGGCGCGGTGCCCGCGCCTGTGCAAGCAGACATCGAGGGCGCGGGCATGATGGCCGGCAAATGCACGTTGGGCGCTGGCATGCAGCAGGGCGACGGCGAGACGATGGAGCAGTACTTCGGGGCCGACGTAACCCGTGACGGCAAGAATTACCGCATGATCACCAACGGCTGGGGCATGAACTGGATGAGTCATGACATCTCTTGGCTCGGCAGCAGCATCAGTATCAACACCTACGAGGGCAGTCGTCAGAGCAACGGAGCACCCGCGGGTTACCCCTCGGTATTCTGTGGGCGCTACTCCGAGACGTCGCTGGATTGCGGTTTGCCCATGGCTCTCGGCTCGGTGACGGCTTTGAACACGGCCGTGAGCTGGAGTCACCCAATGGCCGACGGCACCTACAACGTTGCTTACGACGTTTGGCTCGGCGACGGCTCAGGTACGGGCTTCCGCTCACTGCAGAGCTACTTCATGGTCTGGCTGAAAGACCCAGCAGAGGAAGGCCCCGCGGGAACACTGCAAGAGGAGGGGGTCACTGTTCCCAACGCCCCTGGCACTTGGAACATCGTGGCTGGCATGGTCAACAATCTACCGATCGTCAATTACGTGCGCGCCGAGGGTGACGAACTGCACGCCATCGCGTTCAACATCATGGACTTCATTCACGACGCCCAAACGCGCAACCTGAATTTCCCGGGCAACGATCTGCTCGCGGTCGCGATCGGTTTCGAGATTTGGCAGGGTCCCGTCACTGGCTTGAAGCTCAACGACTTCTGCTTGGACATCCAGTGACAGCGCGTTGAAGCCGCGCGGCACCGGGTTCGCCATCTAGACCTCCTCGTGCGCCCTCGAGTAGGGTGCTCTAGTGACTCGTCGGGGTAAGCTCAGCGATAGTTCCAAGCCCACCTGGACCGGCGCAGCGGAGGCCAGGGCGGATTGGGCCTATCTGATCGATCGTGCCTATCGCGATAGCACGGATCTGGAAGAGAACCAGTTCTACACCTGGCTCAAAGTAAAGAACTCGGGGGGCATTCGACCGAAGCGGGCGAGCGACGGGCGCCTCGCCTATTTGGTGCTTGTAAGTTCACACGTGAGCGTGGCGACCTACAATCCGTGGGACGATATCATCGATCCGGGACAAGGGCGGATCTGGTATTGGGGAGACGCCAAACTGCACGAGAGTAAGCTGCGCGACGACTGGGACGGCAACAAGTATCTGCAGAGCGTTTGGCTTGCGGTCAACGAAGGGCGTTTCGCCGAAGTCCCTCCAATCCTGCATTTCAGCAAGTTGCAGAAAGGCCAAGTGCACTTCAACGGCGTGAGCGTGCTCAGCGATTTGCGTGACGCGTGGATGGAGGAGCAGGGCGTGCGGGTGCGCAACTACCGCGCTTCGCTGGACGTGTTACCTATCGATTGTGTGAGATTGCGCTGGCTTCACAGTCGCGTCGACGGTCCCGAAGTCGAGATCCCTCCGGAATGGCGGCGCTATGCGAGCAGCGGTCAACACACGCGTTTGATCGTTCACGCCAAGCGGATCCGCACCAAAGAGGAGCAGTTGCCAGAGCTCGGGTCGTCTCAGAGAGAGTTGCTGTCCAGCCTTACGAAACTCGATCCCTTTCAGTTCGAGCGACTCGTGGTTCGGGCCTTCCGTGAGACCGAGATCAGCCACGAGGTCACGCAAACTCGCCAGGTGCGTGACGGTGGATTCGACTTCTTTGGAGCTTTCAAGTTACCGCCGCCGTTGTCCTATACGATTCCTCTCAAGGGAGAGGTGAAGCGCTACGATCTCGACGGCGGCGGTGTGGGGCCCAAGGATGTCGCTCGACTCGTGGCGCGCTTGCAACGCGGGGAACATGGTGTCTTCGTCACGACCTCCTACTTCACCCCGCAAGCTCAAGAGGAGATGCTCGCTGATCGTTACCCCGTGGAGTTGATTTCCGGAGGGCGCCTTGCCGGCATGCTGGCTCATTTGGGCGCTCTGGACGCGGGCGGGCTCTGGCGCGAGTGGTTGACCTAGACTAAGGAGCTTCGCGCTCGAGGCCGCCATCGACCAAGCCCGAGTCGAGCGGAACGCCCCCATCGCGGGTTGCTTCGCCGGTGAACTCGATGAAGAACGTGCGGCACTCGGCCGCGCCCGGGAGCTCGACGTTGCGCGTGAGGTGAACGAGCTGGTCACGCGTTTCGGCATCCGTCACTTTTAGCGAGGCACTGAGCCCGGTACGCGACGTGTTCGACGACGCAGCCGCCAAGAACACTTCGATGTCCAATCCGTCCGACCCGCGCGTCGCACAGGCCTCACTGCCATGGCTTCCGTCCGCGGCGACGCGTTGCCGGCAGTCAACGTCGCTCGTGACGTCGAGCTCGTGACGGAAGCACTCGTCGTTGACGCAGCCTTCAATCAGGAGCGTCCGTGCCTTGCTCTCGACGTGGCCTGACCAATCGATCCCCCCGCAGCCCTCGGATGGGTTGCCGAGATCTGGGGCACAGCCGAGTGCGGCCATGCATGCGAAGAGGCCGACATTGGGCGTTCCACACGTCACGGCTCGCGCTCGCTTCGATCGGCGTTCGTATTCGGCGTTCACCTAACCCGCGTGGTCAAGATGCGGCAACCGGGGCAACCCTGGCCGCCATTGGGACCTCGGTCGCAGTCCTCTTCGCCGTTGACGATGCCGTCGCCGCAGAAGGCGCCGAGTTTACACCCGACATCGCACTCACCGTAGCCGCCGTCGTTGACGCCGTCGTCGCATTCTTCACCGAAGCTGAGGATGCCGTCGCCGCAGACGGCGGAACAATCGCTCGGCGTCGCTTCGAAGCCGGACAGCGTCAGCTTGAACGATGAGCCCGGCGCTTCGCGCTCGGCATGGAAGACCGAGATTTTGTAGACGTTGCCGGTCTGGAGCCCAAAGCGCGCCGCGCTCGCTGCGTTGATCGTGACGGTGCCCGCCTCTGGCGTGTGCACGCCGCCCAGGTCGAGCGCGAGCTTGCCATTGATGAACACCCACATGTCATCGTCGCCGAGGAAGTCCAGCGTGGCATTGGTGTCTTCGTTGTAGTGGAACCAATACTGCACTTCGCTCGTGAAGTAGAAGTTGTGCATGACCGCGGCGCCACCAAATACCTCGGCCTCTTTGGGCCAGCCCGTGTGTCCGTACTCGTCGGGCAACTGAGCTTCGAACAGATCCACGGTCGGGCCCGTCTTGATGCTGTCGACCGGGAAGAACAGCGGATTGCCGTCGAAAGATACCTTCGTGCCTCCGCTGCACCATTGCTTGGGGTCGTAGCTGCACGGAGCGCACGTGTCGGCGCAGGTTTGGGTCAGTTCGTCGGTCTTGGCCTTGCACGTCGTGCCGCAGTCGTCGAACGCGGCTTGAGCATCGTCGACCGCGGTTTGCAGAGCCGTGAGCTCGTCCTCGGTCGTGTCGGCGTTGTTCTGCGCTTGTTCGAGCGCGCGATTGGCGCTGTCGATGTCGGCTTTCAACGGATTGCAGGCGTTGCCATTGCTGCACTGCGTGGTGTTTTCCGCGGTCTGACTGCAGTTCGCTTCGCAGCCAGCTTCAGTCGCAGCTGAACCGCCCTTTTCGCTGTTGGGGGCAGTGGTCGTGTATTGGATGTTGGCTGCGCCGTCGCCTTGATGTCCGAAGCGGTTGACGTAGCCACCGTTGCCGTTGTCGAACAGAATGATGTTGCTGATGACCGTCACCGCGTAATCGCCGTTGCGGTACCACTGCTTGAACTTGTCTTCCGAATCGATGCAACCCTTGTCGATTGCGGCGGGGGCGGGGCGGCCGTCTGCGTCCAGGTCGTCTTGCACGATGCCGGGAGTCAGCGCGCTACACGCGATGTCGCCGAAGTCGGAGCGATCCCCGCTGAAGTCGCGGAAAATGGCGGGAACCCGCAGCACGCACTCACCATCGATCTTCTCGCACGTCGCCTTCGTGTCGCAGGTGAACCCGTTCTCGATCTTGCAATCCGCGGAGCAGCCGTCGCCACTCGTCTTGTTGCCATCGTCGCAGTCCTCGTTGATCAACAGACCATCGCCGCAGTCGGACGTGCACGAGGTGCCTTGGCAATTCGGTTCTTTCAAACACAACGACGAACAACCATCGAACGGCTCGGTGTTGCCATCATCGCAGCTCTCGGCACCCTCGCGCTTGCCATCGCCGCACACGGCGTCGGTGCAGACGCTGGGCGCGCCTTCGCACTTCTTACCGAACTCGATACGACAACGCGCCGAGCAACCATCGCCGTCAGCGGTGTTTTGATCGTCACATTGCTCGGAGTCGGCTACGAGTCCATCGCCACAGCGCGCGATCTGACGGCAGGCTTCGCCCGGTGCGGCGCAGCTGAAGCCAGGGGTCACCGAAAGACAGTCCGCGGCGCAGCCATCATCGGGCAGTAGGTTGTGGTCGTCGCAGGCCTCGTCACTGGTCAGAACTCCGTCGCCGCACCCCGGCGGTGTCACCGCCGGAGGCGCCTCGGGATCGAGGATCACGCTCTGATCGTCGCCGTCGGCCACAATCGTAGTGTCGGAGCCACCAGCGGGAGTCACTACGCCTACGCTGGGTGCAGGGAGCACCGTCGTGGCGCCGGTGCTGGGATTGGTCACCGTGATCGTTCCGTCGTCGTTGACGACTCCACCGGTCGTCGGATCGACGTCCCCGGGCTTCAAAGTGCTGGCGGGGCTGATCGTGCCCGGCGTTTGCGCGCCGGCCTTCACCTTCGGCGGGGGCGCTTCGTCGCTTGCACTACAAGCGAGGGTCAGCGGGGCCAAAGGCAGGGTGGAAAGGAGGAGGAGGCCTAGGAGACGAGAACGCACGGATGCATCCTACCCTTTCGGCCGAATCTACGCAGGTTTCGCTGGGGGCGCTGTCGACCTCGGGCTTCCCGAAATGCGCCACACGAGTAAAAAGACACCGGGGGGCGTTGTTTTAGCGCCACTTTGGATCGCCCGAGACGCGCGGGATCGCGTGTGATCGGCCTTTGCGCGCGGGGGGGATCCGCGAGCGCGCCGCGCTCGGGGGCCCTGACGCTCAGCTGTGACTACAGTCCCTTCAAGGCGATCCCAACCACGCCCGAAGCCGCGATGATCAATGGCTCTTGGAGCTTCTTGAACTTGACGAGCAGTCCGATCGTGACTGCTGCGATTAGCAGCGTGGGCAGATCGATCAGCGCGCGACGGCCAAGCACGAACGCCGCACCCGCGATCGCCCCCGTCGCTGCCGCACTCACCCCGTCGACGAACGCCTTGATGCTCGCGTTCTTGGCGAAACGCCGAAAGTAGGGCGCTGGCAGTACCGTGAACAGATAGCAGGGCCCGAAGGTGGCGAGCGCGGCGACGCTGGCCCCCATTGGGCCGGCTACGAGATAACCAATGAAGGCAACCGTTATCACCACGGGTCCCGGTGTGATCATTGCGACCGCGACTGCATCCAGGAATTGTTGATCCGTAAGCCAGTGAAAGCGCGTCACCACTCCGCCATGGAGGAAAGGCACGATCGCGAGGCCACTGCCGAAGACGAACGCACCGGCTTCGGCGAAATACCAAGCCAGCGTCCAGAGCGTGGAGCCGGCGGCAACGCCCATGAGCCCCGTGAGGGACCACAGGGGCAGAGGCAAAAAACTCAGCGTTGAACCTTTCAGCGTGAACCTGGGCGGAGCTTTGACCACCACCGCCAGCACACCGCTGCCGAGGAAGAGCCACACCACTTCGGACTCCGTCCAGGCGGTCACTAGCGCGCTGAGGGTGAACAATCCCCACAGCAGCGAGTCTTTGGCGAGCGTGAGTTTGCCAAGCTTCCACACACTGCGACCGATGATTGCGATTACGGCGGCTCCGATGCCGTAAAACGCGCCGCGCATCCAGGGCATGCCCCCAAAGCTCAGGTACGAGGCAGACAGCAGCATGACCATCAAGAACGACGGCAAGACGAACGCAATCCCGACCACGGTTGCGCCAAAAACGCCGCCGCGCACCCAACCCAGGTAAATCGCGAGTTGGGCTGCCAAAGGTCCCGGCGCCAACTGCGCCAGCGCCAGCCCTTCTACGTAGTCTTGCTTGGAGAGCCAACGTCGCTGTTCGACCAGGTCCCTTTGCATGTAGCCGGCCAAAGCGATCGGTCCCCCGAAGCCGAAAGTGCCCAGGCGTAAGAAGTACAGTACGAACTCGCGCAGGCTGCAGGGCACGATCGCCGCGGTTGGCGTTGCAGACTGTTCACTTGCGGCGCTTGAGGCGGTGCTGGTCATGAGTTTTGTCTTTCAAAGGGCTATAGCTCGAGGGTCTCGAAGACTCAGTCTCTCTTTCGCGAGAAGTGAGCGAGCAGCTCCTCGCAGATCTCGGCACCGCGTATTAGCCGCGTCTCATCGTCCGGATGCAGCGCCGTCAAACCACTGATTTGAGCCGCGAGCCCTGCCGTTTCTGGGCGCGCGAACTTGCCGTCCTTGATATCGATGTCGTGGATCAATTCGGCGAGTGCAATCAATCCCGGCTCGGTCAACCCGAAGCGTGCACTCAGCACCTCGAAGGTACACAGATCGCCTTCGTGCGAGAACTCGGCATCGAACATGTCGAAGCGAAGCTCTTTCGCTTCGGGTTGATAACCCTTCGCCTGCACGAATTTGAAGCTCGCCATGGGATCGATGAAACGCCGAATCAGCCAGGCACTGGCGATGCGGTCGACGTGTACGCCACGGCGCGTCACCCACACTCGGTTTTGGAAGTCCAAGAAGGCTACCCTGCTTGCGCTTGGAGCGTCGTCATTCTTGGGCGTCACCCGTGAACGCAGTCTAGCCATGAGCCCCTGCACGGTCTCCCGACCCTGCGCGCCGAAGTAATCGATCGCGACGATCTCCTCCAAGCGCCGCTCCAAACGCGACAGTTCGCTCTCGACTTGTCGACTGGCGCCCAAAGTATCGTCGGCAGCCACGAAGCGCTGGTCGAGGGCTCGGACCTCTTCGGCGACCGACGCGTAGTCGGGTTCGCGCGCGGCGCGGAAGAGCGCTTCGACCTCGGCGTCGGAGATACCATCGACGAGCTGCGCGCTGAGGACCGTGGCTTCCCCGCCAGAAGAGCCGACCTCGCGCCGCACCCACTGGAAATCCTCGAGCGCTTCGTCGCTCGGCGGCAGCACGTAAACGCTATTCTTCAGCGCAATGGCGCCCATGCGCGCCAGGCGTCGCCCCACTTTCACCCGCAAATATGCAGGTACGGGTGGGATCTGATGGATCAACAGCAGCCAGCGCGGCGACTGCGGTGGTCCAGCGAGGCTCATGGCGGAAAAGGTACAATTGAATCATCTTGGAATCAACGGTGATTCAGCTGTGATATTCGGAATGCTTGGATCGGAAGTCTCGATCACGCCCGAGCCGCAAGCGCTGGGGGTCGAGACGCTTGCCGGTCTTTGGGGCTCCAATCGCTCGCGTTAGCCTTGGCCACTCCATGAAGCGAGGACCGAGACGGCGTCGGCGTAGCAGAAGACACGCGTCAATGCGGAACTCGGATTTTTCGCCGGGTCGATTGAAACCAGTCGTTCGCTAGCGCGTAGCGACCTCAGTTGGGGCCATTCGGCTCACCCACTACAAAAGGACGCTTTTCATGAATTCGACGCAACAACTGATGATGGCTGCTCTTGCTGGCGCGCTTTTGGGCGCCACCGCTTGTGCTAGCAACCCGACGCCCGCCGAGACTCCGGGCGCCAGCGCACCCGCGGGCGACATGCTCGCTGCCGGGGACAAACATTCCTGCAAGGGTCAGAACGAGTGCAAAGGCCGCGGTGGCTGCAAGACGGAGCAGAACGCGTGCAAGGGTCAGAACGAATGCAAGGGTCGAGGGGGCTGTAGCACCATCGGACCCAAAGCCCAGAGCGATACCGCCGAAGGCGCTTCCAGTGGCGCCAAGCACGCGTGTAAAGGCCAGAACGAGTGCAAAGGGCAGGGCGGTTGCAAGACCGATCAGAATGCGTGCAAAGGCCAGAACGAGTGCAAGGGGCGCGGCGGTTGCCAGATGGCGTAAACCAGAGTCAGTGAACGACTCAGCCTGAACGTGGAGGTCTCGTGAACCGCTTCGGTTTCCCTAAGCTTGGTCTTGGTCTTGGTTTGAGAACCGTGCACTACGCTCAGATCTTGGAGCGGCTGCCCAGCGTGGACTGGTTCGAGATCATCAGCGAGAATTACATGTATTCAGAGGGGCGGCCGCTCTTGTACCTCGATCGCATCGCGGAGCACTACCCGATCGTGATGCATGGGGTTTCGCTCTCGATTGGTTCGACCGATCCGCTCGATTTCGAGTACCTGACGAAACTCAAAGCATTGCGCGATCGGGTGGGGGCCCGCTGGGTCTCGGACCACCTGTGTTGGACGGGGGTCAGCGGAAGAAATTCACACGACTTGCTACCCCTGCCTTACACCGAAGAGTCCTTGAAGCACGTGGCCGAGCGTGTACGCATCGTGCAAGATTTTCTGGAGGCACCGCTCGCGCTCGAGAATCCTTCGAGCTACATGCAGTTCAAGGGTTCTAGCCTGAGCGAGCCCGTGTTCTTGGCAGAGCTCGCCGCCCGAGCCGATTGCGCGTTGCTACTCGACGTGAACAACGTCTTCGTCAGTGCTTACAATCACGGCTTCGATGCCGACGCCTATCTCGACGCGATTCCGGTCGATCGGGTCGTGCAGTTCCACGTGGCAGGCCACTCCCACGAAGGCACTCACATCATCGATTCTCACACCGGTCCAGTTTGCGATGAAGTTTGGCGGCTCTTGGGGCGTGCCTGGGCCGCTGGAGCAGAGGCCTCGGTGCTGCTCGAGTGGGACGCCGACATCCCGCCCCTGGAAGTCGTGCACCAAGAACTCCTCAAAGCCAGCGCCTTTACCGAGCAACAACTCAGTCACCCCGTCACCAGTCTGGGACGAGTCGCATGACCTCCGAACCCAATCTGCAAAACGTTCAAGAGTGGCTCTTGGCCTTGATCACTCATCCCGGCAGTGACGAAGCCGCGTCATCCCAAGTTGCCACGCGTTTCGGAGCGCTGTCGGTCGAGCAAGTCTTGAGCGAGGGTCCGAGGCAATCGGCGGTAGAGCGTTTGCACATCTACCGCTATGCATACACGGCGCGGCTCGTCGAATGCCTGGCAGATGACTTCGGCGCAGTGCGCTACTTGCTCGGTCAGCAAACGTTCGAGTCGATGTGTCGCACTTACATCGCAACGCATCCCTCCCAAAGCCCAAATCTCAACGTGTACGGTCGAGATTTCCCTGCGTTCTTACGCCAGCTCGCCCACGATTGGGCAGTGTTCGCCGCGGAGCTCGCTGAGCTCGAGTGGGCACTCGTGCAGGTCGTGCACTCGCAAAGCTCCGACGGCTTGAGCCCGGATGCCCTGCAAAGCGTACCCACCGCCAAACTGGCAAGCCTCAGGTTCGTTCCCAACTCAGCAGTTCGCCTGCTGCGCTTCGAATATCCGGTCAACGCCTACTTGCGAGCATTCTTCTTGGACGAGCAACCGACGCCGCCACAAAAGCAGGCTACCTCTGTCGTCGTCGTCCGGGCGGGCACCACGCTGCGCCGGATCGAGTTGAGCGCGGCGCAAGCTTTGCTCCTGGCTCGTCTGCTCGACGCTGAGCCGCTGTTGCAAGCGCTGGACGGCGTTGACGCGACCCCCGCACAGCTTCAAGAGTGGTTTCGCGAGTGGACCGAGTTTCGGCTGTTCGCGGCGCTCGAGCTGTGATCACTCGAGGCGCGCTCGGGGGGTGCGGGGAACGCCGCCCATGGGAGTGTACCCGGGTCGTGTTCGGATGCGATCGAACCAGGACTCGAGCGCTGTGTAGGACCGCAGCTCGAAGCCCCCTTCATGAGCGCAGTGCACATACGCGTAGAGTGAGATGTCGGCGATTGAGTAGCGGTCGCCAACGAGAAAGAGCCGGTGCGAAAGGTGTTTCTCCAAGACATCTAGCGCGCGGTAGCCGTCGCGCCACCAGCTCTCGAACTCTTCGGGGCGGGTGGGGATGACGGCTGGGAAAGCTTTTCGAAAACGCGCGCGAGAGATCACGCCATCGACGTTGGTCTGCTCGAAGCACAGCCACTGCAGGACGCGGGTCTGCGCCAACGGATCGTCTGGCAATAGTTTCGTGCCACGCGCGAGGTGAAAGAGGATTGCGCTGCTCTCCGCCAAACAAGTTCCGTCTTCCAGTTCGAGTACGGGGATTTGCCCTGCTGGGTTCTTCTGTAGAAACCACGGCTGGCGCGTTTCACCCGTGAGGACATCGACCTCACGCTGGACGAACGGAATGCCGAGCTCACTCAGGGTCAGGCGCACCTTGTAGCCGTTGCCCGAGAAGGGGAAGTCGTAGAGGGTGAGCATCTGGGTTCAGCCATTAGCTCGAAACGCACCCCGCGCGAAGGGATCGCCGGATGGCTCCACGCTTGACAGGATGAATAAGCGGCCCAGATCAGAGAACGGACATGGCGACTAGTAATGGGATTCGGCTCGTCAAGTGCACGGCCTGCGGGGCGGACAACCGCGTGGCTTACCGTCACCTCGCGCAGCGTGGGAAGTGCGGCAAGTGCGGACAGGGTCTCGACCCAACCCAAGTTCCGATCGATGTGGGAAGCGAAGCAGACTTCGACGCGCTGCTCGCTCAGGCACGAGTTCCGTTACTCGTAGACTTCTGGGCACCCTGGTGTGGACCTTGTCGAATGGCTGCCCCGATCCTGGCCGACATGGCCCGGGAGTTTGCTGGCCGTTGTGTCGTCCTAAAAGTGAACACTGACGAATTGCCGGCGCTCGGTGCACGCTATTCGGTGCGGGGGATCCCACACTTTGCCGTGTTGCGCGCGGGTGCTGTCGCCGCCCAGCAGTCTGGCGTGCTGCAGCCAGCTGCCATGCGCCAATGGCTCGCTCGCGCGCTCGGTTGAGGCTTCCGGGGGTTCAGCCGCAAACTCGAAACTGGTCGCTATCGTTTTGGGAATCTCCCAATGGGTCGCGCAGTGCCTCGACCAGATGTCCGCGAGCGTCTTCGGATATGTGCTTCTCAGCCCAGGCCAGGACCGACCGCTCCTGGTGTCCGTAGGTCTTGAGCAAACGTGAGAACGCGCGAACCTGTTCGGAACGCAGCAAATTCAAATCGAGGCGCGCACTCAACTGCAGCAGGGTTCGGTGCAAACTCTGTTGCTTCGCCATCCACAGGTCGAGATCGGGCAAATCTGCGCGTACACAGATCTGTTGCAGCCAGCGCTCCAAGCCGAAGCGATGCCGCAGCCGCGCCTCGAACTCGTGCCACAAGGGTAACGCGCGCTTGCGGTCGTCGTTCTCGAGCGCGATCACGAACTGGTCCAATTTCTCGCGTAAACGCTCCCAGTCGAAGTTCATCAAGGACTTCAACGGACACATCACATCGGACTTATTCGTAGCTGCTGATTCGGTTTGGGTCATCGAAGGCTCTCCCTCCAGAGCCTTTGGTCATGCTTTCTGACCAGCACTCTGCATTCACTTGGCTATCGCAAGCGGCGTGCCAAGGCGCTCGCGGGTTAATGCGCGCCCAGGGCCCGGCTGAACTGGTGCAGCGTTTGCGCCAAGGGCGAGTGGGCCCGCAGCGCTTGCATGACGGTTCGACCGGCGCAGGCGCCAGCTGGAGGTCCCGGGTTGGCTAGGCCTCACACTGCGTGTAAGTGTCCGCGCATGACCATCGAAATCGAGTTCGTGGGTGCCGCCCAGACCGTGACGGGATCACGCCATCTGGTGCGCACAGTGCACTCAACACTACTGCTCGACTGCGGCCTGTTTCAGGGGCGTCGTCGGCTGTCGCGCGAACGCAATTTGGACCTGGGCGTGGACCCGACCGAGCTCGACGCCGTCGTCCTGTCTCACGCTCACATCGATCACTCCGGCGCGCTCCCCGTGCTGTGCAAACGAGGCTTCGAGGGCAGCATCTACACGACCCCCGCCACGCGCGATCTTTGCGCAGTGATGCTGGCGGACGCCGCGATGATTCAGCAAGCGGACGCGAGGCACATCAATCGCCAAATCGAGCTCGGCCGCCTCGATAGCGAGCGCGTCGAACCGCTCTACGAGTTGGACGACGTCGAACCCGTGCTGAAGCAAATGACCTCGCTGCCCTATCATCGCGTGCAACGGATCGCCGAGGGGATCGATCTGACTTTCCTCGATGCGGGGCACGTGCTCGGCAGTGCGATCACGGTGCTCGACATCGATGATGAGGGGCAGCGCAAACGCCTGGTCTTCAGTGGTGATCTCGGACGCAATGGCATGCCCATCCTGCGCGACCCGGAGCTCGTGGAAGGGGCAATGGCGTTGTTACTCGAAAGCACCTACGGGGATCGTTCACATCCCGATCGCGAGAGCATGGACGAAGAACTCGCGGTCGCCGTCCAACGAACTCTGGGCCGCGGAGGGCAGTTGCTGATCCCGTCCTTTGCGCTAGAGCGGGCCCAGGAAGTCATCTACTCGCTGAACCGGCTGCGCGCCTCGGGGCGCATCCCTCGGGTTCCGGTCTACGTGGATTCGCCGCTTACGGTTAACATTACCGAGATCTTCCGTCTGCACTCCGAATGCTTCGATTCTGAAACCCGGGCCTTGCTGCACCAAGGCAATTCGCCGTTTCAATTCGAGGGGCTCCACTACGTGTCGACCGTCGAGGATTCGATCGCTCTGAGCGATAATCCAGAACCGTGCATCATCATCGCTGCCAGCGGCATGTGCGAAGGCGGGCGGGTGTTGCATCACCTCAAAGCGGTAGTCGAAGATCCCAAGAGCACGATTTTGATTGTCGGGTTTCAAGCCGAGCACACCTTGGGGCGCAGGCTCGTCGAGCGCCGCTCTCGGATCAAAGTGTTTGGCGTCGAGCGCGAACGCAACGCCGACGTGGTGGTGCTCAATGGCTTCAGCGCTCACGCCGATCGCAACGATCTGTTGGCATACGCCAAGGCCGCTCGCGACAAGGGACCCTTGCGTCACGTGGCATTGGTTCACGGCGAACCGAAAGCGCAACGCGCGTTGAGTGACGCGCTCCAGGCCGCGGGGTTCTTGGACGTCAGAATCCCTGCCCAAGGCGACAAACTGACGATCTGAAGCCGGCGAAAGCTACACCGAGGAACTTCAAAGCGAGCTGAAGGCGCCTGCGAGGCGCTCCACGTGCTCGAGGGACGTCGTGGCGAGCGTTTGCATCATCTCGCGCGTAACGCCCAACTCTTCGACGACCTCTTCGTCGAGTTCTTCGTGATGGGGGGCGTTGCTGGCGCCGAATCCCATGGCATGCGCGGTTGCGTTTGCCAGGTGAACGATCTCCGCCACCAGACGCTCACGCCCTGCCGGCAGGCGCGTTGGGGTGTGGTGATACTTTGCTGCCGCGATGAACAACGGCGGCAGCTCCCAATTGCGTGCCAGGAAAGCCCCGGCGCGCGCATGCTTGGCGCCGGTTGCTGCCGAAGCGCTTATGCGGGCAGGGTCGAAGCTCATGGGCCCGTCGTCATTGAAGGTTGCGGCCACGGCTCCGCTGCCCAAGAGTTTCCCGCAATCGTGCAGCAGTCCCGCGGTGAACAACTCGGAGGTGTGCTGGGTTCCAAGATAACGGCCAACGGCTTCCGCGTAGGTGGCCACGGCAGCCGAATGTGTCCAGAACAGCCGTCCTTCGATGTCGTAGCCGGGCAACACCTTCGGGATGGTCCTCGCGTACGCACTCGCGACGACGAGGTCACGCAGGCGTTGGCGCCCTAACACCATCACGGCGTGCTCGAGCGTCTCGATCGAGCGTCGAAAGTAGAAGACTGGCGAGTTGGCGAGCCGCAGCACATTCGCGCTCAAGCCAACGTCCAAGCGCAGCGCGTCGACGCAAACTTGGGTGGGCACCTTCGGGTCGTTCACCAGGCGCAGAACTCGAGTGGCAGCGCCGGGTAGGCAAGGCAAGGGCTCTTGGTCCGTAGCCGGCGGATGAGAAGGAACTTCTAGAAACACGCCCTACGAGAACGGTCGTTTCGCGCGATTCGAAAGAGAGATTGCGCAATTGCAGGGGCAGCGCACGCTGCTCGACTCCGCCTGGCGGCAGAAGCTTCGCCACGCGACCCATCCGCGCAGTCTTTGCGTTCACCCCTGGAGGGCAAAGTCGAGAACTGTGGCTCAGGGACGCGCGGCGGCCAGACTAGGCGCGGCACGTGCCCTGCGCGGCACGTCCTTTGCAGCAGGCCGCGCCATGGCACAATTCACGATTCCGTTTGCAGAGCTCAAACTATCCGACGTGCCCCGTGTCGGGGGTAAGAACGCGTCGCTTGGCGAGATGATTCGCGAGCTCACCAAAGTCGGCGTGCGCGTGCCCGATGGCTTCGCCGTCACTGCCGATGCGTTTCGCTTGCACATCGAAGAGGCGCGCTTGGGAGCCGAGATCTACGGCGCCCTCGACCGCCTCGATCCTCACGATGTGGTGGCACTGGCGAAGGCGGGTGAACGGATCCGTTCGTTGATCCGCAGCGCACCCTTGCCGAAAGTGCTCGAAGCGGAGATCACGGCTGCGTATCTAGAAATGTCAGCCCGTTACGGCTCGGGTGCTACCGACGTGGCGGTGCGGTCGAGCGCTACGGCAGAAGACCTACCGAGCGCGTCGTTTGCCGGCCAGCAAGAAACCTACCTCAACGTGCATGGGCAATCCGAAGTCTTGCGCTCGGTGCGCGATTGTATGGCTTCTCTGTTCACGGATCGCGCGATTGTCTACCGCGCAGAGCGCGGCTTCGAGCACAAGAAGGTGGCGTTGTCCGCGGGCGTGCAGAAGATGGTGCGCAGCGACTTGGCGAGCGCCGGGGTGATATTCACCTTGGACACGGAGAGCGGCTGCCGCGATGTGGTCATCATCACCGGCGCCTGGGGGCTGGGCGAGACGGTCGTGCAAGGCAGAGTCGATCCCGACGAGATTTGGGTGCACAAACCGACGTTGCGCACCGGCCATCGCTCGATCGTTCGGCGCGAATGTGGGGAGAAGGCCGTCAAGCTCGTGTACGCGTCGGACGGCAGTGCTCGCGTCAAAGAGCAGCGTGTACCGCTCGAGGCGCGTCGACGTCCGGTGCTGAGCGATGACGAGAGCCTGGAGTTGGCGCGTTGGGCACTGTTGATCGAAGAGCACTACACTCGCGTCCACGGCAGGCCAACGCCGATGGATATCGAGTGGGCCAAGGACGGCAACAGCGGTGAGTTGTTCATCGTCCAAGCGCGTCCGGAGACGGTGCACTCGAACCAGAGTGGGCTAGAGGTGAACGTCTACCAGTTGGGCCAGCCCACAGCCGACCAAAGCGTGCTGGTGCACGGTAAGAGCGTTGGTTCGAAGATTGGCCAAGGCAAAGTGCGCGTGATCAAAGACACGCGTGAGCTCGCCTCGTTTCAAAAGGGTGAGATCCTGGTCGCGGAAATGACCGATCCCGATTGGGAGCCCGTCTTGCAGCGCGCCGCCGCCGTGGTGACCGACCACGGTGGACGCACGTGCCACGCGGCAATCGTTTCGCGCGAGCTCGGGATCCCTTGCGTCGTGGGTACCGGGGATGCGACACGGCGTCTCACGACGGGTGAGCTCGTAACGGTGTCGTGCGGCGAAGGGGATGATGGGAAGATCTACCGGGGTGCGGTTCCGTTCGAATGCCACACGCTCGACTTGGCCACGCTCGGCAAAGCCCGCGTACCGGTGATGTTGAACGTCGGTAACCCGGAGATGGCATTCCTGGCTGGACAGCTGCCGAGCGCAGGAGTTGGGCTCGCTCGGCTGGAGTTCGTGATCAACAGTTGGATTGGGGTGCATCCCATGGCGCTCTTGCATCCAGAGCGCGTCACCGATCCCAGCGCGCTTGCCGAAATCGAACGGCGTACGGCCGGGTATACCTCGCCTGCCGAGTTCTTCGTGGAACGCTTGGCGTTTGGCGTCGCTCAAATCGCAGCGGCTTTCTATCCGCGGCCAGTGATCGTGCGCTTCAGTGACTTCAAGACCAACGAGTATGCAGGGTTGCTCGGCGGCGCGACCTTCGAGCCAACCGAGCACAACCCGATGATCGGCTTCCGCGGTGCGTGCCGTTACCAGCACGAGCGCTATCGGGAAGCATTCGCCCTCGAATGTGAAGCCATTCGGCGCGTACGCGGCGTGATGGGCTTGAGCAACGTCAAGGTCATGATCCCGTTCTGTCGCACGCTCGGCGAAGCGCGCGGCGTGCTCGACGAGATGGCGCGCGCGGGGCTAGCCCGCGGGCAAGACGGGCTCGAGGTTTACGTCATGTGCGAGATTCCGAACAACGTGATTTTGGCGGATCAATTCGCAGAGCTATTCGATGGCTTCTCGATCGGCTCGAACGACTTGACTCAGCTCACGCTGGGGGTCGACCGCGACTCGGAGCTCTTGGCGCACGTCTTCGACGAGCAAGATCCGGGGGTCAAGAGCTCGATTCAGTTGGTCATCCAGCGCGCGCATGCACGGGGCCGCAAAGTCGGCCTGTGCGGCCAAGCGCCCAGCGATGACCCCGAGTTTGCCAGGTTCCTGGCGGACGCGGGCATCGACAGCATCTCAGTAACGAGCGACGCTCTGCCCAAAGTCTTGAGCGTGCTCGCCTCATGAGTCAGACCCAATCCAACCCCACACAAGTCGGTTTTCCGAATCCCTTCATCACCGTCGCAGTTCAGGGCGTGGCGCGCGAGGTTACGCGCGGTACGCCCGTAGGGCAGCTCCTCGAGTCGCACGTCGCGGGACTGCCCGTCGTCGCGGCGCTCATCGATCGTCAAGCGACGACTCTCTCCACTCCGGTAACCTCGGCCGGTAACATCGAGCCGCTCACGACGGCGACCTGGGAGGGGCAGCGGATCTATCGGCGCAGCTTGGGCTTGCTTGCGCTCGAAGCCGCGCACGGCCTCGAACCGTCGGTGCAGGTGCGCATGGGGCCATCGGTTGGCTTCGGGCAGCGCTTGCTGCTGAGCGGGTTGGCTCCGGAACACCTGAGCGACTTTGCCGCGCGTCTCGAAGAGCGCATGCACGTGTTGTCCAGCGCAGGGGTCCAGTTGCGCGAGGAGTCGTGGACGATCGGCGAAGCGCTAGAATACTTTGCTCGAGCGGGTTGGACCGATGCCGAGCAACTGCTGCGCAAGTGGCGTGACGCGTCAGTGAGTGTTGCGTCTTATGGCTCGCTGTACGCCTTGAACTTCGGCCCGATGGTGTCGAACTTGAAAGTCATCAACGGCTTCCATGTGCTGCAAGATGGTGAGTTGCTGCTCTTGGTTTATGGCCGCAGATCGGTGACCACGCGCAAGCCGTCACAGACCATGCCCGTGGTCGCGCTGAGCGGAGTGGGGGAAGCGCCGCCCAAGGCGTCGGGGTCGACGCGCAGCTTTCTGCTCAAGCAAGCGCGCGACCAAGCCGAGCGCGGCTACGACATCGATCTGCAAGAGCAAGCCTGGCTCAAGACGCTCGGCATCAGTAGCGTCGGAACCTTCAACAAAGCGTGCGTCGAGGGCAGCGTGCCACAGATGATTCGCGTGACCGAGGGCTTCGGGGAGAAGCGCGTCACGTTGATTGCCGACGAGATCTTGCGGCGCATCGACGACATCGACGTCGTCTGCATCGCTGGGCCCTCGAGTTCTGGCAAGACGACGTTCATCCGGCGCCTCTCCGTGCAAATGCAAGTAAACGGGATTACTCCCGTGGGATTGGGGCTCGATGACTACTACCTCGATCGTGAGCTCACGCCCAAGGATCGCTCGGGGGACTACGACTTCGAGGCATTGGAAGCGCTGCGGCTCGATCTGTTGCACGATCACTTGACGCGCGTACTCGCAGGTGAATCCGTCAAGAGTGCACGTTATCATTTCAAGGAGGGACGCAGCGATCCTGCAGGCGGCCCGCTGATCCGGATTGGTTCACGTGACGTGCTGTTGCTGGAGGGGATTCACGGACTCAATCCGGCCTTGCTGGGCAGCGTCCCTCCAGCCCGTGTTTTTCGGATCTTCGTGTGTCCGCTCTTGCAGTTACCGTTCGACCATTTGACGACGGTCCACGCTTCGGATGTGCGCCTCGTTCGGCGCATCGTGCGCGATCGCCACGCTCGAGCGATCAGCGCCAAGGAGACGATCGAACGCTGGCCGAAAGTGCGCATCGGCGAGCGCAAGCACATCTACCCTTACCAACTCAACGCCGACGCCGTCTACGACACTTCGCTGGTCTACGAGTTGGCAGTGCTCCGGGTTTACGCCGAGCGCTATCTGCTCGAGGTGCCGCGCGACCACGCTGCATTCACGACCGCGTTCCGACTGATGCGGTTGTTGGACCGCTTCGTCAGCATCTACCCGGATCACGTGCCGCCGACTTCGATCTTGAGAGAGTTCATCGGCGGCAGCGGCTTCGAGTACTAGTAGCGGGCGAGGGGAGGTTCACCCGAGGCTGCTAGGGGCGTCCAAGTCCCACCAGCGCACGGCTCACAGCTGCCGCGGCGCGACTTGGACGCCGTCCTTGACGCGATCTCCTGGGTGAACGGCGACACGCGCGCCGGCTTCGAGCCCGGCCGTGATCTCGACCGCGTCGTCACCGCGGTGTCCGATTGAAACCGGGACGCGCCGTACGTGATCTCCGTCGAGCACGAATACGGACCAATCGTTTCCGTAACGGAAGACTGCGCCGTGCGGAACCTGCAGCACGTCCTCTGCGTGCCAGAGCTCGATTCGACCTTCGACGCGATAGCCATCTCCAAGGGCTGCCCACTGCTCACGCGGATCGCTCAGGCTGACGATTACGTTCACGCGCTGCTCGTCGATGCCGAGCGCCGAGGGCCGCGTGAAGGCCGACGGCTCGATTTTGCGGACGCTTCCGTTGAGCGCGTGGTCGCCACCCCAGCCGCTGATTTCGACTCGCGTACCGGGACTGACGTGCACGGCATCCGTCGTCAGAAGATCGACCACGACTTCGAGCGACGTCGGATCACCGACCTCGAGCAGGTTCGCGCCCGCTTGCACCACGCCTTCGCTTTGCTGATGGACCCGTAGCACTTGGCCTGCAGTCGGTGCGCGCACGTCGACGTGCGAGTCTCGACCTTTGACGGATTTACGTTGAGCCCCATCGCCGCTGGCGCTCGTATCATCTTGGCCCAGCGCGGCGCGCGCCAAACGAACTTGTTCGCTCGCGACCTTCTCGGCGAACAGACTCGACGCATGCTCTTGATCGCGCATGCGCAGCTCGAACTGGGAATGCGATAGCGCTTGTTCCGTGAGCGAGCCACTGCCCACGAGCTTTTGCGTACGCGCAAGTTCTTGCTGTGCTTGCTCCAGCGCCGCCTGCGCGCGCGAGGTGTCGGAGCGCGTACGCCCGAGAGACGATAACGCGGCGCCGAGTTGTGCTTCGGCCTGAGCGCGGGTGCGCGGGTCGAGCAGCGGTGGCTCCAGCGGTGCGATTTGTGCCAGAGCTGCCGCTTCGTTGATCTGATCGCCCGCCTCGAGGCTGATGCGCGAGAGGCGTCCGGTGACCGGCGCCGAAACCACGTATCGGTCCTTGACGCGTGTCACGCCCGTTTCTTCGACGGCGACGCTGAGCGGGCCGCGCGTCACGTTGGCCACATCGACTGCGACCGGTTTCGGACGTAACGCGAGCGCCACCGCTGCGGCTGCGGCCAAGACCAGTAAGCCCATTAGCACGCGTTTGAGTTGTCGACCGCGTTTGCGCCGCAGCTCGCGCCGCTTGCGCGATTGTTCGTCACTTGGGGTCAACGGCTTGTTACGACTCTTGTCTGCGCTTGGCAGATGAACGCTCTGGGAGTCTGCGCCGGAGAAGGAAAGGGCCTCGCCGTCATGGCTGTCGGAAGTGATCTGAGAGGAACCTAACATGGCATTCACCTAAGTGCGGGTCTTGAGTACGGAAATGAGATCCAAACGTTCGAGGCTGCCTCGAATCCAAATCGTGCTGGCCAGCGCGGCCAGCAACGCCACCGCGCCGGAATAGGCATAGGTGGTCGGAGCGACGACGACGGCCCAGCGGTAAGCTTCGACGTCTACATCGGCCATCAACCCCGAAGCCCAATACTTGCCCAGCCACAAGCCCAGTGGGATGGCGACCAGCACCTCGACGCCGAGGCTACCGAGCAGCACACGGCCCACTTCGGCGCGCGTGAATCCGAGCACGCGCAGACTCGCCAGCTCCCGACTGCGGGTGGCCAGCGCGATGCGCGCGTTGTTGTAGACGACACCGAACACCACACCCGAGGCGAGCAACACGGAGACCAACGTCCAGATCGACATGAAGGACGCGTTCATGTCGAGCGCACGTTGCATGTCTCCGCGCACGTCCGAGACGTCGAGCACGTTGGGTGAACGCTTCAGCGCTTGCTCGACCTCGAGTACGGCGCTCGGGTCGACCGAGATCAGAATTTGCGAAACGGCTCCGCTGTCTTTTTCGAGCTTGGACAAGAGCGCGTTGGGCGCGTACAGCTGTAGCCCGAAGGCCTCATCGACGAAGCCCGTCAACAACGGTCTTACGTTCAGGTGCCGGCCTTCGTGAACTTGAAGGTCCAGTCGATCACCGACCTCTGCGCCGAAGATCTTTGCCAAGGCCGAGGTGGCGATAACTCCATCGTCGCTGAGTGGAGTGGGATTGCCGTGCTTGTCGACGATCGCGCGCAGCGTCGAGTCCCGTTCGAGACCGATCAGTGGCAACGTGCGCTCTTGGTGCCCGAAGCGAACGCGCACTGGGATCGAGCGCAGGGCCTCGGCGCGGGTTACGCCCGGCAGTGTGCGTACGGCCTGCACCGCGTCCGGAGACAACGGCTGTGCGAAGCTGACGGTCAAGTCCTGACGCTGGGCGCGTTGGAAAGTGCCATCGAAGTAGTCCATGAACGAGTCCCAACCGAAGCGACCCAAGATCGACAGAGCAATGGCTCCGGCGATGCCCGCGCTCGAAAGGAGGGTTCTCCAGGGCCTGCGTTCTAGCTCACGCACCACCATCATCGCACTGGAACTCAGGAACTGACTCAAACCCAGTCGATCGAGCCAGCTCCTACGGTAGCGGGCGGGGGCTGGCGGACGCATCGCCTCCGCCGGAGGTAAGCGCATCGCGGCGCGGATCGCGAGGTAGGCACCGCTGCCCGCCGCGGCTGCGCTCACGAGGAAGGAGGTTGCGACCAGTTGCCACGACAGGTGAAAGCGCAAGTTGGGCAAGCGATAAACCGAGCCGTAGACTCCCGTGACGGCGGTTCCCAACCACACTCCGAAGGCTGCGCCCAGCAGTAAACCCGGGACGAGCACGACCAGCACCAAGCCCATGTAGTGCATACGGATCTCGGTGTTGGTGTAGCCGAGCGCTTTGAGCGCCGCGATCTCGGGGCGCTGCAGTGCGATGAAGCGCCCGAGCACCAGATTCACCAAGAACGCAACCACGGCCAGGAATACCGCTGGCACCATGCCGGACAGGGTTTCGAGTTGCTTGAACTCGTCGCTCAGAATGCGGTGTGAAGGTTGGTCCCTTCTGCCGCTAGCGCCGGTCGTACCGTAAGGCATGAGCAGACGATCGAGTCGATCGATGAGGTCGGCCTCGTTGGCACCGCTGGAGGTGCGGATCACGAGCGAATTGAATGCGCGTTGCAATTCGAAGGCAGCAGCGACCTCTTGCGCGTCCATCCAGATCGCCGTGTAACGTTTGGGGTCGTCGATCATCGCGCCTGGGCGAATCGCGCAGATGAACTCCGGGGAGAGCACCGTGCCGACCACCCGTAGCTGCCTCAGCTTACCGCCCAAGACGGCGGGGATCGTCTGACCGAGCACGAGGCCGTGCGCCTCGGCGAAGGCCTGAAGCACGACGACCTCGGAGCTTTGCCCCGGGGCTGGCATTCGGCCGCTACGAATACTGAGAGCGTTGATCGCCAACTCGCGGCGCTCGGGCAACGACAACAAGACCGCCGACGCAGGGCGCGCCATGCCGGGCATCGGCAATTGGATGTTCTTCTCGATCCGGGCGTCGGCACGCTCGACCCCGGGCAGACGCTCGATGCGGTCCAACAAAGCAATGGGAGCGCTCTGCACGCGAGCGAACACATGCGCGAAGCGACTCTCGTCGTAGTAGTCGAAGACCGAATCGCGCAGCGAATCGTAGTTGCCTCGCAGCGAGACGAAGCATGCGACGCCGCCCGCGAGCACGATCCCGATCGTTGCGATCTGGGCCTTCAGACGGGAGAGCTCGCGCCAGAGCTTGCGGTTGAGGGCGGATAGGCTCATCGAATCACCAGCGGATGGCTTGCACGGGTTTACGCTCTGCGTTCACATCGGTGCTCTGGATCCGGCCATCGGAGAGCGTGATCACGCGATCGGCGAGCTCTGCAATTGGAGCGTTGTGAGTGATCACGGCGGTCGCAGTTCCGAGCTCGCGGTTGACTCGCTCGAGCGCCTCCAGCACGACGATGCCTGTCGCAAAATCGAGTGCACCGGTGGGTTCGTCGCACAACAGAATCGAGGGGCGTTTTGCGATCGCTCGGGCGATGGCAACGCGTTGCTGTTCACCTCCGGACAGCTGACTCGGGAAGTGATCGGCGCGCGGCCCGAGCCCAACCAACTCGAGGGCATCGCGAGCATCGAGTGGATCGTCGGCAATGTCGGTCACTAGTTCGACGTTCTCACGAGCGCTCAGACTCGGGATCAAGTTGTAAAATTGAAACACGAAGCCGACGTGATGCCGCCGATAGTTCGTCAGTTCGTCATCGTCGGCTCGAGTGAGCTGTTGGCTGCCGAACCAGACCTCACCCGAACTGGGGACGTCGAGCCCACCAAGAATGTTCAGCAACGTCGACTTGCCGCTGCCCGAAGCGCCAAGCAACACCAATAGCTCGCTTTGCCGTAACGCGAAGTCCACGCCGGCGAGAGCCTGAACGCGTACGTCTCCCATCTGATAAACCTTGGTCAGCCCCGTGCACTCGAGCACGGCTGACGTGGGTGCGGCGCTTGGGATTGAGTTCGAGGTCACGCTGTGCCGCAACGCAAGAGTCGTGCCCTCGGTTCGCGTGCGGCATTGACGTGCAGAGCTCGCCCTCGCGGCAAGCATTGCGCCGATCCACAGGGGCTTGCGCAACGCTTGCGTCGGGGCCGTACGGCAACCCAACAAAACGACGAGAGCCGCGCCCTGGGACGCGGCTCGAGCATCAGCGCTGCGCTTCAGCCGACTTTGATTTCGACTGCCTTGGGGCGGGCCTTGGCGGACTTGGGCAGTCGCACGTTGAGCACGCCTTCTTTGAAATCAGCGCTGACCTTTTCTCCATCCACGCTGTCGGGCAAAGTGAACGAGCGCATGAACGAGCCATAGCTGCGCTCTACGCGGTGATACTTCTTGCCCTTCTCTTCCTTCTCTTGATGCCGTTCACCTTCAATACGCAAAATGCCGTTGTCGACGCGCACTTTGACGTCTTCCTTCTTCACTTCGGGGAGCTCGGCCTTGACCTGAAACTCCTCGGCGGTTTCGATGATGTCGACGCTCGGCGCCCAGTCAACCAGCGTCAGTGCGTCGCGTCCGTTTTCGGCGGGGCGCTGTTGTCCCAGACGCCCGTAGGCTTTGTTCAAACGCCGATTCATGTCTTCGAGTTCACGGAAAGGGTCCCAATGCACTAGATTCATAGTTTCCTCCTCGAGAGGTTGCTCTCGCCCAGGGTT
>DATAHU010000208.1:0-3282 GCA_036263015.1 Polyangiaceae bacterium | reverse complement strand
CTTGTTAGGTCAAAGGTGAACGCGCGACTCGCCGCGGTGTCACTGTTGCGCGCGACAATCGCCAAGCTATGGCCGTCGGCGCTCAACGCCGCGACCATGTCCTTGTTGTCGATATCGACGAACACGGCGCCTGGGCGAATGTAGCGACTGAAGCCGGCATGCATGTAAAAGCGCTTGAGTGGTGCGGCCTTCTGATTCCTGTCGTCGAGGGTGAGGCTCGCCCAACTGCGCGCCGGATCCCCGACTTGCCAATCGATCCACGCTTCGGCTTGCAGATCGCGCAAATCGTCGATGATGCGCCCGGCCATGAACAACGCGGCGTCGATGTCGCCACTCAAATCTTGATTCAGAGGACCGGACTCGGACTGCCAAAGCCGCTTGCCCTTTTGCGTCGCGAGCGCGCGCAGCTCCGCGCGTTTGCTCCCGGAGTAAGAGTGGACGTTGATCTGCTGCATGACATCCAGCGTGTCCGACGAAAAACCGCTGATGTTCTTCAGCGCATCGTCCATGCTGTTTTCGTCCGAAGCGCTGACGACCGTGGTCAAGCTCTTCGCTTCGAGCTCTTTGCCCACTGCCTGGATGAGCTTCTGCTGGTCCGCTGCGCCGAAGTGACATCCCTCTTGCGAGCCGTTGGACTTCCACCAATTGGCGTTTGGTTCGTTCAGCGGCTCTAGCGTTCGAAAGTGAATTCCGAACTCGCTGTCATAATGCGCAACGACGCCGACGAGGTACGCCGCGAACGCGTCGTACGCGTCGTCCTTCAAGTTGTTCGAACCGTCGCTGCTGCCGGATGCGCAACCGCTCTTCGTCATCCAGTACGGCGGCGAGTTGGAAAATGCCTCCATGATGATGCCCTCACCGCGAGCTACGATGCTCGCCGCGACGGCGCGCTGACCCGCATCGGCGTCCCAACGCCAAGTGCCATCTTCGTCTTGGAAGCCTGGCATGTCCCGGAATTGGTCCATGTGGTCATGCGCGGGGTTCTCACCGCCGCCGATGTTGTAACGGAAGATGTTGTAGCCAAGGCCATCGACCGGATCGATCACCGCGTCGACCACGGCATCCACCGCGTCTTGACTCCAACCGCCGACGTGATTGGCCCACCAGCACAAGCTCGTGCCCCAGCCTTCGAACGTTTGGCGCTTTGCGCCCACGTCGATCTTCACGAGCGTGGTGCCCGCCATTGCCGTTACCGTCGGCCGCGGCCCATCGGGTTGGGGCTCGTCGGGCTGGGGTTGATTCTCTTCACCACCGCCCGCGCTAGCGCCACCGAGTTCACTCGCTCCCGCGCCGCCGAAATTCTGCTGACCGCCATTGCCGCTGCTCGCGGAGCTCGATCCACCACCGGTGCCCTGCGTTGGCGAACCGCTCGTGCCCCCCAAACCATCGAGCGCGGTGCTCGAAGTGCTCGGCGATTGCGACGCACTCGGCGTCGTGCTGGGTCGCGGAATGCTCGTGGACGGCGCGCTCGTCAGCGCCGTGGAAACGGCGGGCTGCCCGCCCGACACCATGCTCGGCGTCGTTGGGCCCGGTGTTGACGCTTCGGAGGTAGGCGTAGAAGAGCTCGCGACGTCCGTCGTGCTCGACCCTGGAGACTCACTGTCGCAGGCGAACAGCGCGTGTGCCGTCAGAATCGAAACCAGCAAGCGCAAGCGCGTCGGTATGAGCACCGACGGAGATTACCGTTACAGGCTCAGAGCCCCGACACAAAACGCGAACCCACCCCAAACCCGAACAACTCGCTCACAAACTTCGCGCGCCACAAAACGACTCCGCCCTCGAACGACCGCGATCTGCTCGCGATCCGCTCGGGGGCGGCAGGATGTCGCGCTGGCGCTGGCTCAGGCTGCGACGCGCGGCTGGGCGGTGCGCGCCGGGTGAATGCGAATCGGCTGAGGCCGCTCGACGCACTCGACCACCGCGATGTACGCGCGCCCCTCGAGGGTCCGCGTGACGACCGCCGCGCCGTCTGGGTGACCCTCGAACGCGTCGGTGAGCGCGCCGATGGCGACCTCTTCGTTGTTCGGATCGAAGCCGGCGGCCTCGACCAACGAGTCTCGTTCCCAGTTACCGTCCGGGTCGGCAAAGAAGTCGACCGGGACCGCCTTCATATCAACCAAGTACCTGAAAATACGCATGAAACACCTCTAGACCGCAGGAGCCGCCGCGGGTGAGGACCGCGGCGAAGACTCAGGTAGATTACCCAGCACTGAACGTAGATCAAGTCTTTTGTTCAGTACCTGAACAACATCTGTTCAGGTTGTAGGGTCGAGTCTCATTCCGGCGGTTTCCGGCTACTCCCGCGCGGCCCGGCGCGGTCCGGGGTCACGGCTCCTCCACGTCACTGAGTCACTGCACATAGTCGGCCGGCACTCGCACGACCGTGATCGCGTCCCTGTGAACCCCCTGCTGGTCACACCCCGGTCCGCCCGGCACTGCTTGCCCCGGGTAAATGCTCATGCCGTGCACGACGTGGAAGCGAAGCGCATCGATACCGACATAGGCTGTGAACTTCTGCTCGCGATAGGGTTCGAGCGTGAACTCTTGCGTGGTGCCATCCGAATTGGTGGGCGACGTGACCAGTAAGTTCTGCAGCACGTCGAGTTCGTTGCAGGCGTTGTCCACGGGTGAACGGACGCAAAACGGCTCTCCAATCTTCAGTTCGATCGGAGACAGCTCCCAGGGAGTCGGGATGACTTCGTCGGCGTGGTCGTAGATGGCAAACAAGAGCGGCCAAGCCGAAGTGACTTCGCGCACCATCAGCGCGCCGTTAATCAGCCGAAATTCGACTTCGACGCCTTCGAACTGGCTCATTACTCCCCAATCCTCGAGCCCGATGTCCATGTCCACGACTTGTTCGCCGTCGCGTTCGAACGAGATGCCCTGCGGGACTGGACAAGGCGAGGACGCAAGGCCGTCTATGGGTTCACACCCGACCGGGTCGATCGGCAGCGGTGTGGGACCGTGCCAGATCGCGCTCGTCCAATCTGCGTAAGCGATGAGTTCAGCCTCGCTCGGGGGCGGGCCTGCGAACGACTGGTCCAGACTCTTCGGGACACGCTTGTCGTCGCAGGCAGGAGCCGTGCAGACAGCCCACTTCGCTTCGCACTCCTCTTTCGTCGACGACAACACGCCGCAGTCTTCGGTCACGCACGGACACACGGCTATCCGTTGGCAGCTCGAGCCGTCCCAGCCCCATGGGTTAGCGGGATCGCAGGGCCCAGCTTCCCCCTCGTTGATGTCTTGCGCTGCGCAGATCGAATTCGGATCGGGATTCGAGCC
>DATAHU010000207.1:0-26379 GCA_036263015.1 Polyangiaceae bacterium | reverse complement strand
GAGCGCAGCCGACGCGCCTTGGCCGACGCGCGTGCGTACCGCGGGTTATCGCTCTTTCACAAAGCCATCGAGACGATTCAAAGCGCGCTCGAATTCGATTCGCGCTCGATCGAGCTGCGCGAGATGTTGCGCGACTTGTTCACCGACATCGGCGATCGCGATGGCGCGATCGAAGAGATGTTGACGATGGCGGAGATCTACGTCGAGTTCGAGCGCGCAGACCACGCCCGGTCGGTGCTGCAGAACATCCTCGACGAAGAGCCGACGTGCGTCGAAGCGCAACAGATGCTCCAGGCGCTGGCTCAAGCCGAGCCCGTGGCTGACCGGATCAGCGTGCCGATGATGTTGGTCGAGAGCAGCCCGCCGGCGCCCGAGCAGCGACCGTCTGCGAGCAGCTCGCCCGCGGAGTTCACCCTGCAAGACGATTCGGCGCGCGCACCCCACGCTGCGCACGGCGCCGGCATGAACGTTCCCCCAGCGCCGGCAGTACCGGATCTGTCGCGGCCGCCCATCCCACCGCCGCCCCCCTCGGCGCGCTTCAGTGCAGCTCCGCCTCCGCCGCCCTCTGGGCGAACCAACGCGAGCGATCGGCCGAGCACCGAGAGCGTGGCGACAGCGGCACAAATGGTCCCGCCCCCGGCGGACAGCCCGGCGATGTCGATCGAAGAGGCGTTGGAGGAGGTCGACTTCTTCTCGTCGCGCGGCATGCTCGCCGAAGCGGAACGCCTGCTAGAACGCCAACTGTTACGCTATCCCGAGCACCCGCTGCTGAACGAGACGCTCGAGGAAGTTCGAAGCGCGCTCAACGACAGCGGCCGCGCTTCGGATCCGAGTGCCAAGTTGGCCCCGGGCGCGGCAGCGAAACCCAGCGACAGCCTCGATTTCGATCTGCAAGCGTCGCTCGGCGAGCTGGGACGCGTGGTGCGGGAATCGATGTTGCCCCCTGCGCCGGGCGAAACGCGCAAGAACATCGACGTCGATGACGTGTTCGAGCGCTTCAAGAACAGCGTCAAGCAGCAAGTCGCCGACGGCGACAGTGCAACCCATTACGATTTGGGGATCGCGTACCGGGATCTGAACCTGCTGGATGACGCGATCGAAGAGCTGCAATTGGCGAGCCGCGACGCGGACCTCGAGTGCAAGTGCCAGACCTTGATCGGTGACATCTACGCCGAGCAGCGTATCTGGGAGAAAGCCAGCAAATCGTATGCGCGCGCCTTGGGCGCGGTGCGCAAGACCAAGGCCGAAGAGACAGCGCTGTACTACGAGCTCGGCAACGCCGCCGAGATGATGAGCCAGTTCGACCAAGCGGTGTACTACTTCCGTCAGGTGCTGCGACGCGATCAGACGTTCAAGGATGCACGGACACGGGTTAACGACTTGCGCTCCCGGCATCTGCGCACCCCCTCGGGCAGACCGCGCGGAGCGGATGAAGAAGTCGATCGCGCGTTCGAAGATCTAATGGGCGATTGAAGCACCGCTGCTACTGCAAGCAGTGTGGCAATTAGCCCGTTGAAGAAATTCTTCAGCGAAGCGGGGCCGTTGTGGGTGTGGGGCCGAGATGTATTTCGTCGAGTCGCAATGAACAATGGGCGGCGGATCGGTGACCAGCAGACCACATGCTCTGACCAATCGATGCCACAACCGTAGTCTCAACCTGCTGCGCAGCGACGCGATTGCTATATCAACCAGGGCGCCCTGCTTGCGCCAGCTTAACTAAGCCCCCCAAAGATCCGTCCATTGCTGACGGCCGTCCGCTTCTTAGCGCGACGCCCCCTTGATCGATCAATGAGTTCTACATCCAAGCCCCCGAGCGATCTTCTTGGTTCTTTAGCGCAGTCAGAACCAGAAGTCGGTGAGAACGCTCGACGAATCGCGTCGGGCGGACGAATCAAAACCCTGCTCGCCGTGTTCACCGTCTTGCTGTTGATGGCACTGGGCGGGCTCACGCTGCTGTTGGTGTCGAGCATCTTCGACAAACTCACACCGTCGATCCGCGCCGATCTCGAGTGGAAAGCCGCGCGTGGCGCGGTCGAGCTCGCGCAGTCGATGGAGGTCGGCATCGCGGCGCAAGACCGCACGCTGATCGAACCACTGGCGCGCGACTACGTCGCCAACGCCGACGTCGCTGCGATTACGGTGATCGACACCGAGGGCAACGTACTGTTCTCACACGGTCAGGCACCTTTCAGCCAAGCCGAGTTGTTCGGGGGGGCTGCTCGCACCCTGCAAACCAAGGAAGACCACGTCTGGAGCTGGTCAGCCTCGACAATCGAGTCGACAGAACTCGGCCGTGTCGGCCTGGTAGTCTCGTTGGACCGCCTGAAGGCGGGTTTGCAGCTCAAGCGCCGCGTGCTGATGCTGCTAGCGTTCGGCTGCGCTGCGGGCCTGATCGCGAGTCTGGTTTTCTTCCAAGTCTGGATCGGACCTTTGTTGCGTCTGATCTCGAGCGCCTTCCGCAGCCTCGAACGCACGACCGCGCTGGCGATCGAGTCGACTCGCCTCAAGAGCGAGTTCATTGCCAACATGAGTCACGAAATCCGAACGCCGATGAACGGCGTGATCGGCATGACGGAGCTCTTGATCGGAACGCGACTGGACGCTCAGCAAAACCGCTACGCCAGTACGATCGCTGCGTCGGCAAACTCGTTGATGACGGTGATCAACGACATTCTCGATTTCTCCAAGATCGAAGCCAGCAAGCTCGAAATCAAGAACGGCGAGTTCAACTTGCGCGATCTGGTCGAGGACCTATCCGCCTTGATGGCGGAGCGAGCGCATTCGAAGGGCCTGGAGCTGGTCTCGCACTTGCCCGCCGATTTGCCCGAGGGGCTGATCGGCGATCCAGATCGCATTCGCCAGGTGCTAGCGAACCTGCTCTCGAACGCCGTCAAGTTCACGGAACGCGGCGAAGTCGTGGTCCGCGTGATACGCACGACGACCAACGCCAAGCGCGCCGTGTATCGCTTCGAGGTAAACGACACGGGCATCGGCATCGCCGACTCCGACAAGTCGAAGCTATTTCAGGTTTTCTCGCAGATCGACGGGTCACTGACGCGCAAGTACGGCGGCACCGGTCTGGGTCTCGCGATCTCGCGCAGCCTGGTCGAGCTGATGGGTGGAACACTCGAAGTCCAGAGCGAGCCCGGCAAGGGGAGTTGTTTCTGGTTCGAACTGCCGCTGGAACTCTCTGGCATGGCGCAAGATCCGGTGCGCATGCGCGCCGACAAGGAACGCGTCCTGATCGTCGACGACAACGAGACCAACCGCGTCATCCTGCAGGAGCTGCTGGACGCCTGGGGCGTGCGCTACAAGAGTGCGGACGGCGGCGCGCAGGCCTTGGTGCTGTTGAAGGCCGCCCTGGACGAAGCGGATCCGTTCACGACGGCCATCCTCGACATGCAAATGCCGGGCATGTCCGGACTCGAACTGGCGCGTCAAATCCGACGCGACGAGCGCATGTCGGCCATGCACCTCGTGATGTTGACGTCCCTGGGTGAAGACGCCGCGCGCAACGAAGGCTTGCCCGCGTGGGTGGAACAGATCTTGGTCAAGCCGGTACGCCAAGCCGACCTGGCGTCCGCGTTGCCGGGCTTGCGCCCCGTCGATGCCAAGGGCGCCGCGCAGTTCTTCAAGCCACGCTCGCTGCAGCCCTCACTCGAGAATCTGCCCAACGCACGGCTACATCGCATCCTGTTGGTCGAAGATCACCCACTGAATCAGGAGGTGATGCGAGACATCTTGGGGACGCTCGGCTACTCTATCGATCTGGCCGTGGACGGACAGGTCGCCTTGAACAAGCTCAACGCGCGCGAGTACTCGATCGTGTTGATGGATTGCCAGATGCCCAATCTCGACGGCTACGAAACGACGCGCCGTTGGCGGCGCATCGAGCACGAGCGCGGCCTGCGCCGAGTGCCGATCATCGCCGTGACCGCGCATGCGCTGTCCGAAGAGCGGGACAAAGTGCTGCGCGCCGGCATGGACGACTTCGTGACCAAGCCGGTTCAGGTCAATAGCCTCAAAGGAGCGCTCGCGCGTTGGCTCGAGCACGCGCAACGTTTCGAACCGAGCATCCCTCCGCCCAAAGCCGTGCCCCAAGCAGGCACGAATCTGAAGCCTGTTGCGCCCGGCGCGGGCGCCATGCTCAATCAGGCCGTTCCCCGCTCGACCCGCATGTGTGAGCTATTCACCCACCACGCGCGCGATGACATCGATTTCATCCAGGAGGCCGCCGCCATGGGCGACGCGGACGCACTTCGCGCGCGGGCTCACCGCTTGAAGGGCAGTGCATTCACTTTCGGCGCGGATAGAGTTGGCGCCATAGCTGCAGACATCGAACGCGAAGCGCGCCGAGGGGTCACGGATCTGGCGACTCTCACGACCGAACTCGAAGCTGTGTTCACTCAGACTGTCGCGGAAATTCAAGCTCAAGCGCCCGTGGAAGCCGAGGTGCTGGCGTGAACATGAGCAAAGTGTCCCCCACTGTCATGGTCGTCGACGACAGCGAGCTAGCTTGTGAAGGCCTGCGCCACACGCTCGGCAACGCTGGCATCAATGTGGTCGCGCTGAATAGCCCGTTCGGGTTCATCAAGGCGCTGCGCGAGAACAATCCCCAGATCTTGCTCGTCGACGTCGGTCTGGGAACGATGAACGGCATGCGCCTCGTTCAGCTCGGACGGCAACACGCCCCGAGTGGCTGCGCGATCCTGTTGTACTCCGGTCGCGAGGACTCACAGCTGGCCGAGGACGTAAAGGCGAGCGCCGCCGACGGTTACCTGAGCAAGCGCGTGACGGGCACCGATCTGGTGAACGCCGTGCGTCGCTGGTTGTCCAACGGCGCAAAGCCCGGCGTACGCTGAAACTCCGCTCGGCAGCCAAGCCGGCCTTACTCCATGGGTGCCTGCCGGCGTTCGCTACAGAGCGTCCCTGCAGCCCCCTTTGAAGGTTTTGGGGGGGTGCGGCAGAGCAAGTGTTCCCAGAATTACCCGCGCGAGGCCGTCTGCTCGGGACTCTGGGCACGCCTCTGCCAGTCAGGTCGTGCGAGCGATGCTAGCCATCGGCTCGTTCTGACTGGCGGCTCCTGGAGCAAAGATGAATCAGCAAGCCAGAGAACAATTGGATCACCACGTCAACGATGCAGTGAGCAAGCTGCCTGCGCTCACCGCACTCTACTGGGTCATCAAGATCGCAGCGACGACCTTGGGAGAGACCGCCGGTGACTTGTTATCGATGACCTTGGAGGTGGGTTATGCCATCAGCACGCTGATTCTGGGCTCGCTCTTCCTGGTGAGCTTGGTCGCGCAGTTGATGGCCAAGAAGCACTACCCGTGGCTGTACTGGACCGTGATCCTGACGACGAGCACGGCTGGGACCACCATGTCCGACTGGATGGATCGCACGCTCGGCCTAGGTTACTTCACCGGCAGCGTGATCCTGGTCAGCTTGCTGCTGGCCATCCTCGGGTATTGGCGGTTCTTGACGCCTCACTCGATGTCCGTGACGCACATCAGGGACTTGAAGGTCGAACTTCTGTACTGGGTTGCGATTCTATTTTCCAACACGCTCGGTACGGCACTTGGAGACTACTTGGCCGATGACTCGGGGTTGGGATTTGCCGCAGTAGCAGCGATTCTGGGCGGATCGCTATTGCTGATCCTCGCGGCGCACTACCTGACGAAGATCTCGAAGGTATTTCTGTTTTGGATAGCGTTCATCCAGACCCGACCATTCGGCGCAACATTGGGCGATACGTTCACCAAGACACCGGAGCAAGGAGGCCTCGGGTTCGGAACGATTGGAACTTCGGCAGTGCTGGTCGTGGTCACGGTCGTTTGCGTGACCTATGTGACGCTCAAGGCGCAGGACTCAGCCAAGTCGGCAGCTGCCAGTATCGCGTGAGAGTGTTGCCGAAACGGCCCTCTAGAGACGAACGAAGCGGCGCCAGAGCGCCGCTTCGTCCAACTCGGCTAGAGGCTTTGCCTAGTCTAGAACAGCCGCCAAAGCCGGCCGTCGAGGTGCGCTGACGAACCGCCAGCGCTGTTCACGAACGTCACTGGATAGCCAGGTTGTCCCGGTAGCTTACCGTCGATGCGAACCATCTTGACCTGAGGGATCACCTCTTTCGCGTTCACGTAAGCAATCGATCCATTCAACTTGGTCACGATCCGCTGCGCAACCGCAGCGGGGTCGACCGATTTGGGCGCAGCACCTTGTCCGCGAATGCGCCGATCGATCCAGTAACGGGCAACTTCCTCTTGCGACATGCCAAGCACACTGCGGTCGAAGCCGATTCGCTCTGGCGCAGCAGGGCTGCGATTGAGCGGGATCAAGTCAGTGCCGTCCGGTCCTTGCGTCTTGTCGCCCGAGTACAAGCGCTTGAGCTCGTACAGCGTGAGATCGTTCAGGGCGCTCTCCTTGGCGACGATGATGGCCAAAGGATCACCCACCGGAGCAGCGTTTGCGTCGTTTGTTCGAGTACCGACCGCGAGGGCAGCGAAGGAAGCGCCACACGCGACGAGAAAATCACGTCTTGTCGTCATGGTCTTAGAAACTCCACGCAACTTGGAGGTCGATGTTGTTGAAATGCTCGTCGTTGTAAGCGGTGTTACCCGAGAACCACGAGTAGGTGTACTGCGTCTTGACGACGACGCGGGGCGTCGGGCGGAAGTTGAAACCACCCCAGAACGCATGCGCGCGTGGCGCGAACTGTCCGGGTGGCGCCTTGTAGTACTCGATGCCCGCCCAGGGCATCACGCCAAGCCACTTGAAGCGATAGCCCGTCAGACCGTAGATGCCATCTCGACGGTAGTCGGGAAAGAATCCCTGACTTCCGCCCGAGAACGCGAAGTCGACTGGGCGCAGCCCATTCTTGTACTTGACCTCGTTCTCGATGGCTTCCATTTGGAACAGAAAGCCACCGGCTTCGACCTTGGCGTCGAGAGCCAAGCTGAACTCATCGTACTCGGCCGTCTTGGGCCGGTCGGTGCGGAAGCTCCCGTCCGGATTCGTGGCGAACTGTTCCCCGCGATCCGTGTAGGTGCCGCGGTAAGTGGACGCACCGATGGTGATGGCACCCCACGACATGTCGTGGCGCGCAAAGACCCGGGCGCCGACCGCCTTGTTCTTGTCGAGGTCCTGGTATGCGTCGAGCGGACCGCGGCCATTCGAAAGCGTCAGGTGGTAACCCAGCTGCGTGCCTTCGAAGTTGTGGATGCCGTGAAACTCGAAACCGGTCTGTGACGTGGGGAACAGACTCTCACCCACGATGAACGGACGTCGCACGCCGATGATCACGGGCGATCCGTGATCGACGTTCCAAATGCCGTAAGGCGTGAGCCAATGGCCCATGCGGACGTTGAGCAGCGGGTGCACCGTGTATTCGACCCACGCGCGTTCGAGGACTATACCACCCCAACGAATCGGCCGATTGAGGTCGGTGTAGTCGCCGACGGTGTTGTCCTGACGGTGCGGCGTACCCGTCGCATCGTAGCTGGTCACCCCATGCGGCAAGTAGGTGAAGCGCACTTCCGTCAAGGATCGCCAATTGTCCCCGAGCTCAGAGGCAGCGTACAGGTTGAAGCGCCCCACGGCGAACGTGTCGTAGGGAATGCCGAGCGCGAAGTTGTTCAGCTGTCTGCTGTACATCACGTCGGCAAAGCCGTAGAGGTCGAGCTTGTAGCCATCGTCGCCGCTCGACGAGATGTCCGTCTGAGCGAGTTGTGCTTCGAGCGCCGCTGCCTGTGCTTCCTCTTCCGGGGTCAAGCCGGGCGTAGTCGTCGCGATCTTCGAGACGCCGGTGTCGGCGCTGACCGTCGGAGCTGGCGGTGTGGCTGGGGCGGCACTCGAGTCGGCGGGGGGCGACGTTACGGTCGCACTCGCCGAGGGTGTTGCTGCCGTGTCGTCGTCTTCGGCACCGAACCCGGCCCCGATCGATCCGCCGACGGTCGCGTCGCCGCTACCTGCTGCAGATGAACTAGGAGGCGTGGAAGAGCCCGACGCGCCGCTATCGGCAGGTGCCGTCTGCGCGACGGCTTGAGCCGCGACCAAAATTCCGAGCAAGGCGCTCGAAGTGAACACTGCTCTATACTTGTTTGAAGCAGTCATTTGGTAGTGCACTGTCCTTCCGCGATGCAGAGAGGTTGGGCGATGCCGAAGGAACTCAGATCGCAGCACTCCGTCCCGACGAAGCAATTGTCGGGCATCAGCGTGCAACCCTGCACCAAACAGCCGTGGGTCACGAACGTGTCGCAGTACGTTGCCTCCGTACCCGCACAATCCGCGTCGCTCATGCAAGGCGTGCCCCAACCGGTCGGCGGCTTCAAGCACGTCCCGGTATCGGTATCGCACGCGTATCCGCCTTCGCAGTCGGCAGCGCTCGTGCAACCGGAGTTGGTGCAATAGCCCGTGGTGCCGGATGTCACTTGGCAGAAACTGAATTTGGAGTCCACGCACGGCATGTTTGCCGTGTCACACGGAGTCCCGATCCCAGCCGGGACCTTGGCGCAGGTGTCCGTCGGCGTTGCCCTGGCGAAGCCTTCTTTGCATTCGCAGGACGTGCCGTTGTACATCTCGTTCTTGCCGCATTCGATGCATCCCGTGGCCGTCCATACGGCGCCCTTGGGACACAAACAGCGGTCGTGATCGGGGTCGACTTCCAGATCCCCACATTTGGTATCTGCGTCATACACGCAGCTCGCTGCCAACGCGCCAAACACCAAACAGTGCAGGCGCGCAAGCCGAGCCCCCCAGCTGGGGTGACGCTTGATTTCGTTGCTATTCAAGTCAAAGCCTCCTTCAAGGGTAACCTGTAGGACACCCGCAGCCCTCAACGGCCAAGCGAGCGCAACAATTTAGAACCCGAAACAAATCGGCGACTGGAGTAGCACGATCCCGCGAACGCTGGGCAAGCGAATTGGTCAATTCACCCGTAGCACGCTATGTTTAGTGTTCACATCGCCCACACACCCCACTTGGCACCCACTGTTCGGACCAAGCACTCCCGCGCACCGCTCGCACCCTGCCAAGACAAGTAACAACTCGTCCCACCAGAACCCACAGTCCCGCCCTGCGCACCGCGGAGTGTTCACGCGGTGCGTCAGCGCCGCGCAAATTCGCCACACAGCGACCCGCGTGGCGTCGTGCAGGGCTGACCGCACACGGTGCTCTCTAGGGGTGTCGCCAGTTTTTTCCGTCGCGCGGCAAGGCGCCCGTTTAGCGTGCACTGCACGCGGACACTCCCGACGCGCGGGGCTCAGGGCTCAGCGGCGTAGTAGTCGCCGTAAAGCTTGGCGATGATGGGTTTACCCGCATCGGTGAAATGCGGACCGCCATCTTTGTACACGTCGCAGTTCGGCGCGAAGAACGCTTGGGGCGCAGTTACGAGATCTGGATTCGCGTCGGCCACAGCAGCAATCGCTTCGTCGACATACGTTTCGACGATGCTCATGCGGTTGCTCGAATCACACGGCGTATTGCCTGGAGCGCGCGTCATCGTCAGCAAGTCGATGCGCTTGATGTTCGAGTACTTGCTTTTGATGTTGTCGATCGCTTTGTTGAGCCCGGTCACCCAAGTGTCCTTGCTCATGAAATTGTTGTCCGACGGATCTCCGAAGACGTTGAAGATCACGCGGTCCGGATTGGTCGAATTCATGGTGCAGGCCGAAGTCGGGCTCTGCTTCCAGACGTCGTCGTCCAGGTTGTCCCAATCCTCGACGAAACCGGGGTGGAAGTAGATCAGCTGCCACTTGTCGTTGTCGATCTGAGTCTCGAACCCGCCCATGTACCACTCGCTCGTCGCGTCGATGCCGAAGACGGTGGTGCAAGTGAAGTCCTTCGCGCTCATGCCAGTGGCAGGCTCACCGCCGCTACCCATGCTTCCGCCACTGCCTTCGGGCCCTGCCCCGCCCGTTTCTGTTGTGGCTGTGGGTTCACCCGTGACACTGGGTGCAGGTCCGTCACCGCCGGCCGCGGGCGTGCTGCTCTCTGCTGGTGCCACGCCCGGGCCTCCGCCGATGCCTTGCATCGACGGCGTAGGGGTGGGCGTGGGTGCCGTCGTAAGCGTTGGCATCGGGTTGACCGACGGTTGAACCTGAGACGCGCTGGTGCTCGCTGCCGGGGGCACCGTGTTAACGGGCTTTGACGTCATCATCGAAGTCGGTGAGGTATCCGTCGGGCCGGCAGTCGTAGACGGGGCAACAGTGCCCGTCGGAGCCGTGTTCGAACCCGCGCCGTTGCCGCTCAACGAATCGACGGTCTCAGGCGAATCGCCCTCCGACTTGTCGGAGCAGGATAGGGCCAAGGCAACGGTGATGAAGGCGAATCGACGCATGCTGTTCTCTCGTGCAAAGCGCGCGGGGCGCGCACGCACGACCCTGCCCGACTTCCCAACGAGAGACAAGTAAGGGGCGCGCGTTTGGACAACACTGACAAAGTGCCGCGCGGACGTTCGCGGTGCTGCCCCGCAAGTAGCGCCAGTTACGTCAGACATGCGGAGCGGCATGCCCAACGGCGGTCACGCAAGCAGCAACCCCGCAGCGACAGACGCGCGCACTTGATCGCCACAGAGCCGCTCGACCAAAGCCAGAGCAAACTCCAAACTCGCACCCGGACCAATACCTGTGATCAAGTTACCGTCATTGCAGACGCGTTCATTCGTCACAGTGAAATGTTTCGAGAGTTCGGCGCTGGCACCAGGGTAATGGGTGATTCGCTTCCCGAGTCCGACGCCGTGGCTCAACAGCGCAATCGGCGCGGCACAGATCGCCGCAACGACGCGCTCGCCTTCCCAGTGCGCTCGCAACCGCGCGCCCACCTCAGCCGAAGCAGCAAGTGCCTTGGATCCAGGGCCCCCGCCGGGCAGCACGATCGCGTCGAAAAGCTCCTGAACATCTGACAGCGCGACGTCGGGTAAAAGCCGCACCCCCCGGCTGCAAGTGACCGCGCCGGCGCCCTCCAGCCCCGCGACCGTCACGTGCACCTCGGCACGCCGCAGGACATCGATGACGGCCGTCGCCTCGATCTCCTCGGCACCCGGAGCCAACAGAACCAGCATCGTTTTAGAGCTCATTGATGACCTCGCGATCCGTTGTGCAAACGCTACGATTCAATATCGGGTAGCATGCTCGCATGCAAGCAGGAGCCGGCGTGCGAAAGAGATGGAGTCTTGGGCTGACTGGGTTGGGACCCTGGTTTGGATTGGTTCTGGCCTGTGCGGAGAGCACGGAGGCGCCCAAAGCGCCCAGTGAAATCGCCGAGCCGGGGCACGAGAGCCCGCAAGCGCGTCCTGCCCAAAGCGCCGCCGAACCCGCCGCGGATGCCAGCCCTAGCGCGCCGCCGTCGGCCCCGAGTTCACCTGCAGTGCCCACGATCACACAGCGACCGGATCCGAAGCCGCGCAACATCACCTATACCGTAACGCCTGACGGGTTAACAGTCGACATCGAAGGTGCACGCTTCAAGCCCCAAGCTCGTGCAACGAAATTGCCAGGCGGAGCCTACGGCATCGAAATCGAAGTCGCAGCCGAGGCCCGGGACGAACGCAACCACACGCTTTCGAGTCCTGCATTGGGGCCGCTCAGCATCGCCGTTCACATCCGGGACAAACGCGGGCTCGAAGTGGCGAAGTACGGTGATCGACGCGAAGGTGACGGTCAGCAACTGCTGTTGCCAGGGGACCCCTTGGTACTGAAACGCAGCTGGCCCTCTGGCGAAGTCAAAGGGCCGCTGTGGTGGGGCCAATCGGTGCGCATCGACGTCGGACTGTGGAGCCTGGGCACCGACGCCGAGCCAGGCCGACCCGTGCGCAAACTGTTCGTGGTGGACATGGTGGCCGACGGCAAAGCGCACGCGGTCGTCAACGCCCCCGACGTCCCCTAGTGTCCTGAACTAGGTGGCGGGCTTTGCCCAAAGGGCGTTTACGGGCCGCGCCAGGAATCTGATTGTATTGGGTTTACGGGGTTGCGGCGTCCTCGGAAGTGCCTGCGTCGGCGCTGGACGGTGGTGGCTCGGGGTCGTCGATCAGCGTCGGTTCCGAGCTCGGCATGGGCGCGATGCCCTGCGCCGGCAACTCGGCGTCGGCGTCCACACTGCCCTTCCAGGTTGCGAACGTGGCTTGCCGTAAGTGACTCGTGACGTCGGTCTGCTCTTCGACTTGACCACGGACTTGACCCACGACGTCGTTGCCGTCGACGTCGTAGGACACGACGAGCGCGCCGTTGCTGCCGATGCGCAGAATGCCCTCGAGGTCTGCCTTGGTGAACACCGCCGTCAGCGTGTAGGCGTTCTTCGCGTTCGCGGTGACGTCAGCTGTGACCGCGCCGCGCAGCTGCCCATCCGTAGTGGCTAACTCGACGGTCACCTTGGACGTGAGCAGCGTCGCACACTCGGTACCGTAGCCACTCTGCTCCTCGACCTTGGCCTTGTCGTAGGTCGCGATCGTCACAATCGTGGTTTCCCCGCTGCCGCTGTAGGCGAACCACTCTGGAGGCGCGTGCCATTCGAGCTTCCCGCTTTGCGACAGGCGCGTCGACAGCGCTTGTTTCAACGAGAATCCGAGTGACGACTGCTTGTCGTAGGACAACGTCGTCGAGCCCGCCTCGCAGCCATCATCGGCGCAGCCAACGAGCGCGAGCGCCGCCAATGGCCAACCAAACAAACTCAACACGCAACGAGAGACGTTCATGAATTGCTCGGAACGTATCCGATGCCCGGGCGCTGCGCACGGACTTCCGTGATCGCTCGGATCGGTCAGTGCGTGGCCTCGCGAAAAAACACTCCGTTGCTAGCGCCGAAGACGTTCTTTGGATCCAAAGTCTCTTTCATCGCCATGACCAGATCGGCGTTGTGCGCGGGCAGCACCTTGACCAGTAGATCGTGACGGAACTTGCCCACGCCGTGGTGATGGGACACCGCGCCACCGTTCTCGACGACCACGGCTCGCAAACGATGATCGGCTTGGACCGCGACTTGGCCCGGGTTGGCGATGCCGTGAGTGAAAATCCCGTAAGTGTAGTAGGTACACACTCCGGTCGGATACAGCTGGGTGATGCGGTAAGAGATGAACGGTTTGCCCGGCAAGCCGAAGTCTTCGTGAATCTTCTTCGTCTCGGCGATCACTGCGGCGTTGACCTTGTGAATCTTGTCCCAGGGCAAGGTGGTCTCGAACGTCTCGCCCAAGACGTGGAGCTTCGCCAGGAAGTCGCGGATGTAGGCGATGGCGAAAGTTAGATTGTAGCCGCGCTTGCCGTTGTGCGCGCCAGCCATGAAGCCCCGATGTCGAGCGGCCATCTCCGAGAGCAACGTCTCTTGAACCTCGACCTCACGCAGACTGCCCTCCATCACGATCGTCGCGACCGCCATCTGACTCACGTCGATGCCCTTGACGCGTTGGATGAAGGTCTTCTGCAGCGCTGACTTCATGCGTCCTGCGGCACCAGTGGCTGGCTTCAAAGCGAGACCGAAGCGGAATTGGTTGTTGTCCACCAAACGAATGCTGGCGGGCAGAAACGCGCTGTTGGACAACTCGTGCAAGAAGGCCACGCCGTGTTCGGCGCTGGGAAACAGCACGCTCTGATAGCTGCGCTGTTCTGGGGCAGGGCGAACCTTGATCACCGCCTTGGTGATGAGCCCGAAGTTACCCTCTGACCCGAACAGCATGGGGCGCACTTGAATGCCCGCGGACTGCCTCGGAAAGGCTGACAGAGTCTCGAGTTTGCCGTTGGGGGTGACGAGCGTGACACTTTCGACGATGTCCTCGATGTTGCCGTAGCGGTTCTTCTTCATGCCGCTCGCGTTGGTCGAGATCCAGCCCCCCAGAGTCGAGAACTCGACGCTGTCTGGCTCGTGGCCACTGGTCAAGCCCTGCTCGCCGAGAGCGCGTTCGAGGTCGAGCCCGGTGATGCCCGCCTGCACACAGACTTGGCGGTTTTCGCGATTGACCCATTCGATGCGATTGAGCCCACGCATGTCGACGGAAACGATCATGCGCCTCTCCGTCTCCGGCAGCTGCAAGCAGCCCGAGACGTTCGTGCCACCCCCGTACGGGATCAGGCAGACGTCGTGCTGGAGCGCCAAGCGCACCAGCGTCTCGGCCTCCTGCTCGGTGCTGCAGAAGAACACCAAGTCGACCACGCGCGGCAAGCGCTCGTAGAGCACGCGGTAGACTTCGTCTCCCGTGGCTTGGCCGTGGCTGTGAATCAGACGCGCTTCGTTCTCGAAGCTGAGCTTCGCCTCGGGCAAGTCGCGTTTCAACGCGTCGATGAACGCTTGGTTTCGCCGGGGTTCGGGGCAAGCGGGCTCCACCGTTTCCTTGCGTTGACCAGGATCGATGCGCACCCCCAGACTGTCTTCCACGAACGGGATGAAATCCGGCATGCGGAAGCCACAAATCTCATAGCGGTCGCCGGTTAGCTGCACGCTCTTGTCAGCGTGCATGATGAACTGTGTGTCCTCGAATCCCCAACTGTGGGCGGCCTTCGTGTTGTCGTGTGTCATCGGTTTGGGACTTTCGAGCGATTCCGGCAGACTGGGGCCGAGTCTTGGATGCTGCGCACGGGGCATGCAAGCAGAGTTTTCTTCCGCTCCTGCATCGGACTGGTGTATTCAGCCCCACATCTGACCTGCGTTCACAGGTCGCTTACAAATGAGGTCTTGGGCAATGCGACAATCAAATCGGTTGGGGGCAAATGGATCGGGTGGCTGGATGCGATCGTTGGCGGTCGGAGTCGCTGCGGGCTCTGTCGTCAGCATCTTGGTAGCGGGCGCATGCAGTCCCGCGCAGAGCGACACTCCACCGGAGACCCCCGCAGCCGATACGACGAGCAGCGCAGCTCCCGTCGAGTCAGCGGCGAGCAGTGAAGCCCCCGCCGCGCCTTCGGAGTCTGCTCCCGCCGCGAGCGAGCCGGAGCCGGCGCCTAGCGCTGCCCCCAGTGCCTCTGCAAGCGCAGCCCCCGCCGAGCCGGAGCCGCCGAAGGACTCGAAGAAAGCGTCCTCCAAGTCGACCACTCACAAAGAAGCGCCGAAGGCCGAAGCTCCCAAGACCGCGGAAGCTCCGAAGACCGAGACGCCGCCGGCCGCGCCAGCAGGAGACTTCGAGAAGTGCAAGGCTGCGAGCTTCACCTTCTCGCAGATTCGCGCCGCGTGCGAGAGCGGTGGCGTGCCGAAGGCCAAGCAAGTGATGAAGAGCATGATGTCCAAGGGCGAAGCCCAAGGTAAGGACCTCAAGTGCGCCTCGTGCCACAGCAGCACGAAGACCTACAGCCTGAAGTCCAACGCCGTCGCCGACCTCCGAGCCCTGCTCTGATCTTCAGCCGTTCCCGCGGTCAGCAGAGCGTCTAGATTGCACTGTTCACTTACGAGCGCACTGAACGTGAGCTCGTAAGCAACCCCAGAGCCAGCCGCCGGAGGCTGGATGGCATGCGTCGAGACCGAGCGAGGCCGGCGGCGAGTCGCCCGGAGCCTACTGCTGTAGGCGAGGACGCACGACGCCGGGATCGCGAAGGTATCGGCGCATGACGCCAGCCTCCACTCATTGGCACATGAATTGGACCTGCCCGTCGACCTCTTCGGTCGGGCGCGGGATGCTCGACTCGACCACGCTGCCGTTCACGTCAGTTACCTTGACGCGATAAGTGTCTTTGCTCGGAGAGATCACACCACTGGGCGGCTCCCAGTAGTTGTACTCCTTGCGCGTCGCAGCCTCACCATCGACCTCGACACTGGTGATCGCGTAGGGGTAATTCTCCACGAGCAGCTCATCCCAGTACTGGTCGCCGTCGGAGCCCTTCTTCCATTTGAACTGGACGTTGCCCGAGACGGGGCAAGGCACGTAGTGCCAGGAGATCGATCCCGTCATGCCGCCGTTGCCGGTACCAAGATAACCCTCGTTGTCTCCGCCGATCTGATGAAATGCGTCACGGCTCAGATCGATGTGACCGTTCTTGCATTTGGGGTTGGTGCCCACCGGGCACTGATCGACAATCGTGACCGTCACTTTGCGGTTACCGTCGCGGGTCACTTCTACGCATGCTCCGCAGGTCGCTGCGGTGTTGTAGTCCGCGGTGTTCATGGCACCAAAGTAGTGGCCGTCACCGGTGTACACGTGAGCCACCGTGTCGGGATTGCGTCCCGTGATCTCGAAGCTACAGTTCACTTCGGCCGAGCCCTGGTCGAACGAGTACATCGTGACCGAGCCGTTGTTGTTCGGGTAACCGCCGAGATCGGCCTTACACGTGCCCGGAGTGCTCATGGGTCCGGGATCCACTTCCTCGACGGGCTCGGGCGTTGCGTCGGGCCCATCACTCGACGCGGCATCCTTGGTGAAGCTCACTTCGTCGATCCACAGGTCGAAGGTGGCGTCGGCGGTGTCGCCCTTGAGCGCCTTGAAGTTGAGGCCCAAGAGCTGAGCCGGCGAGAAATCCGCCGGTGTGCCCCAACCCTCTTGAGTCAGATTCGCGAAGAACAGCGTGATCGGCGCCCACTCCGCACTGAGAGCGATCGGATCGGAGCCGTGTGAGTCGTAACAATTCTCGGCGCAAGTCCCACCTTGGCTCGGTTCGGTGGTCGCCTGCGTCACGAACTCGACGCGGATTTGCCCAGAACCCTTCGCGTAGAAAGTGACTCCGGTATAGGCGCTCGCATCGAACGGTTCACGCGCTGCGGCACCGCTGCCGCTGTTGTTCAAGTCGACTTGCAGCCCAGCGCCCCAGTCCGTGAACCCTGAACCCGACGTGTGGAGGGCGAGCTGTGTGCTGTTTGCACCTGGACCCTCGGGCACCAACTCACTGCCAGCGCTCGGCATTTGCGTGCCAGTGCCGTCGTTGTAGGCGTTCCAACGCCCGACGCGTCCCTCGCTCTTCAACACGGCGTTGTCCGCGTCTTCGAAGTCGTCGATGACTTCAGGAGGTGTGAGGGGTGCCATCGGTTCCGGATCGCTCGCGGCGGGTCCGCCGCCTGCGCCGACCACGCTGCTGGCCGCAGGTGGCGCGCTGACGCTCGCGCTCGGAATCGACGGCGCGACGCTGATCGGGCTCGAGGTAACCGCGACAGGTGCACTAGTGACCGCGGGGCTGTTCGAAACCAGCGAGGGGCCAATCGGCATCGGGCCAGCGTTCGTCAGCGTTGGTTGTGCCGAGGCCGAAGGCAGCGTACTTGCCGTGGCGTTGACGCTTCCCAAGGTTGCGTCGGGTCCCATCGACGCCGCAGGATCACCACAAGCGGTCAGCGACAGGAGGGACGTGAGCGACAGCCATTTGGACCGCGGGGTACCTTTCATGGGCGGCGACCCTAGCACAAGCGACCTACATCAGCACCGCCCCCAAATTTGGGGTTCCCGTCCATGAGACTGAAGCGATCCCGCCCGCGCGTCGTATTGGCGGCGTCACGAACCTCGAACACCTAAAATGGCAGAATTTTCCAATGCGCGCGCGGTAGCCGCGTCGCGCGATGCAAAAAAGTGTCGCTCGTGGACATCTGCTTTCAAAGCTGTAGACCCCAACCTATCGATGCGTGCGATCGCCTGCGACGCCTAGCGTTTGCTCGCATGATTTTTGATAGCTCGCGTCACCTGGATATGACAAAGCGCAGCGCATAGCCTGGAGAACTTCTCGAATGCAAAACCCCGTCAGCACAATCATCAGCTCGGCTCTCGTCCTCGGCACGATCGTACTCATGACCGCTTGCGGCGGAGGCGACTCCTCCGACGACAACACGCCCGCAGGTCCGACCGGGTCGCAGCCTTCGCAGCCTTCGTCGCCTACGCCAACGCCCTCGGCACCCACGCCGTCCACGACGACGAGTACGCCCACACCAGGCCCCGCCGCGGGTGACGCTACGCAGGGAAAAGCTGACTTCAATTCCACCGGTTGCGCCGTTTGCCACGGCGCCAACGCCGACGGCATTGCGTCGACGGGACCAAACATCACGGGCTCGATGACGGCGGGCATTGGCTCGTGGACCCTGGATGATTTCACGAAAGCCGTGCGCCTGGGGACCGATGACGAGGGCATGCAGCTTTGCGCGAACATGCTCAAATACAACGCCGGGCTGCTCAGTGATGCCAAGCTGGCCAACATCTTTGCATTCGTCCAAAGCCAATCGAGCGAGAACATGCCCACGCCTGCCGCGGGCTGCGGCGACTGAGCATCGTCGCACGGCGTTAACCTAGAACGTTACACCACCGCTGATATCGATCAAGAGGCCGACATCGCCGTTACCCAAGGCGTTTTCGGCCTTTTGATCTTTCGGCACCAGCGCGAACGCTCCGAGCCCCAAGCGCAGCGCCAAGAACTTCCAGTCGAATTCGTAGCCGAACAGCACTTGGGGCATGAAGGCAGTCACCGGCGAGCCCCCGCTCGGTGCGTCCGCGAATAGGACGTCGAGCGCGGGGTAAGCAAACACGCCGTCGTAGATCGGGCCCGAGGCGAACACTTGCGCGCCCAAGCCGATCGCCCACGCGCTGGTACCGCTGGGAGCGCTGCTCAACGCATTCCAACGCGAGCCACGCAAGTTCAACGAACCTTGCGCCCCCAAACCGAAGTCGAGCTCCGCCATCAGGGGGCCGTAGAACAAGCCCAGCGGATTGAGCATGATCGCGCCCGTCGAGGGCCCACCTTCGCGGCGCGCAGCGGCCGTCGAACAGAGTAGCGAGAGCCCAATCAGAACCGCGCTTGCGTGAACCAGGCGAAGTGAAGGACGGGGCATCGCCTTGGCTACGGCTCGATCACCCGTGCAAGATAAGAGCATTTGCGCCCGGCCCATGCGACACGTTCAGCGCACACCGAAATGAGCGTTCATGAACTGGTTGTAGTGAACAGCCAAGAACTCTTCGAGCTCCCAGGGTTCGAGGCTGGGCAACGACTCGTCCCCGGGTCGAGCGACGTAGCACTCGTCCCGCTGGACGCGTCCCGCGACCAACAGTTCGACGGGAGTGCGCACGTAAGAGTCACCCTCGTACGCGTCGAGCAGTTCCAGCTCGTGCCGGTTCAGGCCCTGATAACACAACCCATCAACCTGGAAGTCGACGGCAGCGACGATGGCCGGATAGGCTTCACCCGGCACGCGATAGCGCCGGTAACCTGGAAGCAGCGCTGCCACAGAAGGCGGAACGCGACCCACCACCCGCTTCATGATTTCGGGGACCATCAACGTGCCATAGACGAACATGCGCGGTTTCCAAAATCGCGACGGAGGTCGCGCTCACGCGCCGATGGGAACCCCATGAAGAGCACGAATGTCTCCATGTTTCCAAGGCGCGACGAGGCCACGACTTTACGCCCCCAGAGGGACAAAAAGGACCAGTTTGTTTGAAGGAACACAGCCTTTTTCCAGAGCTAGTCGATCGCTTTGGTCACCGTAAATGCGCTTGGGCGAGGTCGAATGCCGGGCTATCCTGAGCGCATGCTTCGTCATCCTCTCGTCGGACTTGCGTTTCTGGGAATGTTCGCTGCAGCGACTGGATGTTCGAGCAAGGACGAGTCCGTCGATGACACCAAGACGAGCGCTGGTGACGACGAGACCAACGACGGCGGTGGCCCTGCTGCACCGAACGACGACGACACGTCTGGCGAGCCAACCGTACGTCCCGGCACGAATCCATCGACGACGGGCAGCGACACGGTCACGCCCGTTCCGGTTCCCTCGCCTGACGATGGCATCGGCGGCGCCGGCTCTGAGCCGACTCCGAGCACTACGGGTTCGACGCCTGCGCCCGTGCTCGATGGTCACGTCGCCGGTGACGTGTGCACTTCCGACGCTGATTGCACGACGGGGCTGACGTGTTTGCTCCAGGACGACAAGTTCTTCTCCCCGGACGGCACCAAAGTCGGCCTGCCCGGGGGTTACTGCACGACGCGCTGTGAGACCAATCCGGATGTCTGTTCGCAGTTCGGTGACCTATCGGTCTGCGTGCCCACGGACAACGGCACGGACGACACCGCCGATGACGTCGGTTACTGCATGGAAGCTTGCCAGGTCGGCCAGGGCATCTCGAAGTGCGAAGAGAGCGTCGATCGCTTGTGCTTGCCGCTGCAGAACGGGATCGGTCTGTGCGCGCCGTTCTGCTTGGACGATCTCAGCTGCGCAGAAGGCAGCTTCTGCGATCCCGCGACGGGCTTGTGTTTGGACTCCAAGCCCAAAGGCAAAGCCATCGGCGAAACATGCAAGACCGATGACGATTGCGTCGGGAAGTATTGTCTGATGGTCAGCGCCGACGACGCTGAGGGCTTGTGCAGCGCCAACTGCGTGCTGTTGCCAGACTTGGCTGGTTGCGGGTTGCAGCGTGACAGCAACGGCGACGTGAGTGGGGCACCCGATGGGCTTTGCGGTCCCGTTACCGATAGCGCTGGAGTCAATGACGTCGGCGTGTGCATTCCCGCGTGCGACACCGACGAAGACTGCAAGCTCGCGGATCTCGAGTGCTCCATGTTCACGAACGCGGACGCGGTGACCGAGATCGGGCGCGCGGGTCTGTGCATGCCGAAGTCGAGCTCCGGCGCAGACGGCGGAGTCACGACCTCGCCGGATACGTCCACTGGCATGGGAGGCGCTCCCGGAACCGACGCAGGTCCCGTGACGCCGGCACCCACCAGCAAGCCCGACGCTGGCGCAGCCGACGCGTCACTCTAAGAGCGGGTCCCAAAACCTTCAGACCGGCGCTGCACCGAACGACGTCAGCGCCGCAAGCTATCGCAGTCAACGCGACTGCCGACCACGGACACCTTGGCTTGATACGCGTCACCGACGTGAAAGTCACGCCAGCGCGTGGCGTCGAACTCGCATTCGGAGTCCGAGCCACTCGCTGAGTGAAGAGACACGACATAGTGCTCGCTGCGTTTGCCCTCACGACGACAACCGATCTGGGTGCAAGCGGTGCCAATCTCCACACTCGGCCAGCTGGGCTCGGGTGTTATCCCGTTGCCGCTCGCTTTGGCGACGCGCTCCAGCGCCCACTCGTTCTGACGGTACTTGCACTTGTCGTCTTGAACGGGCTTGTCTTCCATGCGCGGGGTACACGTCTTCTGCTCACGGAAAGTCCCATCCCCTTGATCGACCTTGTGCAACGAGCAATCCTCCCCCACTTTGACTTGCTCATGACGCCGCACTTCGCGGCTCTTGCCCAGCACTTGGACCCCACTCGGCAGCTCGTCGCACCAAGCGCTCTTGTCGACAGGCCCGAACTTCTGAATCTCGATTTCTCGCGACCAACTCTGAGCGCTGACGCTCAGGCGGTCTTCCTTCTTCCAGGTGAACACCACGACGAGCAGCACGACTAGGCTCGCAATCGCGACCAACCAGATCCACGCGCGGCTGCGCTTGGGAGGCACATTGGCGGCCAAGGCCTTGGGTTTGACCCCTGCTGAGGTGCCAGGAAATTCTCCGACCGGGTGAGTCTCGGTCGCTCGGGTGCCGGCATCGGTCCCCTCGGTCAGCGGTGAACCGCACTGGCCACAGTGCTTGCAGTTGCGGCTGTTGGGAGCTTGGCAGTAGCGGCAGACCAAGTCCTTGCCGACGAACACGTGCCCCACCGCGGCGACTTTTTCCTCGTCGCTTGGAAAGTAGCGCGCGTCAGCGCCTTGTGGCGAGCCGCATTGCGGACAATGCCGGTGATCGAGGGCCAGCAACTTCTTGGCGCCACAGAAGCGGCAGTCCCAAAGCATTTGGTAGGTGTTCGAATCATCCGATCCAGGCGTAGTGACTTCCGACATGTAGCGACCCTTTCGCCGAGTCTAACGGTCAACTCTGGGCCCGGCCCGCGCTTTTTTGATTTCCGGTTTGAAGCGTGTTGTTATCGTCGGACGCGATGGCTGAGCGACAGTTTCTCGAACCGGCAATGCGCCAACGCGCGACCGAGATCGTGAAGCAGATCGAGTCACACACGTCGGTCGAGGTCGTGGTGAGTGTCCGTCGCGCCTCCAGCCGGTACCTGCGTGCGAGCATTCGCGCAGGGGCGGCAGTGGCGTTGGTCGCAGCACTCGTGATGGTGCTCAGCCCCACAGCTTACACAACCTGGCTGATCCCAGTGGATGCAGCATTGGCCGGAGTCTTGGCTGGGTTCGTGGTCACTCAATGGCCTGCGCTCAAGCGCCGTTGCTTGAGCAGCTCGGAGCGCATGCAGGGTGTCGCCGCCGAAGCCGCAGCCTCGTTCCATCGACTCAACATAGCCGCAACAAGAGAACACACCGGGCTATTGGTGTTCGTTTCGTTGTTCGAGCGCCAAGTCCTGCTGCGGCCCGATAGCGGCATCAATGTCGATTTGTTGGGCCCCGAATACGAGAGCGCGCGCGACGCGCTGCAGACCGCGCTGCAAAACTACGACGCCGAACGCTTCTTGCTCGCATTGGCGAGTCTTGCTGCGCCTCTGGCTAGCGTTCACCCCAGACGACCTGACGACATCAATGAGCTCAGCGATGAAGTCGATTAGGACGCGCATGGTATCGAGCAGGGCAAGGTTGTTCGGTCACGCGAGCGCCCGGACGTTCGCTTTGCGTGTGCTTCCAATGCTGTTGCTGCTGAGCGCTGCGGTGGCCGCCAGACCAGGCGGCGGAGAGTCTTATCACGGCGGTAGTAGCAGCAGTGGTGGCGGGGGCAGCTCCAGCGGCGGCGGTGACGGCGCCGCTGCAGGACTGATCATCGACCTGATCATCTTGTGTATCCAATACCCGCCGCTCGGTATCGTCGTGGTGATCGCCCTGATCGTGTACTCGCGCATCAAGCGCACCCAGGGTGCCGGACTCAAGGAGTGGACAGCGGGAGTTCCGCAAAACCAAGTCAAACCACAGCGCCCGCACTTCGTTGCGCGCGCGGCGCTCGATCGTCTACGCAGCACCGATCCGCAGTTTTCGGTCGTCCTGTTCGAAGATTTTCTGTTTACCCTCTACGCGCAATTTCACAGCAATCGACCGGGTCGCAATTTGGAGAAGCTCAGCCCGTACGTGGCGGCTGAAGTGCGCCAAGCCGTGCACGATGACCAGTTGCAGTCGGTCAACGGCATCGTGATCGGCGCGTTGCGTTACGTTGGCTTGACTCAGAGCCCGTTCCACGTCCGACTCGAAGTCGAGGTCGAGGCCAACTTCACCGAGACGCGAAACGGCAAGCCAGAGCGACTCTACGTCTTGGAGCGGATGATCTTGGCGCGCCCAGTGACGGCGCGTTCACGTCCGCCCCAGCGCGCGCGTTTGCTGGACTGTCCGAATTGCGGGGCTCCCTTGGAAGCGATCCGCGGCAACGTTTGCTCTTATTGCCGAGAGCGCGTCGACGACGGGCGCTTCGATTGGATGCTGCAGGCAATCCACTGCGTCAAGTACGAGAAGCGCCCGCCCCTGCTCACGGAGGACGTCGTAGAGCGCGGCAGCGAGCTGCCGACACGCGTGACCACAGGTGTTCACCAGAGACTAGCAGAGCTCGGACAGCAGGACCCCGCATTTCAATACGAAGCGTTCCTGGGCCGCGTCAAAGTCATCTTTTCGGAGCTGCAGATCGGGTGGTCGAATCAGGATCTGATGCGCATCAGACCGCACGTCAGTGATAACCTGTTACAGTACTTCGGCTATTGGTTCGACGTTTATCTGCAGGCGGGAGCGCGCAACGTCACGGAGAACGCCCGCATCTTGCACATCGATCTGGCAAATCTGATCTCGGACAATGTCTACGACGCGATCACCGTCCGGGTCTTTGCTACGGGTCTCGACTACACGCTCGGAAACGACGGGCGTTTGCTCAAGGGCAGCCGCAACGCCGAACGTCCGTATACCGAATACTGGACATTGATCCGTGGCCGCGCGACTCGTGGCCCAGTGCGCACCGCGCTGCAGTGCCCCAATTGCGGCGCTCCGCTGAAGATCAACATGGCGGGCACCTGCGAGTATTGCCAAGCCAAAGTCGTGACTGGGGACTTCGATTGGGTGTTATCCCGAATCGAACAGGACGAGGCGTACGACGGCTGAAGGCTTCAAGGATGAGGGCCCCGGCAGGCGGCGCCCTCGTCGACCAAGGCTTTCAACCGCGTTCGAGCAAAATCATCAGCATGCGACGCAACGGCTCTGCCGCGCCCCAGAGCAGCTGATCGCCAACAGTGAACGCCGACAGATACTCGGGGCCGAGCTTCGACTTGCGCAAACGCCCAATCGGAACTTGCAGTGTGCCCGATACGGCCGCGGGCGAGAGTTGTTCGAGCGTCGAGGCCTTGTCGTTCGGCACGACGCGCACCCAGTCGTTGTGACGACGAATGACGTCCTCGAGTTCATCGAGCGGAACGTCGTGCGTCAGCTTGATCGTCAAAGCCTGCGAATGACAGCGCATGGCGCCAACGCGCACGCACACGCCATCGACGGGAATTTCGGGGTCGAGACCCAAAATCTTGTTCGTCTCAGCGTGGCCCTTCCACTCTTCGCGAGTCTGCCCGCCGGGCACCGCCGAGTCGATCCACGGGATCAAACTGCCAGCCAATGCGGCGCCAAACGCCGAGCGCGGCATCTCGTCGCTGCCGATGGCCTTGGAGATGTTTCGGTCGATGTCGAGGATGTTGCTGTCCGCGTCGTCGAGTTGCGCGCCAGCAGCGCGACCCAGGACCCGCATCTGCAACAACAACTCGCGCATGTTCTTGGCGCCGGCGCCAGACGCCGCTTGGTAGGTCGCAGCGTTCACCCACTGCACCCAGCCCTCGTCGAACAGGCCACCGATTGCCATCAACATCAAGCTGACGGTGCAGTTGCCGCCGATGAAGTCCTTGACGCCGCGGTCCAATGCGCGGTCGATCATGGGGCGATTGACCGGGTCCAAAATGATCACGGCATCGTCGGCCATGCGCAACGCCGATGCGGCGTCGATCCAGTAGCCGTTGAAGCCAGCCGCTCTGAGCGCCGGGTGAACGGCCTTGGTGTAGTCACCGCCTTGGCAGCTGATGACCGCATCGAGCCCGCTGAAGGCTTTGGGATCGTTCGCGTCGGCGAGTGGCCGCGAACCTTGGCCCACATCGGGCCCAGCGCCGCCGGCCTTGGACGTCGAGAAGAACGTAGTGTCGATGCGCTTGAAGTCACCCTCGCGCTGCATGCGCTCGAGCAACACGGATCCAACCATGCCACGCCAACCAACGATTCCGACTCGCATTTAGTTCATCCTTTCCCAAGGTTCACCCGGGGGCGCTGGTTTTGTCGGAGTCGGGCCCGGAGCGCAAGGCTTATCGATGTGTGCGAGCCCGGACCATTTCTGGTTCGGCAGCCTAGAAGCGCAGAAATCCGCTCACTTCGAGGTAAGGACCCGAGCGGTCCAGCGATCCCAGCGGCGCACCGATACTGCGCACGCGCTGCTCGGGCAAGTCGACACTCTGACTCGGGAATGCGAGCGCGATGCTGGGCGACATCAGGTAGCCGCCCTCGCAGCGAACTCCAAACGCTACCGAATTGAACGAGGTGCGCTGCGGGTCGAGGCGTCTCGGCTCCGTCTGGAACAGCAGACCAGCGCCGAGTGCTCCGTAAGGGTTCTTGGTCTCGCTCGTCAGATCCTTGTCAGAGCCGTTGCTCGTGAGCTTCAACTCCGTAAAGCTGAGCCCACCATGCGCACGCAACTGCAGCGCCAACCACGACAGCACAGCATGCCGTAAACCGACTCCTGCCAGGACGTGAGTGGCGCCCAACGTCGAATTGCCGGCCAAGGCGGCGGGGGTATTGCCGTTGCTCTCGGCCTCACCGCCCACGCCTGCTTCAACGGAGAGAATCGTGTCTGTTGTCAGGTGAAGCAAGTCTACTTCTGCGGTTAACCCAACACGCTGTCCAACGTCGTCGCGGGAAAACAGATCGTACCCGGGATCCTTGTTCCAGACATTCATCACGAACAAGTGCAGGTTGATCAGGGCCGAGAGTGGCGCCATCGGCTGCGTCGAGGCGGAATCCGCTGGCGGGGCTGGGTTAGCGGCTGGAGTCTCGGCAGCGGGGGCCTGCGTGGCGGGTGCGGTTGCCTCGTCAGCCGCGGGTTTGGCCGGCTCGGGTTTGGCCGCTTCGGCCGGGGCAGCCTCAGACTCGTTCGCCTCGGTCTTGGCCGGCACTGGCGCAGGGGCTGCGGCAGCGACACTCTCCGCCTTACCGGCCTCGGGTTGCGGTGCAAGCTTCGCTGGGGCGGCGCTGGCGGGTGCGCTCGTCGCGGGAGGGACAGGGCGCGCAGCATCACTCGGCTTGCTCGTGGGCTGAGCTGCAGCCTGCGCGGCGCACAACATGCACGCAAGAGCAACTGCGGGGCTCGAGACCCTGTTCGTGCGTAAACTTTTTACACGCCCTGACAACAAGTCGCGGATCATCGGTCCAACGCTCCTGCGAAAAAGAAACCATCGAGGGTCACTGACTGCTTCGTATCAGTGGGCGCTTCTGCGCCGAGGATCGTCACGGCACCTTC
>DATAHU010000206.1:0-8402 GCA_036263015.1 Polyangiaceae bacterium | reverse complement strand
CAACCCACATCTCTACCTGCGCGCCGCGGTCAACGCCGCGCTCGACGGCAAGCCGGTGCCGCTGCCCCACGAATTCAACTGACCGCGCCGGGCGCGCAGATCGAAAACCGCCGCAAACGTGCTTCAGCGAGTGGGTACCTTTGAACTGCAACTACCACGAAGTAAAATATAGTAGCAGTTTTTCGTACGACTGTGGAGGGTCACGCCACTGCGGCATATACAGCAACGGCAAGAGCGGGATCACGATAAAGAACTGTAAGGTCCACGGATTCAATATGACTAGCGCGGCCGGTATAGTCATTTCCGGAGGCCACAACGCAACCGTCGACGCAAACAGCTCCTACTCGAACTACAAGGGCATAATCATCGAAAATCATGACAGCGCTAGTCTGTCATCTGAGATCTATGACAACGCTGATGAAGGGATTAGTCTGCGTTCTGTTTCCAATTCCGCCATCTTCGGATTGGACACGCTAAACAACAAGGATGGTATCGACGAAGGCAGCGGTTCGACCACGGGAGGTAACCACAATGAATTCTCTTACCTTTTCACAGAATTGAATGCGCTGAATGGCATCGAAATTGAGTACAGCGTTTTCGGCGTCTACGATACGATCGGGTCGTATTCAAACGGACAGAATGGCTTTAGTTTCGACTCCACAAACGGCACGAGCGCAGGTGGTGCATTCTCCGGTGGCCACATGTTAAACTGCGAATCATCGGACAACGCAAAGACAGGAATCCGCACACAGGACTATTCCTACTTTTGGTTCGAAGACAACACGTCGGATCAGAATGGATCCGATAAAGACGCCTACTCTGAAACCAAGGGGGCGGGAGTGTATTTCTTTGACAACGCATATACAATATGCTGTAGCCCCGCAACCTTCCCGACTCTCGGTTGCGACAATGATATTCCGGGCAGTCAATGTAATAACTATTGAGACATCATCCCTTCATTGAAACAGCTCGTCGCGTAGAGAGTAAGGTCGGATTCGTCCGATGTAGGACTTGCAAACCAGTAGATATGGGTAGCATCTGAGGTTAGTGCAGGTGAAAAGTCATCCGCATCGTAGCCGGGGAACGCCGCGAGCATAGAGAGCTGTGCCGCGTTTGCCCCTACGGGCGCGCCCCACAGCTGGCCCGTGGCAGAGCTCACCACTAAGCCTTCATCGGAGATGTTCCAGACACAATAGTCGTCGCAGAGATCTCCAGGCAACGGCCACACAGTTTCCGAACCGACTGAGTTTGGTTCCGTGTTGACCCGAGCCAAGGTCGGGCTGTCCAGATGTGATAGTAGGTACGCGAAGTTGCCTTCGGCTCCGACGAGAACATACCGTTCGATGCCTCCCACGTTGACAACTCTCTGGGATGTCGAAGGTTGTGACGCGCGTCTAGAGAAAAGCCGCTGATTAGTCGTATAGAAGAATTGTTCACCTGCTATGGCGATCGCCGTTATGCCGGTCTCCTCTGTGACGGAGTTGCCACGGATTGTGAGGAGCGTCTGGTCTCTCCGCAGCAAATACACGAGATCTTTCGTCGCCAGGAGAGTTACGCAGGCAGAGCTATTCGATAGCGTGGTGGCTACGTTCGTGACCGAATACACTACAGTCAGTTCAGCGGATCCGGCACTCAAGCTCGTAACGTAGACGTTGCCAAGATTGTCCGTCACGTAGAGGCTGTTCCCACGTATAGCAATGCAGTCGGGCCCTGAGAAGGTAGTATCTCGATCCGGCAATGCTATCCAACCCGTCAAGGCAACTTCGTCGATGGTGCCGTTGAGCGTGTTGACGACACGCAAGCCAGCATTTCCGGCAAAGACTAGCCGATCTTTAGGCGAAGCTACGTGGCGCATGTTGCGCCAATCCATGGTTCCGATGGCTTTGCTTTGGAGCGTGCCCGGGTCGCAGTCAGCCCACCGGGTGCCGCCTCTTGCGGGGTCGCCACCTTCAGCGCTTTCTTGGATGCCGGAGCGGGCACCACACGCCGTTAGTAGCGATAGTCCGATGGCATGGGTGAGCCGCATGTTCTGAGGTTAGCACGGTGGGTCATGAGGCAGTAAGGAGGCGCCTCGACGAGCAGCCGGCCGTTGGACCAGACGAGCGTGGGGAACCAGCCCCACGCGCAGCCGATTTGACCGAGGGCATCTCACAACCTAACAAGAGCTCAAGCTCGGGTAAGATCATGATTCGTTCACACCGAAAGGGCCGCCGAGCATTGATGTCAGATGGCTGAGCGCTCAACCAACTCAACCACTCCCCCGCCGATGGTGAAATGTACGAGGCGCGCAATCACGTTTCGCCCCGCTACTTTGAGCGCGTGAGCATACGCGCAAAGCTGTGGCGCGTACTTGGTCGCTTCCTGCTCCCACTGCTGTGATGATCCAGGGAAGCTCTTGTGATCGACAATGACGTCGCCCATCTCCGTCTCGAGCAAGAGATCAACGACCCCATGCAGCTGTCTGGCGCCATGTTCACTTTTAACCGTCGCAATGACTGGAACCTCACGATGCCAGCGCGCACCCGGCCAGCGTCGTTCGACGAAGCGACGAAGGTTGTCGCTCGCTGCAAGCAGCGCTGCAGGGTCGAACGAGGCTTCGAGCTCTGCTGCAGCCAGTATACGGCGCGCGATGAGTTCGCGCCGTGCGCCGGAGAGTTCGAAGGTGTCGCTCGCGAGGAATGCGTGGATAGCGGTCCCGACGTCATCCCATCGCTTGTCTTTGGTGGAAGTGAACGGCATCCGATTCCAGCTCGTAATGCTGGCTATCGCAAACTCGGCCCCAGAGAGTATCTCGTCGTTCGTGTCGGACGGTTTGATCACGTAGCCTGGGTGAGCACCCAACGCTGACGGTGTTGGTGCAAACCAGATCCGGGCTGGGTCTTCGCGGGGCTTCGATTCAACGCACTCCTCGCCGAGGTTCCAAACGCGAGCTAGCGCTCGGTGAACGGTCGACACAGACACCCGAACGTCAAGCGTAGCGTCGCTTGTCTGTTTTGAAGGCAACGTGAGCAGCGGTCCGTCTGCATCGGAGAGCTCGTCAAGCCATGCAGTCTTGGCGACCCCTTTGCCCGTCACTGTTACCGCCAGGATGAGGTGATCGCGCGCTCGAGTAAAACCCACGTACAGCAGACGCACACGCTCACGACTGTCACGTTCGGTGATCCGCCGCCCGACCTCCGATTCTGCCGCCCTTTCACGAATTGCTGCATCCTTTTGCTGCCCGAGCGGCCACGGCCAGTAGCGTATCCAGCGCTGTCCCAGCGGGTCCGCCGCATCAAAGGTGTCGCGATCCATTTCCGGGGTCACGCTGAAGGCATGTCGTCTACCTTCCCGATCGAGGCTCCCCAGGACCACGACTGGCCATTCCAGACCTTTGGCCTTGTGGTAGGTCGATAGCACCACCGCGTCCGGATTGATGCTCACATGCTGTTCATCTCGGGCGCGCTCCTCGTCTTGTTGACGAATCGCGATTTGTGATTCAGCGAAGTAACGCAACAGGCCACCCACGGAGGCCGCTTCGCGTAAGTACGTCGAGCGGTCCTCGTAGGCGGCCGCTAAGGCGCGCAGTGCGTCGAGGTTCGCCAGTCGCTGGTCAGGGTTTGGCCAACGCCGTGCTTTGGTCACCAAGTCCAACGCGGCTATCACTCGGTCGAGTACTTCAGAGGGGGCCAGCCGGGGCAACTCAGGTCGCAGCGCGTCCAGCGGCAACAGCAGCTCTGCGTGCGCGCTTGGAGCCCCGTTCGTCGCCTTGGACGTAATCTTCTCCGCCAGCCAAGCTTCTTGCTCCATACCCCCAAACCCGTGCAAAGCTTCGAGCTCGGCGGTTGCCAGTGTATCGGCAGCATCGATCAGGTAACCTAACGCCGCGGATAACACGGTGCCCTCCGGGGTGCGCATCAGTCCCGTCCGCGCCAGTACGCTCGCGATGCCCAACTCGGCTAACGCTGCGGCCAGATCCTCGGCCTCCTTGTTCGTCGCGACGAGCACCGCCACGTCCCCGGGTCGAAGTGAACGCACGAGCCCGGTCTCTCTGTCCACGACGGTCGTGGCGCCGGGCTCCGACAACAAACGCGCCACGCCTGCTGCCAACGCTCGCTCGGTCTTGGAATTCATCTTCCACACGCCGAACGGTGGCAACGACTCCAGCTGGGGCAGCGCCTCTCGATTGGCGTGCGCCACTACCTCCCCACTCGATTGCCCGTGCCGCTCCAGGGCGCGCGTGAACAACAACGAAATCGACTCCACGAGTTCGGGCCGTGATCGGAAGTTGCGGGGTAGTACCTCCGTCTTGCCTCCGTGGCTATTCACCCATCGCGTCACCGAATCCATCAAGGTGGGATCGGCGCCTGCGTACTCGAAGATGCACTGCTTCCAGTCTCCGACCCAAATCGATCGACGAGTGAACTGATGAAAACGCGCAAACAGCGCAAGTTGAATGGGACTCGTGTCCTGGAACTCGTCCACCACGAGCAACTCTAGGCGCCGCCCCAGTTCCCGCTGTACGTCTGGGACGTCGAGCGCAGACAAGGCGAGGTCGATCATGTCGACGTAGTCGACAAGCCCTCTTTGCGCTTTCCAGTCCGCGTAAGCCCGAAGCCCAACGCTCGCGGCGTCGAAGATCGCGTCGCAACAAGCGCAAATCTCGGTGCGAAAGCGCGGATGAATGTCGTATTCGGCCGCGGCAAGAAGTACCGCCTCGACCAAGGGCATGGCGCGCTTGCCAGGTTTGACTTTCGAAAGTTTACACCACTGGCCCCACGGCAGTCGCCCGCGCTGGAGTTGATCGAGCGCGTCTCTCAAGACACCAAGCACGTCGGACGTATTCTTCTGTCCATCGTTAAGGTTAACTAGGGCGCCGATAGATTCCTCGAGTGCGTCAGCCAGAGCTCGTTCCAGACCAACCCCATCCGCCGCGACGGGCCGTAACAACTGCTGCAGTCCCTCGTTGGAGCGGCGGGCCATATCCCGAAGATCTTCTGCATTGAGCCGATTGCTCCGCGCCAAGGTCATGATCTGTTCGACCGGCGTGATCCAGTCGTGGCGTCGCGTGCGGCCGTCCCAATTGAGCTCGATGGCGCGCGCCGTGTCATCCAGCCGTGTTCGCAGTTCAGGGCTCAGCGCAGCCTCCAAGGACTCTTGCAACAGGTGCCGCGCGGCCTCTTGCGGCAGGCCATCAATGTCAGGCGAGATCCCTGCTTCGAGCGCAAACTCCTGGAGTAGCCGAAGGCAGACTGCATGAACTGTCCCAAGGTAGGCCGTAGGCAAGGCGTCGGCGCGAGCGAACAACCCTTCTTGAACCAAGACCTGTCGCAACCGAGACTCGAGCTCGGCTCGCGCCTTCGTCGTATAGGTGACCGCGACGAGACCTTCGATAGACATCGCGTCATCGGCTGCGCGAAGCCGCTCTGCCACCTCATGCGTCAAACGATATGTTTTCCCACTGCCCGCACTAGCGGCGATTAGGAGTAACCCCTCCGCGTCCGACCGCGCTTTGGTCTCGGCTGCGATTTCGAGAGTGTTCACGACACTTCACCCCAGCGTCGACCGCAGATCGCGTCGAAACCGCAGTACTCGCACGCGTCCTCGGGTTTGACCGCAAAATGTCGCGAGCGCCCCGCTTCTTCTATTTCGAGGCTTTCGAGCAAAGGCAACGAAGTCCGCAGGCCCGTGACGTGAATCGCGCCCGCGGCGATCGCCTGCTCGGCGAGCTGAGCCGTACGCTCGACGCGCCGCCACGTCTCATGAGCGGGTGGCCCAGGAACTACCTCGAGCTTGCTCAACGCTTCCGTTCGCGCGCCGAACAGTTTGCGCGATGAGAGCGAAAAGTAGACCGCACTGACATCAGCATGTTCGAGCCTCAGCGCGTGGGTGTAAGCAGGGAGCTGCAGATCATTGGCAGCACGCAGCTTGTCGCGGTATTTCCTGTCGCCCCACTTTAGATCGATGATGACGAGCTGGCCTTTGTTAGATCGAGCCACCAAGTCCCAACGGCCTCTCAACTCACCCGCACGCCATGGGACGGCGAATGGTTTCTCGGCGTCGAGAAGTTCCAGTTCGTTCTCGAACAGCGTTCGCTGGAGTGCACAAGCGGCGTCGACGAGCTGAGCCTGCAATTGATCGCGTTCGTAGGCCTTGCCTGCGCGAAGCAGAACAGCTCCTTCGAGGCTGAGCAGTGACTCCATTTGGCGGATCGCCAAATGTCGGAATCGCTCGGCTGGTTCACTGAATGCACCCTGGCTATGGAGCTCCTCGATCAGCCGGTGCCCGAGGTTACCATTGAGCAAGTGCATGGCGGGGAGCGCCAGACGGACGGAAGCGAGCCCCGCCCAGTTCGCAAGCGTCCACTGCAGCGGGCAACCGAGCAGTGCAGTGAGGCTATTGGCGGAGGCCGAGTGAACTGGCGGCGAGTCTACGACGTTCAAATGCCAAATAGGGCGCGCGACTGGAAGCTCGCGCGGTAGGAGCGCTTGCCGCGCCAGCTCGGGCAAACCTGTTGATCCTGCTTCCAAGAAATTAGCGGCGGTGCGTGTGATCGCCGCGAGTTCAGACGGCAGGGGGCGTAGGCGGGCGATGATTTCGTCCCACAGCGGATGAGCCGCCGTCTGGTCACCTGCAACCGTCTTGGGAGCCACCAACAGCAAGCGTTTCGTCGCAGCCTGTACCGCGCGCCGCATGCGCGCCGCTCGCGCGGCGAAACGCTGCTCAGCGGATTGCGACCAGAGACCCGCCGCCAAGAGCGCGGCGTGCTCTCCTTTCCGCCAGGCGTGCGTCAGCTTGTCGTAGCCATGAGTGAACGACCACCAAAGGACGTTGGAGCGCGGCACCAAGAGCGCTCCGGCCGAGGACACATAATCCACCCGTCCTGCGCGTTCGCGCTGCAGCTCCAAGTGCATGCCCCCGCCAGCCACGAACTCGACGAGGCGACGCACCGTCACCAGATCGACGGCTGCTCCAGACCTCTCAGTGAGCGTCGCAACGAAGGCCGTGCAGTGTCGTAGAGCAGCGTGGGTGATCTCGTCATCCGGTGACAATGCGATCTGTTCGGATAGCCAAGTCCGAACGCGATCTACAACTTCCAGCAGCGCTTCCGTCGTTGCCCCCCGAATCGGATCTGCTCCTGGTCTTTCGAACCAGTCCGCGACCAATGTCAGCGCCGCACTTGCCGGCTCAGGGAAACGCTCTTTTGCTTCCTGCCAAGCGCGCCCTCCGATGCCCGGTGAACGCACCAGCGCGCGTAGCAAACGACGTCGCACCGCACCGCGAAAAGGGCCGCGCGGCAGGCTTAGGAGGTCTAATACGCGGTGCGGGTCTTTGGGTTCGAACGCAAGCTCGAGCGCAAGCGGGAGCACTTGTAGAGCGGATCGCCAACGACTCGACGAATGCAGTCCCTGAGGAGGAACCCCTTGGGTCAGGAGCGCATGCGCCAGTGCCGGATCATTGCCATCGCGAATTACCGCGCTCGGCTCGTTCCCAAGCGCAGCGATGATCGCAGCGCTGACACTCGCAGCTTCCAAAGACGTTTCCGACTCGAGCATCAAAAAGGTGCCATCACCGCGAAGCGGTGGACGAGGCGATGCACTTTTCCCGCTGAGCGCCGCTTGAATGACACCGAGGTCGCTATCGGGCGGAGCGCCCTGAAAGTTCTCTTCGAACATGTCCAAGTGAGTGCCGTGGCGGCGAAGCGCCTCAAACACGCGTTGCCACAAGCCTGACCACGCTGCCTGCTCTTCCGCGAGCGTGATCTGGTCGTAGATTGGCGACCTGACCTCCCGCAATTCACGCTGAACCTGTGCGAGTCGGTCCGCGAAGTCGCGCGGCAACGTCAACGGAGTCTCAACCGATTCGATCTCGACCAAAGCATCGACGCGATACCCGGCATCCGCTACGGGTCCGCCATCCCAACCCGTCAAAACCAACTCGTCCCGCAGCGACAGCAGCGCGCGAGCGGTTCCTATCGGATCGAGTTTGAACGATGACGAGTAGTAACGGCCCGCCGCGGCCAAGGGCGCTATTCGCTCAGCCCAGCGCGTAACGCGCACCGCGGAGCTATCCTGCTCGACTTGGGGTATTCCGAGGCGCAGTTCGAGATCGCGCAGGAGTTCTTCCGGCCCCCACACTGGCGCGCCAAGCCGACCAGTGCCCGGCTCGAGATCGTTCACCGGCGTCAGTGACGCACCAGAGAGCTCTAAGCCGACGAAGGGGTGCATACGAGAACCTCCTCAATGAGTCCCGCGTTGAGTTCGACCCTAACCAGATACAGGAATGAACATTCCGAGTCCGAAGTGCGCTCCGTAGCCAATGGCGATCGGTCCAGAGACTGGCACCGCGAACCGGATGCGAAATCCAAAGCCGCTGTTCGTCGCGCGGGATCCCCCTCCGCTCGGGCGCAGTGTCTTGAATTG
>DATAHU010000205.1:0-3657 GCA_036263015.1 Polyangiaceae bacterium | reverse complement strand
ATCGTCAAGCTCGGTACGCGGCTTCAGGATCGGGTGGAGGTGCTGGAGGGGCTGTCTCCTGGGGAGGAGGTCGTTGCCTCGGGCGTGTTCTTGATCGATTCCGAGAGTCGTTTGCGGGCAAGCGGTGGAGGCACCGGTCATGTTCACTCTGCGCCAGCAGATACTAGAGCCGAAGCAGCCAAGGCACCCGCTGTGGTCGATCACTCACAACACTCCGGCCACTGACGAGAACCATGATCGAACGCATCATCGAGCTGTGTGCCAAGCACAAGTGGGTCGTCTTCGCGGTGACGCTGGCGCTGACGGCGTGGGCGCTCGTTGCGCTGAAACAAACACCGCTCGATGCAATTCCTGATCTCTCCGATCCGCAAGTGATTGTTTACACGGATTGGATGGGGCGCAGTCCCGATCTCGTGGAAGATCAGGTGACGTACCCGCTCGTGCGCGCCTTGCAGAGCACGCCCAAAGTGCGCACCGTGCGCGGCTATTCGATGTTCGGGATGAGCTTCATCTACGTCGTGTTCGAAGACGACACCGATCTCTATTGGGCGAGAACGCGCGTCTTCGAGCAGCTGGGGCGTGCCCAGCAAGTGTTGCCCGAGGGAGTTACGCCTGTACTCGGACCCGACGCTTCCGGCGTGGGTTGGATCTATCAGTATGCGCTGCAAGACGCTTCGGGTAAGCGTGATCTTGCCGCTCTGCGCGAACTGCAGGACTTCACCATCCGCCCCGCACTGCAGGCCGTGCCTGGCGTTTCCGAGGTTGCCTCGATTGGCGGATTCGAACGCCAGTTTCAAGTGTTGCTCGACCCCAATCGGCTGAGCGCGTTCGGGGTCAGCGCTGCCGACGTGGCCCGCGCGGTGCGCGAAGCAAACTCCGAAGTGGGCGCTCGCGTGCTGGAGCTGTCGGGCCGAGAATACATCCTGCGGGGTCGAGGCTACGTCGGGCGCCTGAAAGATCTCGAAGACAGCGTCGTCAGCTTGGGCGCAGGAGGTAACCCAATCCGCGTACGTGACGTCGCGGCCGTGCAGTTCGGGCCCGAGATCCGCCGAGGGACGGCTGACTTGAACGGTCAGGGTGAGACGGTTGGGGGCATCGTCGTCATGCGCATTGGCTCCAACGCACTCGAGGTCAACAATGCGCTAAAGCAGCAGCTCGAACACTTGGTGCTTCCGGACGGCGTACACGTCGTTCCCACATACGATCGCTCCGATCTGATTCTGGGTTCGATTGAGACGCTGCGCACGACGTTGCTCGAGGAGGGCGCCATCGTTGCCCTCATCTGTTTGGTGTTTCTGCTGCACGTTCGCTCGGCGCTCGTGGCGATCGTGATCTTGCCGCTATCCGTGCTGCTTTCCTTCATCGGGATGCGCGCTCTGGGCATGAGCTCGAACATCATGTCACTCGGCGGAATTGCGATTGCCGTGGGGGAACTTTCGGACGCGGCCATCGTTCTGATCGAGAACGCGCACGTCAGGCTGGCAGAAGCGGCACCCGGCGCCGATCGCAAACGAATCATCATCGACGCTTGCAAAGAGGTTGGTCGCCCAATCTTCTTCTCACTGCTGCTGATTACCGTGAGCTTCTTGCCGATCTTCACGCTCGCGGGTCAAGCTGGGCGGCTATTTCGTCCGCTGGCTTACACGAAGACGTTCGCGATGTTGGCCGCATCGATCCTGTCCGTGACGTTGGCACCGCCGTTGATGGTATTGCTCCTGCGCGGACGTTTCAGGCGCGAAGCCGAGAACCCTCTGAATCGCTTGCTCGGCTTCTTGTATCGACCGGTCGTGCGACAAGCGGTGCGCTTTCGCTGGCTGATGGTGTTGGTGGCCCTACTTGGAATGGGGGCCACGGTTCCGCTAGCGATGCGCTTGGGATCGGAGTTCATGCCTCCGTTGGACGAAGGTTCGCTGTTGGTCATGCCCACCACGTTCCCTGGCATCTCGATTGAAGAGGCGCGACGTGCGCTGACTGCGCAAAACCGGATCATCATGGGGTTTGCCGAGGTCCAATCGGTGCACGGTAAAGCTGGGCGGGCAGAAACAGCAACCGACCCGGCGCAGCTCGATATGATCGAAAGCGTCGTGACGTTGAAGTCGCGGTCGCAATGGCCGAGGCACGCCGTCTCGCGTTGGTTTGGTAACGCGCCGAGTTGGGTGAGAGCTCCGCTTGGGCGCCTGTGGCCGGAGCAAGAACCTCGGACCCTCGACCAACTCGCCGGTGAGCTGACCCGGGCTCTACAGATGCCGGGCTTTCAAATCGCCGTCTCTCCTCCGATCCGGACCCGCATCGACATGTTGACGACTGGCGTGCGCACACCGGTCGGCATCAAGGTGATGGGGTCCGATCTCGCGCAAATGGAGCAGATCGCGACGCAGCTCGAGGGCGTGTTGCGCGAAGTGCCAGGAACCCGCAGCACGTTCGCGGAACGGCAAACGGGTCGCGAGTACATCGATATCGTGCCCGACCGCGAGGCGATCGCCCGCTACGGTCTGACGATGCGGCAGGTTCACGAGGTGATCGAAGCTGCCGTGGGCGGGATGCCAGTGTCGAGCGTCGTGGCGGGGCGCGCACGCTTCAGCGTCAACGTGCGCTACGCGGCCGACTTTCGCGCGGATCCAGAAGCGCTGAGGGCCATTTTGATCCCGGTGCAGAGCAGCCCCGAGTTGCCGTTGATCGAGACGGCGGGTGCGGGTCAAGGCTCCAGCATGAGTTCAGGCTCGGGTCCAATGCAGGCGATGCGAGGTGGGGCAGTGCAAGTCGGGATGGATCCCCAGCGTGGCATGCGCGGGATGAACACTTCGCGGGGGACAGGCAGCATGCCCGCCTCTGGGGGCGCCGGAGCCTCCGGCCCAACTGGGATGTCTTCAGGTGAAATCGAGGGAGCCCAGCGCTGGCAATCGCCAACGGCTACGGTGCCTCTTGGGGCGATCGCTGACGTGCGCATAGTTACCGGTCCCCCAATGATCAAGGACGAGAACGGAGTCCTGACAGGTTACGTGTTTGCAGATCTCGACACCAACTCACGAGACCTCGGTGGCTGGGTGAATGACGCCAAGCGCACGGTAGCCGAGCGCGTGGTGATCCCAGCAGGTTACCGATTGCAATGGACCGGGCAATACGAGTTCATGGCAGAGATGCAAGATCGTCTCGCTTACGTTCTGCCTCTCACGTTCGTTCTGATCGTGGTCCTGCTCTACATGTCGTTGAACGGTTGGCCTCAGACCCTGCTGGTTCTGCTCAGCCTGCCTTTTGCCCTGGCTGGGAGCATCTGGCTGCTCAGTGCCATGGGGTATCACCTGTCGACGGCGGTTTGGGTCGGGCTGATCGCGGTGGGAGGTGTTGCGGCAGAAACTGGCACCGTCATGGTCGTGTACCTCGACGAGGCCATCGAACGCAGAAAGCGCGAGCATCGACTGAATACCCCGTCGGACGTCGATCACGCGGTGGTCGAAGGCGCAGCGAGTCGAGCTCGACCGTTGCTGATGACCGTTGCCACGACGGTTCTAGGTTTGTTGCCACTGTTGTGGGAGGGTGGGGTTGGGGCCGACGTCTCGGCGCGCACCGCCGCACCGGTGGTGGGTGGGCTTTGGTCGTGCATGTTCTTGACCTTGCTGGTTCTGCCGGCGGTCTATGCGACTTGGCGCCGCGCCGAGT
>DATAHU010000204.1:0-3472 GCA_036263015.1 Polyangiaceae bacterium | reverse complement strand
GCTTGGAGCTCACAAGAGAAGCTCGGATCCATCACGATGGTCTCGACGGAGTAGTTCTCCCCGAACACCGCGGCAGCCTGCTGAGTGAAAAATTGTGCCATGCCGGCCGCGTCGAGCGCGCCCACGACGGGGCGTGCGCTTTCTGAGCCCGATGCGTACTCGCTCTTGCCAAGGCGTATGTAACCCGTGGGTTGGCAATCTTGCCAATCCTTGGCGCCCTGGGTCTTGTTGCAGTAGTCAGCCAGGTTCGAGTAGGAGGTGCCGTCCAGCTCGAACGCGTTGTCACACGCGTCGTGATTGTCGCCCTCGAAGTTCAGCACGCATTGGGCCGACACTCCGCCGGTCGTGCAAGTGGCCTGACAGTTCGACACCTTGTCAGTCGGATCGCAATAGAAGTCGAGCCACTTCAGATCTGCGTCCGTACACTCACTGGGTGCAGTGGAATCGCAGACGTCCACGTTCTCGGGAAACGACCCTTGCTTGGCATTCTCTGGGGATTCGACGCCCAGATCGTCGACCGGAACGCAGGTGTATTCGATCAGCTTGGCGGGGCTCGGTACGCTCGCGACGTACTGCACGTAGTCGCAACCCGCGGTACAGCCGGGCGTGACCGTCTCGCCACGGCTCTGTGAGTAGTCGACGCTATCCATGCAATCGTACGGCGCACTCGAGTCGTCCTCGTCGGACAGCACGATGAACACCACGCGCTCGGGCAACAATGCAGGATCTTGCATGACGTAGCGGTTCAAAGTGCACAGGGGCTGTTCGTACGGCGATCCCCCAGAGCCCAAACCGAGGATCGCGTCCTGCACGGCGGTTTGCTGGACCGTCACCTCGGCGTCCGACATGTCCTTCGTGATCTGGGCGACGGGTGACGGCATGCGGAAAGTGAATTTCCCCGTCAGAGAGAACTCATTTTGCCCGAGGGCTTCGTACTCGGGACACTCGATCGGCGTGCCTTGTGGGTCCTTGCACTCTTGCGTATAGCTCGTCATCTCGTGATCATAGGCAATACCCGTGACGGGATCTCGCCACGGAACCAGATCGGAGCCATCGATGTAATCGACGGCAGCGCTCGAAGCACCGTACTGAGTTGGGGTGAGCACGAAGAAGCGCAGATCGCGCCCAGCGAGGTCTTGCAGCAGCGTCGACAACCCCTTCGAAAGATCTTCACGCGACCAGCTGAGGCTATCCGAATGGTCAGCCACGATCACGACGTCGAACGCGGGGGGATCGCTGAGGGCTACCGCTGAGAAGCTGATCTGTCGTTCGCAATCGGGCGCCGGTTCGTCCCCGATCTCGATCACGATGTCCGTCTCTTCCGAGGTAGCGATAGGACTCGGCACCGACGTCGTTTCATCCGACCCTTGCTCGTCACCCGCGTCGGAGGCCGCGCCTATCTCGGTGTGTATCGTTGTGCCGTCGCCCAGCGGTGCACCCGCGTCGAGAAGCGTGTCACTCGTTGCCGCGGTGTCGCTCGTGGACGACGCGCCGGTGGCGTCCGAGTCGGGGCTACTGCAAGCCACTGCCGCGAACGACCACAGCAGCGCTGCCCGAATGGGATGACGACTCAGCAAGGAGCGAAGCATGCCGGGAGGTTACCACGAGTGCTCCACCCCAGCCACCAGGCCTGCTCTTCAGCATTGGTCGGTGCCGAATACCGCGCGGCGGGTCGCGACGTTGCGCGCTGTAGGCGCACCTGAAAGGTCCTGCATCGGACAACGTGCCCCTGGTGAAACACGTTATCTTTTGAAGTCGACGATGCCGGTCAGCGCGCTCAGTAGAACTCGAGTCTCGTGTAAACCGCGGCGTAGCGCTCGGGATAGTCGTTCAAGCTGAAGTAGTAGGCTTCGGGTAACAGCTCTGGATGAGACGAGTTCATGAGATCGAACGCGCCGAGCTCGACCGAACGCAAGGCTTTCCCCGTCCTGCCGTCGAGCTCCAGAATGAATGCCTCGAACCGATCCCCAAAGGCGAGCACGAAGATGCGATCCCCTCGAAAAACGATCTGCAGTTCTGCTCCGAGGTCGCTGCGAGCGAAGCGCTCTTTGCCGGTTTCGGGCTCGTAGATCGTGAGACGCTCTGCGTGTCCTAGATACTTGAACTCCGCAGGCTGAACGGGCTCGATGATCGCAAGTAGGTGTTCGCTCGCCGCGAGCCTCACCACGCCGCGAGTCCCCAAGAATTGAACGGGCTGCTTGTCTTTCCAAATCTCGACCCTGTTCTCCGTCGCCAGAGCGAGGCGCGGTCCGACCCATACTCTTTGTGTCCCAAGGAAGCCGATGATCGGCCTGTCCACTGGGCGCGGCAACTCGGCCATGGTCGCCCAAGCGGCGCCCTGAAGCTCGAACAGGTGATGATTGGTCGCCAACGACTGCGCGTCAGGCGAAAAGTGGGGATCGCTATCGGGCACCTCGAGCACTGCCGCGCCGGAGACATTGTCGTAAACACGCAGGCCGTGCGGACCGTCCGCCGCAAACCAACGGCCGTCATTCGACACGGCGATGGGCGTGAGCATCGTCCCGCCTAGCCCAACCATCCGGTACACCGGCGAGATCCGATGTCCGGTGGCGCGTTGCCAAACTGCATAGTGACCGCGCAACGAACTCGAAAAATGCTCTTCAGCGATGGCGAAGTACGCGCCGTCTTGCGACCATTCGACCATCGTGTTCGGCGCGTCGAGCCAGTAGCTCTCGACGCTCTCGTGCCACGATCGTTGTCGCGACTCAATCTCACGGAGTTCCAGCTCCTGGCCTGTGCCCACCAGCAGCCGCTGCCCGTCGGGTGACACGCCGAGCACGTGCGTGAATTTGATACCACTCGCACAGCCGAGCGTTAGTGCGACGACGAGGAACGAATACCGGCTGTCCATTGGAGCTGCCTCAGCGCGAGTTCGTCGGACGTGGGCGTTTACCCGCAGCCTGAAGCGGAGTCACACTCTGGGGCGCCAATGAGTGAGCGAGCAGCTGGGCCATCCCCTGAAACAACTCGTTCAAAGCGCCCGCCGCCAAGGGAGGGGCTTCGAATTGAACGGCACCGTTCGGCATTCGCGCCACGCGTAACGCCCCCAGTAGCCCGCCGACGGAGGTCTGGATACTGCGGTCCAACAGAACACTGCGATCCAACAGCTCCGCCGTTACCGCTGCGATTTCGCCTTCGATACATACGGCGGCGTTGGGAACCGAGGCGCTCTGCGGGGGCATGACGCTCGCGTAGCCGACTCCGGGCGGACAACGCAATCCCCAACGGCGGGTTGGTCTCGGCTGCGTCCCGCGGACTACTTCCACGCCTTGCGTAGCCGCCGGGTCAGTGTGCCCAGCTTGCGATTCGTCGCGGCGAGATCGAAACGCTCGGCGTCGTACTTGCGCCCGGCCCACTCCTTGATCGAGGGATGCTCCACGTGGGCGCGGTTGTTCAACGCTTCACAGACCTGCGCGTAGCCGCCCGGGCCCCCGCAATCTTCGGGCGGAGC
>DATAHU010000203.1:0-8722 GCA_036263015.1 Polyangiaceae bacterium | reverse complement strand
ATCCGAGTACGTGAAGCCGAGGTGTAGCTCGCTGGTGAACGAGAAATTGTGCAGAGTGGCGTTGCCGGTCACTTCGCGCTCGTAGGGCCACCCCGGATACCCGTAGAGCTCCGAGATCTTGGCCTCGGCCTCGTCGCGCGTCGTGCCCGTGACCGAATCGACGGGGAAGAACAGCGGGGTGCCGTCATAGGCGATCAGCGTTCCGAAACAGCTCGTCGTGGGTGAATAGCTGCACGGTACGCAGCTCGCGACGCAGGCAGCGATCGTGTCGCTCATGTCGGCGTTGCATTGGTCCAAGCATTGGTCCAGCACCATCCTGTTTACGTCGAGCTGGAGCTGCAGCCGATTGGGAGCGCCGCCGTCGGCTTCGTCGATCAGCTGTTGCAGCGCCTCTACGTCGTCAATCTCGCGGGCGCAGACGCTCTGGCAGTCGTTTTGCAGTTCGAGCTTGGCTTCGCAGACCGCTTCGCAGTCTGCAGGATAGACTCCGCCTGCGTAGGTTTCTTGATCGGGGTCAGATACCAGCCATGCTTGACCATCCGAACCGTAGCGATTGACGTAGCCCTCGCCGTCCCAAAACAGAGCGAGCTCACCATCCAACTGCACCGAAGTAGATGTTTCGGAATACCAGGTCGCGAAAGTCTCTTTAGAGGTAACGCAAGACTCTTCTGGTGGGTTTGCCAGCACGGGCTTGCCGTCGGGGCCGAGGTGCTCCGCGACGATCCCCGCTTGCGGATTGCCTGCAGTTTGCGTCTGCTGGCCGCAAGCTTGGGGATCGGTATTGAAGTCCGGGGCCATCCCGGAAAAGTCGCGGAACGTAGCCGGTACGACCAATCGACAGGCGCCGCTCGTGTCGCCACTGTTCGGCACGGGAACTGCGGTCCCCGCATCCGGACCAGCAGGGGATGAGGGGCCGCCATCGTTGGCACTCACTGAGCTGCCCGTCCCGTTCGGTGATGTACCGGGGTTAACGTGGCCCGGAGCGCCGGTGGCGTTCGTGCCGTTCGGAGATCCGGCGCTTGCGTCGCCGATGCCGGCGCTTGTTTCGCCATGGGCCGGACCCGATGGATCGGCTACAGGCTCAGTGCCGGGATCGTCCGTCGGATCGGTCTCGGGCGTGGTTGAGGAGACTGGGCCCGTAGGGTTCGAACGCGGCGCCTGGGCGTCAGCCGCATGTTGCTGGTTGCCAGCGGCAGCATCGATGCCATCGGGAGTCTGCGCGAGGCCAGTGTTCGCCTTGTCGTCGGAGCTACAGCCGATCAGCATTGTGCTGCCGGTAACCAGCAGACGGTACAATGGTGGAACACCCCGACGATGCAGCGGTTTCATAGGCAACCCAAGATAGCCTCAGTTCTTAGCTGTGAAACTCATCAAAGCAAGAAACGGTGAGAGCGAGCGGGGCCACAAAGCAGCAGAGCCGAGCGAGGTGACTCGCCCGGCTCTGTCGCGACCGCTAGAGGTCGGTTTTGGCTACCGGTTTACGATTGGCGCGCGCGCAGACGGTAGACGGCATCGCGCAACGGCTTGTCGTTCGAGGCCTTGTCCGTGTCCATCGAATCGCGGTTCTTGGCTACGATCGCATCGAGCTTCTTCGCGATCTCCTCGTTACCCTGGGGGAACTTGGTGTCGATGATCTGCGAGACGACGTAGCGCAGTGCTCCGTCGGGTAGGCCTGGGAGCGCATCGATCAACGCGCCCGCGCCGTCTGGACCCGTGAGCTGTCCGTAGGAGTACAACGCCTTCATCGCCACGAGCTGCGTCTTGTCCGTCTGGTTTTCGGGCTTCTGTGCTTCCTTGAGATAACAGCCCGCGTCCTTCTTGCAGGTATCGATCAGCTTCTTCGCCAAGTCGTAGCTGCTCTTGATCTTCTCGATCGTCGGACCCAGCGCGCCGTCGTCTTTGGGCAGCGCCGAAATCGCAGCGCCAACGGCTGCGACGTTGGATTGGTCCATGACCTTGAGAGCGGCCAACAAGAGCAGCGCCTTGGTCAGCTTCTCTTTGTCGTCCTTGCCCTTCAGCTCGCCGGCACGCTGCACCAGCAGGTCGGCTACGCTTGCATCGAAGAACAGCGTGGCCGGCTCCGACAGCGTCTGCATGGCATTGGCGCCGTCGACCTCGGTGTCCGCGTCGATGCCCTTCATGCCCTCGATGAACGCGGTCTTGACCTGAGCCGTGCGCGGCAGCATCGCGAGCGTGGTGAGCAGCGTGACTTTGTCCGAGTCCTCCTTCGCGGCATTGAGCGCCTCGAGCACGGGAGCCACGGCTTCGCCGCGACCGATTGCGCCCAAGATCATGCCGGCAACGTCGACGTGCGGGGTACCTCCCGGTGGTTTGTCGGCGCCCGAGGCCTTCTGCAGTTTCTTCTGATGAAACTGCGCTAGCTCGTCGTCTTTGTTTTGGAACAGCTTGATCGCTGCGTCGACGGAGGGTTTGCCGATCTTGGTCAGCGCGAGCAACGCCTCGTTACCAGCATCCTTCTTGGCCGGATCGAGTACGACTTTGATCAGCGGCTTGACCGCGTTCGCGTTGCCGAGTTCACCCAACACCTGCGCCGCCGTCACCGTCTGATACAAGCGATCCTTGTAGTCGTTGACGGAGTTGGCATCGTTGGGCTTCATCACCGGCATGTCTTCCTCGAGCATGGGGATGAGCTCAGTCGCCCAAGACGGATCCGACACGGCGAGCAACGCCTCGTTCAGATCGCGGTAGTAGGCGCCTTCCTTCGTCGAGGGTTTCGTCTTCTTGAAGGCCTCGAACACGGCGGGGGCAGTGCCCTTCAGCTTCATGTCACGCACGGCGCGCGCGGCCCATTTCACTTCTTTGCCGCCACGACCGCGCTTGCCGAATTCTTCGAAAGCGGCTTTCAGCGCCGGCTCGGCGCGTTGATCCTTGAAGCCCGCTAGCAAGTTGATCAGACTCTCGCGCGTCTTCTCGTCGAGGTTGTCGTACTCCGTGACGTAAATGTTCGTGAGCGGCCCCACGAGCTTGTCGAGTAGGCCTTTGACTTCCGGGTTCGAGAAGTCCTTGTTCGCCTTGGTCATCGAATCTTCGAAGAACTGCGAAAGGCGATCGATGGCGCGGGGACGCCAAGCTTTGTCATCTAGCTTGTCGATCCAGTACTCAGGTTGATTTTCGTTAGCGCAACCTACGAGCGCCGTTGCAGCGCCGACCGTTACGGTGGCGAACGCACTACCGAGGACTAGAGATTGAAGCAGCGACGCGAGAATGCGCGAAGTTCTGAGCATGTGATTTCCTCCCTGTGGGGAACGGATCGGGTTTGAGCGGTGAGACTGAGCAGTTGAGACGTGCAATCGGCGGAACCAACTCTGGAGTTGGCCCCGCGCAAGAGAAGCCATTTCCTGAGGGTTTCTGCGCTCTAGCATTCACGTTGCGAGAGCCTGCGAACGGTACGCTCTATCTCGCAAAGCTGTCAACCCGCCGGGCCCCAAGGAAACCGTGCCCGATGCGGACGAGTGTCGGATAACGTCGCCTACATCTGTAGGCGTTGCCATTGTTCGATGACGGCATCATGCACGGTGCCGTTGCTGGCGACCAACCCACGCAGATTGGTGAGATCCGTCGCTCGATAATCGAGTGCGTTGCCGTCGAGGTCACTGAAGCGTCCACCCGCGGCTGTCACTATGGCGTCGATGGCGCATGCGTCCCACAGCGAGCCCGCTGGGGGCGATGCTACGTACACGTCTGCTTCGCCGCTTGCGACGCGGACGCCTTTGAGTCCCGCACTGCCCACACGATCGACGCGGCGCGCGCCGAAGCGACCCAGCGCATGCTCTGCGCGCGCGCCCAAATGAGAGCGCGACGCGACCACGATGGACTCGCTCAAGGTCGCAGCGCGGCCAGGTTGGAGCTTGGTGCGAGTCGTGCCCGACGTGAGCTCGAAGCTTCCGAGGCCAACCGCACCCACCCAGACTCGGTCGAAAGCTGGCGCGACGATGGCACCAGCGCTCGCTCGCCCGTCGTCGACGACGCCGATCATCACTACGAACTCGTCGTTCTCGGCAATGAACTCGCGCGTGCCGTCCAACGGGTCGACGAAGAAAACGCGCGCTGCATCCGTGCGTCCTGCATAGGTCTCTGCAGCGCTTTCCTCTGCCACGATCGGAACGCCGGGGAAGGCTCGCTGCAGCTGCTCGCAGATCAGAGTGTTGGCTTCGAGATCGGCTCGCGTGACGGGGTCACTCGGGCCCTTGTAGCGAATCTCGGGCGACTGCTTGTAGTGGCCCTTGATCACTCGAGCGGCTTGCCAGGCAATGGCTTGGAGCGTGTCGAGCAGCCCCAGAATTTCGGCAGAACCCGTCATGGTTTGATCCTTGTACCCCGCGGGGTGCTGGTGGATAACACGCGCCCTTGGCGCTGCCCCCATCCAAAAAAGTTTCGCCCTACGCTCGCGCACCGCGTTTGCCCGAGGAGGGCGAGATCGACCCGCGCAACGTGCTGTCGGCGAGCAAGCCCATCGAACTCGAGATTGGTCCTGGACACGGTGGCTTCATCCTCGAACGGCTAGTCTCGGAGCCAAACACCTACATCATGGGACTCGAGGTCCGCCGCAAGTGGGCAACTCTGGTTGACGAGCGTATCCAGGCTCTAGGATTCGCTCCACGCGGTCGCGTTTTCTCCGAGGACGCCAGGGCCGCGCTGCCTCGTTTCACGAGTGGCAGCTTGGCCCGCATTTATGTTCATTTTCCGGACCCGTGGTGGAAGAAACGCCACAGCAAGCGGCGCGTGGTCTCGCCCGAATTCGTCGATCAGGCCGCACGCCTGCTGATCTCTGGGGGCGACGTCTTCATTCAGACCGACGTGCCGGAGCGCGCGGGGCTCTACGAGGAGCTCTTTACCGGGCACGCGGCTTTCGACCCTTGGGGAGAGTCCGCGCGCGTCGACGATCCCAATTTTGGCGCCCGTTCGCCGCGAGAGCGAAGGGCCTTGGCGGACGGCTTGCCGTTCGCGCGACTGCGCTTCCGACGCCGCTGACGGTCACGGTCCGGATCGTGAACCTTGAACGCGGATTCGGCCTCCCCTACGATCACGCGATGCGAAGGGTCGCGTTGCTCGTTGGGTTGCTGCTGCTTGGATGCTCGACGTATCGCGATCATCTCAATCGCGGTCAGCGCTTGTATCAGGAGAACAAGTACGAGAACGCGCTCGCGATTTGGCGGGTGCTCGAGCCCGACATGGACTCATTGGATGATGGCGACCAAGCCCGCTACGCCTACTTGCGCGGCATGACGGACTTCCGCCTCGGTTACCGTCAAGACGCCAGGCATTGGCTCGCGATCGCCAAAGCCATCAATCAAGACCACCCCGGGGGGCTGGTTGGTGATTGGCCCGAACGCGTGGACGCTGCGCTGACGGACTTGAACCACGAAGTTTTCGGGTTGGGTGCGGGAGCCGCTGCCCCCAGCGGCTCTGGAACGAGCGAAGTCCCATCGAGTCCCAGCACTGGCGCAGACGTCGAGGGCTTCGCTTCGCCCGCGTGCGCATCGGATGCCGATTGCAGTCTCGATGAATCGTGCGTTGCAGGTCATTGCCACGCTGCGCATTGAGCGCCGCCCGCTACAAAAGCAAAAAGGGCAGGGCAACCCATCGGCGCCCTGCCCACCCCCTGCTCAGATTGATGTTGCCGTTCGAACGAAGCCACCACTTTTGGATCGAACGATGCTGTGTTGCGTGTGAACGATCAACGCATTCGCACTTGGTCCATGAGGATTCGCATAGTGTCTTTGGCTCGCAATTTTTCCTTCTTCAGAATGCGGGTGCGCTGCTCTTCGGCAGGGGTCGGATGGGCGCGGCGCGCGAGTGTGTTGAGCTCAGCTTCCAACAGACGGTGGCGTTGTGTTAACGCCTCCAACTGAGAGGTTGCGGCGACTGTTTTCATGCAAAATCCCCTTTCAGTGTTCGTATCGCGAGTGAGAGAAAAGACGCGAACACTCTGTGAACCTAGAGCATGGGTGAAACGGGTCAATCGCTTTTTTGGAGCTTTCAGCAGCAGCAATTGCCGTGCCGAACCGGGATGTTTCACTTTGGCAGCGAGCGTGTTGCTTGCCCTTGCATGTGGTGCACAGCGCAACATGGGGCATTCAGCAACAACGGACATTACGCATGTCCAGGTGCCCAATGTAGTCATCGAAGCAAAACCGAAACCCGACGCGGCGCGTTGCTTCGCGCAGGCGCACGAAGCCTGGACGAAGCACGAATACAATGTGGCACTGGCGAGTTTCGACGCAGCCCTTGCCGCCGCTTCCGATTCGGAGTCAAAAGTCTGGGCGCTGTTCTGGGGTGCGGCGGTGCTGGAGGACGAGAAGCGTTGGGCCGAAGCGGCTGCGCGCTTCGCGCGCGTGCACGAAGCGTTTCCGCAGCATCAACTCGCGCTGCCGTCTGCGGTCGGTGCGCTGCGCCTGTGGACGTTCATCGACGCTTGGCAACGAGTGGGGCCACTGGCGGCAACCCTGTTGAGTTACGACGCGCAGTTGTCGACCAGCGAACAAGTGGCGGCGCACGGTTCAGCGGCACTCGCCGCATTGGCAGAAGGTGACGACGAGCGCGCGCGGCGTGAGCTGAACTTGGGCCGGCGGATCGTCGAGCGACTTCACTTGGACGAGTCGAGCGTCTGGAGTCGGGACATGGCGGTGCTGTACTTCGCGCAGGGCGAACTCCGACGGCACGAGGCGGAGGCCATCGGCTTCGCCGACCTGCACGGTGATTTCGCGGAGCGTTTCGAGCGGCGCGCCCAACTCGTGCTGGATGCCCAGAGCGCCTACTTGGACTCGATGCGAGCTCGCGATGCCCATTGGTCTAGCTACGCCGGGTTACGCCTCAGCGGCATGTACCTCAGCTTGCACGACGAGGTGCTGCGAGTGCCGGTGCCCCCGGAGGTCCCTGCCGACAAGCGGGAAGTGTTTGCCGGGGCCATGCACCTGCGCTTCTTGGTTCTGTTGGAAAAGGGCTTCGGGATCTTGGACCGGACGCTGGCCATGACCGAACGGACTGGCGAGAGTTCGGAGCGCGTCGACCAGGCGCGGCGTCAACGGGCCGAGATTGCGGCTCGGCTCGAGCGCGAGCGGGCGTTCATCGACTCGTTACCCGTCTCGCGCGCCGATTTGGCTCGCGTTCTGCAGGAGATTCAGGCTAGGCAATGAAGTCGAAGCCTGTTTTCCCAGGTTTTGCGACGCTGACGTCGAGTCGAACGGCGCAAATAAGCATTATCGGTGCCACCCGGCACGTGCACTGAAAACCTGAACAGAATCAACGGATTCTGGCGGGTACGAAATGTGCTTGACAGCCCCAGGGGGCAGAGCTACCAGTGCGCGGTCCTTGTAGGGCCCTCGTCTATTTGCTCTTCAGGTTTCGTCGAGACCCCACCGGTTCATCCGATTGGGTCACCCCCAACCGGGTCACCCATCAGGGTCGGGGCGAGATCAGAAGTGTAATAGGTGGGGTGTCTGCATCGTTGTCCAGGCCCCATGTTCCTTCCGTCGCTGTTACTTTCGCAGCCGCAGCTTCTCCAGCCGCAGCTCGCCCGACTCAATCGGGACACGATTCGCGCCGTCTCGTCAGGCGGAGCGGTGCGCGGCGAGAGCGCACGTGGATCGGCTCCGCAGGCGTTGGGTTCGGTGCATACCTTTGCTGCTCCGCTCGCTGAGGTAGCTCAATCGGTAGAGCACCTGTTTTGTAAACAGGCGGTTAGGGGTTCGAGTCCCCTCCCCAGCTCGACTTCGCAAGGGTTGTTTCTGTCCTAAGTACACGTTTTTACGGAGGGTTGCCCGAGCGGCCAATGGGAGCAGGCTGTAAACCTGCCGGCTTATGCCTACGGTGGTTCGAATCCACCACCCTCCACTACCGACCAGACCGCATCGAACTAGGCAGTTGAATCGAATTACCGGGCGCTGAAGCGCCGACCCTCCAAACCCAAGGAACCCAGGAGCTCAAGCAGCACAGCCCCATCACCCGACCGATTTTTTGCGGGAGTAGCTCAGTTGGTAGAGCGTCAGCCTTCCAAGCTGAATGTCGCGAGTTCGAGCCTCGTCTCCCGCTCCAAAACCCTGAAAGTCAAAGTCTGCGAGACGGTGGCGTTCCGGGTCTGGATCTGGGCTCAGGTCGGGGTAGGCAGACAGCAGAAAGATCACTTGCCCACATAGCTCAGTAGGTAGAGCACGTCCTTGGTAAGGACGAGGTCACCAGTTCAAATCTGGTTGTGGGCTCCGAGACACGCTCAAAAAAACAGAGTTGTTCATCAAAAACCAGCGTCTTGCTGGCACGGCGACGGGGTTGACAGGCGGAGGCCCCCAAGTCCCAACGGGACAGGTCGCCCGCCAAACGAGGCCGAACCGACCGAAACAGCACCAGAGGAAAGAATCAGACCATGGCCAAAGAGAAGTTCGTAAGGAAGAAGCCCCACGTAAACGTCGGAACGATTGGTCACATCGACCACGGAAAGACGACGACGACGGCAGCGATTCTGAAGGTGCAGGCGGATAAGGGTCTGGCCAAGACGATCTCGTACGCAGACATCGCCAAGGGCGGCATCGTGCGTGACGCGACGAAGACGGTGACGATCGCGGTTTCGCACGTGGAGTACGAGAGCCCGCAGCGCCACTACGCGCACGTCGATTGCCCCGGCCACGCTGACTACGTGAAGAACATGATCACGGGCGCGGCGCAGATGGACGGCGCGATCTTGGTGGTGAGCGCTTTGGACTCGGTG
>DATAHU010000202.1:0-32901 GCA_036263015.1 Polyangiaceae bacterium | reverse complement strand
GGCATCGATCAAGTGCACGATCTTGGCGAAGGGCACGTCGTTGCCAGCGTGAAGCACTGCCCTATCAATCGCCAAATCGGTCTCGCTGACGTGGCGCGCGGGATTTTGACTCCAAGCTGCGGCTATTTGCTCCGACAAAGCTGTGACCAGTGAACCTTGCGCGCTCGGGGCAAGCGACGCAATCGGCGTGCCTCGACTGCGCTCGGGTCCTGTCTGCCACACCAGGTCGACACCTCCGTCGGCCTTCGCGTAGACGTGCAAGAGCCGAGGGTGATCTTGGTCGCAGCCACAGCTTTCGGAAGGCCCTGGCACTCGAGCGTCGGCTTCGACGCGAGCCGCTTGCGCCCAGACCGCTGTGATCAACAAGAATGACACCAGACAGAGCAAGAAGTCGATGAACGGAACCAAGGGCAACTCGTGGTCGACCGCCTTTGCTCGCGCGTTTGACTTTCCAATGGACAAACCTGCCACGCACGCCTCCAAATCGAGCCCACCGAGATCACGACTGAACGTCATGCGTCTCGCTGGCACCTGAGGCACAGACCCCAAACCCAGGGCCCGCTTTGGCTCGGGTCGAAATAAGTCTTGGCGGCTGCTGCCTGAGCGAAAATGCCGGTCGATCAGTGGAACGTTTGGCTACCGGAGAAGCTCAACTCGCCCGAGCCTTGCTCGTTGCCACTGCCGTCGAGGATCGTGAGCGGACCTTTCAGGCTGACGTCCGTGATCCAAGCGCCCGCGGGGAGCATCTCGATGTTACCTTTTAGCTTCGAGCGAACGCGCATGTTGGCGGCCGCTATCTTTTGCGTCATCGTCAAGCTCACGACGAAGTTGGCTTTGGGGTCGGAGCTCTTCAGAATGAACTCAGTGCCGTCGATCATCGTGTTGCCGTCGTCTTTGATGCCGAGCGCACTCAACATCGAGTCCGAGGCGGGCATCAGCTTCTCTTCGAGATTCAGCGGTCGGTCCGGCAAGAACGCTGCATCTTGATTCTTCTCGAAGGCGTTGCCGAACTCATCCTTGATGAGCTTCAACGTCGCAGCATCGACCTTGTTGCCCTCGGAGTTCAGAGCGCTCAGTTTACCATCGTCACTGCGGGTCACGATGTACGAGGAGCCCTCGAGCGGACTGACGCTCTTCTTCTCGCTGCCGGTGCCCTGCTGCGAGGTGGTGTACAGCTCTTTGACCTCGACGCTGGCCTTCGTCACCCGAAATTCGTCGGATTCCTTGACCTCGAACTCGCTCACGCTGACTGACGTCTCGCGGAACGTTTGCCCTTTCATCGTGAACTTGGAGGAGGTCTTGCGCGACACCGACGCTTTGACGCCGGCTTTGGGTACACGCCGTTCGAAGGCAACGGTCTTCACCGCGCCTGCGGCGGCAGCGGTTGCTAGCGGTGCGGTTGGCGCCGCGGCGAGCGCGCTCGGGGCGGCCTCGGACCCGGTCAGTTTCTTCACGAGGTCACAGCCGAGCAATGACGTCAACGAGACCAGTCCAATCAAAGCAGTAAAGCGCATGGGAATCCTTTGTGGGGCGCACAAGGTACACCGGAACCCAGCACCGAGCCTAGAGCAGAAACTGCAGCTCCCCTGTTGCCGCTCCCATGCTCAGCGCAGGTTCACGTCGAGCTCACCCCAACCGACACCGCCGCGCCCATCGCGCAGTACCGCGTATAGCCGCGCGTTTCGGCGTCCAATCGGGGCGTGCCAGGTGTTCGTCACCGAAGTTCGATCGGGGCCCGCGGCGGCAGAGCGGTATTGGTCGAAGTGCCCCGCATCCGAGTACCACGAGACGATCAGCTCCTCCCTTCGCGACTCGAGGGCACGCGCCTCCGGGTCGAATAGTTGGTAGGGCTCAGCCCCCGCACATCCCTGGTCGTCCGGGCTAACTCCCTTGGGGCACTTGGGCCAGTGCACCCGCAACGCAACACTGCCGCCTTGGGCAATCTCGACTTGGCCCACAAAGGCGGGCGCTGCGGCCGCGTCAGACGCCGATTCAACCCCGTTGGCCGCATCTGGGCTCGCTGCATCTGCGCTCGCTGCATCTGGGCGGGAAGCCTCCGGCAGCGACGAGTCCGTCCCAGCGAGTCCTACGGGCTGCCAGCCTCGATTGCTGCGAATCGAAAACCCAGTGGGTTTTGGATTAACATTGGCATGCCAGTTCTTGTTGTATTGCTCCACCTGTTCACGTTCCGCGTGCTGCAGGCCACACGCCAAGCGCACCGCCCCGAGCACAGGCTCCTGGTCGTCGAGCTTGACCAACAGCGGCTGGTAATATCCGCCCGTTGGATCGGGATCGACGGGGCGCCCTGCGGGTTCGCCTGGTTTTGGATCGGGGCGTCGGGGTCCAAATAGACTGCAGCCGTCTTCGGGTAGACTGCCGACAGGCTCAGCCCCCTTTCCGATCTGGATTAACGCTCGGCGTTCACCCTTCAGGCACGCAGGCTGAATCGGTGCCAGCTCGGCTAGATCCTTGCGTGCGACACAGAAGTCGAACTCCAAGCCCATCTCCGGCTCGTCTCGCCCTGCGACCAGCGCAAGGAACGTGACCCGTTCGCCCGGCTCTGCCTCGGCAGGTTCAGCGCGCACGGCGAGCACGCGCGGCCCGTCGATCTCGGAGAGATCAACTGCGAAATCAGGGGCGCACCCCCATGCCGCAACACCGCTCAGCAGCATCGAGCTCCAGGCACGACCGATTTGGCGCGAGGTAACAGACGCAGTTGCCATCAGAAGCTCCAACGCGCTCCCAAAACCGGTAACACGGGTAGGCCACGGATGAACTCCTTGTCCGAGTAGTTGGCGTTGTACACGATCTCCTCCGGGTTGGCGCGGTTGGTCACGTTCTGCACGTCGAGATAGATTTCGAGGTCCGTGGCACCGAGCTTCAAGTCCTTCGCGACGCGCACGTCGAGCTGCCAGAACGTCGGTAGCCGCGAAGAGTTGAGCGCGCCGAGCACTGGTTCGAACTGGTCGCGACGCGAATCGAAATAAGCGCCCTCCACTGGCGTGCGCGGATAGCCCGTCGCGACGCGTGCGCGCGCACCGACTTCGAATCCGCGTCCCAGATCGTAAGAGCCGAGCGCAGTGAACACGTGCGTCTGATCGTAATCGAACGGACGCCAATCGCGATCGGGGGCGTCCTTGCGCTCGCTCCTGAGCAACGTGTACGCAACCCACCCAAAGAATCGATGCGACAACTCACGCTTGAACAACACTTGTAGACCGCGAGAACGCCCTTCGCCAATCGCGACCAACGCCTCCGCTACCCGCGGCGACGCGATCGGATTGCGCACTGCCAAGTGGTGTGATTCCGATGCAAAGGCCGTGACTTCGATGCTCGTAACCTTGCTCGAGTTCAGCACGGCCCCCACGAGGACGTGATTGGCATCAGCGCCGGTGAGCAATGGGTTACCGAACACCGCCGACAGATCCTCCGCCAACGGCGGCTGACGGTAACGACCCGCAGCGGCTTTCAATTGCAGCTCGGCAGTGAGCGCGTAGCGCAGCGAAAGCCGCGGCTGCAGCGACAAATCGGCGCTGAAGGCGCCAACGTCGGTGGCCGACCCTTCTGCAGGCCTGCGCCGACCCACCGAGACGAAGAAAGGCTCGACCCGTAAACCCGGAACCACGTGTAGACGATCCGCGAAGAAAGCCACATCGGCTTCGAGATAGGGCGCAGCACTGGCCGTCGTCGCCTCCCACGTGTCGGCATTGATCTGATCCGCTGGCGGTTGCCCAAAGACGCGCGCATCGCCTTCGCGCGGCGGCGCGGAAATGGATCCCACGCGCGTCACGCGCGACTGGACCGCGTCGAGATCCAAGCCGAGTCGCGCCTGCGTGTGAGGCAGAACGCTGCCCGTCCAATCAGCGCGTAACCCAGACACCAACGAGTTCACTTGGTGCAAGACGGGCGTCTTGCCGAACCGGCCATCCAAGCTCTGGCGATCTTGGCCCACCCAAGGCACGACGCTGACCCTGCTGCCATCGCCGGGTTGCCGCTCGTAGCGCGCGAAGATGCGCCCGAAACCCAACTTGCGAGTTTCCGAGCGCTGCGCGATCGGATCATCTCCGCCAGCCCTACGCGTGCTTTGGTCTCGTGAACCCAGGGCCCCCACTTCGAAAAAACTCGCGGGCTCGGCTTGGTAGCGCACGCGCAGACTGGCGTCGGCGTAGCTCGGAATCAGATAGTATTCGCGCGTTCGGTCGAACGCCGAAGAGCTCGTCAAGTCTTGCAAGTGGCTGCGGCGAAGCGCACCCGAGACGAAGACTTTGTCACTCAAAGGTCCGTGCAAGGCTACCGAGGCATCGAGCAAGTCGAGCTGAACGGAGCCCTTCAAGTGCTCCTTCGCTGGATCGATCGTGTCCACGGTGACGATCCCGCCCAGGCCTCGGCCGTACGCCGCTCCGTAAGCCCCAGGGATCAACTCGACGGAGCGCACCAAATCGGTGTGCACGACGGAGCGCAAACCGCCGAAGTGATACAGCGCCGGCACGCGCACGGAGTCGACATAGACCCGCGTATCCAACGGCGCAGCTCCCCACACGACGACGTCGCCCGAGCCAGCGCTGGCGCGCGCAACGCCGGGCATGTTCTCGACGACCTTGAGCACGTCACCTTGAGTGCCAGCGACGCGGCGCGCGTTCGACGCGTCGACACGCGTCGCCACGACTTGGTACGCCAACTTGGGCGCAACGATCACGAGTTCCAGGTCGTCGATCGCGACGGCCTCACCTGGCGCAACGTTCTGGCGCACCAAACCGACCTCGTAGCGCACTTCGAGCGTACCGGCTTCGCGCAAGGTTTCACTCGTCTGCAACGCAGAAATGCCTCGCCCTGACAGCAGGACACTATGCACGCCAGGGGTTACCCCCTCGAACACGAACCTGCCTTGCGCGTCGGTGACCGCCTCTTGGCCCGTGTCGAGTCGCAAGGTGACGCCCGCCATGGCGCGTCCCTCGCCACGGATGAACACTTCACCCCGCAGTACCGTTGGTGCAGCGTGAACTTCTTGCAGCGTGAACTCGTAGCGGTACTGGATCTTGACGGCAGCCGGTTGGTCGTCGATCAGCGCGGGCTCGAACTCGAACCCGCGAGCGGCGGTCAGCGCCGCCTCGTCGAACGCGGCGCCCGCCGATCCAATGACGCGCGCGTCGACGACGCCCCCCGAGCTCGAAATCAGCAACTCCAGTACCACGGCAGCGCTCGAACGATGTTGTTTCTCTGCCTCGGGAAAGGCAGCGGGGACGAACTTCGTGAGTTTCGGCGCGCGTGTCAGCCGCTTCGGGGCTTCAGCGTCGGGCGAAGGCGCAGTCGTCCCCGCGGAGCTAGCATCTCTGGCTTCATCCTCGCCCGCTAGCGCCCCAGCCTCTTGACCCAGCAACGCGCGAGCGGTGAACAGTGTGACTTGGAAGAGAGTACGATACGACTTCACGTAAACCCAAAACATTCAGCCCGCTGAAAAACGCAAAGCGACCGTGAACGTGCCTCGCGTTGCCCTTCCGCATTCCGTCGCTGGTTCGAAGCGTGCGGTGCGCACGGCTTCGAGTGCCGCCTGGTCGAACTTTGGGCCCAAGCGCTGGAGCAATTGCACGTCGACGACTTGCCCGAGCTCATCGATCGTGAGCCGAACGCGCACCTTGCCATCCAACGCTTCGTGGGCGCCAACGTCCGGATATGCAGGCTGGGGAACGGACAACGGGCGCGGCTTGCTGCTCGCGGCACACGGCTTGCGAGCGATGGGCTTGAGCGCCGTGAGCTGCCGACGCGGGGCCGGCGGAGCCGGTTGTACGGGTGGCCCCTGGTTTACACTCACGGGTATGCCGCCAGCGCTGACGCCGCCCTCGAGCGCCAAGCCGAAGTCCGGCACGTCGGCGAAACTCGGGTTGGCATTCACCTGCGGCGTTGCAGGTGCTGCTGAAGCCGGCCTTGGGGCTGAACTTCGACGAGCAGGGGCCGTTGGCTTGGGCGGCAACGCCTCCGGCGGCTTCGGGGGCTCGCTTGGCTTGTCTTGCTTGGGTTTGACGTCAGCGATCTCGATCGCGGTCGCCGTGTGGGCTTTGTGGACTTCGATGGCCCCCAATACGAGAGCTACGACGCCATGCGCGACGAGGCTGAACGTGTAAAGGGCTGAGCGCTTCATCGGTGACTCACTGTGCGGTTTGCACGTTGATCGCGAACTTCGAAACGCCCTGCAGCTTGGCAACGTCGATCACGTGCACGACGTTGCCGTGGGCGGCCAACGTATCGGCGCTGACCACGAGGGTTACACTAGGACTCTCTGCCTTGGCGCGCTGGATGGCCTGGATCAACTCTGGCTCGCTCACGTCTTGATCGTTCCAACGCAGGCCCCCTTCTTTCGTCACCGTCACGGCGTAAGTCCGCGCCACTGACTCATCGGAAGAAGCCGCCCGTGGCAACTCGACCTTCAAGCTCTGCGATACGATATACGTCGCCGACACCATCATGATGATGAGCAATACCAAGGTGACGTCGACCATCGGCGTCACGTTGATGCCAACGATGCGGCCTCGTCGGCCGCCACGACCTGCGCTGGTTGCAGCCATGATGTCCTCTCAAGTAGTCGTGACGAGCTTGACGTTGAGCTCGGGCGCTTGCCCTGCGGCGTGCTTGCTGTCGGCGTTCGCGCGGCGCGCGTTGCTGTCAGCAGTGGGCTTGTCGAAGATCGCTGCATCGGAGCGCGAATAAGCAGCGATGAGTTTCGTGAGCGACGTCGCGTCGGCCTCGATCTCCTCCACGCGTCGCTGAATCACGTTGTAAGCGACGACCGCGGGCAGCGCGACGAACAAGCCGACCCCCGTGGCCACTAGCGCTTCTGCGATGCCCGCCATCACGTCACCCATCGCGCCCGCGTTCTGACCGTTCTTGCCCAGCGCCTGAAACGCGATGATGACGCCGAGCACGGTGCCGAGCAGCCCAACGAACGGCGCATTGTTCCCGGCTGTGCCCAAGAAGTTACTGCCTCGCTCCAGCTCCTTGCGCACCAGTGCCAGCTCGGATTCGACGGCGTCGGCGATGGCGTCAGCGCCAGCGTGCGCCCAATCGAGCGCGACGCGGGCGAGCTTGACCTCGAACGAGCGTCCCTGCTTCAGGATCTCGTATGCGCCGGCGACATCACCGGCACCAAGCTTTGCGCTCAACTGTTCACGTACGACAGTCAAGTCGTCCTTGTGTTTGCGAAAGTAGAACCAGCGTTCCACCATCGTCGTCAGCGAGATCACCGACAGAATCAGCAGCAAGTACAGAACCCACTCGCTACCGAGCAACGCAATCTTGAGCAACCTCTCAATCAACATGACGTTTACCTCTACCGTTTCTGTCCGCTATGTTCCGTCTTCTACTTGACACTGAACTCCGTCACGAAGGTTCCGAGCCCCGCGTTGCTCGCTTGAGTCGCCAGTAGCTCCCCCGCCGTGTTGTAAGTCTCGACTTGCTTGAACTCACCGCCTCCGGCGCTCTTGGAGACATGCGTGCTGACTGTGAACGCGGCGCTGCTCTCAGAGCAAGGATCGCTCAAGTTCACGTAGATGTAGTACAGACCGGCCTTGGGCTTCTTGTCCCAGACGACGTTCTCGCGCGGCGTGCCTTCAGAACGACAATTTGCGTTGGCGTCGCGTTCGAGCCGCCCTGCGTCGTCGCTCTGCACAGAATTGGCGCTGATGCGATTGCCCGCTTCGTCCAGAACCAGCAAATCGAGATCGGCTTTGTTGCTCCAGCCCAAGCTCACTACCAGCCCCGGTGGCTCGCGCGTTGGCACGCAGGCATTGAGATTGTCCTCGATCTCGGAACGCACGCAGAACTCGAACGCACGTTGCGTACCCGACCGGCCCTGCCCGTCGATCGCGGCGATCATCAGATCGTGCATGCCGGGTTCGACAGGACCGAGGTCGAGGCTCGTGCGCCAACTCAGCTCACCCCCGTTCGCCGGATCTGGTGAACCCACGGGCAATACCCAATAGCCACTGCCCGCGTCCTTCAACTGCAGCGCGACCGAGTAACTGTCCGTGGACGCTCGCCCTCCTACCGAGAACCCGATTTCGTTTTCGGACAGGATGCTGCCCGCAACGTCGACCGGCGTCGAGTACGGCTTCTTCGGTTGTTTGCCCGCTTTGATCTCATCAACAGTGAGCGGAGAGTGACCCGGTAACGCGCCTTGGCGAAATTGCCCCCCGAGAACCCGAATCGGCTCTTCGAGCCCGCTGCTGACGGGCTCACCAGAGCAGGCGCACAGCCCCACAGCCACAACCAAGTCCTGGGCCAGGCACAAGGGTGCTCGAGTACGAAAACTCATAACGCCACCTGCAAACGCAGAGTGAGCTGGTTGTTGCGTGCGTCCTTTGGCACCCCCAGCACATCTCGGGCAAACTGGTCCTTGACCCAATCGTATTGAACGATCAAGCGCGCATGATCTGGCCAGGCGATCCCGAGCAGAGGCGAGAACACTTTCACGCCCTGCGAACGCGGCACGAAGTTACCGCGGCGCCCCTCTGCAAAGTCCGAGTCCGGATCGTAGCCCGCTGCTCTGAACCCAATGACGAAGCGCTGAAGTAGCTGCTGGGTCAGGCTGGCCACGAACCCCGTTTGACGCAGGTCCGTGCCATTGGCGATCGGATCGGAGACGAACAGGCCGCGGTCGTGATTGCTTGCCAGATAACCTTCGATCGCTAGCGTCGTAAGCCCGAGCTGCCACTTGAGTTGCAGCTGCAGATCGGCGCCCAACACCCAACGCCTGAAGTTCTGCGAAGCGGTTGCGGCGGAACCGGGCACGCCAACGATCTCGTTCGGGGTGGCAACGCCGTCCGAGTTGTCGTCGCGCCAAGCAACGCTGTCTTTGACCGCTGCGGTTCCGGGGTGAAAACCTTTACCGAAGGAAAACGAAGTGCCGCCAGCAATGGCGAACGTTTTTCCGACACTCGTATCGACACCGAAGCGACCCGTCAGGTCCTTCTTGGCATTCGGATCGTTGACATAGCTCGAATCGTTTACGGGCTGTCCATTGCCCAGGGCAAGAGCATAGCGGACGAAGCGCCAAGCGCCGTAGAGGCGTGCGTTCAGGTCGGTCTGCGTCGGGAACAGGGCTTCGGAAGCTTGACTACGCTCCACGAACCAACGCGATTGGGTGCTCTCGACCAACTCGTACCCAAAGGGAATGTCGCTGACGCCCACACTCAACGCCACGAGTGGGGCGGCATCGGGTTCATCACTGCGATAGAACAACAGGCCTTCCGCTCGTCTAATCCCGACTTTGGGCCCCCGCAGCGTGTTGGCGTCGAGTTCCAGGCTGTAGCCCGCGTAGGAATAGCCCGCGTCTAGACGAACTCGCGCAGCACGCAGCACGAATTGATCGCGGTTCAGAGGCGTTCCAGAGGTTTGCAGCTGGTCTTCCGAGATCTGATTGAACTGTAGTTGACCTTGTACGAATCCCGCGACGCGAATGCCGCACGGCAGCGCGCGCGAGTACGGGTTCGGTAACAAGTCGTCAGGGCTGCTGCCCGAGCTACCCAAGCGCACGTCACTAGTCGCGGCGCATTGCCGGCTGGACATTGGCTCGGTCGCCGCGGCTTTCGCAGCGGGAACCGGTGCAGACACTGAGCTCGGGGGCGCCGCAGGCTGCTGTTCACCCAATACGGCATTCGCCCCCGCGCCGGACGCAGAAGCCCCGGTCTCGGCCGCGCTCGACGACGCAGCCGTGCGAGGGCTCTCTACGTTCACCTGCGCCGTCGAGCTCGTGGCCGGTGCAGAGTCGGTAGCCGCCGGCGCCTCCACGCTGGGCGCCCCGTCGTTACTCGCGGGGGCACTACTCGGGGCACTACTCGCTGGGGCACTACTCGCTGGAGCCGTGGGCGCAGGCGCTGCTCCCACTTCGAGATCATCCGTTTGAGCCATGACTTCGAGCGAAGCCAGGAAAGTTGGCGTGGCAAGGCACAGGCAAATTCGCGCAAACCGAGAGCGCCAAGCTCGCGGCTTGCGAGTGAACTGATCAGATACGTGCATTGAAATTAACGGACTCGAAAGACAAGAGAACGCGCCGCACGGCGGCACGCGGGCGACGCGAATTGACTGCCCGCGCGCCCACGTGTCGGTTTCGCGCTGGATTATGGAACTTCGGGCAACGGCTCGCCCGGCTCGTACTTGCCGAGCCGCGCTTCGTTGTCGAACGGGGCACAATCAGAGCTCGTGCATTGATGCAGGAACTGCTCGTTCGTGGTCGGGCAAGAGATGCACTCGTCAGCGTTTTCCACGCACTCGGGAACCGGTGGCGGTTCACTGCCAGCGTCGAGGTCGGTGGTACCGCCATCCGTGCTCACCACTGGGACATCGTCGTCAGTGATCGTCACGCTGGCGTCGGTCTCGTCGCTTGGCGCGGTCGGCTCGCTGCCACCATCTTCAGTGCTTGGTCCAGGTGAATCAGTGCCAGCATCGGAGGTCGGCTCGTCGTCGGCACTCGGCTCGGGTTTGTCAGCCGCGGGCTTGTCGTCACCATTGGCGGTGTCGTCGCCTGCGGTGTCGTCGCTCGAGTCATTGTCGTCAGCGGTGTCGTCTGCTGCGGGCTTCGGTTCATCGGCTCCCGCGTCGGACGTTTTTGAGTCGTCGGACTTGTCCGAGCTGGTGACGCCCGAGTCTTCGCCCACGGGTGGCGGTTTCGAGGGACCGTCATTGCTGTCGTCGCCGCAAGCCAGCGCAAACACACCAGCCAAGGTGAACACCAGCGCCGATGCGCGCAGAGATTTGATTTGAATCAGTCGTTTCATTTTCGTGCTCCTTTCTCTTTCGCGCTCGGGTCAGTACGCTTCCCAATAGCCGTTGCGGCAAACTTGTCCGTTTTCGCTGGGGTCCCCTTCGCTGCAGCTCTCGCACGAGGTTTCACCGGTGGTGACGAACTCGAAGTAGCAGCCGCAGGGTTGCGCGGGCGCGTAGGAGCTGATCGCCCCAACCACTCCTTCGCGAGTGACTTGCATCGCACAACTCGGAACATCACCTGCTTTGGCGATGATCTTGGTGATGTCGGTGTCCTCTGGTCCTGGCTCGGTCCCTTGAAACCAAGACACGAACTGCTCGACGCGGGGATCGACGATCTTGCCATCGGCGTCCACGCGAGCAAAGAAGTGACCAGGCGCCCAGAAGTGATAGAGACCCTTACGAACGTTGATCTTGTCGTATGAGTTCTCGTCGGAGTCGGGCCAGTAGCCACAACTCTGGCCGGTGTGCTGATACGCCAACGTCTTGACGGTGGCGCGGTTCTTGTCTGCAGTAGATCCAGAAACGTAACCGAGTGTCGAGTCCGGATCCGTGGCGGCTGCGTCCACGATCAGAGTGACCGAACCTTGATTGTCGGCCACCTGAGTGCCCTTGAACTTCTCGGCGCCGAGGCCGATGCTGTTGGCGAGAAACAGGTGAACGAACGAGTCAGACTTGCGCTTCGCGAGGTTGGCTTCGACGTTCCACGGCGCAGCTTCGCTGTCCGCACCCCACCCGTAAATGAAGTACAGGGCTTCGGCGCTGATCGAGGTCTCGCTCGAATCGACCGAAGTGATGATGTTCAAGGTCTGAACCGGACCCAGGAAGTCACCGACGTCCTCGGGTAGCGTCTGCCCCGCACATTGGTCTGCGGGGTTACCCATGTGCGCAAAGTCGACGGGCTGCCCCACTACGGCCGGTGGATCGCACTGTTGTTGCGTGCCATCGGCGTCCCAGTACTTGAGCGGCGTGGTGATCGCGTCGTCGAGGAACGCTTGATAACCCGTGCAGGCGCCGGGATCGGCGAACAGCACGGTGATGGGCTCGTCGAGACCCGCGAGCGCAGTTGCGACTTTGCCCAAGGTAGCGGTGATCGCGCTGCCACCAGAGCCATAGATCGGATTGGGTAAGTCGAGATCGGCACAAGGCACCGCCTGCGCCGTCGACAACTGCAAGGTGACGGCTGCTAGAGCTGAAAGCGCCGGCAGCTTGCTTCTATGAGAATAGAGGAATCGTTGCATCGTACTACTCGGGTCATGACATTCCTCCTGTGTGGGGTCGGCGCGTCGTGGTTTGGATCCGCTGCTTCCGCTCCGTCGCTGAGTGGCGTCCGAACGGAAGCGCGCTACTGACGTCGTTCATCGACGATCAGTGCTTGATTCGTTGCGTTGTAGCCAGCGCTCCGCCGGCTGTCTACTAATTTCTACCGATGTCTTCCGATAGAGACAGTCAGTGGCGCACTCAGATCACGTAGTCCATCGGCGGCGCAACTTTGACGTCGCGCAAATCGAGGCGTACGCGATCTCCTTCGCGCAAGCCGCGCTCATCGCACTCGCGACGCGGCATTTGAACCGAGATCGAGTCTCCGTCGGGCAAGGCGATCGATAACTTGACGAAGCTACCAACCCGCACCAAACGGCTGACGGTCGCGACCTGACCCACTGTGGCTGGTCCGACGATCTTCTCGATGCCAATGTCGTGCGGGCGGACGAAGGCCTCCACGACCGCGCCGTCTGCGAGATCGACGGAGGTCGAGAGGGATTGCTCTGCGAAACTCGCCCTGCCCCGCTCCACACTGCCCTTCAAGATCTTCGCCCCGCCGAGGAAGGAGGCCACGAAACCGTTTGCGGGGTTCTCGTATAACTCGGTTGGGCTACCTGATTGTTCCACACGGCCATTGCGCAGCAGGACAACGTGTTCGGAGAGCTCCAGCGCCTCTTCCTGGTCGTGCGTGACGAGCAGCGTCGTCACCTGAGTCTTTTCGTGCAGGCGGTGCAGCCACTCTCGGAGCTCGACTCTGACTCGCGTGTCTAGCGCACCGAACGGTTCATCCAGGAGCAACACCCTCGGATTGGTTGCCATTGCGCGCGCCAGAGCAACACGCTGGCGTTGGCCCCCCGACAGCTGATCGGGGAACCGACGCTCGTAGCCGCCGAGTTGCACCAAGTTGAGCAGCTCCGCAACACGCTCTTTGATTGCGGACTGCGCCGCTTTGCGCACGGACAAGCCGAACGCAACGTTCTCGGCCACGGTCATGTGCCTGAACAGGGCGTAGTTCTGGAAAACGAATCCCACTTCACGACGTCGCACAGCTATGCGAGTCACGTCCACTCCAGCGATCTGTACGGATCCCGAATCAGGAACCTCGAGGCCCGCCACGATTCGGAGCAGGGTCGACTTGCCTGAACCCGAGGGACCCAAGAGCGAGGTGATCGCGTGCTCTGGAGCTTCGAAGTCTACGTCGTTGACACCGACGACCTCACCGCGCAAGCCGAAGCGCTTGGTAACCTGACGAACTTTGACGCTCATATGGACACTCGTTGAACGCTCGGAGCAAGCGCTGCGCTCTGGCTCGTGGCGGTGACTACGGGCTCGTCGCCGCGCAAGCGTTGACGCGCGCGCCACTCGACCCAGTGCTTCAAAATCAGCGTGAAGACGGCGAGCAGCGCTAGCAGCGACGCCACTGCAAATGCCGCCGCGAACTGGTATTCGCCGTAGAGGATCTCGACGTGCAGAGGCATGGTGTTCGTCTCACCTCGAACATGGCCCGAGACCACGCTCACCGCTCCGAATTCACCCATCGAACGCGCGTTGCACAAGATCGCGCCGTACAGTACTCCCCACTTGATCTTCGGCAGCGTGATGCGCCGAAAGATCTGCCAACCGCTCGCGCCCAGAGTCAGCGCGGCCTCCTCTTCGTCACTGCCCTGGGCCTGCATCACGGCCAGCACTTCGCGCGCAACGAGTGGGAACGAAATGAACGTGGTTGCCAGCACGATGCCTGGGACAGCGAAGATGATCTTCAAATCCCACGCTGCCAGCAGTGGATGAAACCAGCCGCGCGCGCCGAACAAGAGCACGAAGATCAGGCCGGCAATCACCGGAGAAACGCTGAACGGCAAGTCGATCAGGGTGATCAACAGGCTCTTACCGGGAAAGTCGTATTTGGAGATCAGCCAGGCCGCAGCCAGGCCAAAAGCTAAATTTAGGGGGACAGCGATGCCTGCGGTCAGCAACGTGAGCTGCACCGCGTTCATCGTCTCGGGATCGATCAACGCGTGAAAGTAAGCGTCGATGCCCTTGCTGAAAGCCGTCACGAACACCACTGCGAGCGGCACCACGAGCAGTACGCCCATGATGATTAGGGTGAGGCCAATCAACGTGCGTCGCACCCACGCTGATTCTTCCAGGGCCGGACGCAGCGCCCCGTGCTCTTTGGCCAACAGGCGCCCTGCAATGCCGCCGCTCACGCGAACCTCCTGCTCCAACGCTGGAGCAAATTGATCACGAACAGCATCAAGAACGAAGCGCCGAGCAGCACGCAGGCGATGGCCGTGGCTCCCGGGTAATCGTATTGCTCGAGCTTGGTCACGATCAACAGCGGCGAGATCTCGGTCTTCATCGGCATGTTGCCGGAGATGAACACCACGGAACCGTATTCACCGATGCCACGCGCAAACGCCAATGCGAAACCGGTCAGCACCGCCGGCATCAAGGTCGGCAAGATCACCCGCACGAAGGTCTCGAGGCGGCCAGCGCCCAAGACGGCCGCTGCCTCTTCGACGCTCGGGTCAATCTCTTCGAGCACCGGTTGCACGGTGCGCACAACGAACGGCACCCCGATGAACATCAACGCCATGAAAATACCTAGCGGCGTGAAGACCACCTTGAGGCCCAATGCCGTCAACGGCGCGCCGAGCCAGCCGTTGGGCGAGTAGACGGCCGTCAGTGCGATGCCTGCGACCGCGGTCGGCAGGGCGAACGGCAAATCGACCAATGCGTCGGCGATGCGGCGACCCGGAAAGTCGTAGCGAGTCAGCACCCAGGCGATCAACACGCCGAACACGGCGTTGGCCAGCGCCGCGAAAAACGCGGCCCCGAAACTCAAACGATACGATGCCACCGCGCGCGGATCGGTAGCGACCTCGATGAACTCCCTGAAGCCGAGCCCGAAAGCTCGGAAGATCAGGGCTGACAAGGGCAGCAGCACCAGCAGACCCAAGTAAAGAACAGTGTAGCCCAGACTCAGGCCGAACCCGGGCAGCACGCCTCGCTTGAAGAACACTCGATTGCTCATTTGCCGATACCGCAGCTGCCCTTGAGGAGCCGAACTATCTACGTTCTACGGTCATTTCGCGGGCTGGTAGATCTGATCGAAGATGCCCTTGTCCGCGAAATGCTTCTTCTGGACCGAGTCCCACGTACCAAAGACTTCCGCAATGGTGAACAGCGAGATCTTGGGGAATTGACCCATGAAGTCCTTGGCGGCTGCTTCGTCACGCGGGCGATAGTAGTTCTTGGCGGCGATCTGCTGGCCTTGAGGCGTATACAAGAACTCGAGATAGGCCTTGGCGACCTTCTCGGTGCCGTGCTTCTGGGCGTACTTGTCCACGACGGCGACGGGCGGCTCCGCCAAAATGCTCAACGAAGGGTAGACGGTCTCGACCTTCGAAGCGCCGAGTTCCTTGGCCGATAGCAGGGCCTCGTTCTCCCAGGCCAAGAGAACATCGCCGATGCCGCGCTCCACGAAGGTGGTCGTCGAACCGCGCGCTCCCGAGTCGAGCACGGGAACGTTCTTGTACAGCTTGGCGACGAACTCTTGGGCCTTGGCCTCGTCTCCCCCGTTCTTCTTGAGCGCGTAGCCCCAAGCGGCGAGGTAATTCCAACGGGCACCCCCGGACGTCTTGGGGTTGGGTGTGATGACCTCGATGCCGTCTTTGACCAAATCGTCCCAATCTTTGATGCCCTTTGGGTTGCCAGCGCGGACGACGAACACGATGGTCGAGGTGTAAGGCGTGCTGGATTGGGGCAAACGCGTCTGCCAGTCCTTGGCGATCAGTTGTCCTTGTTCACCCAATGCATCTATATCGTAGGCCAGGCCCAAGGTCGCGACATCTGCCTCGAGACCATCGATGATGGCGCGTGCCTGTTTGCCCGAGCCGCCGTGGGACTGCTTGATCGTGACTTCTTGCCCTGTTTTCTCTTTCCATTGGGCAGCAAAGATCGGGTTCACGGCCGCGTACAGCTCACGCGTGGGGTCGTAGCTGACGTTCAACAGCGTTACGGGACCGGCGACCGCCGCAACCGGGGTCACGGACTGATCCGGTTTCGCCTGCGTGGTCTCGCTCGGTTTGCTGCAAGCAAACACGGTCGCCAGCAGCAATAGGAAGGAACTGACTTTTGATGCAAATATCGAGGTGGCTTGGAGGTTCATTTTGCTTTGGGCTTTCTGCTTGGTTGTAGCTTTTGGCGCTATTCACCTGGAACGTGAATGACCAGGACTCGGTTCGACTCGTACGCGCTCCGTGCGCGTGATACGCACGATGCGGCAGTCGTGAATCTGAATCTCGACGGAGCCGAACTTGAGACCGCGAATTGCGTCCCAAATCCGGTCTCGAGCCTGTTCGAGACCAATCTCCTGGTCCTGGTCGGGTTCTACGCTCTTCATGAGTGGGTCCACTGGTTATTCGGGTAAGCTCGGCTGTTCAGGTGAGGCTCGGTTCGGCAGCGGCAGCGGCGGCCGCGACGGCGGCTCGGGTGCGAGCCACGAGTTCTTGCAAGCTGGTACGTTCGAGCAGGTTCAGCATCGCGGAATGGGCATCGAACAGGACGAGGCGCACGCCGCAGGCCCGCTCGCTTTTGCATTCGGCGCAGGGTCGGTAGTTGGAACGGCTCAGGCACGGCACCGGGGCGAGCGGTCCATCGAGCACCCGGATGACCTCGGCCACGCTGACGTCTTGGGGCTGTTTGAGCAGTCGGTAACCACCACGACGCCCGCGCTGAGCCGTGAGAATGCCGTGACGCTTCAGCTCGCGCAAAATCGCCTCGAGATATTTCCTCGGAATCTCGCCGCGTTTGGAGAGCTGACTGATGAGCACGGGGCCGCGATCGTCGCACTCTGCGAGCAGAGTGAGCGCCTTCAAGGCGTAGCGGGTTCGCATCGTGAGCATCTGTCTATCGAACAGGTAGAGTTTTCGTGCACATCAGTAGCAGCGTCGCGAGATGTTGTAAACAAGACTATTGTCTTATTTGTAAGACACTAATCCTTACGCGACGGTAGCGGGAACAGCCCTGTGCTCAGGTAGCGCTCACCCGAGTCGGCCAGCACCACCACGATCGTCTTGCCCTCGTTGATCGGATCCGCTGCGTAGCGGGCGGCGACCGCCGCAGCTGCGCCCGAGGAGACGCCCGCCAAGATGCCTTCGGAGCGCGCCAAGCGACGCGCGTAGTCGAACGCCTCTTCGTTCGAAACGGTCTCGACGCGGTCGATCAACGACAAGTCGAGCACTTGCGGGATGAAGCCCGCTCCGATGCCCTGAATCTCGTGCAAGCCCGGCGAAGGCGCTGCGCCCTGGCGCGTCTGGCTGATCACTGCGCTGTCGGCCGGCTCCACTGCAACGGACAAGAGGGATTTGCCGAGTCCCTGCTTGATGTAGCGCGACACGCCCGTGATCGTCCCGCCAGTGCCGACGCCGGCGATCAAGATGTCCACCTTGCCAGCCGTGTCGTCCCAGATCTCGGGGCCCGTCGTGCGCTCGTGAATGGCTGGGTTCGCTGGGTTCTTGAACTGCTGAAGCAACACGAAGCGGTCGGGTTCCGCTCGCGCCATCGCCTCTGCGCGGGCAACCGCATCGCTCATGCCCAACGCACCATCGGTCATGACCAAACGGGCACCGAATGCCGCCAAGAGCTTGCGCCGTTCGAAGCTCATGGTGTCGGGCATGGTGAGCGTCAGCCGATAGCCGCGCGAGGCCGCGACGAAAGCCAAAGCGATGCCCGTGTTGCCACTTGTGGGCTCGAGCAGTTCCTTGCCGGGGCTCAAAATGCCGCGCTTCTCAGCGTCCCAAACCAACGCGGCCCCCAGCCGACATTTGACCGAGTAGGCAGGATTACGCCCCTCGATCTTGGCGAGCACCGTAGCGTAACAACGCTCGAAACAGCGGTTGAGTCGCACCAGAGGAGTACGTCCGATCGAGTCGACGTTGTTCTCGAACCAGCGGGGCTTTCGGTCCATAGATGCCTGAGAGCCGCTCAGCCTACTCGGGATTCCCGTTTAGTCTATTATAAGAGAATCCAGTCCCGAACTTCGGCCCTCTCTTCGAGGTCACGTGGCCATTTCCGGGTCGAGCCAGCTGCAGCCCAAACGGAATCATCTCCACTCTAAGAGATATTTGTTCATCAGCCTAGCGTACGGCTTGACGCTGCCCGGAGCTCGGCCCAGACTGCTGCCTATGAACGCCGTTCGCCGCAGCTGTCGTTGTTGCTGTAGCCGTGGGCGTTCGTGAGCTGACTTTCGCACGACGCCCGCTGTCAAAGGCGCTGCGGGCGAAGAGCAACCTCACTGCAGATCCTTTGGCTGGGGCCGGAGGATGAAACATGAGAATTGCAGTCATTGGTGGTCGCTACAAGAATCTGAATCAGCTCACGCGCATCGCGAACGAGCTCGGCCACGAGCTCGAGATGCACGAAGGCCATGTCCACGGTCAGCGCGTGCTCGAGATTCAACGGCACGTGTCCCGCGCGGACGTGGTCGTGATCGTGACCGGCATCAACAGCCACGCCGCGGTGCGCATCGCGAAAGACTGGGCCAAGGAGCTCGGCCGCCCCACCCTGATCGTCAAACAAATGGGCGGCGCGCGCTTCGCTACTCTAATAGAGGCGATCGATCGGCGGGCCCGCCTGGGGTGGCCCTGGCCAGGTGCCGACAGCGCCGAGCGACACACGAAACCCAATTCGAAACAGCGGGTGGAGGAGCTGACTCCGCGACACGCCGAGCGCTCTTTGCGCGACGAGTTCGGCCCGCAGATTGCTTGGGTCGCCTGATTTCGGCTTGCCGCACCCTCTCGAGGTGTGATTCAGGGCGAGTTCGCGCGCCCCGAGTCGACTTCGCCGGAATCGGGCGCTTCGGCGTCGCCAGCGTCGGTGCCGCCGTCGGGCGGCGGAAACTCGTTGTAGAAGCGACACTCGTCGATGCACGTGTCGTACAGCACGAAGCAGACGTCCTCGTCGACGGGATGGCTCAGGCCCCGGGTCCCAATCTGCTGGCATGCCTGCAAGCGCTTGCTGCTGAAGCCCGCACATTCGGTGGCGAGACTCTTGCACATTTGGGCCGGACTCGGCTCATTGCGCGAGTCCGAACTGCAAGCTAGAAGGCCCAGGCTAAAACTCAGCAGGAACCAGTGTCCGATTCGCTTCACGCCCCAGATGATACTGGCAAACGAGCTGAACTGACCAGTCAACAACTGGCCAGCTTGCAACCGCGCTGGCCTTTCTCGGGGCCGAGCGTCTTGGCGCCGATGGAAGGCGTCAGCCACGCCGAATTCAGGCAAATCATGGTCGAGCGAGGCGAGCTTCACCTGGTTTGCACCGAGTTCGTGCGGATCACGAGCGCCCCCGCGCAGCCGAAGCGGCTGCGCGAAGAGGTGAAGAAAGCCCCAGGCTGCGCGCTCAGCGTCCAAGTCATGGGAAACCTCGCCAGTCAAATGGCGGAAGCCGCCGCCATCGTAGCGGACGCCGGCGCGGACGTCGTCGACATCAATCTGGGCTGCCCGATGCCGCGCGTGGTTCGCAAGGGCGTAGGCGCGGCGATGCTGAAGAATCCGAAGCTGCTCGAAGAGGTGCTCTGCCAAATGCGCAAGAGTACCCCGGTGCTGTTGTCCGCCAAGATACGCGCCGGCTTCGACGACAGCGCCAACGTGGTCGAGACCGCGCGCTTGATCGAGGGCTGCGGCGTCGATTTCATCGCCGTTCACCCGCGGCGGCGCTGTGATTTTTATCAAGGTACCGCAGATTGGCGCATCATCGGCGCGCTGAAGCAGGCGCTGAAGATCCCCGTCGTGGGCAATGGTGACGTCTGGTATGCCGAAGACGCGCTGCGCATGCAGGCGGAAACCGGCTGCGATGCGGTGATGATCGGCAGGCCCGCGCTGCGCAATCCCTGGATCTTCCGCCAAATCGCGGAGCTGCGTGCGGGCCTCACACCGTTTACTCCGAACGGCAATGACCTCGCTCGGCACTTGCACCACGTCTTCGCACGCTACCTCGAGGCGTTCCCCAAAGTGAAGCTAGGTCCGCTCGGGCCGCTCAAAGAGTTGCTCAGTTGGACAGGTCGTGCCGTACCCGACGCGGGGGCGTTCATGAAAGCCGCGTTGCGCATGGATGACAGCGCGCGCATCCTGGAACACGTCGATCGTGTGCTGACTCCGCTCAGCGCGGAGCAGCTCGATCTGCAGGCCTCGGGTCATCTGAAGTTGGAACGCTCGGGCTCTGCCGTGCTCGCACCCGCGTTCAACTCCGAGCCACGCCGCTACGATCCGAGCCACGCTAGCTCGACGCGGGGGGCCCCAACGTTGGAAACCTGCGCGTGAACCTCAGGCACACAGAACGCGCGAACGATCGAGTCGGGATCGTGATTGTTGACGCAGCCACCACCAATCCGGGTGATCTCGATTGGAACGAGCTCCGCCAACTGGGCGAGCTATCCGTTTTCGATAACTCGCTGCCCGAACAAGTGATCGAACGCTGCACGGACGCCCCGGTGGTGCTCACCAACAAAGTGGTGCTCGATCGAAAGGTGCTCGAAGCTTTGCCCAAGCTTCGCTTCATCAGCGTGCTGGCGACCGGGACCAACGTCGTCGATCTCGAGACGGCCACGAAGCGGGGAGTCGTGGTGAGCAACGTGCCGGGTTACAGCACGGCGAGCGTTGCAGAACACGTCTTTGCGTTGCTCTTCGCGTTGAACAATCGCGTGGCAGAGCACCGCGCCGCGGCCGAGGACGGGCGCTGGCGAGACAGCGGACAGTTCAGCTATCGGCTGGGGCCCATTCGCGAGCTCCGCGGCCTGACCTTCGGCATCGTTGGCTTGGGCGCGATCGGCGCGAGCGTAGCGGCGATCGCTTCGGCTTTCGGCATGCGAGTCGTCGCACTCGAGCGCGAGCGCCGCCGTGTGAGCGCAACGAACGAGGCCCCAGCAGTCGAGCGTTTGCCCTTGAAAGAGCTGCTGGAGACCTCGGATATCTTGTCGCTCCACTGCCCACTGACTGATGCCACGCGCGGCCTGATCAACGCCGAGCGCTTGAGCTGGATGAAACCGACCAGCTTGCTGATCAACACGGGACGTGGCCCGCTGATCGACGAACCCGCGCTCGCACGCGCTTTGCAAGGGCGCCAGATTTCGGGCGCTGCCCTCGACGTGTTGAGCGTGGAGCCGCCTCCTGCCGATCACCCGCTGCTCGGTTTGCCCAATTGCATCATCACTCCGCACTTGGCTTGGGCGAGTGTTCAGGCGCGCAGCAGGTTAATTGCGATTTCCAGTGAGAACGTGCGGGCGTTTCTTCGAGGCAAGCCCCAAAACGTGGTGAACCTTGGCTGATTCCGAGTTGTTCGAGGCCGTGCGCGCAGCGTGTCCCGCGCCAGTTTGGTCGAGAGCCGTTGAACTGGTTCGGCGGCTCGCCGTCAGCGGGCAGACGCAAGACGACGAAGAGATCGTGTGCCGGGTCAAAGTGCCGACACGCGCGGTGCCGCACACCGTTCAGCTTTACCCCGCAGACGCCGAGTGGGCGTGCGACTGTGACAGCAAGGCCGACTGTTGTGAGCACGTGGCCGCGGCCGTAATCGCACTGAAGAAAGCCAATGCCGAGGGCCAAGCGTTGCCCAGCGGCGGCAAGCACGAAGCGCGCTTGGTGCACCGTTTGACGCGCCAACGCGGAGAGCTGGGGCTCGAGCGAGTGTTGGTTAAGAGCGACGGCACCGAGATTGCGCTCACGACCAGTCTCGCCAGCGCAGTCGCGCGTCAGAGCGCGGGCGTGACGTTGAGCCCATCGCAGCAGGACTTGGACGTCGATCGCGCGCTGGGACAACGTGTCGGAGGGCCGCTCCACGCCGAGCTCGGCGTTTCGGTGATCAAGCTGCTGACCGGCGCCCGCAACGTCGAGTTCGAGGGCGCTCCCATCGAAATCGCGACCGAGATCTTGTTGCCGCACGCCGAGGTCGTGGACAAGGACGGCGCGTTCGAGGTCACGATCGACAAAGATCCGCGGTTGCTCGAAGTCGTGGCGTCGGGCATCGGCCGCAGCGCATCCGGATTACACCTGCTAGGTGAACTGCACAAGAGCGGCGCCAAGTGGCAAGCCCTACCGAGCCGCAAACTCTACACCCAGGACGTCATCGCCACGCTCGTGACGGAGGTGCTGCCGGAGCTCGCGCGTAGCTTCAAGCTCGAGTGCAAGACGGACAAGCTGCCGGCGCTCACGCGCGAAGAGCGGCCGCGAGCGGTGGTGCAAGTGGCGCAAGATGGAGAGCGTCTCGGGGCGCTGCTCACGCTGGTTTACGGCGATCCTCCGATAGCGCGTATCGACGCCGGACGCCTCGTTCACCTCTCTGGGCCAATACCGATTCGCGACGAAGCACTCGAACAGCGCGTGATCGCGCGCGCTCGCGACGAACTCGGCTTGAACGTCGGTGGACGCACGTGGCTTACGGGCGAAGCCGCAATCGGGCTCGCGCGTAAACTCGAAGGCTGGAACGGTGAGCTGCAGGGCGTCAAGAGAAAGACGTTGCTGAACGACACGCGCTTGGAGCCGCGCCTAGGCAAAGTCCAAGGCCAACTCGAACTGCTGTTCCAAGGCGAAGGGGAACTGCGCGCCGATCCCGCACAAGTCCTGCGCGCGTGGCGCAACGGTCAGAACTACGCACCGCTGCTCGAGGGTGGCTTCGCGGCGATCCCGCGGCGCTGGCTCGACGAACACGCGAGTCTCCTGGAGCGCGTGATCGATGCGCGCATGGGCGCCAGCGAACAACTCTCCAAAGCACCTGCACACTCCTTGCCAGCACTGGCTGAGCTGTGTGATCTGCTCGAGTTTCCCACACCGCCCGAGCTCGAACCCTTTCGTGCGCTGCTCAAGGGTACGGGGGCGTTGCCCGAAGCCCAGCTGCCGAAGGACCTCAACGCGACCCTGCGCCATTATCAACAAGACGGCGTGCGTTGGCTTTCCTTGCTGCGGCACGCGGGCCTCGGTGCGGTGCTCGCGGACGACATGGGCTTGGGCAAGACTTTGCAAGCCGCCTGCACGCTCGAGGGACGTTGCCTCGTCGTGTGTCCCACGTCGGTCGTGTACAATTGGGCGAACGAGCTACGCAAATTCCGACCTGGGCTCGAATTTCAGATCTACCAAGGCAAGCACCGCGCGCTCGACCCAAGTAAACCCATAACCATCACTTCGTACGCGTTGTTGCGGCTCGATCGCGAAGCCCTGAGCGCCGTGACTTGGGACCAAGTCGTGCTCGACGAGGCCCAGTTGATCAAAAACCCCGAAAGCCAAGTCGCGCGCGCGGCGTACCAGCTCAAAGCGCGCTTTCGCTTGGCGCTCAGCGGTACGCCGGTCGAAAACCGCCTGCTCGAACTGTGGAGCTTGTTCCACTTCACCAATCCCGGCTTGCTGGGAGGCCGTTCGGAGTTCGAAAGCCGCTACTCCGAGCCGATTCGCCTGGGCGATCAGCGGGTCGCCAGTGGGCTCAGGCAACGCATCCGACCGTTCATCCTACGCCGTGACAAGCGCAGCGTGGCACCGGAGCTACCGCCCCGCACGGATCTGTTCATCTACTGCGATCTCGATCCGGGTGAGCGCGCCTTGTACACGGCCGTGCACGCCGCTCTGCAGCGTGACGTCGTGCAAGAGTTGAAGCAAGGCGGTGGCGTGATGCGCGCCCTGGAGGCGCTGCTGCGGTTGCGCCAAGCGGCGTGTCATTCGGCGTTGATCCCGGGCAGCATGAAGACGCCAGCAGCCCCGAACGAGTCCGACGTCGATTCTGAAACGACCGATGTCGAGGCTGCGATCGGTCACGGCTCGAGCAAGTTGCGCGCGTTGTGCGAAGCGCTCGAGCAAATCACGGAAGAGGGCCACAAGGCGTTGGTCTTCTCGCAATGGACGAGCTTGCTCGACTTGGTCGAACCCGAGTTGGACGGCTTGAAGATCCGCCACGCCCGCTTGGATGGCAGCACGCGCGATCGGCAAGCGGTCGTCGACGAGTTTCAGTCGACGTCGGGTCCCCCGGTCTTGTTGCTCAGCTTGAAAGCCGGTGGCACGGGCTTGAATCTGACGGCCGCCGATCACGTGTTCTTGCTCGATCCCTGGTGGAACCCGGCCGTCGAGCAACAAGCGGCAGACCGCGCCCACCGCATCGGACAGGAGCGACCCGTGTTTCTTCATCGCTTGGTCGCCCGCGACACGGTCGAAGAGAAGATCCTCGCGCTACAAGCTCACAAGCGCGAACTCGCCAAGGCCGCGTTGGACGAGACGGCCCTCGCCCAAGCGCTGGGTCGCGACGAACTGCTCGAGTTGTTGAGCTAGGAACATCGAGTCAGGGGGCTGCAGTTTCTTGCAGTCGCGAACGCTGGCAGGCACCTCGCGAGTACAGCCAGCCCCCGAAGCTTCATAGCGCCGACGGATTATCGTTCACCCGGACCGTGGATGGGGGCGACGCGTTCGAGATCGTGTCGCGAAAAGTCCATGGGCGTTGCCAGTTCGCGCCGCGCGCACGCGAGCGATCGGCCAATGCGCGATCCGCGGTGACGATGCAAACTGGACGCAAAGGTGCTTCCAGCGCGACTGTTTGCACCAAGAACTCGTCTGCGTCAGCTGTGTGACGCACGTCGAGAACATCGTCGGCGGGCGTCCAGCGCGTCCGCGTGGCGCTCGAGTCGAAGACCACGCGAACCGCGTTTTGGGCAGCAAACGCGCGTAACCAAGTGCAGACGAGCTGCTGATATGCGGGCTGCCACCACTGCACTTCGCGCTGTTTCAACAAGCACGCGTGCAGAACGTTGTAGCCGTCGACTAGCCACAACGTGTTGCTCGGCCACGACATGCTGCTTGGCCACAACGTGGTGCTTGGGGGTACAGAGGAGGACATCGCTCGGTTGAAACTGAATCGAAGCGTAGACTGCTCGTCAGCAAATCACATGCCGCGGCTTCGCCACGCCCGCTATAGCTGTGTTACTATTCCTCGAAGCGTCGCGGGTGACGCTGACTTTTGCATGTACTTAGCTAACTTGCACTGCGCAGTGCGGCAAGTGCGGATCGGTGTGCGCTCCGTCTGCTCTGGCCTACTTGGGGCCGCGCTGACCCTCGCGGCGTCAGCAACGGGGGCCCAAACCGCAACCGCGGCACCGCTGGCGACGCCAGGGGTCGGCGCCGCAGCGCTTCCGGCAATCGTCGATCTCGGGGTGCCGACACCCTCGAACGCGCCGCTGGCCGCGGCGGCAGGGCTCGGCTACGGCTGGATCGATTCGGGCGGTGGCGTCAGTGGCGGTTCGCGCATGTCCGGTCAGCTCGCGATGAGTTACGCGCCGCTGCCCGCGCTGGCCTTCGGCGCAAATTTGGCGGGGCGTTGGGATCGCTACTCGGGCGCGGCCGGTTCGGGCGCCGAGAACAACGAATACGGCGAACCGCGCCTGCTCGCGCGTTACTCTGCATCGGCTACCGAAGCGTTGACTTGGGGCGCACAGCTCGATCTGCGTTTCATCGGTGGTAACGCGCCGTCGATTGAGCTCGGGGCCACGACGCCAGCGCTGCGCGGCCTCTTTGCCTGGCACCACAAGCAAACTTGGGTGAGCGCCGAACTCGGCTTCATGTTGGATCGCACGGCAGAGGCGGTGCCGACCCCCTCGCGCATGACCCTCACCGACAAGCAGACTCTGGGCGCGAGCAGTTCGAACGCCGCTTTGTGGGGCATCGGCGTGAGTCATCGTTTGCAGTCGTCTCGCACCGAACTGCTCGGTGAAATCGCAGGCCAAGCGTTGGTCGGTGCTCAGAGCCCCGAGCTCGTCGAATCCCCGTGGCACGTCGGGTTAGCAGCGAGGCAGCCGTTCGGCTCGGGGTTGGCCTTGCTGGCGGCGGCTCAGCTGTCGCTGAGTGAACGGCCCCCGTCGCTCGCGGGCGCTGACTTGATTCCGATCGAGCCGCGGGTTGGTTTCGGGCTAACACTGAGTTGGCAGTACGAGCCGCCTCCGCCGCCTGTTCGTGTCGAACGAGAGCCAGAGCCCAAGGCCGTCACTGCCCCAGTGCTGCCAAAGCCAGAGCCCACACCACCGCCAGTCGAGCTCAGGACTTATTCGGGTACGGTGGTCGACGAAGGCGGTCGACCACTCGCCGACGTCGAAGTGAAGTTGTTGCAGAAAGACCAAGAACCGCGCACCGCGCAGACCGCCGCCGACGGCAGCTTCAGCTTCGACGGTGTGCCGAACGACCGCGCTCATCCGGACAAGGTCGAGCTCGTGACGACCAGCACGGGTTTCGACAGCGTGACCGTAGCTGTCGAAAGCACCGACACCAAACCCCGCGAGATCGTGATGCGCCCCGCCGTGCCCGCCGGTCAGGTCCGCGGCCGTGTGCTCGACCTACAAGGCCACCCCGTCACGGCCAAAATTCACGTGAGTCCGGGAGATGTCGTCATCGACGTGCAACCCGACGGCTCGTTCGAGCTCGAATTGGCGCCCGGCACCTACACCGTGAAGTTCGAACACGCGGATTTCTCGCCACAACAGCGCAAGATCCAGGTCTACGATCGGGGGGTCGTGATCTTGAACATCGGCTTAATTCGGTAGCGAGAGATGTCGTCCACTGGTCCAGGTCCATGAGCGATCGCGCTGTTTCGCCCAAGCCCACGCCAACCCAAAGTGGGTTGCCCGTGAAGACGCTGCTGCAGATCGCGGCAATTGTGGTGCTGTTCGCGACGCTGGCGCTGCTTGGTTATCGCTGGATGCGCACCGACGCGCTGGCGCTGCTCGTGCAGTTCGCGGGACAGACCGACCGCGACAAGCGCACGGAAGTCGAGCATTGGCGTAGCGCCAGCATTGGCGACAAGTTCGAAGCGGGCGATGGCGCCAAGACGTCTGCCGACGCGGAAGCTCTTTTCCGTCTCAAGAACGGCGCGCGTTTGAAGTTGCGCCCCCAATCGCAGATCCGTTTTCAACTCCAAGGGCCCAATGGCGCGCTCGGGGTTCACGTCGACTTCGGGCAGGCCGAGGTGCAGACCGAGGCTGGAGCCGTGGTGCTCGCTTCGGAGTTCGGCGAATTGCAGATCGACGCAGGTAGCTCGGTGGTGCTCGGGCGCGATGGCGATCGGATGAGCGTCGCAGTCGAGCTTGGTAGCCTCCAGATTAACAATCGGCGCAGTGCCGCAGGCGACAAGTTGCTGCTCGACTTCGGGGGCATCGTGCTCGATCCCACGCCGCCCGCGCCGTCGGCGAGTGCTCCCCCTCCCCCGCCGCCTCCGGCCTCCAGCCAACCCGAAACGCCAGAGCCCCCCGCCTTGGTGGTCGGTGACGGGATTGGGCGAGCGGACTTGGTCGTTGGCGCGGGCGAAAGCTTCGTGGTGCACGACCCTGATCCTCCGACTGCGATAGGGTTTCGTTTGGACGTGTGTAAAGGTCCCGCGCGCTTGGTCGCTGGCAAGTCGACGACCGAGGCCGAAGGCCGAGCCAACTTGGCGTTCCCGCGCGGGCAAACCCAGTACAAGGTCTATTGCTTGGACAATCCCAAGCAGGTCGCTGCGGAAGGTAGCGTGCGCGTCTTGAAGGACGCGGGCACGCAGCAATTGCCGACGTTCACCCCGACCGCGAGTGTCGTCACCGACGGCCGACGTTACACGGTCTTGTATCAGCATCGGTTGCCGAACGTGACCGTCAGTTGGCCGACCGCGCCGAGCGCCGGCAGCTATACGCTCAGCGTGGACGCCAAGCGTATCGTCACTCATTCGCCGAATCACACCTTTGCGGGACTGGCGCGCGGCAGTCACAAGATCACCTTCAGTGCCGCCACCACGCCCGAGCGTCAATCGCGCACCACGACCGTCGAAGTCGTGTACGACACGCAGGCGCCCGCGGCACGCGTGTCCGATCCGCCGGTGGGCTTCCAACCGGGCGAGCAAGTGACGCTCAGCGGTCAGGCGCTGCCGGGTTGGAGCGTCGCGATCGGTGACAAACCGCTCGAAGTCGATCCGCAATACCGCTTCTCGGCGGAGGTCAGCGGCAGCGACACCATTCCGATCTCGTTTTCTCACCCCGTCTACGGCCGACACTATTACCTTCGACGGCCGAGGGCTACGCCATGACCTACTCACAGCATCCGCTCGACAACAAGTTGTTGCTCGGACGCTACAGGGTCATGCGCCTACTCGGTGAAGGCGGCATGGGCACCGTTCACTTGGCGCGTGTCGAGGGCGCCGAGGGCTTCACGCGGCCGGTCGTAGTCAAGCGCATGAAGCGCGACATTCGCGTGACGGACGAGGGGAACCGCCTGTTCATCCGCGAAGCCAAGATTCTGTCGAAGCTGCGGCACCCGGGCATCGTCGGCATCATCGACTTCGGGGTCGAGGATGGCGCGCACATCATGGTGCTCGAGTACGTGCATGGCTACACGCTCTCGCCTTGGCTCGACTATCGCCAGCGCCAAGAGTTCCCATTGCCGGTGGACATCTGCATCTACATCGTGCGGCGCGTCCTGGAAGCGCTTCACTACGCGCACAACTTCGGCAGCGCCGAAGGCCAGAAGATCGAGATCGTTCATCGTGACGTTTCTCCCGACAACATCCTGCTCAGCGCGCAAGGTTACGTTCAGCTGTTGGATTTCGGCATCGCCAGCATGCGTGGCCCCGCCGGCGAAGGCGCAACCAAGTCCGGCGCGTTCCGCGGCAAGCTCTGTTACGCAGCGCCAGAAACCGTCAAGGCCGAACCTGCGACGCCGCGCTCCGATCAATATTCGGCAGCCGTCGTCTTGCTCGAGAGCATCACCGGCAAGACGCCGTTCGAAACGGATTCAATCGCAGAGACCTTCGTGCGCATGGTGAACGAGGTGCCGGCGCCAGCATCCCAGTCGCGACCGGAAGTATCCTCGGGTCTGGATGCGGTGATCGCCCGCGCGCTGGCCAAGGATCCCACAGAGCGCTTCGAATCGGCGTTGGCTTTCTCTCGCGCCCTGCGGCCGTTCCAAGGCGACGATGACGAAGTCGCAGAGAAACTCAAAGCGCTGGTCACGGTCGAGTTCGAGCGCCTGCCAGAGCTCGGCGTCGAGCCGCTCAAGGATCGTGAGGCGGCGCTCGAGAAGATCCTCTCGATCGCGCCCTCACAGGATGTCGAACCGCCATCAGCTAAGCTGTTACAGCAACGCGCATTGCGGCCCGCGCATGCGCCGACGATGATCGACGTCGATGGGCGTTCATCCTTGGTGCGGGTGGATGTGCCGCCCAACGTGTTGCCCGCGCTGCCCCCTCAAACAGGGCAAGGTCAGCTCAAGGGCTTGCTGTGGGGTTTGATTGTCGTCGGCGGGTTAATCGCACTGGGTCTGGGTGCGGCAGTGGCGTTACTCTCCCGCAACGGGGGTATCGACCCGGTCGTGGTCGTAGGTGATAACCTGAAGCCTAGTCAGGGTAACACTGGCGCCGGCGCTGACGTCGTACCCACAGCGGCGCCAATTGCCGGCTCCGAAAACCCACAAAACAACGGCCTGCCTTCCCTCGCAAGCGCGGGCGTCGGCACGGGCCAAGCCGGCGCGCAGGACCCCGCACCGGCAGGGGGCACGCCGCCCCAAAATGGTTCGACTGCAATGGCCGCCAAACCGCCCGCAGTGAATGGCCCCCAAAAGCTAACAGGCGCCGTTCAACAGCAGAGCTCGGCCTTTCAAGCGTGCTTCTCACAAAGCATGTCCGATGCGAATCAACCGACAGAGGCGGTCATCCATTTTTCGGTTGCGAAGACTGGGGGCGCGGCCCAGGTTAAAGTCGAACCCCCTTCTTTGGCCACCACGGCACTTGGTTCTTGTTTGCTGAGCGCCGCTGCTCGAGTTCGCTTTCCAGAATTGGACGAACCGGTGTCCTTCCGAGTACCCGTGCGAGCACGGGTCTCACGCACTAAGGGCAGCGAGTGAACAAGCAGGGATCGACGAGGCAAGGAACGAGCGTGCGCCGCCGCCTGGGGCGTACTGGCTTGGCGCTGACGCTGGGCGCGCTGCTCTTGAGTTGTGGGCACGTCGGCATCGACTTGGAAGGTGACGCAGGTCGCCTGGTCGCGCGCGACTACGATGCTGCGACGGACAAGTCCGACAAGGGCACCAAGGACGACAGCAAAACCGACAAGACCGATACCTCCACGGATACCGAGACCGAACCGACCAAGCCGCACACGAGCGGTCCGGATTCGGGTACGGAGAGCGAGCCCAGCAAGCCGAGCAAGGACGATCAGCCCGTCACTGACAAGCCGAGTGGTGACGGCGACGCGGCGGTCTCCGACCATCCCACCGAGACGAACAATCAGAGTGATGAATCGAGTCCGACGGACACGGACGTCACATCGAATACGCAACCCGTCGACGCAGGTCAGACGGACCACTTGGATGATCTGGTAACCAGCACCGAGCCTGCGGTCGATGCCAGCACCGAACCCAACACGGAAACCGAGCCAACGTCGACCGAGATCCCGCCGTCCCTCGACGCGAGTGTGACGGATACGCGCGACGCGGGCTCGCCGCTCGACGCGTCGATCGTGGGCAGTGACTCGGGGGGTAACCCAGAACCAACCCCTGATTCTGGTGTCATCACGAGCACCTCTACATCGACCTCGCCCGCGGGCTCGGGGGCTGATGCCGCAGCGGACGCGGGCCCTTACGTCTGCGATCCAACGTGTGATTGCGCAGGGTTGACTTCGTGCAACCTCGACTGCGTAGACTCGAGCTGTCAGCCGAGTTGCGGAACCAGTTCGACTTGTACGGTCAAAGCGGGCACGTCGAGCGTCGTGGACATCGCGTGCCATGCGGGCGCCACCTGCCTTGCCAACGAGGTCAGTGGCCCGGAGGTTGCGTTCACTTGTGAGGGTGAAGGCGATTGCAAGGCGCAGTGCGCGTCGGCCGAGAACTGCTCACTGACATGCAGCGGCACTGGCACTTGCACCTTGGATTGTGAGAACGCCGGCATCTGCAACCTCACCTGTGGTGAGGGAACCTGCATCATCAAGCACCCGAACGTCGATACGACCGTCCAAGTCTCTTGTGGACTCGATCAGCCCATCGAATGCAGTGGCCAGCTCGGTATCTGCAACGGCACTTGCCCCTGAGCGGATTGACACCCGACGCTAGGGCATCGGCGCGCTGGGTCAGCGTCCAGAGGCCGCGGTTTCCGTGAACTCGACGGCGAGTTCGTCGCGCAACCCCGACCCGCCGTTCATCGACCCAGCCACGAGCTGAACTTGGCACGAACCAGTGGCTTGCACGAGCGCGCCACTGGTGAGCGCGTGCGAGTCCGAGAGGCAGGAAATCTCCGTCGTCAAAGAGCAAACCTCGGGCGTGCTCGAACGCACGTCGAACAACGCGTCCGGCAGTTTGCTGCAAACGAGCGTGCCTTGCACGCTGGCAGTCGGAGACAGTTGGATGTTGCCCGTCTCGCCGAGCGAGAACGATCCCGAATACGAGCCGCCAGACTCCAGATTCGAGCCGCGCGTCCACGGTGCGCACAGAAAGAAGTTCCAGCTCAGGGTGTCGATCTCGCGGGGCTCTACGACGCGGATCTGAGCAAGCGCCCCTAGGGGCGTCGAGAGCTCGACGATTTGCGACTCTCCCTCGACGACCAAGTTGTCGAGACCGGCCCGCGTGCGCAGCTTCGTGCCCGGGGTCGCGTGCACGAAGACATCGATGGCTCTGCCGCCCTGCGTATTGGCAGGCGAGAATGCGTTCCCGAGCGAGTCGTACACTTGCATGTAAGCGGCGATGGGCTCGGTTCCCGCCAAGATCAGCGCCGGACTCTCGGTGCAAGCGTCCCACTGTGCTTGTGCAATCGCGCTTGCGACGATCGGCACCTCTGCGCTCCAAGTTCGCGCTACTGCGTCTTCTTTGGCCTGCCAGGTTCCATCGAGAGTTACCGTGGCGGAGACGGCCTCGTTTACACGCAAGCCAAAGTGCCCCTTGTCCACGAGCTCCGCTTCGACGCGAGCATCGTCACTGCTCACCCCAGATAGCTCGAAGTCTCCGTCGTCTTGAGTCCAGAAGCTGCCATCGGCCCCCAGGACCATCGCGCTCTTCAAATCCACCACGACTCGGTCGTTGTAGTCGTCACCGAGCGCGAAAGCGACCGTCTGCGGCGTCTGCTGCAACAGATCGACGCCGTCGTCGGAGAGCAACACTTGCAGGCTGTACGTCTCGCGCGGCAGCATCGGGATCGTGAGCTCACCCGTGTCGGAACTGAGCGCAGGTGCCAGCGCGCCAGCGTCCGTCATTGCTACGCTGGTGGCGCCGGCGTCGCGCAGAGTCGGCGAAGGAGCGCTCGGCTCACTGGTTCCGGTCGTGGGTGTGGGTCCCCCCGAAGGTGAACGGCCAGGTGCTGGCATTGCCATGGCCCCGCCATCCAGCTGCGACGGCATGGGATGCGCCACCGAGCTTTGTGTGTTGGAAAGCTCGGCCACTGCAGCATCGCCATTGACCGTCGAAAGCCTCGACTGCTCGTCGTCGCCAGCGGCGGTCCCTCGTTCACCTGCGTCAGCTATCGTAGCCGGCAAAGGCCGTCCCAGAGCGTCCTGGCAACGACCTTGGTCGCAGCTTTCAGCACCCGGAACTCCACGACAGTCAGCCTGCGTCTTGCAGGATACCCAGTGCGACGAGCTCGAATCCTGCGGAGCTGAGCCGCGGCATGCCGAAAACGCGGACAATGCGACGAGTCCGAGCGCGGACAATACGCGTTTGTTCGAAACGACGGATCCCACGGCCGCTCAGGGTGGCGTAACGAGACCCGATTTTCCAGTGTCAGAAATGTCCGGGTCCAGCAGACGGCCGTGCTCAGCCCGATTGCGCGGCCCTGGAGGGTCCAGCACACTCGTCGAGTGAAGCCAGCCCTACACGTGTTGCTCGCCTGTTACGCCCTGGCCTGTTCGGAGGCTCACGAATCGAACGG
>DATAHU010000201.1:0-13888 GCA_036263015.1 Polyangiaceae bacterium | reverse complement strand
TGGGAAACGTTGCCCAACTTGCCCGAGCGGCGTGAACACTGCGCCGCCGGCGCTATCGACGGCATCGTTTACGTCGCTGGGGGGCGTGCCGACGGCATCACCGGCATCGAAGAGAAGACTTGGGCATACGATCCCGCAGCGATGACCTGGACCCAGAAGAAGTCGTTGGCTCCGCCGCGCGGTGGCCTTGCTGGCGCGGTTCTCGCGGGGCGCTTCATCGTGTTCGGCGGTGAAGGCAACGAGGACGCCGATAGCGGCGTGTTCCCGAACATCAATGCGTACGATCCTCTGACTGACAGTTGGGAAGACTTACCGCCCATGGCGTCTCCTCGTCACGGCTACGGCGCTGCGACCATCGGCGATCGCATTTACCTGCCGGGCGGTGCGACGCACCAAGGTGGCGGCGCAGGTGACGACGTGAGCGTCTTCTACTTCGAGTGACTCGAGCGAGCGTCGCGGCAATCTGTCCGAAACGCTGATCTCACCGTCCGAACGTAAGCTCAACTCCCGAGCGCGGTTCCCGAACTGCGAGCTCGAGACGCTTGACTTGCCTGCTGGATCAAAAGTAGTACTTCAAATACCAATTAAGCGGCGTCGACGAGCACGCCCACGACAACCAGAGGAAATCATGTCCGAGCAAAGCCTGTATGAGCAGCTGGGTGGCGATCCTGCGGTCGATGCCGCCGTTGACATCTTCTATCGGAAAGTCCTCTCCGACGATGAGATCAGCCACTACTTCGAGACCACCGACATGGACGCGCAGCGCGCCAAGCAGAAGGCCTTTCTCACAGTCGCGTTTGGCGGGCCCAACCGCTATTCGGGCAAGGACATGCGCGCCGCACACGCCCGGCTGAAGCTGAAAGAGTCCGACTTCGATCGCGTGATGACGCACTTGGGGGCAACGCTCAAAGAACTCGGCGTGTCCGATGCCTTGATTGGCAAGGCGGCAAGCATCGCCATGAGCGTAAAGAACGACGTCTTGAACAGATAATCGTGACCCCAGGGTAATCGTGACACTGATCAACTATGCGGGCGGGCGCTTCGAGCTCCTGCCCGATGAGAGCGTTCTCGAATGTCTCGAGCGTGCGGGACATCGCATCCCTTCCTTTTGCCGCGCGGGTGTGTGCCAGAGTTGCGTGCTACGAGCACAGAGCGGCGACGTCCCCGCGGTTGCGCAGCGTGGTCTCAAGGAATCGTGGAAACAGCGCGGACTGTTTCTGTCTTGCGTGTGCCAGCCCGACACTGAATTGCACCTGACGCCCGCCGAGGTCACTGCCGAGTTCGAGACGCGCGTCGTGCATGTAGACCGAGCCAGCGAAAACGTGTTGCGCGTGCTCTTGCAGCGGCCGGAAGGCTTGCGCTTCGAGGCTGGGCAGTACTTGCAACTGATTCGGCCCGCAGATGGCTTGATGCGTCCGTACTCCATCGCTTCGTTGCCGGAGGATTCGACGATCGAGTTGCATGTGGCGTTGCTTGCCGGCGGACAAATGAGCCAGTGGCTAGTGGGTGCGCTCGGGTCCGCTGTGCGCGTGGTCGGCCCCTTCGGCGATTGCGTGTATGTTGCAGGTGAACAAGAACGGCCGTTGCTCTTGGCCGGCACTGGGACGGGTCTCGCGCCCTTGTTGGGGGTCCTGCGCGCGGCGCTGCGCGCGGGTCACCGGGGCGCCATCAGCTTGTATCATGGCGCTGTGAACCGGGCTGGGCTGTACTGTTGGAACGCCTTGACCGGTTTGCAGCGCGAGAGCTCGAACCTGAGGCTGGTGGGCAGTGTATTGCGCGAAGACGGAGTCGGAAGCGTGCCGCCCGAGCATCCAAGCATCATCGTTCGCCCGCTCGAAGAGCTGGTGCTCGACGCCATCACGACCGAGCAGCGCCTGTACTTGTGCGGGCATCCCGAGTTTGTGCAGCGCTTGCGCAAGAAAGTCTTCCTGGCGGGGTTGCCCCTGTCTAGGATTCACGCCGATGCGTTCGTCGCTCCGGCGGCGCGGCCCGCGTGAACGGCCGTCGCGGTCGGCGAGAGCGCATTCCGTGAGCGGGTGATGAGCTCGGGGGCCTCTGATGCAGCTGACCAACTACACCGATTTCGCACTGCGCGCCTTGATTGGGCTCGCGATCTGCGCGCCTGGGCGCACGACCGTGAAAGAGATCAGCTCTGCGTACGGGATATCGAACAATCATCTGGTCAAAGTCGTGCAGCGACTCGCAGAGCTGAACTACGTCAAGACGCTGCGCGGCAAGAGCGGGGGTATAGAACTCGCAGTCGACCCCTCGGCCATTCGACTCGGCAAGTTGGTGCGCGAACTCGAGACCGAACTGGGTTTGGTCGAGTGCTTGCGCCCCGACACGAATCCTTGCGTCATCGTGGGCGCGTGTCGCCTCAAGGGCATCCTGCGCGAGGCCACGAACAGCTTCCTGACGGAGCTGGATCGTTACACCTTGGCCGATCTAGTCGCACCCAAGCAGCGCTTGAGCAATCTCCTGCAGCTTCGGACTCATGCCTGAAAGCGGCACCTAGCATCACCGCCCTTGCCGAGCGCCGCTAACTGCCGCATGAGGGACTCATGCTTGGGGCTCCGCACGAGTACACGATCCAGATCCTGGAACACCATCTGGATACGTTTGGGCACGTCAACAACGCCGTATACTTGGAGCTGCTGGAAGAAGCTCGGTGGGACTGGATCACCCGTGGCGGTTATAGCCTCGCGCGCGTGCAAGAGACCCGCAAGGGACCAACCATCTTGGAGTGCACGCTGCGCTTTGCCCGCGAGTTGCGCCTCCGGGAGCAGATTCGCATCGAGAGCTGGATCGAGTCGTACGAGCGCAAGATTGCCCTCGTGACTCAAGTCATCAAGACCCCTGACGGCAAACTCGCGTGCGAAGCGAGCTTCAAGGTCGGTCTGTTCGATTTGAGTGAGCGGCGTCTGATCGCGCCGACCGCTGAGTGGCTCGCTGCGTTTGGTCTGACCCCCGAGATGCTTTCGCCGTAACCGTCGACGCGGCAGCTTGCCCGCGAGGCCGAATTAATTGTTGACTACACAGTGCATATTGCTAGGGTAGCCCACCTGCGATGCCCGGACGTCCGCGTGAATTCGACACCAACGTCGCCCTCGAAAAGGCGATGCTCGTGTTTTGGAAGAAGGGCTTCACGGAGACGTCGCTTGCCGATTTGGAGCAAGCTACCGGCGCTGGGCGCCAGAGTCTCTACGCGGCGTTCGGCGACAAGCATGCGTTGTTCTCGCAAGTGGTGGAGTTCTATTTTGCGCGCGTCTTGCAACCGATGGTCGATCTACTCGACGCGCCAGGTTCAGCGCGTGGCAACATCGATCGCTTGCTGCAGAGTTGGGAAGACTACGTCTGCTCTCCGCTGTTTCAGGGGTGCCTCGTCGATCGCGCGATCGACAGTGCCGCGAGCGATGAGCGGATGAATGCGTTCTTGAGCCGCAAGCTGACATTTCTGGAGAACGCGCTCGAACGCGCCTTGAGACGCGCCGTCGAGGCCGGTGAAGTGTCTTCGAGCGTGCAGCCGCGCGCTACAGCGCGTGTGCTCTTGACGTTGAGCCAAGGCCTGAGCGTGATGGCGCGCGTCAATCAAGAGCGCAGCTACGTTCGCTCCGTGCTCGACGTTGCGCGCGCTCTGCTCGGCTGAGCCTCGACCCCAACGGCCAAGGCTCAAAGTGCCGCCCAATTATTGACTAAACAAACAAGAAAGGAACGTCAGATGCCAAGCAATGAACAGAAGCTGAGCGGAAGAGGATCGCTCGAGGGCAAAGTCGTGCTGATCACCGGTGGCACGACCGGAATCGGGCGAGCGAGCGCTGAGCGCTTCGTGGCGCAGGGCGCGAAAGTGATCGTGACGGGCCAAGACGAAGCGCGGCTCGAACGCACACGTGCCGAACTGGGGCCGAACGTGATGGTCGCGCGTTGGGATTCGAAGCGCGTCGAAGACGGCGCGGCCTTCGCTCGCAGCATTCAGGATCGTTACGGCGGACTCGATGTGGCGTTCATGAACGCAGGCGTCGCGCGACTCGGGCCGCTATCCATGTTGGACGAAACTGCCTTCGATGAAGAGATGGACACCAACGTCAAGGGAGTGGTCATGGGTTTACGAGCCCTTTCACCCGTGCTCAACGACGGAGCATCGATCATCCTCAACGCGTCGATCTCGGCCGGCAGAGGCACCCCGAACTTCTCGGTCTACTCGGCGACCAAGGGCGCGTTGGTCTCGTTCGCAAAGTCGTTGGCGGTTGAGCTCGCGCCGCGCCGTATTCGCGTCAACGCGATTTCGCCGGGGCTGATTCACACCGCGATTCAAGCGAAATTCGGCTTACCCGAAGCCGTGGCCAAGGCTTCGTACGAGATGTTCCGGGCGAAGATTCCGCTCGGGCGCTTCGGTGAAGCCGACGAAGTGGCATCGCTCGTGTTGTTTCTAGCGGGCAACGATGCGTCGTTCATCACCGGCGCCGAGATCCCGGTCGACGGCGGCTTGTCTGCTAGTGCCTGAGGGCGGGGATGGAGTGAACAGAGCCTGGCGGTCAGTACTGAATACCGAGCCCCAAGATGGTGTTCGGTAAGAAGGCGTAGTGATCGCCAGGGTCGTCGTTCAGCAAGAACCAATGCGTGACCTCGATCAGGAAGCGGGTGCGAGACTCGCTCGATGGGCTGCCAAATAGCGCGAATCCGAGCGTCGCTTCGAGCACTCCGTCACCCGCGCCGCTGTGCGCTATGGGATGCTTTGGGTCCGAGTAATCCGCTAGATAATCTCCGACGAAGTAGTCCGAGTAGCCAATGCCGATGTAGGGATCGACCTGGGGCAGGATTCGGTAGTTCGCATAGAGGCCGCCTTGCAGGACCGATACCTCGTTCCAAACGGCGTAACCCGCACCAAGGTGAGGGGCCACCGCGAGGCGCGCGCTCCTCGGCAACACGTTGTACTTGAAGTCGGCGCGCAGACCCGACAGTTGGAACGGCGCGAATCCGAGATCCATGTGGTCCGTCAACCCGAGCCTCGCGTTGGTGTCGATTCCGAGGCGATCGAACCCGCCGCGGCCCTCCGCAGAGGCGAAGGCATTGTTCACAATCGATAACCCCGTCGAGCCGCCGAAGTGACCTCGCGGCACCGTTCGCGCATTCTGAAACGCAGAATACCCGCAACTCGATAGTACGAGAGCCAAGCAAATCGTTGCGCAGCGAGTTAACGAGGGCACGAACGCTAGCGCAGTGAGGTTTTTCATTTGAGGGAAGAAAACGCCTTCTGAACCTCCGCCAGCGTATCGTAGCGATCGCAGAGTTTTCGGAATTCCTTACGAGTGGGAGGGGCCACGTCACGCGGCAGTCGGGCTTCGAAGCTGGCTTCCACGAGGTACAAACCATCCGCGGAGACCCACTTGCCGGTCAGGCAAGCTTTGCCTTTGACGATTTTTGGCTCGTGACCCTCGAGGAAGTTCGCTCGAACCCGCACGACTTTCACGCCGGCGACTGCCCAATAGACGGTCTCTTCTTCGGTGATCGCCACCGGGAGCGCGACGCGAGGATCGCGAGCGATATCCGTGTCGTCGTATATTCCGCTCAGCCAGCTTTCGGCCTCTTCTCGCATCGAATCGAGTGGGTAGGCGTCGAACTCGTCGTCGGTGATTTGAGACTCGGCTCCGAGCACGTCACTGCTGAGCTGCGACAACCCGTAGAGCAGTCGCGTTTTGGCATCCAGTTCATCCGCTAGGCTGAGTGTTGCGCGAGTGCCGTCTTCGAGCAGACGCGATGTATTTTGTAGTGTCTCCTTGCCAAACACTGCTTCCAGGATGCCGGCCACGAAACGATATGCTCGGGCGCTGCGCAGATAGAACGTCGGAAACGGCTCGAGCTTCAGCAGCGGGTAGCCATCCACAGCGATGTGCTCGTACGCCACTGCCGACCCCGACTCCGAGAGCGCGAGACTCTTCACGTGCGTCTCTCGATCTTGGATCAAGATCGATTTGAACGTATCGATCAGCTTCAGTTTGTATTCGCGGGTCAAGAACAAGTGCGACGTTTCGGGAGCTCGGTCGGGGGCCAAGAGCGTTTCCAACGCGTACAACTGATAGTCGTAGAACCCAGACTTGAGGGTTGGGGTCAGATCGATGGAACCATCTTGGATCCCTGATATCAGTTGTTCGAGCAAGTTACCCTGGTTGTCCAAGCTCTCGAACAAGCGCTGCTCGGGGCTGCCTGCCGCTGGCACGTAGGCGCGCCGCTCCGGAACGGCCACGTCGTCGATCGACGACTTCGGGGGGAGCTGATCGAGCAGCTCGAGCGGCGAGTCTGCCGCTGGCGCACTCGTGAGCTTCGCGTAGAAATCGATCAGCGCGCGGTAACGCGTCTGTAGATCTGGGCGTTGTTGTAGCGCGAACGCCGTTGCCGCGAATGCAGAGTCGTCGCTTGCAGTGCCGTACTGCTGCAGGAAGCGATCGCGCCGGAAGATCGTTTGCAGAGGCGTCGACCACGTATAAAAGCCAATTGGCTTCGAGTGGACGGAATCGTCGAGGAACGCCGTCAGCCTTGTGTGACCTTCGGCAATCACGTCGTCGGGGGCAAGGGGCGTTTCTCCGGCTAGTTCACCTGCCGCAGAAAACACGCTGGCTGCACTGAGGGCGGCGGGTCCAAGTGGGGCGGGCTCAGTGCCGCGACTCACGAGCTCAGCCAGCAATTCACGAAACAGACCCTTTTTGTCGAGCGAGCTTTCTTCCGCAAGCAGCTCGACCGCCGCGTACAGGCCATCGTTGAAGGGCTTCAACGCACCATTGACCATCTCCATCGTCGGCACGAAGCCCAAGCTTGGGTGGTATCGCTCCGGGTCTACCGCGTTCATCGCAGCGATTCGGTCTGGGAACAACGTGTCCTTGATGTCTGTCGCTTGGCCGTCAGGGGGCAGAATCGATAACTTCGTAACGCTGGCCGACTTGTTGAGCACCACGTTGCAGTCGTCGAACGATTCGGTGACGGTGCGCCCAGAGTCGTACTGAGGCTTTTTTGCGTTGGGGTCGTCGTCTTCGATGCGGTATTCGAGGTGTTCGGTTACCGTTTCCTCGCCACCGAGAACGTCCAACGGCCCGAAGCAGCCCGTGCACAACAACCCTGACACGGCAAATACGCCACGCAGCGCAGAACTCCAGCGCATCCCGTGCGCCGCAATGGTTGGAAGCGACATGCGCGATCGAGTCTAGCGCAGCGCACGCTCCTTCGCGACGATTCGCCACGTCAGGGCAAGATGCATCGGGACAACACTCTGTTTGGGTATTGGGTGGAACACTGTCGAACGGTGCTGAACGGTGTGATTCTCCGGCTCTATACCTCATGAACGTCGAGTCACGCCCTTGGCCAGACCTCGGGCATCGTTGTTGCAACTCATCGGGGCATGTCCTCGATATTCGTAAAGTCGCTGTTCTTCGTTGCGGGGCTCACCGGCGCAAGCGCGTGGCTCGCTGCCGAGGGTCAAGCATGGGCACGCCCCGAATATGGCTCGACGCCATGGGGTCAATATCCCCGCGCCCGTCCGGTCGCCTGGGGCCACCCTGGGGCCCACCCGGGCGTTCCACCGCCCCCGCCCAGAGCGCCATTTGCTCCTGCTCCACACCCGCCGCCTTTCTCCGCGCCTGCAGCCGCATCGGTGGCCGCACCGGAATTGAGTCGCGCGGCGAGCACCTCGAGCGCCGTCGTCATCTTGGGTGGCGCAGCAATGCTGGCCGCGTGTGCGCGCCGTCGCAAGGCTCAACAACCCGAGTGACGCGTGCCAAAGTTGCTCTAATAGGTGAACGAGCTACCAGGCGCGACCGTATTGTTTTGGCGGTGCTATGGTTGCGCCAAGTGCACGCGCTGCGCGACGCGGAAAATACGGGTCGCGCAGCATTTCGCGTGCCAGCAATACGACGTCGGCTTGCCCCGTGCGCACGATGTGGTCGGCTTGTTCAGCGCCAGTGATGAGACCGACTGCGCCCGTCATCAGCCCGCTTTGGCGACGAATCTCCGCCGCGAAGGGAGTTTGATAGCCGCTGCCCATCGGGATTGCGACTCCTGGAATCAAACCCCCGCTCGATACGTCGATCAGATCGACGCCCGAGCCAACCAACGCCGTGGCGAGTGCACAGGATTGATCGAGATCCCAGCCCCCCGGCGTCCAATCGCTAGCCGAGATGCGCAGCCATAGCGGCAAGCGTTCCGGCCACACCTCACGTACGGACGCGATCACTCGTTTCAACAGTCGAATCCGATTCTCGAACGATCCGCCGTAGCTATCTGTGCGCTGATTCGAGAGCGGCGACAAGAACTCGTGCAGCAAGTAGCCGTGCGCGGCGTGCACCTCGACGACGTCGAACCCAGCCGCCAACGAACGGCTCGCCGCAGACTTGTAGTCGAGGATGAGCTGGTCGATCTGTGCCTCCGACATCGCCTCGGGCGTCGGGGAGCGTTCGTCGAATGCAACCGCGCTGGGCGCGAAGATCGGACGCCATCCGCCTTGCTCTGGCGTCAAAGCGTGGGTGCCCAGCCACGGGATTTGGGTGCTCGCCTTGCGGCCGGCGTGGGCCAACTGAATGCCAGCGGCAGCGCCTTGCTCGCGGATGAAGCGCGCGCAGGGCGCCCAAGCCTCGACGTGCGAGTCGAGCCAGATCCCAGTGCAGCCGGGTGAGATGCGCCCGGCCGCGCTGACGGCGGTTGCCTCTGTAAACACAGCGCCAGCACCCCCAACGGCGCGGCTGCCCAAGTGCACCAATTGCCAGTTGTTGGCGTGGCCGTTGTCAGCCGAGTACTGGCACATCGGAGAGACGACGATACGATTTCTGAGCGTCACTTCGCGCAACTTGAGAGGCTCGAACAGCGGGGAAGGAGACATGGCATCTCCCCTGCCATACCGTCGATTGCTCCACAAGCAGTTGGAGCACCGGGGGTACGACAGCCCTTGGGACCGCCCACGCGGCTCGAGGGCGATCGGTCCTTTGCATTGGCAGGCTGCTTTTTCAAACGGCCTGCTAGACTCGCTTGCGCACGATGCGGCCTCTGCGAATCGGTTTCGTTTCAGTCGATGACCTCGACCAAATCAATCTGTGGTCTGGGATTCCAAGATCGATCTGGAAACACCTCGAACAGGAACCGGTGGAGCTCGTGAAGCTGAGTCCGCTGAGTCGCGCGTACCGCCACTTGTTGTTGCCTCAGCGAGTGATCGGCAAGTTACGTGGCAAGAGCGCCCTCAGTGATCGACACCCCGCAGCGCTGTGGAGCTTCGCGCGCCAGATTCGTAAACGGCTCGATGCCAATCCCGTCGACGTCGTGTTCGCACCCAGTTCGATCCCCATCACTTGGCTTCGATGTCGGCAGCCGGTGGTGTTCTGGACCGACGCCGTCTGGCACGGGTACCGCGACTATTACGGAGTCAAAGTGGGTCGCCTCGACGATTGGCTCGCCAAGCGCCAAGAACGGCAAGCGCTCGAGCGCGCGACGTTTGCGGTGTACGCATCGAGTTGGGCTGCGGAACAGGCGGCGCGTCTGACGCGCTCTGACAAGATCCGCGTTCTCCCTTTCGGTTCGAACTTGCCGGTCTCTCACGCTGCCCCGGCAATCACAGAGATGACGAGCGCGAGACTCTCGCGCATGCAGCGTCAACTCACTTTGTTGTTCGTCGGTGTGTCTTGGGAGCGCAAGGGTGGCGAGGTGGCGGTGGAAGCGGTGCGCCTACTGAACCAGCGAGGCACGCCGGCACGGCTCAAGCTCGTCGGGTGCAAGGCCCCGCGCGCATTGCCGGATTTCGTGGAAGACCTCGGCTTCGTCGACCGCTCGACTACGTCGGGTCTCGAGCAACTCACCGAGTTGTACCGGCAAAGCGACTTGTTCATCTTGCCCACGAAAGCCGAAGCGGCAGGCATCGTGTTCTGTGAGGCTTCGGCATTCGGTCTTCCGATCCTGACTTACGCTACCGGTGGCACTGTTGACTACGTGCGGCAAAACGTGAACGGGCTGGCATTGCCAGCGGGAAGTTCACCCGAAGCCTTTGCACAAGCGGCCAGTGCGCTAGTCGCCAACTCTGAGCACTACATGGAGCTCTCGCAAAGGGCGTTCGCGGAATACGAACAGCGACTCAATTGGCGAAGCTCGGTGCACTCGCTGACGGAGCTGTTGCGCGAGAGTTGCGATCGCCGCACGTGAGCGTGGTGCCGGGCAACGTGGAACTCGGGTGACCTGGTTTGTCGTCGCTGAGTGGAGCAATCTCACCCTCGGCGCCGCGGTGCGACGGTGTCCCCCACACGTTGGGTCCGAAGTAAACAGGCGGACTTTCGTAGCTCCGAATTGCGCCGTACTGGAGCGTGGCATTGAGGACAGGGGCGAACGATGCACACGCAGACAGAGTCTCACGTCGCGCAGAAACTGCACTACAGCACGTTCGCTGTTGGGCCATTCGCGGTGTTGGTTTGGCATGAACGAATCTCGGTTGAGGGCGTCGAGAGCGTCGCCCGAGTTTTCGCGAGGTTGAGTGAAGCTCACGCGGAAAAGGGTTTCGGCTTTTTGACGATCATCGAAAACGAGGCCGACGTAAGCACGTCGCCCGCAGCGCGCAATGCGATGAGCAAAGCGCTCACGGACCACGAACGTTGCTTACGCGCCGCAGCGATCGCGTACGAAGCAGACGGGTTCAAGGCGACCATCGTGCGCAGCGTCGTGACGGCGATCAACCTGATTGCCGGCGCGCGCTTTCCAAATCGGGTGTTTCGAGACAATCGCGAAGCGCTCAAGTGGCTCGGTCAAAAGCTCGACTTCAAAGACCTAGATCGCCAACCGCAGCTCCAACGCTACCTCCGCTAGTTGCTGACGCTTGTTGGCGCGCCCTTCGGGATCCCCCGGTCACCAAGTGTGGCGCGCCGTCACCAGTAATGTCCGCGATCTCGGGATGTCCTGCGGCGACGCCGCAGGGCCACGGCCTCGGCGAGCGATCCGCTACCTTGTGGAACGGCCCCCCGAAAGTGCCGCCACCCAGACCGGGCACCAAGCTCGAGTCTGGGCTGCCGTTCAGAACCACCACGTCGAGAATGCCATACCCATCCAGATCTGCGGTCCGGCATCGCGCCGTCGAATCATACCGGCGACGACCTGTTCGCGCAGGTTAGCGTTTACCTCGACGGATCCGTCAACCAATGAGCACTACACAGTGCGGGATGCTGCGAGCGCGCCCCGTCGCACTTTGCAACCCGAGACGGGGACTCGACTCGATGAATCTGAAATCCACTTCTGTCGCCTGGACCCTGCTGGCTTTTGCTGGCTGCACGGGGTCCACCGAAAAAGCCGATCAGGATGTTCCTGACACTGGCACGCAAGCACCTGGACCTTCGGTCGGGCCCGTTGCGCCCGGACCTGGAGGCGGTGCTGTCCCCGTCGGCGGCTCCGTCGGTCCGAGCGACGTGGCGGGACCCCCGCCGAGCGGGGCCGGAATCCCGAGCGGCGGCGACACCTCTCAGGGTCAGCCTACCGCTCCTCCCACACCAGGCAGCGAGCCGCAGCTTGGGGGTAGCGCCACCAGCAGCGTCGCGCCGCCGGCTACACTTGGCGGAACTCCAACCATCGGCGCAGGGGGCACGTCCCCGTCCGGCGCCGGCGGCCAAAGCGCCGGCGGCCGTGGGGGAGTGGGCGTCGGTGGGCAGGGCGGAGCGGATTCAGGCGAGCAGGGCGGACAGAACATGGGCACCGGGGGCGTAGATGGCGCAACCGACACGGGGCCAGTGACCGTCGCGCTCGATCGTACGCGCCAAACGATCCAAGGGTTCGGCATCAACGATACCTACGCGTCCCAGACGCTGCCCGCGAGCCTGTTCGACGTCGAGGATGACATCGGACTGACGATCTTGCGTGTCGGCATGAACTCGGGCGGCAACTTCTACAACGACCGGGTTCAGTCTGCTGATGTGGACATGGTGAACGGTATCAGCGACAGCAAGATCATCGGCTCGTGTTGGTCCGCGCCCGCGAACTGCAAGGACAACAACAGCGAGAACGATGGCGGCCACTTGAAGACCAGTTGCTACGAGTCTTGGGCGACGACGATGGCAGACTTCGGGACGGCTCACAATTTGTACGCGATGTCGATCGTGAACGAGCCCGACTTCGCGTCGTGCGGCACGATGGATCCGTGCAATGGCAACTACCCGACGATGCTGTACACGGCGAACGAACTAGTCGAGTTCGTGAAGGTCGCGGGCCCGAAACTCCAAGAGGCGGGCATCAAGGTCATCGCGCCGGAAGCGTCGGAATGGAATCACCTCTGGTCCAATGAGTCTGCGGGCCCCAACCCCGGTGGCAAGAACAGCTCTGACCCACTGAAGTGCGGTTTCCCACCGGACAACCCCGATTGCGACACCGGGGGTGGCTACGACTATGGGCACTACCTCGCGCAAGACGCAGCAGCGTGGGCGGCGTTCGACATCATTGGCACTCACGAGTACGACTCGCAGCAGGCCTACCCATGGCCCGAAGACGTAACGGTTGCCAAGAAGGAGATCTGGGAGACGGAAATGTCCGGCGTGAAATGGTGGCCGGAACAAGGCCCGAGCAGTGACATCGCCAATGGCATCGCCGTCGCGGGCTGGATCCATTCGGCGCTCGTCGTGGGTGAGGCATCGGCTTGGCTGTACTGGTGGTACACGACCAGCAACGACAACGAGGGACTGTTCCTCGGCTCAACCGATACGAAGCGCCACTACACGATGGGCAACTACAGCAAGTTCGTCCGCCCCGGCTACTCTCGGGTCGAAATCAGGGGCGCCGTGCCCACGGACGTGCTGCTCTCGGCGTACTCTGGCCCGGACGGTACGGTGGTCGTCGTGGCCATCAACAAGGGCGCGGACACCAGCTTGCCGATCGGCATCGCGGGCGGAGCCGTACCCTCTTCGCTCACGCCCTGGGTTACGTCGGCGAGCGATGACCTGGAGGCGCAGTCCGCGGTGCCCGTGAGCAACGGCAGCTTCACTGCCGAGTTGGGGGCGTCGACGGTCACGACGTTCGTGGGAAAGTAGGTTTGTCGGTCATCTAGCGCCCCCCGGGGCGAGGGTTGCACCCTTTCTGAAAGCGCTTGGAAAGCCCCACGCGGCTGGGCGTCAGGATTCGTCGAACGGAGGGAGGCCCAAGGCCCCTGTTAGGGGCCATTGGTCCGAGCGACTCGTGTGGAACGCAGCCGGGGGTCGCAACCTGGCAACGGCGTGTTAGCGCAGAGGCAGGATTCGTCGAACCGAGGGAGGCCCAAGGCCCCTGTTAGGGGCCATTGGTCCGCGCGACTCGTGGAAACCTGCCGAGGCTCGCAACGCAGCAACGGCGTGTTAGCGCGGAGGCAGGATTCGTCGAACGGAGGGAGGCCCAAGGCCCCCGTTGGGGGCCATTGGTCCGCGCGACTCGTGGAAACCTGCCGGGGCTCGCAACCCCAGCAAAGCTGGGTTTGCGCGCCCGGCAGGATTCGAACCTGCGACCCGAGGATTAGAAAAACGCCACGGGGGTTCACGACGGTGCACGACCACGGGAAAACGGCTGGATCGTGTGCAGGAGACGACACGAAAAAGCACCCCGTGCCACTCTCGGCTGCACCATGGCACGGCTCCGAGAAGGGGGTGGCACAGGATAACGCCGTCTCCGAGGCGCTCGCTCTAGCGCTCGAACGGGCGAGCGCTGCCGGTCAATGGGAGGTCGTGCTCGCGCTTGCCGTCGAGCTCAAAGCGCGGCGGTAGTCGCAAGCAGCCTTAAGATTGGATTGAGGGCCTTCATGGCCCATCCAGTTGGCTGCGTCGCCCGGGGGCGGTTGGCCTGCAGTCGTGCGGAGCGTGCTTGAACTCGGAGCGTTCCGGCAGGGGGCGCAATGGGCGACTTCGCTTGACGTTGTGCAGCGAAGGTG
>DATAHU010000200.1:0-59470 GCA_036263015.1 Polyangiaceae bacterium | reverse complement strand
GTGTGGAAGTGCTGCGAGGCACGGAGCTAACCAGTACTAATCGGTCGTGTGGCTTTACCGTACTTTCTAAGGCAAACATTGAGACTCACGCCCAGAATCGGGCGAGCGATTCAGGAGAATCGCCAGCACAATTCACACTGTAGAGTCGAAAGACTCTGTGAACTGCAGCTAACAGTGACGCGAGCGCGATGGCCGGAGACTAGTTCCTCCGCAACCACGCAGCTCAGCGGTCGCAGGACGCGCCCAAAATTTTCCGGTGGTTTTGTCGAAGAGGCCACACCCGATCCCATCCCGAACTCGGAAGTTAAGCTCTTCAGAGCCGATGGTACTGCATGGGGAATCCATGTGGGAGAGTAGGACGCCGCCGGGCTAATTACAGGGACCAAGATACCCATCTTGGTCCCTTTTTCTTTTTGTGCCCTTTGTGGTCTTTCTTCATGGCCTTTGGGGCTCCCGAAGCCCAGCCCGCAGCCCGCGCTGGACCGGATGCAGCGCGCTCTGTCGCATCCCTCGAGCGGCTCGGGCGGGCAGCCCGAGGGTCCGCGAGTTTTCAGGGCTGAGCAGGTCGTCGCGTTCGCTCGATGTCGATCAGCTCGGCTGAAAGAACATCGGGTACTGCGCGATGATGGCTGCTTCTTGGCGGGGCAGCTGAAGCTTGTAGAAGGCGTGGATCACGCATTTCGTCACTTGCGTAGGCAGGCTCGTCTCGGCCGCCATTGCTTGTCCGACGGTTCCATCGGGGTTGATGGAGAATCGCACCTCGATTCGGCCTGCCAATTCGGGGTTCGCTTGACGCCCTTCCTCGTAACACATTTGGAAATGGGCCGAGTTGGTGCGAACAGCCGCACCGATGATCTCGGGATCGATGTCGTCACTCGGTTCGCCGAGCTTCACGTCGGAGGGGTCGTCTGGCTCTGTGCTCGATTCTGCGCAAGCCGCAAGCAACAGGCCGAGGAACGCTAGGTAACGACACATATGCCACAGGGGTACCGATATTCGGCCCTGATTTCCATGGCCCGACGCAGGGTATCGGGCTTTTGCCGAGGGCTTTTATTTTTCCGCGCCGGGGTGGGCGCCGCCTTCTTTAATCGAGGGCGATTTGGTGTTCCGCTTCGCCTCAGCCGCAAGAAAGCGCTCGAGGCCCGCACTCAGCAGTGCGTAGCCCGCTTCGGTAGGGTGGAGAAGGTCCGCAATGTTGTCCGGCGAGATCGCACCCTTCTGATCGAGCATTGAGGGTCCGAGGTCCGCGAAGGCGACTTGACCACGAATTTGTTGAAGGGCCAAAAGGGAGTTCGTCTCGCTGACCAGAGCGCGCATCGGATCGGACGCGTGTTCTGTCGTCGGTAGGATTGCCAAAATAACAACCTGAGTTTCCGGCAATTGCTCGCGCAACCGCCTGACGATTTCCGCAACTCCTCCTGCTGTTTGTTCCGGGGTGAAACCGTGGTTCAGGTTGTTCACGCCAATCTGCACGATTGCCCAGCTTGGATGAGTGCCTGCGAGAACGCCTTGTTCGATTCGCCAGAGCAGGTGCTGCGTTTGATCCCCGCTGATGCCCAAGTTCAAGGGGTGGCGTGCGCCGAATGTTCGGTTGAAAGATTCGGAGTCGCCCCAGGCTTCCGTGATCGAATCCCCCAGAAACACGATTTCCGCTGAATCGCGATCTGGTAGGTCGAGTTGTGCTTGAAAGCGCCGGCGCCAGTCCGCGACGGACATCCACGGTTGCTCCACTGTGCGCGCTGCTGGAACGTCAGCTTTCTCGGAGCGCGCTTCAGGCGTAGTCGTATTCGTGCGCCGGCTTGAGCTCCGTTTTGGAAGCGCAGTTTCAGATCGCCGAGAGAGGTCGAGCTTAGGTGCTTGATTCGAGGCTGCGTGGGGCTCCGGTTCGGAATGCGTCGAGCAACCGAAAACAATCGCAGCGGTCAGCAGCGCAATAGCCCGTCTGACTCGCCGCATCGAATCAGTGAAGTCCTCGCCGGGCGAGGTTGCAACTTCAAATGTCCGCCCGAACCCGCTGATAAGCTGAGGAGGGAGGCGTGTCTTCGTAGCTACGAAATCTTGCCTCGCAGTGGACAGAAACTTGGGACACCCCCTAGGATCGTGAACGTGGATGCGGCAGCCCTACGCGATCAACTTGCCCGCGCCTCGACCTTGCGCGCCGAAGGCCGCGTGGTCTCCGTTCTGGGTTTGAGCTTGAAAGTCGCATTGCCCGGAGTGCGGGTTGGCGACTTGATCGAGATCGAACGACGCGGCGAGCCTCTTTTGGCGGAGATCGTCGGGTTCAACGACGAGTTGGCTTTGGCGATGCCGCTCGGCGAACTGCGCGGAGTGGGACCGGCGGACCGCGTCACGAGTTCGGGCTCGGTGCTGAGTGTTCCCGCTGGGCCAGTATTGCTTGGCAGAGTCGTCGACGGGTTTGGTCGACCCATCGATGGCAGGGACCTGGTCGGCGCGAGCAAGGTGCCGGCGGAGCGCGATCCGCCTCCTGCGTTGTCGCGTCGCGCTGTGGAGCGTCCCTTGGCTACGGGTGTTCGCGTGATCGACACTTTGCTCACCTTGGGTGAAGGACAAAGAGTCGGGCTATTCGCTGGCTCTGGTGTCGGAAAGAGCACGTTGCTTGGCGCTCTGGCGCGAGGTGTCGAAGCCGATGTCGTGGTCGTTGCGTTGGTGGGTGAGCGCGGCCGTGAAGTGGGCGAATTCATCCGCGAGATTCTCGGTGCGTCACTTTCGCGATCTGTCGTCGTCGTGGCGACCAGCGACGCGCCCGCGCTCGAGCGACTCAAAGCCGCGCACACCGCGACGGCGATTGCAGAGCGCTTTCGCGACGAAGGCAAGCGCGTGATGCTGATGGTCGATTCGATCACGCGCTTTGCGCGCGCTCAACGTGAAGTAGGGCTTGCTGCAGGTGAACCCCCGGCGCGGCGCGGCTACCCGCCCAGTGTTTTCGCGGCGCTCCCGCGTTTACTCGAACGCGCAGGCCAAGGCGCACAGGGTTCGATCACTGCCCTGTACACGGTACTCGTCGAGGGCGGCGACCTGGACGAGCCGATCGCGGACGAAGTGAGAGGTATTCTCGACGGTCACATCGTTCTCGATCGCGCTTACGCGTCACGCAGCTGGTACCCAGCCGTCGACGTGACGCAGTCGCTTTCGCGGGTGATGCCTCGTTGCGTTAGCGGGCAGCACCGCGCCGCAGCCGACGTCGTTCGACGTTTGCTTGGCGCCTACGAAGCGAAGCGCGATCTGATAGCCCTTGGTGCCTACAAGAAGGGCGCGGATCGTGTGGTCGATGCGGCCCTCGCGGCGATGCCGGAGATTGAATCCCTGCTTCGCCAAAATGACGCCGCGAGCAACTTCGATGAATCGGTTCGGCGGCTCCAAGAGCTGGCGAAACGCTTTGGTTGAGTGCTTGCGTTCAGCTATCGAGCTCGGCCTGTAGCTCTTCGAGCAACTTGCGTGCTTTGCGGTTGAGCTTCTTCGGAACGCGCACTCCGACCACGACATGTAACGCGCCGCGCGCCTCACGCTGGTTGAGCACCGGCATTCCCTTGCTCCGAATCGAGATCACCGTTCCCGGTTGGGTCCCTTCGGGCACCGTGATTCCGACTTTCGCGCCGTCGGGCAGTTCGAGTTGGCGCTCCGTGCCGAGTGCCGCTTCGGCAAAGCTCAAATGCTCTTCGACGATCAGGTCATTGCCCTCGCGTCGGAATCGCTCGTCTTCCTCGAGCTCGATGTCGACGTAGAGATCACCTGCGGCGGCCCCGGCGGGGCCCGGCATGCCTTGCCCGGGGACCCGCAGACGTTGTCCTGCGTCGATGCCCGCGGGGAAACTGACGACGACCTTGCGACGCTTTTCGACGCTGCCGCGCCCCTGACATCCCTTACAGGGGTCGCTGATCACGACCCCTCGGCCGGAGCATCGCCCGCAGGTCGAGCTGAACATGATGAACCCACGCTGAGTTCCCACCTGGCCCGAGCCTCCACACGCCACACAGGTTTGGGGCTGTGTTCCCGCGGCCGCACCGTTGCCGTTGCAGTCTTCGCAGACTGCGGCGCCTCTCACGACCACCTCTTGCTTGGTGCCGGTCATCGCGGATTTGAGCGAGATCTTGGCCTCGACGCGGACGTCTTTGCCGCGTTCGGGCCGGCGTCTGCCGCCCCCCGATCCCCCAAAAAAATCGGCGAAGAGGTCTTGGAACTGACTGAAGATGTCGCCGATACCGGCGTTCGAGAAGTCGAAGCCCGCGCCGCCGAGTCCGGCGTGGCCGTAGCGGTCGTATGCCGCGCGCTTCTCGGCGTCCGAAAGCACGGAGTAGGCTTCCGTGGCCTCCTTGAACTTCGCTTCCGCCTCTGCGTCGCCGGGGTTCCGATCGGGGTGGTACTGCAGCGCAAGCTTCCGATACGACTTGCGAATCTCGTCTTCGGACGCCCCCTTGGCGACGCCCAGCACTTCGTAAAAATCGCGTTTGTCGCTCATGTCGTCGAGGCCCGGGCAGATCGAAGCCGGCAAGCTAATTCGGGCTCTGCGCGTGTCAACGCGCCTCGGCCACTTTTGACGCAGGGCGCTGCGCCTCGGCTCACCCCAAGGGTTCGCCCTGCGGACTCGAAACGTCGCGGCGCAATTGCTCGAGCAATACGTCCTTGGCCTGCAGGTCCTGCCTGAGACGATCGATCTCCTCCCGGCTCGCGTGCTCCTTTTCGTCCAGCTTTGCTTCGAGCTCTTGTACCGACCACTGTGCCGCGGTCAGGTCCGCAACTCGCAGCGCGTCGATTCGCATCAACTCTTGCATGCGCTCCTCGAGCTGCGTCATGCGCTCGGCGTTGATCGGCGCCGTGGCTGGCGCGTCGGGCGCAGCAGAGCGTGCTTCCTCTAAATCGCTGATCAGTTGCTCGGCGAGCCGCTCGGTCTTGCGCAGATCCGCGCGCAGACTGTCGAGGGCCTGAGCACGCTCCTTGAGCTGAGCCTCAGCGCCGTCCAGATCCGCCAACTGCGCGGCGCAGGTATCCTTGAGTTCATCGAGCTCGGCCGTGCGCTGCTCGAGGTCAACTCTCAGTTGGTCGAAGTGCTTCTGTTGACGTTCGAGCTCGGTCTTCGTCGTGCGTTGCTCCGTGAGGCGATCGTTCAACTCCTGGACTTCGGCGCGCGCCGCTTGCAGCGACTTCTCCAATTCGCGGCGCTTGCCCTCGTCTGCACTGCGCTGTTTACTCGCCGCCTCTTCACGCTCTGCGTCGCGCTGGCGTGAGTCACGCTCCTCGCGGCGACTGGCCTCGCTACGAGCCGTGCGCACCTGCTCGAGCTCCGAACGCGCGGCTTCGAGTTCAGCTTCGAGTGATTCGACGCGCGACTCTGCTTGGTCAGCGCGATCGTCCGCAGCGGCGGCGCGCGCCTCCAGTTCGCCGGCCCAGGCGTCGCGTTTTTCGAGCTCGAGACGCAGGCGTTGGAGTTCCTGCGCCTGTTCCAGCTCGGCGGATGCCTTGTTCGCGCTGGCGTGAGCGGCCTGCTCGACTGCGTCCGACGCGAGGGCGCTTGACCCGACGGGTAGCGCTTGGAGCACTTCTTCCGCGGGTAACTGGATCACGCTGAAAGGATCGAGCGTGAGCGCGAAATGACTAGCGACCGCAAGATACCACTCGGGTTCCTCGGCCCCGCCCTCTACGAAGCCAGTGTCGATGGAGAACAAGTCGCGAGCGTCGGTTCCGAACTCCGCGAGTGCATAACCGACGAACGGCGTTTGCCCGACCATGCGGACCTCGCTGAACTCTGCCGAGACCAGCTCGTAAAGTTCGTAATAGCTCGGACCCGCTTTCGTTTGCTCTGGGTCTGCCAGCAACTTCGGTGTCAGCTCGAGATTCGGGGTGGCCACGAAGGTGATGCCGCGTGCTGCGATGGCGCGCCGTGCGCGACGTATCAGCCCCGCTGCATCGTCACTGGCCGCCAGGTTCTCGATGATCGCGACGTCGAAGGTTCCGTCTCGAACGATCACACCGCTCTGCCCGAGGGGCGCATAGGCGATGTTCGGCGAACTGCCGCGCGCGGTAGCTTCGGTCACCCGTGCGAGATCGGCGTCGTAGACGTGCACCAGGCGCGCGCCGCGCTCCATGAGAGCCTCTGCCAGCCCCGAGGTGCAATCCCCAAAGACAACGACGCGCCGCCCCTCGACGAAACTTTGCGCATAGCCCGCTAGAACGGTGCTCGGCGTTGGAAAAGAGTCATCCATCAGGGGCCCACCCTAGACCGGAGCTGGGGGGCGGACAATCCCGACCGGACAATGAGGGGCCAGGGCGAAACCCTTTCTCGCTGCGTCATCGGCGGCGTTAGTTTGTGGCTCGATGCACGACGAGAACGCCTTCGGAATCTGGATCGCCAACACTTACGTGGAGGACGACGAGTACGGCAGGGACGACCTGGCGGAGTTCGTCGACCGATTGAGCTTGTTCCGACGTCTAGTACTTCAATATGTTGGGGAGAATCCGCTCGGCGCCGGCGGATTCGCCCTGGATTTGGGTCATGGTCTGTACCTCGAGGTCGCCGAGGAGGGCACGAGCGGGCTCTTGGCCTGGGGTAAGAAGTTGCGAACCGAGCTCTCCGAGCACGACTTCGATTCGACGCTGGTGGTTACCCACGGGGGGCGCTGGGTCGATGAGGGGGTAGCCGCGGTCGAGTTAGGCAGTCTGGCGAACCTCCAGCTCGCAACTTTGCGCGGGCCGAGCGAGCCCCTGCGCCGCGCGCTGTTCGCTGAAACCGCAAGCCACGGTTTGCCGGACGAGGACGCGGCGTGGGGGCCGGGCTTCTACTTGGATACGGAGGCAGCCGAGGCTTTGGGGGTGAAACCCAAGAATGCGCCGACGCTGCTCGAGGTCGCGGGCGCGCAGTACTTCCGCGTCAGCCGTTAACTCAACGCGTCTAGCCGCTGCTCACAGCCAACCAGCGCGCTTGTACCATTCGTACGTGATCTTGGCCCCCTCGGCGAAGGAGACTTTGGGCTGCCAATTCAACGCATGGCGTGTGTCGCTTGCGTCGCAGACCCAGTGCGTTGCGTACAACTCGTTGCATTTGTCGCGCGTCAACATCACTGCGCGATCGGTGAGCATCCCGAAGACTTCGCTGCCGAAGGCTGCGACCTCCAGTGCCATGCGCGGCACTGGGATGCGAATTCGTGCGCGCTTGCCCATCGCTCGCTCGATGTGGCTTATCAACTCGCCCAGAGTCTCCGTGTGACCGTCTTCCACGAAGTACACGCTGCCACTCGGTACGTCGGCTTTCGTCGCAGCGATACAAGCCGCCGCGCAATCGGGAGCGAAAATCGCGCTGAAACCTCGCGCGAGCGAACCCATGTATGGGAACACGCCGAGGCTCACGGCTTTGAAGAACGCAAAACACTCGCGGTCGCGCGGGCCGTAAATCAGCGGCGGCCGAATGATCGTGATGGGCAACTCCCCCTTTTGCGCTTGGCAAGCGCGCTCAGCCGTCAACTTGCTGCGGCCATAGTGCGTCACGGGATTCGTGTCGGACACACTGACCGGTTCACCTTTGGCGCTGGGTCCGGCGACGGCAAGGCTCGAGACGAAGACGAAGCGCTCTACGGAACCTGCGCGCTTGGCAGCTTCCAACACGTTGATGGTGCCCTGGGCGTTGACCCTGTGGAACTCTTCGTTGGAGCGTGCCTTGACGAGGCCCGCAGAGTGGATCACCTGTGTGACGCCTTCGAATGCACGAGCCAGCGACGTCGTGTCGCTCAGCTCACCATTCACTAGCTCGACGTTGCGTAACTTGGATAGCAGCGACGTGTTACTCGTGCCGCGCGCCAGAGCGCGAAAGCTGACGCCGCTCTCCGACAACTGCTCGGCAATGTGAGATCCGAGAAAACCGCTGCCCCCGGTCAGTAGAATCGTCATGATGGTTCAGACTTCGCGCTCGTAGATGCCGTACTTCTTGTAAACGGTGCCGCCCATCAGTTTGATTCCTGCGTGCACTGCGGCGTTGGCCTCGTCGGTCCAACCGAGCTCTCCCCAGCGGATTCCGAGCAAGCGCCCGGCGTCGTTCAAACGGGCGTACAGATAGAGGCTCAAAGCGGCGTAGCGGCGATCCTGACGAAACTTCTTCTTGATGCCGAGAATTACTAGGCGCGCGGTCGACGGGTGCTGCACTTTGAGACGGTACAAGAGCTTGAATAGGCCAAGCGGTAGCAACTTGCCGTGCAAGTCACTGATCGACTCGTTCAAGTTGGGAAGCGCCAGCGCGACCGCGGCGGGTTCGCCGTGCACGAACACGATGCAAGTGATCTCCGGGCGCACGATCAACTTGAAGTCGGCAGCCAGTTTGTCGAGCTCGGCGGAGGTGTAGGGCACAAAGCCATAGTTGTCTGCCCAGGCGTCGTTGAAGACGTCCATGATGATGCGCGTGTCACCGTCGACGTTCTTCATGTTGACAGGGCGCGCGGTCACCTCTGGCATGGCGCTCACGTCGTCGTAGGCTTTGCGCACGCGACGCGAGACGTTGCCTACTTCATAACGCCAAGCGTTGAGCGTGCGCACGCGTTTCAAGCCCGCACTCTCGATCAGCTCGGCTTGGTAGGGACGGTGGTGAGGCATCATGATCATTGGCGGCGAGTCGAAGCCCTCGATCAGACATCCCGCTTCGTCCCAAAGACTCACTGACAACGGGCCGCGCATGCGCTTCATGCCGCGATCGGCGAGCCAGCGTCGGGCTTGCTCGATCAACGCGCGCGCCACATCCTCGTCTTGGACGGTGTCGAAAAAGCCGAAAAACCCCGCGTCGTCGCGATGACGTGCCAAATGCGCTTGGCAAATTTGCGCAGTGATGCGACCGATGCACATGCCGCTGCGGTGGGCAGTGAAGATGACGCCCTCCGCGTGCTGGAAGAATGGGTGCTTGGGACTCAGCCGCGCTTTGACGTCCATGTCGAGTGGACGCACGTAGTTTGAGTCGTAGCGGTAGATATGATCGACTACGTTCAAGAAGTCGTTCAGGTTGCCGCCGAGGGCTATCTCCCGGATCTCGATTGCCATGTGTGGCCGGGAGCTAACTGCGTTGGCAAGCCGATGTCAACGCTCCGACCTTGGGCGCGCCGTGCGTGATCGACCGATCTAGCCCGGCGCGAGCAGCTCGATGCTCAGATGATGCCGTACTTCTTGCCGACCTTTTCCAAAGCTTCGAGGCCACGGTCGAGATGAGCACGCTCATGCGTGGCCATGTAGCTCGTGCGCAGCATCGCGTGCTTGGGGGGGACGCCCGGCGAGATGAACGGATTCGTGTAGATCCCGTGCTCCTCGAGCAAGTCGCGCCACATCATCAGAGTGCGAAGATCCTGACGAATGTAGATTGGAATCACTGCGGTCTGCGTCTTGCCGAGCTCGAACCCGAGGCGGCTGAGTTCGGTGCGCATGTACGTGAAGTTCTCGCGCAGTTTTTCGATGCGCCAAGGTTCCTCTTGCATCACGTCGAAAGCTGCCATTGCCGCGGCAACGTTCGGCGGCGCGGCGCTCGCGGCGAACATGAACGAAGGCGCGAAATGTTGGATGTACTCCAGCACTTTGCGCTCACCCACGAGCCAACCACCGATGCTCGCCATCGATTTGCTGAAGGTGCCCGCGATCAAATCCACGTCGTTCGAGAGACCAAAGGAGTGTGCCGTACCGCGACCGCCGGGGCCAATCACGCCGAGCGCGTGCGCGTCGTCGACGAGCAACCGCGCGCCGTGCTTCTTGACCACGGGCACGATCTCGTCGAGGTGCGCAATTTCGCCTTCTGCGCTGAACACGCCGTCGGTGACCACCAACGCACCCTGCGCATCTTCCAAGCGGCTCAGCGCGCGGTCGAGTGACTCGGCGTCGTTGTGCTTGTAACGCACCAGTTGGCAGCCGGCTGCCTGTGCTAGACGAACACCGTCGTAGAGCGACGCATGCACGTTGCGGTCGATGACGGCGATACACTTCTTGTTGCTGAGCAGTGCCGAGCAGGTCGCGATATTCACCTGGTATCCAGTCGTGAACACGACCGCGGCTTCTTTGCCCATGAAGGCTGCGATCTTCGCTTCGAACTCGTTGTGCAGCTTCATCGAGCCGTTCACGAGCCGGGAACCGGTCATGCTCGTACCGAAACGTTGGATCGCAGCGACTGCAGCTTCGCGGACCTTCGGATGCGTCGTGAGCCCCAAGTAGTTGTTGGAGCCGAACATCGTGACCCGGCGACCATCGATCACCGCTTCCGGACCGTCGTTGTAATCGAGCGGGCGAAAGAAGGGATACATGCCCAGCTTCCGCGCGTTCTCTGCGGTCTTGAACGCGTAGGCTTTCTCGAAGACGTCTTTGCCGCCCATCGTGGCCAAGTTGCCGCGTTCGCGCAGATCGTTGTCGAAGTCTTCCGTGGCCGTTAGCCCAGAGGGGGCACGCGCGCTCGGCCGCGCGTCTTGTTCGGGCGTGAGACGGATGTCCGACGAGTGCGGCGCAGCAGCGTGGGCGCTGCCGTTCGCGCTACCGTTACTGTGACCGTTCGACTTGCCGTTCGTCGTCGACTTGCCGTTGCGTCTGACCTTGGAATAGTCGATCTCTCCTTCGGTGCGCGCGATGCTGTCGTCGAGCGCGGGATCGATCGCCGGTAACCCGTGACCGTTCTTGAGGATGTTCCAGGCAGCTCGCAGGCGAACACGCGCGTCGAGCACACCCTCGGTTGCTTTCATCACGCGGTCATCCGAGATGAAGCGCATAACTCGAGGGCTGGTGGCAACTGCCTTGCCCTTGGCGAGAATCGTGTCGCGTAAGCTCATTGCGTGCGGAAACTACGCAACCTGCAAGTGGTCGTCAATTAACCACGAGAGCGCCGTGAATGAAGTTAGGTTACCGGTGCGCCGTCCAAGTGGTATGGCCACTCGTCTTCGAAATCGACGTTCAGGTCGATGCGCTCGAGAAACAGCCCTGCTGCAGGCGCGGTCATGCCCAACGCCAGGCGATCGCCACTTTCGATCGCGCGCAGAAATGCACCTTGTTCCAATTTGCCGCGCCCGACGTCCACCAAGGTGCCCGCAATGATGCGCACCATGTTGAACAGGAAAGCATTTCCCGTGACGGTGATGTCCAGTAGCCGCGCGTGGTGTGCAGCGAGCTCGACCTTTGTATCGACTATGGTGCGCACCGTATTCGTACGGAAGTCTGCGCTGCCCCGAAAAGCTCGAAAATCATGCGTGCCTAGTAATGTCTGCGCCTCTGCCCGCATTCGCTCGTGGTTTAACCTGTCGAAGACTCTCCACGAGCGGCTCTCGTGGAACGGGTCACGGATGGTTCCCTGTAGAACAGAGTAGCGATAGGTTTTTTGCCGAGCCGACTTGCTGATCTCGAGCCCCGGCTTTACACGGGCAGCGCTCAGTACGGCTATGTCCGGCGGTAACAAGCCACCCAAACCCAGGACCCAGCCGCGCATTCCGATCGCGATGTTCGTCTCGAAGACGACGTATTGGCCGCGGGCGTGAACACCGGCGTCCGTACGGCTGCAGACTTTGATCGACGAGGCGTCGCTGGCCATCGTGCGAATTGCGCGCTGTAGCTCGCCCGCGATCGTGTGGGCGTTACTCTGGATCGCCAATCCCGAATAGCGGCTCCCGTCGTAAGCGACGCGTAGCAGGATCCCGTACGCGTATTCTTCGCGCAGCCGCCTTGGCTCCGCGCTGGACACTTCACTCATTCGACTTTGGATGTTCCACCGAGCGTCGGTGCGCTCTTCAGGCTGAAAGCCTTGCCGGGCAACGTGATGCACCCTTTGGCCGCCAATTGCTGCAGTTGTCGCTGCTCTTCGGGAGTCAACGGTGAGTTCGGCACGATGCCCTCGGCTTGAACTGCTCCCGATTCGTCACTGGCCTGGCGAATGTCGTACTGCGGGTAATCGGCGCATTCGTCCGGCGTGCTGGGGTCGTCTCCGCCGCACCCGACTGACCACAGGCCGAGCGTCGCCGCCAACAGCGCGACCGTTCGAGACCGGGCGCTTGCGCTCCGGCGATGGGCGACCATCCGCGTGAAAGACTTCATTGGGCAATCCTGGCAGGACTTCGGATACCGAGCATCACTGCTGCGGCACGAAGTTCAGCGGAACCTCGGCATCGACGCAACCCCCTCTAGGTGTCGGATACGTCGATTGTTCGAATTGTTTGACGACGCACTTGTTGAGCGCGGGGTCGTGCAGCCCATCGACGGCGATGCTCGCGTCGCAAGCTTTGCCATCGCTACCGACCCGCACCCTGACGGTCAATTTTCCCTGGAGGGACGAGTTTTGACGCAAGCTGACGTCGTAACAGTGGCGTGCGAGCCCGGCCTTTTGTCGCAGTGACGCTTGAAACACCCCGTCCGTGATTCCGTCACAGGGCGACGCGCAACGTCCCGCGGTCGAGGGGCCGGGTTTGGTGACGCTGGTCGCCTCGCGGGCACTCGGTCGTAGGGGTTTTTCCGAATCATCGACCGCGGAAGTCGTAGCCGGCGGCGCAGGCGGTGGGGGAGGGGGAGGAGGAGGCAACGACTGGACCCGGATCGGAGGGGCGCTCGAGGAGGCGAAGCTCGGCGCGCTGCTCAGCGGCTCGGCCTGCCTGCCCTTGGGCGGATGCAGCAGCACGAACACGACGGAGCCAGCGCCGAGTACTGCGACCAATGTGCCGACGACGGGTAGAACGCTGCGCTTCGGGACTTGGGGAGGAATCGAGCTTTCCGGCATGGGTCTGTTCCTAGGCTTTGGCTTCGCGACGCAATAGCGTAAATGCCGAATCTCCCCAATGGCGGGTTTGAATTAACACCCAACCTCGGTCATTCGGGAGCTGAATTTGCTCGCGCGTCGGGTGTCCGAGCGCCACCGTAGCGCCTTCGTTCAGCCGAGTGCGCACGAGCTCGAGCACAGCAAGCGCCGCCGCCTGATAGATGGGCCAGGGCGGATCGGCCAGGACGAGATCGAACCCCGTGCCATCCGCAGCGTTGCCCTGAAGACGATTCGAAGCTCGCTCTACGGGACACTGCAGGAGCGTGACGCGATCGCTGAGCCCCAACGTGTCTGCGTTTTTACGAATCATCGCCGCGGCGTTCTTGCCCGACTCGATGAAGGTCGCGTTGGTCGCACCGCGCGACAAAGCTTCGAAGCCGAGCGCACCCGTGCCGGCATAGCAGTCCATGGCGCGCGTGCCTTCGATGTCGCCCAACACGCCGAACAGCGCTTCGCGCACCCGATCCGTCGTCGGCCGCGTCGCCATCCCCGTCGGGGCGCTCAATGGACGCCCGCGGTGCGTGCCGGCGATGATTCTCATTGCAGATCACCTGTTGCGGACAGAGGTGAGAATTCAGCGAGGCGCGTCCAGACCGTCACGCTCGTCACCCGGTTTCGATCTTGGTCCACAGTTGCCGGCGCCGCCTTTGCCTGACCGAGTCTTTGCGAGTGAGCATTTTGGCGACGCTCCAGGCTGCAAGTAGCTCACCTTCTTGGCCTAGCGCTGGTAGCGTCGTCTTGCCGACCAGATACGAGCCCGGAATCGGGCCCACGCAGGGCTCGGCTGCCAGGCCCAGGTAACCCGTGGGCTCTACCGACCACTGGTGCTCCATGTACTCGGGCTTGGGGCTGGATTGCAGCACGTGGATGCGGTCGATCTCGCGGCGCGTCCCTTGACTGTAATCCTCGAGGGGTAAGCCGTCATGCGGCGAGTCGAGCAAGACGATGTGCTTGCGCAAGAAGGGGAAATGCAAGTCGAGCGTATTCATCACGCTGGAGCGCGCTTCGTGCAGAGTGAGCGCGCCTTCGGCGGGGATGATCGCTTCGGCGACGAGCAGGGTTTCGTCTGGGTTGGCGTCAGGCCCGAGTCCGCTCGCATCGATTCGTTGCAGGTGTACGACGGGCTGACGCGGATCCGGGTACGGCGAATCTGGTGGCAACAGGAACGTCTCTGCCGGCAGTGGTGACGGTACACCCGACGATTTGACGACGACGCTCACGACGAAGCGTCCAGCGCTCGCCGTAACCTGGGGCCAGCGCTCTTTGGCTTGATTGGTGATCCCGTCGCCACGCGCGAGCTGCGCGATGGCTTCGCCGGACAAGCAGGTGACGACCGCGTCGGCGCCAATCGCGTCGCTCGCGCCGTCCTCGACGACGCCGACGATACGGCCCCCGCGCACCACCAACGACTCCGCTTTGCGTGACAGTTCGACGATTCCACCGTGCGCTTGAAAGCGCTCAAGCAAGAAGTCATCGAGTTCGTCACCGCCCCGGGTCAGCGCGTCCAAGCCGCGCGTCCAGAAGCCGTGGAGTCGCGCGAGCGCTAGACCCGGCAAGCCCATTACGGCGTAGTCGAGATCGGATGCGAACACCGCGGGCAAAGTGGCCAACTCGCGGTACGGATGATCGAGCGGGAATTTGCCCAGCAGATCCCCCGCCTCGTCGTTGTCCAGGTACGGCAAACTGCTGGCGACCCGGGCGGCCCCGAAGCGATCCCAGAACGACTCGGGCGGCCACACCATGTCGCGAGAGAAAGCGGCGTCGATCGCTGCGTTGGCCGTGGCCAGCTGCGCGTAGAACTCGTCGACGAGCTGTTTGACCTCGGAGAACTCGCGTTCGACTTCGCGCTCGAAGACTTCCGGGCGCGCGCTGACTTGCAAGCGACGGCCCGGTGCGCACATCGAGAACATCGGTTCGAGCGCGTGCGTCTTACGACGGAAACTCGGCGATTGCGCCAACTCGTGCAGCACTCGGCGCCAAACCGGAGACGCGCCGAACAACAGACTGAACGAGCGGCGCTTGAGACGAAATCGCTCGAACTGGTAGCTGTACGGGCGCTGCTCTTGCCCGAGCAGCAGCACGGAGAAGTCCCGGCGCGCGAGCAAGGCCGCGAGCGTCAACGCTCCGAGCGACCTGCCTAGCACGACGACGTCGTAGTGGCGCATGCTCAGCTTTCCCGCACGCGCACGCGCACGCGTGCACGCGTGAAGGAGTGATCCAGCTCGATGCGGCCCTCGCACAGCGCCGCCGCGACCGCGACGTAGGTCTGATGCTCCGCTGCGTGAATGCGCTGCATCAGGGCATCCAGCGAGTCGTCCTCTCGAACAGCCACAGCCGTCTGCGCGATGATCGGCCCAGTGTCCATCTCGTGCGTTACCAAGTGAACAGTGCAGCCCGTCTGCTTCACGCCGTACTCGAAGGCTTGGCGTCCTGCGTCCACGCCGGGAAACGCCGGCAAGAGCGAGGGGTGGATGTTGAGCACGCGATCGGGAAATGCGTCGAGCAACACCGGCGTCACCAAGCGCATGAAGCCCGCAAACAGCACCCACTCCACCCGCTCACGACGCAACACTTCGACGATCGCGGCGTCGAATGCCTCGCGACTCGGATAGGCCTTGTGCGACAAGACTTGCGTCGCGATTCCAGCTTTGCTCGCCCGCTCCAAAGCGTAAGCGTCGGCGCGGTTGGAAATCACGACCGCGACGCTGCCCTTGATGCGGCCGCTCGCGCACGCATCGATCAGGGCTTGCAGGTTCGAACCATTGCCCGAGACCAGGACACCCAGGCGGCTCACTCGCCGATCACCTCGACGTAGGCGGGCTCGTTTGCCTTACCGGCAGCGATGTGTCCGAACGACCATGCGCGTTCGCCTGCAGCACGCAGCGCGGTCAGCGCGTCGTCGACGCGTTCCGCGCCGACGACGCACACCAGGCCGATGCCGAGGTTGAACGTGCGCCGCATCTCGGCCTCTTCCACGGGACCACGCTCTTGGATCAGATTGAAAACAGCGGGACGCTCGTGGTCGAGCCGCACGCGCGCGACTTGTCCGTCCCGCAGTACGCGCGGCAAGTTGCCTACGATGCCGCCGCCGGTGACGTGGCACAGCGCGTGTAGCGCGCTGCCCAAGGCGTTTTTCAAACGCGACACCGCGCCCGCGTAGATGCGCGTCGGCTTGAGCAGTTCCTCGCCGACGGTGTGACCGAACTGCGGCACGACTTGGCCCATGCCGAGCTTCATTTCCGTCAGCAGCACGCGTCGCGCGAGCGAGTAGCCATTGGAGTGCAAACCGCTCGACGCGACCGCGATCAGCGCGTCACCCTCGCGCACCTTGTCCGGTCCGAGCATGGCGCGGCGCCCCACGATGCCGACGGCGAAGCCTGCCAGATCATATTCACCTTCGGCATACATGCCGGGCAATTCCGCGGTCTCACCGCCCAGCAACGCACAGCCCGCCAATTTGCAGCCATCGGCGATGCCTTTGATCACCTGTTCCGCCACATCGACGTCGAGCGCGCCACTTGCGAAGTAGTCGAGGAAGAACAACGGCTGGGCACCGGTCGTGACCACGTCGTTCACGCACATGGCGACCAAATCTTGTCCGACGGTGTCGTGCTTGTTCGCGGCAAACGCGACCTTCAACTTGGTGCCAACACCGTCCGTGCCGCTGACGAGCAGGGGCTCCTCGATCCCGCTCGGCATCGAGCACAAGCCCGCAAAGCCTCCAATGTCGTCTACGACGAAGGGCGTACGGGTCGCGCGCGCCAAGGGCTTGATTCGGTCGATGAGCGAATCCCCCTTATCGATGTCTACACCGGCGTCTTGGTAGGTCAGCGGCATGGCCGCTCCTTACTCACATCGTGTGGGGAGCGCCAGCGGCCACGCGGCTGACTGTTTCAGTCCGGTTTGAGGCGCGCAGCAGTGGCTCAAGAGCGGCGCGCCGCAAGATCCGGTCGCGTCGTCAGCGCGTAGATCCCCCAAGCGCTGAATGCCGCAAAACCGACGAGCAGCGTCGCGAGGCCGAACACCCAACGCTGCGATTCTGGGCTCTCACCGTCTACCAACAGCCAGCCGTCCTTCGGTGGTGCTGCCTGGCCGCTGCTCACGAGCGCGTCGATCAAGCCGCGGTAGCGCAGACCGGGGTGCGACAGAGGGACGAGGTGACCGATGAACGACAGCGGAGGGATGAAGTGCTCGCCAAGTGAGCCGCTCGGTTCCCGCACCTCGACCCAGAGGTTGGGGTTGCCTTCAACAGGGGCAATCCGAAACCGATCGGGGTCGAGCGGGCGCCGGTAACCCGCGACCGGCTCCGCGAGAATCCCCGCTCCATGCACCCAGGTATTGGCGTCCGCAGTGCCGGGCTTGTACTGACTCAGATCACCGACCGAAACCGGCTGGCCGCTTTGAGTCGCGTAAGCGATCGGTTCGATGAGTTGGAGCGCAAGGCTCAGGGCGCCGAGGAGCGTGAGCGCCAACGTGATCAGCGTCGCGCGACGCCAAGGGCGCCGAGGTTCGGGCAACGCCTCGAGTTCCGGATCCGGTGCTTCTGTCTTTTGCTCGGTCATGAGGTGAGGTGCAGAGGTGTGGACACCGGCAAGGCCACGAGGTTCCCATCTTGGCCTCGAACCCTTCGCCGCATGCGCGGCTTTGCGCGCTTCGGCAAGCTCTGCCATCATGCGCCGCGCGTGGTCGGTGACCGCCGCGAGGGAGCATGTCCGCCGAGAAACTCATCTGTTCGACTTGTGGTTACAAGAACCCCATCCCCCTGCCCAAAAATCGCTGCGTTTCGTGCGGAGTGTTGGTCGACGATAGCGCACCCGCGTCCACCCGATCGTTGGCTCCCGTCGGGCGCTACGAGCAGGCGCGCTTCAGCGCCTTGTGGTTCCTGATCGCGATTGGCATCACTTCGATCCTCACGGCTGCTGTCGTCATGGGTTTGCCGCTGGTCGCGCCTCCGCTCGACTTCGAGGGTCGGGCGGGCATGATGGTTGCGATCCCGGTTTGGTTTGCAAGCGGCGTGCTGGTCGGCTTGATCTCCCCCGGCAAGACCTTCGTCGAACCCGCCGTGGCGACGTTCTTGGTCGCGATCCCAACGGCGTTTCTCTTGTTCCGCTATCAAACGGTCAAGACCATGCCGATGTTCATGTACGTTTTGATGTCGGCGCTGGGCGTGCTGTTCGCTTTGCTCGGCTCGTACGCGGGAGAACGTCTGCAAATGGGACCTCCCGTCAGGTCCGATCAGTGACGCGAACGGCGCGGGCGCTCGCTCGTATTTTGGCCTTTGGCTCCCTGTTCACGCTCACTCTACCCGCGTGTCGCAGCCAAGCCGAGCGAGAAGCCAGCGCAGAGCTCGAGCGAATCATGCAGCGCGTTCATACGCTGCAAGACGCGGCCACCAACGAGAAGGCCGCTCCGCTCGCACAGTTGCGCGCCGAGCATTGCAGTTCGGCCAAAGCCTGCGAGCTGCAAGAGGTGTGTGCCCAGGGTTACTCGCTGTACGAGCACGCGCAGAAGACGACGCACGCCGTGCGCGACGCGATGAATGCCGGCAACTCGAACGCCCTGCTCGCCCAGCAACTGTTGGACACGAACGAAGCCGAGCTCGAGCGCGCCAAGATGCTGATGGATCAGTGCGTGGTCGCGCTCGGACAAGCGGCCCGCGATCTACGCCTCTGAGCGTGGGCCGTGCAGCGAGCTCACCCGCTAGGAGTGAGCTCGCATTGTGCAGCCGTCAGGGCGCGCTGGCCGCGGGCTTCGGCGCAACCGGCGCCTTGGGTGCCGGCTTGCCAGCGCCTGCTTGCAGCTTGCCCTCGATACCCGACTTCGCCGCGCCGGGCGTTACCGGTCCGAGCTTGCTTCCGACTTCCAAGGTGCTCGCGCTGGCCGCGGGCGCGGCGCTCCCTGCAGGCGATGCGGATGCGGATACCGACGCAGAGGGCGCGGGTGTTGGCGGCTGCCAACCCGCCTCTGCGAACAACAGACGTCCGAAGCGTGAGGCCTTGTGGAAGTTGCCTTGCCCCAAGATCGGCGACCAACCGGCGCCCCCGTTGTTCTGCATCGCGTACAGGTTGATGCGCCACTGATCACCTAGCGCAGGCGGTGTGCGCTTGGCTTTGTCGAGCGAGGCCCATGGCACTTTGACTTCGACCGTGTAGCCCTTGTCCTCGTCATCGGACTTGTCGAGCGTGCCCTCGATTTCGACTGCGCTCTGGATCTTGGAGCTCCACTCCTGGTGGCCAAATGGACCATCCGGGCCGCCCTTGGGCAAGTTGTAATCCTCGAACTGCGAATCGAAGACGAGGTTCTGCGGGTTGATCTGGATCTCGTAATAGTCCTTGTTGTCCCCATCGCCGTCGGGATCGATCATGATCTCGACGCAATCCTTCGTCCAAAGGTGCGGGTCCTTGTCGTCCTTGCCGAAACCACCGACGACGTCTTTGTCTTTGACCGAGAACCCGACGTACAGGCCCTTGTCGTCCCAGAGTAACTTGGCGTCACCCTGCACGCTGAGCTTCTCGTCGGGTTTGCCGTTGGCGACGTTCACGAACGGTCCGGCAACCGCCGCGGTCGTCCAGGCCTCGTCGTCCAACTTGCCGTCGATTTTGATGCTCTTGCCCTTTGCCAGTCGATCCACCCGCAAGTCGGGCACGGCGGGTTGTTTGGCGGCGCCACCGACGTTGATGCTGAACGCGATCGCACGGTTTTCACCCTGCGTTTGCCCAGCCTTGATCTTGAGGCGCTCTTCGCCCTTCCAGATGCCGGTCGTGACGACCAAATGTCGTCCCTCGGTCTTCGGCGGGATCTTGAAGGTTTGTTCGTCGGCGTAAACCTTACCCACTTGCCACGCACTGGGACCTGCGCCTTGCTGCTTGCCGTCGTACTTGCGCAGACCCCCGACCTCGTCGACGTTCAAGACGCGCTTTTTCTGATCGTCGAAGACATGGGTGAACAGCTTCCAACCCGACGCGCCGAGCGGTTTGTCGAGACGCCAGTACAGGGTGTAAGTGATCGTGTCGCCCGGTTTGAAGCTGCCTTTGTTGGCAAACTTGTAGCCGACCAGTGTGACCTTGTCGTCGAAGTTGGTGCCCAACTTCTTCATGTCTGCCGGCGGGGTAACGACGAACTTCTCTGCCGAGGTCTTCGTTTCCTTTTGGGGTTTCTTACTGCTCACGCAGTGAGTCGTCGTCAGAGGAACAGCGACCAAGAGGAGCAGGGTCGAGAGCAATTTGTGCCGCATGGGGCGGGCTTATACTGGACTTCAGGGGCAGTGGCTACTTGCGGTTCTTCTTGCGCGCGGACCGCGCTTGCTTGCGATCGTTCTTCTTCGCGTTCTTCTCGGAACGGCTCAATACGCGCATTTTCGAGCCCGCGGCCGTAGCAGCGGGCGTGCCACCGCCCATCCCGGGAAAGCCACCCAGTCCGGGGAAGCCGCCCATTCCCGGCAACCCGCCCATGCCGCCCAACATGTTGGGATCGAAGCCCGGGGGCAGTTTGCCACCCTTGAGCATGCGACGCGCATTTCGCGCCATGTTCAGACCTCCCAAGCCCGGGATGCGGCTCAAGAGCCCGCCGTCTCCTCCGCCCATCATGCCCCCCATCATCTGCTGCATCATCTGGAACTTCTGCACCAGCTCGCTGACGGCTTGGACGGGGGTGGCGGAGCCCTTGGCGACGCGTTCGGCGCGGCGCGGCTCGCGGATCAAGCTCTGCGGATCTTCGCGCTCGTACTTGGTCATCGACTGGATCATGGCTTCGATGCGTACGAGCTCGCGATCGTCGATGTTTACCCCGGGGGGCAACATACCGCTCATGCCCGGCATCTTCTCGATCAGGTCCTTGAGCGACCCCATCTTTTGGATGGTCTTGATCTGATTCAAGAAGTCCGTCAGCGTAAACTTACCGGACATCAGGCGGGCCGCGTCTTCCTCGGCTTGCTTCTGATCGATCTTGTCCTGGAAGTCCTGCATCAGGCCGACCACGTCGCCCATGCCGAGGATGCGCCCGGCCATGCCTTCGGGGCGGAATTCCTCGAGCTTGTCGGTGGTTTCGCCCATGCCCGCGAAGATCACGGGGGCGCCGGTGACCTTCTTCACGCTCAACGCCGCGCCGCCGCGCGCGTCGCCGTCGAGCTTGGTCAGTACGACGCCCGTGAGCGTGAGCCGCTCGTTGAAGGAACGCGCCGTCTTCACGGCGTCTTGGCCGATCATGGCGTCGATCACCAAGTAGATGTTCTGCGGCGAAACCAGAGCTTTGATTTCGCTCAGCTCTTGCATCAACGGCTCGTCGATCGCCAGGCGTCCAGCGGTGTCGTAGATGATGATGTCGTGGTTGTCTTTGCGTGCTTGTTCACTGGCCGCGCCCGCGATCTTGACGGGAGTTTCGCCGCTGATGTTGAAGACCGGGACGCCGATTTGCTCACCCAAGATCTGCAACTGTTCGACGGCCGCGGGGCGCTGCATGTCGCAAGCGACCAGCAGCGGACGCTTGCCCTCGGCTTGGAACTTGCGCGCGAGTTTCGCCGAGGTCGTGGTCTTGCCGGAGCCCTGTAAACCCACCATCATCACCTGAGTGATCTGGCCTTTGGGCGCATACGTCACTGCCTCGACGTCGCTCTGCATCATCTCGACCAACTTGTCGTGACAGATGCGAATGAACTGATCCGAAGCGGAAACGCGGTGCGTCTCGCCGCCGTGCTTCACGCGGGTGCGCACCGTCTGACCGAGCGCGGCGCTCTCGACCTCCGCCAGGAACTCCTTGACGACGCCCAGCTCGACATCCGCTTCCAGTAGCGACAGCCGCACTTCGCGCAGCGCTGGCTTGATGTTCTTCTCGTCGAGCGAGGTCAGCCCGGCGAGGCGGTTTTGTGCTTCTTGGAACCCACGTTTTAGTGCTTCGAACACGGCGCCGGCTATATACCGCTTCTCGGCCGCTTGGGGCGCGATTCAGCGTTCGCCGCGCAGCTGTAGGGCGCGCTGGTAAATGGTCCGGCGCGGCACCGTCAACAACGGGGCCAGCTCTTCGGCGACCGTTCGTGGACTTTGGCCCTGCGCCAAGCGCGGCGCGATCAACAGGTCCAGATCGGCGCTCGCGATCGGGTCGGCTTTGAGGTCGTCGCTCGGGCCGAGCACCAGGGTCAATTCGCCCCGCCATTCTCGCTCGGTCTTCGCCCATTCGGCGAGCGGCGCCACCCGCACTTCCTCGAACTGCTTGGTCAGTTCGCGCGCTACGCACATGGGGCGCGTCGGCATCGACAGGGCGAGCTCTTGCAGCGTCTCCTGCACGCGGGTTGGCGCCTCGAAGAGCACGACTGCGCTCGTGAACTGGCAGATCTCCTGGACGGCGCGTTCGCGTTTCTCGCCCTTGCGAGGCAAGAACCCGACGAACCAGAAGCCGCTGACGTCGAAGCCACTGACGGCGAGGGCCGCCGTGACGGCACTCGGGCCAGGGATCACGACGATCGGCACGTCACGCGCGCGGCAGGCCGCGACCAGCGCGCTGCCCGGATCGCTCACCGAGGGCATGCCGGCATCGGTGACCATCGCGCACGATTCACCCGAGGCGATGCGCTCCGCGACTTGATCGAGTTGTCGCTCACTGGCGTGCGCATCCACGCACAGCACTTGCTTCGAGCCGATACCCAAGTGCGAGAGCAGCTGCCGGGCGCGGCGCGTGTCCTCGGCGACCACGAACTGAACCTGCTTCAGTGTCTCGACCGCGCGCAGCGTGATGTCCGACAGGTGGCCGATCGGTGTGGCCACGACGAACAGGCCCGAGGCGCCCGAGCGTCGATCGGCATTTGCCGCGCTCATGCTGCCGGATCGGCCTCGACTGCGTCGCCCAAACAGGCTGTCAGGAACGTGCGCAGCCGGCCCGTGACGCGCGCCTCGAGCTGCCGCACGCGCTCGCGCGAGACACCGAATTGGTCACCCAGCTCTTGCAGTGTCAGCGGTTCATCCGCGACCATCCGCTTGTTGAAGATCTCGAGATCTTTGCCCGAAAGCGTCTCGCGGAACGTCTGCAGATGGTCCTGCAGCATCGACAACAGCTCAGCGTTCTCGGTTAACGAATCTGGGCCGGCAGATCGCGACGGCAACAAGTCGAGCCGCGTCGTTTGACGACCGTCGTTGTCGCCCACGGGTACGTCCAGGGACGAATCGGCTGCGCTCAGGCGCAGATCCATCTGCTGCACGTCCTTTTCGGCCACGTCGAGCCGACGCGCGATCTCTTCGTGCGTCGGTTCGATCCCGAGCGCCGCCAAGCGCGCCCGCTCCTTGTTCAAATTGAAGAACAGTTTGCGCTGGGCTTGCGTGGTGCCGAGCTTTACCAGACGCCAATTGTTCAGAATGAAGCGCAACATGTAGGCGCGAATCCACCACGCCGAGTAGCTCGATAACTTTACGCCGCGATGCGGGTCGAAGCGCTTGACCGCCTGCATCAAACCGATGTTGCCCTCTTGCACGAGGTCCATCATGTTCTTGTGCGCGCGCTTGTACTCGTAAGCGATCTTCACGACCAAGCGCAGGTTCGACGTGACCAAGCGTTTGGCGGCATCGACGTCACCGGTCTCGTGATACAGCATCGCGAGTTGGTGTTCTTCGTCGCGCGTCAGTAGCGGATGGCGCTGCACCTCACGCATGTACGTGGCGAGCGGATCGTTGAGCGATACGCCAGCGGTGACAGGCGCGAGTGCCTGGCTTCGCTCGTCGTCCTCGTCGGTTTCCTCGAACGCTTCGACGTCACCCGAATCGAAGGCCTCGACCTCGACCTCGGCTTCAATCGCAGCGTCGTCATCCAGCTCGGCATCGGGGGCTTCTTCGGCCTCCTCGTCCTCTTCGTTCGAGGGCTTCTCGTTAGCCGGCTCCGCGGTAGTCTCGACGACCGCTTTGACCCGTGGTTTTGCGGCTTTGGAATCAGTTTTCGCTTTGGGGCGCGACAAGGGTACCTGCAAGGCAGAGAGAGGAACCAACAGTGGGTCTCACCTCTGCCTGGGTCAACCGGCGCGCTCAGGAAAACGGCGCGCCGGTGCCGGGCCGGCGGCCCACAGCGGAATCAACGTTCCGCTCCGAGCCTCACCGTTGCGCTTGGTGCCTGCACTCAGTGCAAGTCTTCACAAATGTCTTCGAGCGGACCGAGCGAGATGAAGCTGGCGCAAACCGAGGCCGTCTTGCTCGCCAAACAGATGCCGGTCGCGCAATCGGAGTCGGTCTCGCAACCGCGTTCGTTCTTCGCGAGCTTCGCTTTGCAGAGCGATCCTTGTCCCCCGTCGCCCGCCGGTTCGCACTTCAAGCCTTCGGCGCAGGGCACCGTGTCCGAGCACGCCTTGCCCGCGTTCTTGCGCGCCAGACAGTTCTGCTCCCCGTCGCTGTCTGCGCAGTAGAAGCCTTCGGCGCACACGTCATCGGCGCCATCGCACGGCAGACCGCCCGTCACTTTGTGAGGTTTTTGACACTTGCCGTATTGCTCACCCAGCGGGATCAGGCAATCGAGGCCCGCGGTGCGGTCGCAATCCGAGCTCTCGTTGCAAGCGTCGTTGGCTTGGCCGTCACCGGATAACACCTCGTCGCAGGGTGCACCTAGTGAGCGCACCGTGTCGCGCTCATCGGCGCTGAGATCGCCGTCCTTGTAAGCTGCTTCGACAGCCTTCAAACACTTGTCAGCGCCGGCCTTGCTGTAGAGCGCGTCCGGGACGAGCTTCTCGCAGAACTGCGCTTGCGTGCTTTGGCATGCTTGCTTGTCGTCAGCTTCACAGCTGGTAACGACCGCTTCGGTGCAGGCGCGCTTGGCCCACTCGGCGCAGAACCCGGAAGCGCTCCCCAACGGATCGGAGTCTTTGTCCGAGCCGCAGCTGATTAGTCCCACGAGCCCCACAAGCAAGTAAGCGATCTTCATGGCGCGAATTGAAGCGCCCGCTTCGCCGGTTTGCAAGTTTTCGGCCGCTTTGCTTCGGGTTTTGGTGGGTGTCCTGCGCTTCGCGTCCGGCCCTGTAGGAGACGAATCACGAACGCGGACTTTCACCCCTTCAGAGTTCGAGCGCGATGCCCGTCATCCAGGTGTTCGTTCCGACGTGCATCTGGTTGCCGCTGCCAAAGCCGTTGAGCTCACTGTTGTACCACTCGAGGAACACGTAACTGTGGTTCACCCCGTGGGTGCCATCCAAGGCGTTGGCAGATTGCTGATCCAGGCAATCGAGTAGGAACATGAGCCCCAAGGACCAATTGAGGCCCCAAGACGTATCGTCGCCTTTGCTCCCATCCTTGGCTTTGGGCACGCCCACGCCGTTGTTCGTCGACCACAGGGCGTAGCCGAGGCCCAACTTGGCATACGGCACGAGCGGCACGGGCGTTGCTTTGGCGACCTGGTCGACCCGCAAAACCGCGTCGACGTACATCGGGATGATGCTGAGCTTCGTGGTTTGATCGGCTTCTTCACCGTTGGCGAGGAAGGTGTGTCCGGTCATCTTCGTAAATCCGATACCCGCACCAGGACCAAACGTACCGAAGTCTGGGATTTTGAGCAGTTCCCAATCGATCTCCATGCCGAGCAGCCAGCGTCGACCGTTCCCGAAGTGATCGGCGTACGGGGTTTGTCCCGAGCCGGCGAACTCCTCGTCGATGTTCGGGCGATACGGGCCCAAGCGCAGCTCGACGGCCATGTTCTGTTCGCTCGCGGTCGTCTCGTGATCGTAGCCGTAGGGGCCGAACTCATCGACGCCTTGGGCGTGGGCGACGGACTGCAACCCGATCAAACCCGCGCTCGCTGATGCGAGGGCGAGGGCTAGACGAATGGCTTTCGAGCACTTGGATCTCATGCACTGAACTTTCATTGTCTGATTCGCTCGCTGCGTCGCAACCGGCCGAGAACTAGCACTAGTCCAAGTCCCAGCAGGGCTCGCAGTTTAGTTGCCGGGGAGCCGGTCGTCTGCTCAATCGGGCTGAAACTGCAAATCCCGCCACCGCCGCCGCCGCCCGCCGACTTGTACGAGGGGAAGAAGTCGTCGACATACTCCGGCACACCGCACGCGAGGTTCGACAACTCACCCGGATTGCCGAGCTCGTCGATGGCCGCGACGGCTACGGCGTAAGTATTGCCGTTGACCAAGCCGCCCGCGTAGCCGCTCGTGGCGGTCTTCGAAGTTTCGGAGCCGCAAGGTTTGAGCTCCTCCGGGGGCAATTGACCCGGCACCAACCCGATCGCCCCCTCGCACAGCACGCCACCGTCGGGACTGAGCACTCGGGTGTACGGGACGCTGGAAGCCGGGCTGGCCGCATCCAACAGATCGCTGGCGGCGCTAGCGGTGCTGGCATCGAGCAGGTTGCCTGCGTCGGGTCCGCCGTCAATCGGGCTGCTGTTCGTCGGGGTGCTGCTGATCGGAGTGAAGGCAGAGCTCGAAGCTGCCGGACTCGGTGTTACTTCGGTGCCCAGGACACCAGAGCAGTACAAGTTGTAACCGACGAGGCCCACCGATCCGGACGTCTTCCAGTGGGCAACGAGCTCTTCGTTGCCGATCCCCACGTGCACGTCGGAGGGCGGCAATGGTCCTTTGATATCGACGCCCGTGTTCTGCCAAACGACGTTGTTGCTCGCGACGTCACCGGTGTCGTCGACGTACATGAAGTAGAAGCCGAGCGAGCTCGCCCAATTGTCGTTGCAATCGTCGATCGTGCCCTTGGAGAGCTGACCCGTCGCGGGATGCTTCGAAACGATGTCGCGCACTTTGAGGTCGACGGTGAACGACGCGCTCGGCGCCGACTCTTTGTAAACCTGCCAACACTCTGCCAAGCTACCGATGCGTTGCGGCTTCTGAGAACAGTCCTTGTCGCCGATCCAGACCTCGAAGTTGTAGTCCGTCACGCCCATCACTTTGATTTGGAAGTGCAGGACGTCGTCAGCGAGGCAGTCGGCGCGATTGATCCAGAAGGGCTTTTGCGTCGTGCGCCGCGACGGCTGGTTGCGACTGAACGCACTCGGCGTCAGCGGCAAGATGGTTTGCGCGTGCGCTTCGTGTTCGAGGGCGACCCCCAACACACCCAAACCGAAGACCAGCTTCAAGCAGAGGGGCCACAGCAGCGTCAGCCGACGGAGGAGCATCGGGTTCATTCGGGATCGCGTTTTGAGCACAGAGCGTGCCACAGCGCAAACCCCACGTTTGCCGCGCGCTCAAACGCGCTCGGCGCTCCGTCATCGGTCAAGTTGGCGGGACGCACTCCGACGCTGACAATCTGTCAGAGTCGAATCTCGACGTGCGTCGTCTTGCGCAGCGAATCGAGCCAAGTCCGACGCGCGTTTTCCATCTTGTGCATTTGCACGCGCTGGTCGAGCTGGTTGACGACCGCCGTGAACGGCGGGATCGACGACGGCGCACGCTCGAGCAACTTGATGATCACGAGCTGTCCCCCGCTTTCGATCGGCGGACTCACGTCACCCGGGTTCATCGAGACCGCGGCCTGAGCGATCTCGTGTGGCAGCTCACTCGGGCGCACCGGTGCCAGTTCACCTTTGGCGTCACGGGTAGCCGGGTCGGCGGAGTTTTGCGCGCTCAGCAACCCGAAGTCCGCGCCCGCGCGAGCTTGCTTGATCAAGTCGTTGGCTTTGCTGCGCGCTGCTTTGTCAGCGGCGCGCTCGAGCCGGATGACGACCAGCCGCACTTGCAGCTCGTGGCGCTCGGCTTGTGTCAAACGCTCGTATTCGGCGTGCAGATCTTGTTCCGTCGCTTGGGTGCGACCCTGCAAGCGGATGTTCATCACTTTGGCATCGAGCAACTGCGTGCGCAGCTCACGCCGGTAATCGGTCGCGGACACCCCGGAGCGTTCGAGTTCTTGCATCAGCTCCGAGACGCTCACGTTGTTTCCCTTGGCCACGCGCTCCACGGCCGAGTCGACCTCCGCGTCGGTCACTTTGAGCTGCGACTGCGAAGCGCTGCGCTGAATCAGCTCCTCGTCGATCATGCGGTTGAGCATGTCGGAGTAGAGCCGCGAGGTCGCTTGGGCCATCATTTGCGACCCTCCGGGGAGCGTCTTGGCAAAAGGCGCCGCGCGCCGCTTCAACTCGCTGAGCAGGATGGGGCGTTCGCCTACGACCGCCACCACGCGTTCGACGACGGTGGCACGCGCGCTTGCACCAGCGAGCGAAATCGCTAGCAGCGCGCTGGTTATCCTGAACAGTTGTGAGCCCTTCATCGACGCGCAGCGTTTAGCACGACCCAGCGGCGCGCGTCTCCGATAACGAAAGATTGCGCGGCGACGCACATGGGAGGGGTGAAGCATGTACGTCGCCGCACGTAAGTCGGCACGAAGCGTCAGGTCGATTGCCCGCGCGAAAAAGGGGGCGCGGCGACGCACACGGGAGGGGAGGGAGGGGTGGTGCGTCGCCGCGCGCGAGTCTGCGCAAATCTCCGCGGGTTTCGCGAAGAGGGGGCGCGGCGACGCACGTGGGAGGGAGGAGGGTGTGCGTCGCCGCGCGCAACGGCTCGCAGCAGGCCCGGTGAGCTGAACGCCGCAGCCTGCTACTGCACCCAGATAATGCGAGCAGCGTGCCAAGGTCCGCCGTCCCTGTTTTCGACCACTTACCCCATTCAGGCTAGTCAGGGGTTGCGGCCGTGAGATGTGCACCTTCGATCCTGGGCAGCTCGCACTTCCCGCGGTGCGATCCGGCACACCTGACGAAGCTTTCGGCACGCGCAGCGCGCGGCAGGCGAGACGCGAAAATTCCGGCCGGGAGCTTGTGCCTTCTACGGCTCCGTTGTGGGCGGGGGGTGAAGCCGCCATACTGCCCGCGTGACTCGGCTTGGAATGAAGAGTGAACGCCTGAAGCGTTCGATTGTCGGCTTTGGTGTCGCGTTCGCCGCGACGGCTCTGCTCACCCATTGCGGCTCGGACGAACCGAGCCCCAGCACGCAGAACAGCACGGTGGACACGGGCTCCTCGCAGCCAACGTCGCCAACGACGCCAGTGTCGACTCAGCCGGCGGTGAGCCCACAAGCTTCGCCTCCTGCGTCGCAGCCCCAACCGGTGGTCCCGCAGCCCACGTCGAACGTCGGCCCTGCGGCGGTCAGCTCGACGCTACCGATGCCCGTCCAACCGACACCGCCGGTCTCGACCCCTTCGACGCCGGTCGCCCCGCAGCCGACCCCCACGATGACGGACTCGGCGCCAATGCCTACCGCGCCGATGCCGACCACGCCGGCTGGAACCGGTGGTTCCGGCGGGACCGAGCAACCGGAGACCGGTGGAGCGGGCGGGGGTGCTCCCGTAGACGCCGGGCCGATCGTGCCGATGAAGAGCGGCAATACGTACAGCATCACCGTGGGTGACGCGGTGCTGACGGCCGATGGCCCGAGCGGTCACATCACCGGCTTGGACGTCGGTGGCTCGCCGTTGTTCATCACCAAAGGGCTGGGATGCGCCGCCGGTGACGACAATTGCGCGACCCAAACCAATTACGGGGCGAGTTTCTGGACCGCGCCGCAAGACGACTGGGATTGGCCGCCGCAGGTGGACGCCGTCACCTACACTCACTCGTTGGACGCGACTGCGAACACCGTGACGCTCTCGAGCGGCGGTTTCGATCTGAAATCCGGCTCCACGCTGAAAGTCAGCAAGACGCTCTCGGGTGACGCCGCCACGCAGTCGTTCGTGCTCGAATACGCGATCGAGAACGCCAGCACGGCCGCTGTCAGCGCGGGTCCCTGGGAGATCAGTCGCGTCAAGGCTACCGGCTTTGCGTTCTTCCCGAAGGGCTCCGACGATCCGAAGGCGGGCGGAGATTTCTCGACGATCCCGACCACGGACATCACCGACGGCATCGTTTGGTACGACTTCAGCGGCACGGACGACGAAGCCAAGTCGGTGGCCGACGGCGCCGAGGGCTGGCTCGCGTACTTCAGCGGCGGCACGTTGTTCGTGAAGAAGTTCAGTGACTCGGCCTCCGGCGACATCGCACCCGGCCACTCGGAAGTCGAAGTCTACACGGCTCCCGGCGACAACTACGTCGAGCTCGAGTGCCAAGGCAAATACGGCAGCATCGCCGCCGGCGCCAAATCGCCGACCTGGACGGTGCATTGGCTCGTGCGCACCGCGCCCGCGGATCTAGACGTCACCAAAGGCAGCGCCGACCTCGTCGCGTGGGTTCGCAGCGAAGTCGCCAAGTGAGTTTTGGAACGAGTTAGGGTCGAGCCGTGCGCGTCACGCACGGCTAATCCCGAGCCGTGCTCGGCCTAGCCGCTCAATGCGTCGCGCCCAACGTCACAGGGCAGCGAGCTCTTGTTCGAGCTCGCCGCGTGTTTTCATGTCGCCGCGCGTGGTGGCCAAGTCGAACCCAGCTTGGAGCCACTCGCGCGCCGCCTCGGTGCGACCCAGCTCCTTCAAGAGCTGCCCCGCCATCAAGTACTGCGCAAGGTAGTCTGCGAATTTCGAGCGCAAACTCTCGAAAGCCTGCAACGCGTCTTCTGCGCGACCGAGCCGCCGATATTCCATCGCTAGGCCATACCAAGCGAAGGCGTCCGCTTTGCCGGCTGAGGTCATTTGTTCGAGGAGGAGCAAGCGCTTGTTCATGATTGAAACCGGACCTTCGTACGACAGCTCGTGCGCGAATCTTTCGAGAATCGACCTGGCGTGAGTCGAGCTTCACTCGACGGTCAAGGCGGTCAGCAAGACTTTGCGTTCCCCCCAACCTGCAAAGCGCGCCAAGACTCGGGGCTGTTCGCCTGCAACGACTTCGAGCACGGTGCCACGACCAAAGCGTTGATGATGCACGGTCGAGCCTTTGTGCACACGCACAGCAGGCTCGTCAGCGTCGCCGAATGCCTCGTAATCGATGGTGCGACCGCTCGCCGGCGCAGGCGCACTCTGCCGGCTGGGTGAATCACGGAAGCTCGAGTTGACGTTCGGGCGCCGCTCGGCGGCTTGCGCGTCGTAGTCGACCCGCTGATCGAATTCGTCGCGCTGGGCGTACGCGCCGCCGCCGCGCCATGCCGGCGCGCCGCCGTAGCCACCCCAGCGATTGCCACTTGGCGGCTGCGAGCGAGTGACCGCGGTGTGCTCGAGCGCGTCCTTGGGGATGTCGCGCAAGAAGCGGCTCGACACCGCGTAGCGCGTGTTGCCAAAAATCGTGCGGATCTGGGAGTTGGTCACGATCAACCGACGTCGCGCGCGTGTGATCGCGACGTACGCCAGGCGGCGCTCCTCTTCGAGCTCTTCCGGCGAAGAACCGTCCATGCCGCGATAGGGGAACATTTCCTCCTCCATGCCCGTGAGCACGACGGTATCGAATTCCAGGCCCTTGGCGGCGTGCACGGTCATGAGCAACACGGTGCGCTGATCTTGAACGCCGTCGATGTCGGCGACCAGGCTCACGCGTTCGAGATAACCCGAGACACTGGGTTCGATGCCCTGAGCTTTGGCTTCGCGCTCGTAGTCGGCGAGCGAGCCGCTGAGTTCCGCCAAGTTCTCGAGGCGGGCGTCAGCCTCGGGCGTGTCTGCGGTCTTCAGCGCTTGCGTGTAACCCGTGCGCTCGAGCAGCTCGCGCATCAAGGCGAGCGGCCCGAGTTCGTCGCGCAGTGGGAACAGTGCGTTCAACAGCTCGCGGAACGCGTGCAGGCGCTTCTTGGCTGCAAGCGCCAGGGCTTTGCCTTCGAGGGCGTGGCCCAACGCGGTCCACAGACTGCAGCGCTGCTCGATGGCCGTGTCCAACAAGAGCTGGATCGTCTTGTCCCCGATGCCGCGCGCGGGAACGTTAATCACTCGCAGGAAGTCGGCGTCACTCGCGGGGTTTTCGAGCAGTCTCAAGTACGCCAACGCGTCTTTGACTTCCGCGCGCTCGAAGAAGCGCATACCCCCGACGATCTGATACGGGATCGACGCCGTGCGAAACGCCTCTTCGATCACGCGCGACTGCGCGTTGATGCGGTAGAAGATCGCGATGTCGTCGGCGCGAATTCCAGCGGCGATCGCGGCGCGCGCGAAATGCGCGGCCCGCTCTGCTTCTTCGCGCTCGTCCTTGGTGGTGAGCAGCAAGACCTTTTCCCCGGCCTCGCTCGCGGTCCACAATTCCTTCGGTTCGCGATCGGGGGAGCTGGAAATCACTCCCAGCGCCGCCTTGACGATGTTGCCCGTCGAGCGATAGTTCTGTTCGAGCTTGACGATCTTTGCGCCCGCGAAATCGCGTTTGAAGCCGCGGATGTTGCGGACGTCCGCGCCGCGCCAACTGTAGATCGACTGATCGTCGTCACCCACGACGCACAGATTCTTGGTGCGCGAAGCGATGGCACGCAGCAAACGGTACTGCACTTGGTTCGTGTCTTGGAATTCGTCGACTAGGACGTAGTCGAACTTGGAGCGCAATTCTTCGCCGGCGGGGCTCGCGCTGTCTTCCGCGAGGCGCATCACGTGCAGGATCAGATCGTCGAAATCGACGGCGTTCGAGCTGCGCAGCCCGGCTTCATAGGCCTCGTACAACTCGACCATTTCTTGGGTGAACGTCGTGCTATTTCGCAGATCGCTCGGCTCCCGCCCTTCTTGCTTCTGCTTGTGAATGCGCCCCAGAACTTGCTTGGGCACGAACACGCGATCGTCGAGCTTGCGCTCTTTGATGATTCGGCCCATCAGCGACTTCTGATCGCCATCGTCGTAAATGACGAAGTTGCGACCGAGCCCTACGTCCTTGTGATAGCGCCGCAGCAGCCGGCAGCAAATCGCGTGGTAGGTGCCGACCCAGAGCTCCTGAGCGATCCCTTCGCCGGTCAGCTCGGCCAGGCGGGCGCGCATCTCCCCCGCCGCTTTGTTCGTGAAGGTGACCGCAAGGATACGGTGCGGCCGCGCGCCGCTCGCGATCAAATTGGCGATTCGGTAGGTGATGACCCGCGTCTTGCCGCTGCCCGCGCCCGCGAACACGACGAGCGGTCCGTCGAGATGGCTGACCGCGTCCTGCTGTGCGGGGTTGAGATGCATTAGCTAGGGGTAGCGGCTAGACTCCCCGCGCTCAACCGCAAACGCCCGGGTTCGGCCGGGCCGCTCCTTCGTAACGCGTGATGAACGACGCCCCTGAAAAGCCGCAACTCGAGCCGCCCTCCAAGGCACCGCCCAACGACGCGGCGCTGCGTGCGGAAACTGCGGTGCTCGGAAACAGCGTGGCTTGGAATCGGCGCAAGCGGGCCGTGCTCGTCCCGGTGCCGGACACGGCGTTCGTGCCTCAGCTCTGCGCGAACTGTTTGGCGCCGAGCTCCAACAGTCGGCTCGAGCGCTGCAAGAGTCGCAGCCTCTTGATTCCCTACTGCGATGCGTGCGGCACGGCCGCCAGCACGCTCGGCACGTTGCGCTTGGCGAGCACGCTGGCCTCGACGTTGCTCGTGACGACGCTCTTGCTCGTCTTGCCAGGTTGGTATTCGCGCCTTGGGTTACTCGCGTGTCTCGTGATCGTATTCGTCGCGGGGGCCCTGCCGCTCTTGGCCGCCGTCTGGCTACGACGACCGACGACCGCGCCGCGCGTCGCGGCATATCGCGCGGCGTTTTTCGTCAAGGATGGGGTGCTCGCGTGCTTCAACGCCGAGTGGGGCAAGCGCATGATCGAGGGTTCGCCCGAAGCCGTCGTGCGGACCGCGGACGGCGCGCGCGAGCTGCGCGAGCCCATCTTCGAGCTCTGGATGGGCGGTGCGATTCTGCTGGGCGTGGCGTTGCTGCCGCGCGTTCACGCCTATTTGATGCCGGCGTTGATCGTCCTCAATTTCGGGGCGAGCGCGGTGGACGTCGAATTCGACACGGGCCAAAAGCTGCGCGTCGAGCCCACCAGTCTCGAGAGTGCGAACGCCGGCGCGCGTTTGAACATTGCCTCGGGTGAACACCAGCTGAAGTTGGTTTCGCTCGAGGGAGCACTGCTCGAAGAGCGGCGCGTGCGTGTGATCCCGGGGGCCCTTCATCTGGCGACCATCTCTGGCCGCGGCTATTGCTTCTGGTTGGAGCGCGACAGTTATGGCCAAGCCGTCGATGACTCGCAGCGTTACCGTTTACTCGATCCCAACCAGGCATTTTGGACACTCGAAGAAGTCGATTCGGTGTTCGCGCCCAATCCTGCTGCGACGGGCGACCATGCTTCCAGTGGGGGGACGATGACGGCGTTGCGTCAGGGTCGATGTGATCAATTGCCCGCGGGCCTCGGGGCGAGCGCGCGCGGGTTGCCGGGCGGCTAGGTTTCGAAGCTCCTTCGGGCCAACCTCCCACGACAGCATCCCCTCTGGATCCCGAGAGCCGCAAACTGCGACACATTAGGCTGCTGGGAAGGGCCGCTACCGGGTTGCGCTCCCCCCGGGTTGGTAATAGAGGCATACGCGTGAGCACCGAATCTGCTGCCGACCCCACGACTTCAGAACCGTCGTCCGAGGCCCAGTCCGCCCAGAACGATCCCTTAGCCGAGGCAGAAGCCAAGGCTGCAGCGCTCAAGGACCAACTGCTTCGAACAGCGGCGGACTTCGACAACTATCGCAAGCGCTCGCGTCGCGAAATCGAAGACGCCAACGCTTCGGGGCGCGACGTGCTGTTGCGCGAGCTGCTACCGGTTTTCGATAACCTGGAGCGCGCGACGGCGCACACCGACAAGACCGATTTGACCGCGATCGTGAGCGGCATCGAGATGGTGTTGCGTCAGTTCCGCGACACTCTGAAGCGCATCGGCATCGAGCGCATCGAGACCGTGGGCAAAGCCTTCGACCCCGCGCTTCATGAAGCGTTGCAACAGATCGAGACGGCGGAGTTTCAGCCGGGGCAGATCGCGGCCGAGATCCAAGGCGGCTATCGCTACGGTGAGCGCTTGGTACGACCAGCGATGGTGGTCGTCGCCAAGACGCCCGCTGCGCCGAAGGAATGAATCGCCCGCGGTCCGTTGACTGAGGAGCGATGACGGGGATCGATCAGGGCTAAGGGCGAAAATGGGTAGGGTGATTGGCATTGATCTGGGCACGACCAACTCTTGTGTTGCAGTGGTCGAGGGGCGAAGCGCCGGTGGGGGAATCGAGGCCGTCGTCATTCCCAACGCCGAGGGCGCGCGCACCACGCCGAGCATCGTCGCTTTTGCGGCGACGGGTGAACGACTGGTAGGGCAGATCGCCAAACGCCAAGCAGCGACGAATCCGCAACGCACGGTGCACGCGGTCAAGCGTCTGATGGGGCGCAAGTGGGACGAGCCCGAAGTTCAGCGCCAGCTCTCGAGCGTCAGCTACGACATCGTCAAACACCAGAATGGCGATGCTTGGGTGAAGATCGACGAGCAGCAGTTCTCGGCGCCGGAGATCTCGAGCATGGTGCTGTTGGCGATCAAAGAGACCGCCGAGAAGTATCTGGGTGAGCCCGTCACCGAAGCAGTGATCACCGTTCCCGCCTACTTCGACGAAGCGCAGCGCCAGGCCACCAAGGACGCAGGCAAAATTGCGGGGCTCGACGTCAAGCGCATCTTGAACGAGCCAACGGCGGCGGCGCTTGCCTACGGGCTCGACAAGAACCAAGCCCGACGCATCGCCGTGTACGACCTTGGCGGCGGCACGTTCGACATCTCGGTGCTCGAGATCAGCAGTGGCGTGTTCACGGTCAAGGGTACTGGCGGTGACACCCATCTGGGCGGCGAAGACTTCGACGTTCGATTGATCGATACGTTGGCGGACGCTTTCATGAAGGCGCACAACATCGACTTGCGGCGTGATCGAATGGCGCTGCAGCGCCTGCGCGAGGCCGCCGAGAAGGCCAAGCACGAGTTATCCTCGGCGCACGAAACCGAGGTCAACATCCCGTTCATCGCGAGCACACCCGCAGGTCCGTTGCACTTCGAACGCACGATCAAGCGCAGTGAGCTCGAAATCCTGACGATGGATCTGATCGAGCGCACGATCGAATCGTGTCGGCAGGTGCTGGATGCCATCGGCATTTCACCCGCGCAGATTGACGACGTGGTCCTGGTGGGTGGCATGACGCGCATGCCTGCCGTTCAGCGCGCCGTCAAGGCGTTGTTCGGTCGCGACGCGCACAAGGGTGTAAACCCGGACGAGGTCGTCGCCGCGGGTGCCGCGATCCAAGCTGCGGCGTTGGCCGGCGAAATCGAGGACGTCTTGTTGCTCGATGTCGCCCCTCTCTCGATTGGTGTCGAAACCGGCGGCGGCGTGTTCACGGCGTTGATCGAGCGCAACACGACCATTCCCACGGAAAAGTCCGAGGTGTTTACCACCAGCGTCGACAATCAGACGTTCGTGCCGATCCATGTGCTGCAAGGTGAACGGCAGATGGCGGTGGATAACCGCAGCCTCGCACGCTTCGAACTTGCCGGGATCCCGCCTGCTCCGCGCGGCGTGCCGAAGATTCAAGTGCGCTTCTTGGTGGACGCCGAGGGCTTACTGTCCGTCGAGGCCAAGGATCTCGGCACTGGCAAGGCTCACAACGTGGTGGTCAAGCCCAGTAGCGGCTTGACGGACAAAGAGATCGAGAGCCTCGTCAATGCCGCACAGCACTTCCAAGAGACGGACAAGTTGCGTCGAGAGTTGGCGGAACTCACCAACCAAGCCGAGTCGCTGATTTACACCTCGGAGCAAGCGATTGAGGGTTACGGCGAGCTGTTGGGTCCCGAAGCGACGGGCGAAATCCAGTCAGAGATCCAGGGGCTGCGCAAAGCACTCGATGGCGGTGGTGACCTGATGACGATCCGCAGCGCGCTGGGACGGCTTCAAGAAGCGACGAACAAGCTGGCCAACGCGCTGTACGGCGGCGCTACTTAGAGTCGGTCAGAGCTGCTCAAGGCGCGACTTGGGGTCGCGGCCGTGGCGCTCGCAGGGTCACCCGGATCGCTCGAGGTGGTCGTTCCTTTCTTCGCTTGGGGCCGTATTCGTTGTGTCAACCGCCTGACGCGCGGGCTGCAGCCCTCGAGGTTCCGAGATCTGCCGCTAGCCGGCAGGCAGCCCACTCACAGCCGATCCGAGGGTTGGGATTAGCTGTGGACAACCGCATGTTGCAGCCCAGATGGGCCGGGCCGTAGCGTTCGGGCTGTGGACAACTAGTGATTGAAACTACCGAGTTGAGCTTGTAGCTCCGTGTGCGCTTTCGCACACCAGTCGTGCAACTCGCGTCAGCGGCGTTTGCGCGTGAGTTGGAGGACTTGCGCGAGGCCGACTGCGAAGGACCGCGTCGGGGACAACAGCCCAATCGAGTCACCGAAGTTGGTGACGGTCGCTGCGCTTGGCTCGCGAGCGTTCGCCTTGAACCAGCCCACGCGCGGGATCCGCGGGGCTTCAGCCTTCGTCGACCGAACCTAGGCGGTTCTCGATTGCTTGCAAGTGCGCGTTGACCTGCGGATCGGAACGACGCAGCGCTTCGACTTTGCGAACGGCGCTCATCACTGTCGTGTGATCACGATTGCCGAAAGCGCGTCCCAACTCTGGGAAACTGCTCTTGAGCCGTTGACGACACAAATACATCGCGACTTGTCGAGCAAAGGCGACGCTCTTGTGCCGATCCTTGCTCAACAGTTCCGAGTTCGTGAGGCGGAAATGACCGCAAACCGCGCGCTGAATGTCTTCGACAGTCCGCGTTTCTTGGCGACGCGGCGAAACCATCGCCACTTCGCTTTCAGCGAACTCGAGATCGATCGCGCGACCCATCAGGCTCGATTTCGCGGCGAGTCGGATCAGAGTACCCTCGAGCTCGCGGACGTTGCTCTTGACGTGTTGGGCTAACAGGACGGCCACTTCGTCGTCGATTGGGATGCCCTCGAGCTGCGCTTTGGCGCGAACGATCGCGACGCGCGTTTCCAAGGCAGGAGTCTGGATGTCGGCGACGAGTCCGCTCGTGAAGCGCGAGATCAGGCGCTCAGGCATACGCTGCAGATCTTGCGGATACTTGTCGCTCGACACCACGATGGGCTTATCGGCTTCGTGCAGGGCATTGAAGGTGTGGAAGAACTCCTCCTGCGTCTGCTCGCGGCCGGCCAGAAACTGAATGTCATCGACCAAGAGCAGGTCGCACTCCGTTCGGTAGCGATGACGAAAGTCCTCCATGCGATGGTGCTGGAGGGCCTCGATGAATTGGTTCGTGAAGCGCTCCGCCGAGATGTAGAGCACGCACGCATCCGGACGAACGCCAAGCACGTGGTGCGCTATGGAGTGCATCAAGTGCGTCTTACCGAGACCGGTGCCGCCGCAGATGAACAGCGGGTTGTAGCGCGGACCACCGCCACCCGCAGCTGCGACCGTAGCGGCGTATGCAAGCTCGTTGGACGGCCCCACGACGAAATTGCGGAACGTATACTTTGGGTTCAGCTGATCCCGCGTGGTGCCGCGCGCCAATCCGCTCGGCATCGAACGACTCGAGGGAGGAGGCGGGACACTGCCATGCGCGGAAGGCTGTGACGCTGCGCTGCCAACTACGCCACCCGGGACCAGCGAAACAGGCGGCAGTCCCGCCCCCGCATATGGTGCCGAAAGGGGGGCAGAGGGGTTTCCTGCCGCGCCGCCCATTGAGTGCGCACTTCGAGCCGGTGGCGGCATGGTCGGAGGGATGGTGTGCCGCGAGTAAACGCTGCCCGTGGTCGTGCTGGCGGCGCTGGCGTGTGAGGAGCCAGGGTGCGGGGCCACGCCATAGCCCAGGGGGTTTGTCGTGTCAGGTGCGCTAGGTGAACGGGGCCCCACGCCCTGCGCCAGTCCAATCGGATCGACGTCGAAGTCCTGTTGAGTGAAGCCCGGTTGGGGCGGCAAACCCTGCAGGGGCTGCGAAAACGAGTTCATGGGCAATTGCGTCTGCGCAGGGGTTAGAGATGCCGGTGACGTGGCGGATACGGGCGGCACCGTGGAAGTCGTGTCCAAACGGTGATCCAAGCCGAGCCGACGCGGCCGGCGCGGTTCGGCATCGGCGTCGACCGTCAGTGGAACGACAGGCGATTCGATGTTGCTCGTCACGCGCCAACGAACCTCGATCGGCTGAATGCTCAGTTGCACGCCGCTCAATTCAGCAAGTGCCTCGATCAGGGTCGATTGATAGTGATCCTTGACCCAGTCGCGCACGAACTCGTCGCGCGCCGTGAGGTACAACCGACGACCGTCGAAGCCGTCGAATTGAACGGACGAGAACCACTTCTCTAGAGCAGGGCTCGCGCCGCGGCAGCAAGCGAACGCCTGGCTCCAAAGCACGTGGTTGTGCGCCGTACCTTCCGATTGCGAAACGACCTGCACAGACAAAGGAAGTACCTTCACGAAAGAGAAACGAGTCTCCACAGCGTTACCCACAGCCTGTGGACAACCTGGGAGCTCCCATGAGGACGATCATCAACGGAGCGGACGACTGTCAGCGGGGCGTTGGTCCGCTTGCTTGGGACGCGCGAATCAACATTGGAGTTGGTCGGAAGATTCTATCGGCGGCTTCAACAACACATCACCACGAAGAGACCAGTGGTGTGCGAGAGACAGTTGTCCGGGGGACAGTGTTGCCAGGGAACCAGGGAAACCAGGGTGTCAGGGGGCCGGGGTTGTCGGAACCGGGGTTGTCGGAACCGGAGTTGTCGGAACCGGAGTTGTCAGCGGACCAGTTGCCAGGGGTCAGGACCAGGGTTGCCAAGGACAGGGTTGCCAAGGACCAGGACCAGAGGAGTTGTCAGGGTAACAAGCGGCCGTTCCCATGGTCGAGCGAACGCGGTACGCACCCGACCCTGAGCAACAACGGGATGACTGGTTAGCACCGAGTTGGGTTCGGCATCAACGATCGATTTTCGCGCGAATCGGATCCGGCACCAAAACCCGTGAATAAATCTTCGCTCGACGTGGTGCTTCGAGTGCCTCCTTCACGATGCACTTTGTAAGTGCGCGGATGCATGAACTAGCGCGCACGTTGAGCATGTTTGCGACATCGCGTGATCGCGTTTTGGATCGGGAAATACCGATGTTTTGCGTTGGTCAAGAGTGAGCCGTCCAGATTTTGAGTGACCAAGTTGGGGCACCGGCGCAACGCAACAACGAGAATGGATTACAACGAATTCGTTCTATTGCAAAAGCAACGTTCAGATGAGTAACAACCCCTGCTCAGGCGATTCGCTAGTAAGCAGTCGAGTCCGATCATGATTAGTCGAGTTGCTCACGGTTCTCTCGCGCTGACGTTTGCGTTGATCGTGGTCGTGCCTGTCAGAGCAACGCCTAGTTCGTTACCAGCCGAGGTCGGTTACAACGCAGGTGAGCAAGAGACCGCACGTTCGGCGGCTTTGGGCGGCGCGGTCAGAGCGATTGGGAGCTCCGTCGACGGTCTGTATGTGAACCCCGCCGGCATGGCCACGACGCGGGTCTATCACCTGATGGGTGGTGTGCAGATTTGGCCTCAGGCGCGGCGACAGACCTACGGCGGTGCTGCCGTGGATTCAGTCGTCAATCGACAGCGCATTGCCGGCGGTATCGCCGCCAACTGGACGACTCAGGACCAGGATGCGCTCGATCGTGGGTCGTTCGACTTCCGCTTCGGTATGGCCGTACCTTTGTCGGACAAGCTGTTCGCGGGCGCGACGTTCAAGTACCTGTCTCTGACGGAAGGCGGGGCTCCCGCAAACGTGGGCCTGCAGCCGAGCCTCGCGTCGGGCGGCCTTTCGGGAAACCCGATTGTTTCGCAGATTACGTTCGATGCAGGGCTCACTGCACGCTTGACAGATCAGGTGTGGTTGGGCGCGGTCGGTACCAATCTGACCGATCCGGGCAATCGCTTCTTGCCCCTGACCTTTGGTGGTGGGCTCGGTTACGGCACTGATCAGTTCTCGCTCGAGTTGGACGCGGTCTCGGACTTCTCGACGTACGATCAGACGCGTTGGAAGATGATGGGCGGTGGCGAGTTATTGCTCGCCGATTCGTTCCCGGTGCGAGCCGGATATCGCTACGACGAAGGCCTTGGCTCCCACTCGATCAGCGGAGGCCTCGGATACGTGGCTCCTGAGTTCGCGCTTGAAGGAGGCGTGCGAGGTGTCGTCGTGGGGCAACGTTCGCTCACGGTCGTGATTGCCCTGCGTTACCACCTCGACTCCGGTGGTGGCTTCGCCGTCGGCAGCGAAGACCAGTAAGCACAAGTAGCGCCAAGGACGCGACGAGGCGTCTGGGCCACAAAAGCACGAAGGGCGAATCAGTCGCTGATTCGCCCTTCGCTCGCCCTGATGGGGCTCGAGCAAACGCGGTCGTCTTAGAAAGACATGCCCATGCTCGAGGTCGACGCGGGTGTGTCCGCGACCGGGACGCCGATGGCATCGAAACCGCCGACGATGTCGAAGCCGCCCATGCCGCCGCCCGATTGACCAATCACCACCGAGTCGCTGCACTTCATGATGGCCGTCTCGCAGCTGTCCCACTCGGGTGACGTCTTTGGCGACGAGAAGTACTCGTTGCCGCAGCTGCAGCTCCAGTTGTCTCCGTCAGGACTGCAATAGACCTGCTGCGAGCCCTGAGCGGTGATTTCGATACCCGCGACGGTCGCATCCTGGGTGCAGGTGACGGCACCGCTGCAGTTCGACGAGCCTGCGGTCTCGCTCGTGACCTCGCAGGACCTCGGGCTGTTGGATTGGGCAACCTCGGCTGCGTTGTCACACACCTTGGTCGCGTCGTGGCAGTAGTTGTCCGAGGCGCCCGTCACCGTGTAACTCATGTAGCTCGAGCTGCTGTTGCAAGAGCAAGACCAGGTGTCGCCACTCTCTGAACAGCTGGTGCTCTGGTACTCCGTCAACACCGCGCTGACGCCACCGCCGAGGTCGGCAGTGCGGCTGCAGTTGGCGTAGTACGAGCAATAACCCGACTCGTTGTCGTCGGTGAGGATGTCGCACTGCTCATCTTCCGAATAGGTCGGTTCCTCGCCGTTGATGCAGATCGGTGTTAGCCCTGTGCACGCAGCTTCGGCCGTGTCGCTGCTGACGTTGTACGAGTAACTTCCTTTGTCGTCGTAGCAATAGCAGCTGTACGTATCGTCGCCGTTGCTACTGCAGCTCACCGATGACGATCCGGTCACGACCTTGGCGGTCACGCCGTTGCCGAGATCGGCCGTCTTCGTGCAGGAATTGCTAGCGGAGCAATACTGCTCTTGATTGCTGGGTGCGGCTGCCTCGCAGGTCTCGTCCCCGGTCGGCTGGATGCTGCCATCGACGCAGGCCTGAACCGAGAAGTTACACACGTCATCATCTTTGAGGCCGCTCAGCTCGTAGCTGATCGACGTGTTGGGTGAACTGCACGAGCAGCTCCAAGCTCCGGCCGATTTGCCGCAATAGGTGCTGTAGTACTGGCCAGAGCAGGAGAACGACGTGTTGCAAGAGGTGGTCCCTGTGTAAACGGAATCAGCGTCGCAGCCGTCCGGGATGGTAATGGGTGGCACCGCGATGGGCTTGATCACCGGCGGCTTGGTCGTCGTCGTGGGACCCGTGGTTGGGTCGGTTGGTTCCGTCGTCGAACCGGTGGGATCCGTCGTTGGATCAGGGCCGGGACCGTCACCCCCTACGCTGGAACCGCCGCCGTTGGGGACCCCGGGACCACCCCCTTGATTGTTGTTTGGTCCGCCGCCGTTGTTCGGCCCAGGTCCAGCACCGCCACCGCTCGAAGGTCCGTTGCCACCAGCGCTCGGCCCACCCCCTTGATTCGGCAAGTTGGGAGTTCCTCCCTCGCCGTTCGGTCCGCCGCCGTTTGCCGCACCGCCGCCGCCGCCCTCGCCAGGACCAGCCGGCATGGACGGGTGCGTATTGCCGCCACTAGGTGCCTGGGTGGGGTGAGGACCAGTCCCTTGCGGACCACCGGGACCGGGCCCTCCGTCTTCTTCGGAGCCGCTCGTCTCGGTGTCGTCCTTAGCTCCAGGCTTATCGCCTTTGCCGCCCTTGTCACCCTTGCCGCCCTGATCGGATGCATCGCCTGTCTCTGCCGACACGCCAGCATCAGACCCCGGAGTATCTCCCGGTTTCTCGTCGGAGGACTGGCCTCCGCAAGCAACGACCCCACTCAAAACCAGACAGCTCAAACTTGCTAAGATGACTCGCACGGCAGACTCCTCTGGATGTACTAGCGCTGCGCAATGTACTCCGAGTCACTCGCTCTGTCGCGCGAAAATAAGCTCGTGTCCGTTCTGGTAACAGCGTCGCGATGAGGCACTGTGTTCAGAGCGCTATCTCACCACTTTCACCACTTCGCCTTGCGTGGTGCAGGTTATCTCATCGCCGATAGTGACATCAGAGCGGGTTTAGATCTGCGCTTAGTCATCCTGCCTAAAATGCCGATATTCCTTCACTGCCGCGCGTTTGCGCTTGCCGGCAACTCGGCGCTTCTTGGCTGCGGCGGAGGGCTTCGTGGCAATTCGACGTCGTGGCTCGCGTCGCACCGCAATCAACATTTCAGCCAAACGTGTCAGCGCGTCAGCGAGGTTACGCGACTGCGATCTGAATCGATCACTGCTCAAGACAAACTCACCACCGAGTGTGACGTGCGCCGGAAAGGAACGCGCGAGACGCTGTTTCTGTTTTTCACTCAGGGCCGTGCTCGATTGATAGCTGAAGCGCAGTTCGACCTTCGTCGACACTTTGTTGACGTTCTGCCCGCCGGGTCCGCTACTGCGCACGTAGCTAACCTGTAGTTCGTCGTCGGGGACGAGCCAATCGGGAGCGACGACCAAAGGCATGGGTCATTCCTTCGTGAGCGCCAAACTCGCGAGCGTCGACATCTCAGGCGAGCAGCGAGGCCAAGTGACTCCACGCGGTCTCGAAACAGCGCGTGGCCTCCGTCGCCTCGATCGCAACTCGTGGGGAAAGCTGAGCGCGACTACGCAGATCCTCGACGGCACGCGGATTGCGAAACCAGTCTTCGTCGTGTTGCTCGCGCAACTCCAGCGCCAGCGCGATACCCATTGCGGCCCCAAGTAAACGCTCCGAAGGGTTCTGACGCTGCCGAAACACCACCCAATGCAGTTTTGGCGACAGCACTGCGCCGGTCAAGCTCTCGGCCCGTTCCTGAAATGCATCGCGGACGTTCCCGCTGCCTTGCTCGGCGTAGGCGTGCAGTTCGCTCACGAACGCGCGCTGTGCGAAATCCAAGACCAGGCTGCGGGACATTGCGCGCACGAAATCGATTTGCTGCTTGGCCGCGAGACCCAACTTGCGCGTCACGAATTCACGGTTGGTGAGTAAACTGGCCAGACAAAAACCGAAGCAATGGTTCTCGAGACCCCGCGGATCGTGCGCCACGACGAACGGCTGATGCCGTGGAGCGGCGGCGCGTCGAAAGTGCCAGCCCAATTCATCCAACGCGCGCAAGAACGCGGCTGGCACCAAGAGCTGTGGCAGCGTCCAAGACGCCAGCGGCAAGTCGTCCAACAGGCGACCCTCGCGAAACCAATCGGCGATGCTTACCTCGTTGAGGCGTGAAGGTAACGCCAGTCCGGCCTTCATCGCAAAGCCCTGCTCGACCCACTCACAGAACGTCGAGCGCTTGAACTCCTCGAGTGCGTCCCACTGCAGCGTGCGTTGCGCCAACGCCGGCAAGAAGGCAGGGGTCTGAAGCAGACTTGCGACGCGCTCAGCCCCGAAGCGCTCTCGAATTTCGAGCTTGCGCTGCAGCAACATGCTCTCACTATCGGAGAGTTTTGCCGCCGTACGCTCGAGCGCTGCATAGTAGAGCTCACGCACTGAGCTCGGAGTGAGCACTTCTCGGAGCATTGCCGCGATCGTGCGCTTGCCACGGATTGGCGTTTCCAAACCGTGCAAGTCCGAATAGCGCTGGCGGTGGTTCTGCGTGAGCCACCAATGATTGATGCGTTCTTCGGCGAGCACGTACGTCCAACGCAAGAGCGGCGCCCGCAGCGGATCCGTTTCCGGCATCTCCCACAGCTCTTCGAACTGATTGCGACCCAGGTAACGGCGATAAGGCTGAAACGGGTCGTCGAGGAATTCGGGCTCTTGGCGCAAGCGTTCGTGCCAGAAGCGCACGTCTTCCTCCGCGCGCGACAGTTCGCGCGATAGCGCCATCGGATCCAAGTCAGCCATGAGTCGAAGGGCTCCTCATAGTCGCGACCCGAATGAAACGCCAACGTTGACGCCAATGCTGAACACACCGTTGTTGGGATCGAGAGCGCTGTAGTTCGGGAGCGTGCAGACCCCGAGAGCGACTGCGCAGCGCTGCCACGGTTCGGTCAACCAATGGCTCCACGCAAACGTGGCCCCGATTCGGACCTGATCGGTAACCTGAACAGGCACACCGAAGCTGACGGCGTAGAGCGGAACGCTCGACGTTCGAGAGGCCTGCGCCGCCGCCCCGTTGCCGTCCCAGGCGTGGACTTCGCGTTCGACGCCGCCCAAGCCCACCGCGACCTGGACGTAAGGGTCGACGCGCTCGCGACTCCAAAACCAAATTCGCCCCGCGAGAGCCAAAGCGCGCGCCCGCGTTTGCTGCTCCAACACGGCCTCGTCATCCGTATAGCGTTCAGCGTGTTCTACGAGCTGCAGCAGCGGACCCCAGCCGAAATGTTCGGTCGGCGCGCTCAACAACGCCGCCGTGAGCGCCCAACCTCCTTTGGTTACGCACTGTTCGTCCCACAACGGGCAAGCCGCCGCGGCCGCCTCGATTCCTGCCTCGATTTGGTAGCGCCGCCGCGCCCATTCTGGGCCTTCGAGCACTGGTTGGGACTCGCTCGGGGCCTCGAGAGCCGGGGGCAACCCGAGGCGGCTCGCAGCTCGGGGGTGGGCGTGAGCGATGTTCGGCACGGCGAGCGTCGCGGCGAGACACGCAAATCGGGAGAAAGGACTTCTAGAACTCTGGGCAGGACGTGCGATCATACGCGGGCCTTCGCCAGCGCAGCGCGCCCAGTTGCGTGCTCTGTCGACAAAAGATTCTGCCGTCAGGTCCCACGACCCAAAACTGCGGACAGTGGATCGAGGACCGATCCGACGCTAGGCTGCAAGGGCATGCGTTTCAGCGTGCCGCCTGAGAGGAAACATGAGCGAGCTCGATGACGATCTGAAGAAAGCGCTAGCGGAGTCCGAAGCTGCTGCGCCCGCGCGCGACGCAGTTGCGCGTGAGCCGCTGCCGCGTGAAGGCAACGACAAGAAGCGCAACATCGGGCTCTTGATCGGTTTGCTGGTGATGGGCGGCGGTATTTTGGCGTTCGTGCTCGGCCAGGACAGCGACAAGCTCGTCTATTCGAAGCAGGTACACGAAGTGCGCGGCGAGCCCGCGGACCGTAACCTCAGAGTCCAAGGCAACCTGGTTCACGGCACGCTCGTCAAGCGCGACAAGCCTTGCGAGTTTCGCTTTCAGATTCGAGACAAGGATCAGCCCGATGGTGCACCCCTCGAGGTTCACTACGCGGCGTGCATCGTGCCGGACACGTTTCGCGACGTGAAGGGCATGGACGTCGAAGTGACGGCGGAAGGTAAACTCTCGAGCGAGGGTCATCTCGAAGCCAAGCAGATCTTTGCCAAGTGCCCTTCGAAGTACGAAATGCAACAGCGGCAGGCAGCGGGTGAACAATCGCCACATGGCGGTGGCAAGCCCGAAATGTTCGATACGTTGTCGATTTCGGGCGAGGGTTCCTGAGCCCATCGCGGTCGATTCGCGCGGCCAGTCCGGCGTGTCGCCCCGCAGCACATTGAAAGAGTAGAAAGGCCAAAATGTGGGACCGTTTCTTGCGGGCTTGCCGTCGCGAGCCCGTTGATTGCACGCCGGTGTGGTTCATGCGCCAAGCCGGGCGTTACATGCCCGAGTATCGCGCGATCCGCGCCAAGTACAGCTTGCTCGAGATTTGCGCGCGTCCCGAGGTCGCGTGCGAAGTCACGCTGCAGCCGGTGATTGCTCACAAGGTCGACGCAGCGATCTTGTTTGCGGACATCTTGCTTCCGCTCGAGCCCATGGGGGCGCCGTTCGAGTTTGCAGCAGGAGAAGGACCGGTTTTCGAATCGCCGGTTCGGACCCGCGCCGACATCGAACGGCTGCGCGTGATCGACGCGGAAGAGAGTCTGCCGCACGTGCTGCGCGCGATCACGCTGATCAGGAGCGAACTCGAAGGCAAGACTCCACTGATCGGCTTCGCTGGTGCTCCGTTTACCCTGGCGAGCTACTTGGTCGAGGGCGGCAAGAGTGACAACTACGTGAAGACGAAAGAGCTGATGTACCGAGAGCCAGAACTCTGGGGGCTCTTGATGCAGAAGCTAGCGCAGGTCGTCGGACGCTATCTGCGGGCTCAAGTGCGCGCTGGCGCACAGGCGCTTCAGGTTTTCGATTCCTGGGTCGGTGATCTGAGCCCGACCGATTACGTGGAGTTCATCCAGCCCTACTATCGACCACTGTTCGCGGAGTTGGCCACGTTGGGCGTCCCAGTCATTCACTTTGGGACGGGCACGGGCAACTTGCTCGAACTGCAACGTGATACCGGCGGCTCCGTGATCGGCGTGGACTTTCGAACGCCGCTCGACGTCGCTCGCAAACGACTCGGCAATGGCGTGGCAATCCAAGGTAACTTGGACCCGCTCGTGCTGAACGCGCCGCGCGACTTCATCAAGCGTCGCGTTCGAGACGTCTTGGATCGCGCCGGCGATCAACCGGGTCACATCTTCAATCTCGGGCATGGGGTGTTGCCCCACATTCCGCCAGAAAATGTCACCTACGTGCGTGAGCTCGTACATGAGCTTTCCGCGCGCGTGTAGTTCTCGGCGTGACACGTAAGCGCGCAGCGCTTGCACGTTCCGCCCGCGGGTCGGCGACGAACATCGCATGAGTGAGCATGCGGTGACCCCTTGTGCATCGTCTGTTTCTAGTGCGCCTGCACGATTTCATGCGCTATCGGGTGCGCAAAGATCTGCTGCTAGGGCCGCTTGGCGTCGCAGATAGACGCGATAGGTTATGCCGGTATGCGCATGAACTCGTCGCCCCTAGCGCTGCTCGCGATCGCGTTGTGCGGGTCGCTCTTGGGTGCTTGCTCGAGCAACACCATCGGCTCGGATCCGATGCCCATGTCGTCGTTGCCGGGTGGCTCGCCGAACTCGGCCGGACCGACTGGGCCGAATGGCTCTCCAAACAACCCGGGAGACACGAGCGCGTCGCCTGGCAACAACCCCGGTCCCTCCGATCCAGGCACTGTTCCGGGTGAACAGACCCCGGGCAACACGACGCCAGGCACCGCGCCGCCCGGTCCGCAGACTCCTACCGGCACGGATCCAAACCCCGGCACCACACCAACGCCTGGCACCGATACGCCCGCCGATCCTGCTTACCCGACTCCGCGCATTCGGCGCATGACCAATGCCGAGTTCGAAGCCAGCGTGCAACAGTTGCTTGGCACCAGCACCGCCACGCAGGCTGCGTTCGTGCCCGATGCGAAGCAGTCGGGTTTCGCGCGCAACGCCGCGCAAGTCGTGGACCCGCTGTATGTTCGCCAATTGCAAGATACGTCCGATACGCTCGCAGCCGAGTACGTCAGCACCAAGCTGAGCGCGGCTTTACCCTGCGCCTCTAGCGGCGATGCGGCCTGCGCTACCACGTTCTTCACTGATTTCCTGCCGCGCGCGTTCCGCCGCGCGGTGACGGCCGATGAAGTCAAGGCCTTGGTCGACGGTGTGTACAGCGTCGGCGCCCAGGACGATGGTTTCAACGCCGGCATGCAACTGGCGATTAGCGCAGCTTTGCAATCCGCCGCGTTCATCTATCACACTGAGCTCGGCGCGGACGGCGTGACCGGAAATACGACGCTGACGCCTTCGGAAATCGGGGCTCAATTGGCGTACATGTTCACGGGCGCGCCACCGGACGCGGATCTGTTGGCCACGGTCACTGACGGATCGATCGCGGACTCTGCCACCCGCACAACTCAAGCCCAGCGCTTACTCGCGACCCCGGCAGCCAAAACGCAGGTGATCGCGATGATCGAGCAGTGGCTCGGCATCGATGGGCTCGTCAACATCGGCAAAGACAATGCGCAATTTGCTGATTACGAGGCACAGCGTCCGCACATGTTGCAAGAGACGGGTGACTTCATCACCGAGGTGGTCTTCAACCAAGGCGGCAGCATTCGTACGCTGTTCGGCGCGGACTATACGGTTGCCGACCAAGAGATGATCAAGCTCTACGCTGTGGGTAATCAAGACGTGAAAGCGCCCACCGACGGAACCAATCACGTCAGCCTCGCTGGGACGGCGCGCCGCGGTATCTTGAACCAAGCGAGCTTCCTCGCGCGCTTTGCGACAGAGATAGAGAGTGCGCCCGTGCGTCGCGGTGTCGCTGTAGGGCGACGCGTGATGTGTGTGACCATTCCCGATCCCACTGCGTTGAACATCACGGTCACACCGCCGCCCCCCGACAAGACGAAGTCCGTGCGGGAGCGTTTCTCCCAGCACTCGACCGATCCCGACTGTTCGAGTTGCCACGCGGGGATCGACGCAGTGGGCTTCACGTTCGAAGACTTCGACGCGATAGGTCAGTACAAGGCTGATCAGGACACCGGGACTACGTTGCCCGACGGTTGGAAGATCGACTTGCCCCAAGCCGATTTGAGCGACAGCGGGCAACTCGCCGACTTGCTGAGTCAGAGTAACGACGTGAAGCGCTGCTTCGCGCGCAACATGACGCGTTTCGCCGGCGCAGAGACGAACTCGGCCGTGGAAGACTATTTCATCTCGATGTGGCAAGGGCTCGAAGCTGCCAAACAAGACAGCATCGTCGAGCTGCTCGTCGCGTATGCCGCTAGCGACATCTTCGTGACGAGAGCCCCAGGAGCAAGCCAATGAACCCGAAAGGACTCTTGAACCCCATGGTTCGCGGTTGGATGAAGGACGGCGTAATGCGCGCGGAGCCGAGCGCCGCGCTGTTGCGCTCGCGGCGCTCGTTCCTGCGCGCCGTCGGAGGCGGAGCGTTGGCTTTGCCGTTCTTCCGCAGTTTGGAGTTCTCGGCCGCGCACGCGCAGACGGGCGAGAAGCCGATGACGTTCGTGGCCGTTTACTACCCGCATGGCGTTTCCTCGCCGCTATTCCGACGCCAGGACGGCGACACCGAGGACGAGTTCGACATCACGTTCACCGAGTCACGCTCGGGTGATCAATGCGTGCTCGCGCCGTTGGCCGATTTCAAAGACAAGCTCATGATCCTGGACGGCGTGGACTACGTGTCCGGGGCGAACGGTCACGACGCACCGCGCACTGCGCTCACGGGCAGCGGCACCAACGGCAAAGGTCCGTCGATCGATCAGTACTTGGCAGTGACGGCCGGGCTCGGCGCAGATACCCAGATTTCCAGTGTCGTGCTCGGCGTGGGCACCAACGGCGCCGATCATACGGACAACGTGTCCTATGCCGAGGGGGGTACCTCGTTACCCAAGACCATCAATCCGACCGAGACGTTCAAGCTCTTGTTCGGCGACATCGCTGCGCAAAACGATCCGGCTCAAGCGGCGGCCCTCGAGGCCAAGCGCCGCAACGGGCAAAGCGTCATCGACTACATCCGTGCCGACATCGGTCGCTTGCGAGGACGCCTGGCGGCGCCCGAAGCGCAGAAGCTCGATCAGCATCTGACGGCATTGCGTGAACTCGAAAAGGGCTTGAGCGCATTCGAAGGCAGTTGCCAGGTGCCCGATGAGCCAATGGCGATCGCGAAGATACAGCGCTACAACGGGGGCGAGCCGAACTTCGAAACGATTACGAACCTGCAAGTCGACATGCTGGCGCAAGCGATCGCCTGCGACATCACCCGCTTCGGCACCCTTTGGCTCGCGGATCTCAGCGCCGGCGCGGTTGCCGGTACTGGCATCACCGACCCCGCGTACTCGAGTTCGGTCGACGTCCATAACTCGATCGCTCATTCGTACAGCATCGAGCGCGGTCCGGGTACCACGGCTACTCCCAGCACTTGGAAGACGTTGGGCGTTCAAAACCGTTACAGCTACAGCAAGGTCGCACGGCTGTTGCAGAAGCTGAAGGACTTGGACTCGTTCGACAACGCGTTGGTCATGGCCGTGACGGACATGGGTGACACCGCGAATCACACGAGCACCGATGTGCCAATCGTGCTCGCGGGTGGCGCCAACGACCGCCTGCGGATGGGACGCTACGTCTCGTTGCAGAGCAACTGCCCGCCGGACAACTACTGGTGCAACGACGCGGCCGTCTTCAAGCCGGTCAATCAAGTGCTCGTCGCGATCGCGCAAGCCTTCGGCGCGGACGTCGATAGCTTCGGAGAGCCGACGAATCCGGCGCACGCCAAGGGCGCTCTGTCAGAGATGGCGTGAAGTAAACACACACCAACCAGCTCTAGGGATCGAATGGCGTGTAGGGTTGCGAGACTCGCGGCTTGCGTTCGGCTTGTCCGCCCGAGACTGCTCGCATCGAATGGCCCATGCGGTCCACGATCGCGTAGAAATACGCTTCGTAGGGTAGCGCGATGGTGCAGTCGACGAAGTTGTTGACGCCGTCAGCGCCGTAGAGGTTGCGCACGTAATGCAGCACCTTGGCGCTACGTTCGAGCACCGTTTTGAAGCTGATCTTCGGCTCACTCTTGTGTCCCGGATCTGGTTTCGCATCCGCGGGCGGAGGTTCCCAAGCGAGCGAGCCGCCGATCGCGCAGTACAGCAGCGACTCGGGTTCTTCTCCCGGCGCCGCCTTGGCGGCTGCGTCGGGAGCTTGGTAGTAAAACCAGCGGCCATCCCCGTTACCCGACTGAGGCGTCGCGGTCAGAAACAGGGGTACGTCGACGGCGGACGCGAAGCGCGGAAAGATCACGCGTCCGTAGCTGATCGTCGCGGGCGCTCCTGGCGGTACGGCTCCGTGCGCTTTGACGGTGTCCGGCCCCAACGGGGCTTCGGCGCGTGGCGTATCATCGCCGAGCTCTTCGCTGACGCATCCCGGACACGGGTAGGGCTTGGGGGGTCCAATTCGTTCGCAAGACATCGAGCTTGGCTTCGAGCTTGCGTGCCGTAGGCACGTCGCCTTCGTCCTGGATCAGGAACTGACCGTCGAGCTTGCGCCACAGAAGGTAGGCGTCGACCGTGGTGGGCGCATCCTTGGTCGACTTGGACGTCTTGTGAAAACGCGCCAAGCGGGTCTCGTCCTGGGTTTCCCACATCACGCCAGAGGTCGTCTGTTCGAAGCCAGGGTGCGCCGCGACGTATTCGAGTTTGCGCTTCACGGCCTCCGCGCGCTGCGCAATGCGCCCATACAAGCTCAGACGCGGCGCATAGAACCGCTCGAGCAACGACGCGTCCGCGCGGTTGGTCGCGTCGTTCCACTGTGCGAAGGCTTTGTTCAGCTCCGACGCTTGCGGATCCTTGGGCGTCGATGGGGACAGCGACGTTGCCGTCGTTGGCGGCTTTTCAAGCGCGCTGAGCGCCGAGGTCGAGCTATCGAGGGGCGCCGCCTGGGGCTGCGCTCGTTCATTGCACGCGCAGAGCGTCAGCGCGCTGACGCTGGCCCATGTGCCGTACGAAGCCATCCCGCTCAACAAGACTGACCTCCTGCCCTGAGTGCAGTATCTCAATCTCGACGGCTTGCAACGCTCGTTCGCGGACTAGAACGCTTGCGCTGCTCAGACTCGTTGATGGGCAGTTCCGGCGCGTGGACTCGAACCACGATTCAAGGATTCAAAGTCCTTTGTCCTGCCATTAGACGACACCGGAAAAATCGGGAGCGGAACCTAGCAGAGCAACCCCTGCTCCCGCAAAGGGGGCAAAGCACGCTGTGCGCCGAAATAGGGCGTGGACTGGCGTAAGGCGAGTCAAATTCGGCTCGCGGGTTTGCGTCTAACTGCCGCAAATGCGGGCTCTCGATTCCTTGTGAATGCCCGAGAGCGGCGCGACGTCGAATTTCGCGTGGATTCCCGTTTCGGTCCGTCATCGAGTGGAAGCTTGGGTCATGACACGTGCCTTTGTGGGCTCAGTGTGTAGACTCCCGCGCCCGCCGAACTGGACCTCGCTCAGGAGCCGATTGGCGCCGGCCCTTGCCCACGCGCCATTCCGCTTCCCGACGCCGCTTCCCCGATCTCGAGGAGATTAGTTTCAATGAGAAAGACTTGGTTTGCACTCGTTCCCGCGCTGCTCGTGACCTCTAGCTTGGCAGCCAACGTGCTCTGGGATCACACGGCTCAAGCGGAAGGCACCGCCTCCAAAGTGCGCGCGGTCAATTTGGACAAGATTCTGCAGAAGTCGCCCAAAGCCTTGGCGATCACGCAGGACTTCCAGCGCTTCCAACAGCAGAAGCAAGACGAGTTGCGTAAAGAGCAAGAAGGGCTCGAAAAAGAGCAGCGCAAGCTCAGCGCCAATTCGCCCCAAGAAGAGATCAACGCTTACGGCAAGAAGATGCAGGACGCCGCGCAGCACGTTCAAACAGCCGAGCTCGAGACCCAACAGCGTTTTGCGCAGACCCGTCAGAAGCTGCTCGAAGCGTTGCGCCCGACGTTCGAAGCTTACGCCAACAACAACAGCGTCGGCATGCTGGTCGACTCGAACACCGGCGGCGTGCTCTACGTCGCGCCGAGTTGGGACGCCACGTCGGACGTCCTTGCGCTCGTCAAGTGAACGCTTTCGCGACGGTGCTCAGCACGCTGCGTGCGAGTGGGCGCCGTCGAAAATCTTGCCAGGATTGAGCAAGCCCTTCGGATCGAAAACGGCCTTCAGATCGCGTTGCAGCTGAATCAAGGCTTCGGGTTGTTCCAGAGGTAGATAGGGCGCCTTGAGCACGCCGATGCCGTGTTCACCCGAGAGCGTGCCGCCCAGCGCAACGACGTCGCGGAAGAGCTGTTCGATGGCCTTGCTCACCGCTTCGCGCTCGCTCTCGTCGTCCCACAGGAAATTGACGTGCAGGTTGCCGTCACCCGCGTGGCCGTACGTGAGGCTACGCACCCTGAGGCGATCCGTGCTCACGCTGACGCGCTCCAACAGCTCCGTCAATTGCTGACGCGGCACCACGACGTCCTCGCTCAGCTTGTACTTGGACATGCGGCGCACCGCCGGACTCATTTCACGCCGCGCCGCCCACAGACGGTCACGCTGGGCGGGATCTTGAGCTACCAGCACTTCCAGCGCTTTCGCTTTGTCGCACGCGTCCTGGACGCGCAGCGCGGCGCGTTCGGTGCTCTCCACGTCACCGTCGACCTCGATGATTAACATGGCCCCGGCACGTTGATCGACGGGGTTGCCTGCCGCGCGGATCGCTTGCAACGTCGTCGCGTCCATCAGTTCGATGCAGCGCGGGACCAAGCCGCCGGCGATCATCTCGGAAACGGCGAGGCTTGCGTCCTTGACGTTCTCGAACAACACGACGAGGGTGAACACCGACTCGGGTTTTGGAATCAGGCGCAACGTGATGTCGCCGATTAACGCCAGGGTGCCTTCACTGCCGGTGATCAGCCCGGTGACGTCGTAGCCGGTCACGCCCTTGGTGGTGCGGCGACCCGTGAAGAACTGCTGCCCGCCGATCAACATCGCTTCGAGCCCGAGCACGTAGTTGCGCGTCACGCCGTACTTGAAGGCGCGCGGTCCACCTGCGTTGGTGGCCACATTGCCGCCGATGGTGCACGCCGAAAGCGAGTTGGGATCGGGCGGATAAAACAACCCCTCCGCTTCCACGGCCCGATGCAAGTCACCCAAAATCAAACCCGGTTCGACGACGCAGACGTTCTCTCGTCGATCGATCTCTTTGATTTGATTCATACCCAAGGTCGAAAGCACGATGCCGCCGCCAACCGGAACTGCACCGCCGACGCGGCCCGTGCCGCCGCTGCGAGGAGTGATGGGCACACCGGTTTCGGAGGCGACGGCGAGCGCGCGTACGATGTCCACCGGCGACTCGGCGAGCACCACCGCATCCGGCGTTCGAGGATGCGTCTCGGACTCGTCGCGCGAGAAACGTTCGCAGCTATCCTTGGCCGTCAAAACCTTCGAGGGCCCGAGCCGACGTTCGAGCAAGATGAGCGCTCTTTCGATCGCTGTGCGCGGAGGTTCGGCCACTGTAGGCCGGAGCTGAAGCATATCTTTGAGTGTAGCAGGTCGCGCGGGACGTGACGCCGTGTCGCGCGGGTTGCGTGGGTGCGGTGTTTCCGAAACGCGGCTAGCGGCGCCCTTTGAAACCCATCATGCCTTGAACCGCGGCTTCGCTCTCCTTGGCTATCGTGTCGGCGGCTTCCGCAAGTTCAGCGCAGTCCTCGCAGAGCTTCTTGCGTTTGCCGTCCACGTTTACGCTGACGAGCTCTTCGACTTCTTCACCACAAGCTTTACAAACTGGCATGCAATCACCGTAGGGCGCGTCCCACGACCCCGGGATACGCGAAATTCAGCAGTGAGCGATGGGGTGGATTCTCAAGGGCGAATCGTGTTCGTTCCAGGCGGCGGCGTAAACTGGAAAGTGCCCGGCGCCACGGGTTCGTTCACGCGGGCGGCGCCGAAGTCGAAGCGGTTGCGATTCTTTTGCGCATCCAACATCAGCGAGCGACGCACGAGGAACGAGGCGGCATCGATGTACAGGATGATCTTCTGATACGCGGGCGTGGGATCTCGTGGCGTACCGAGCAACACGTATCCGCCCGGAAAATCCAGCTGTTGCGCGTCGAGCATGGACAGCACGAACGCCTGTTTGAGGCTGCCCTTACCCATCAAGAACGACAACGCAGCCGGGTACTGCGTCTTGTCGACTTTCTGCAGGTACATCTGGCTGTTTTCCTGCTCGTAGATCTTGATCTCGCGGCCGTCGGAAACCACGACGTTGCCATTGCTGTTGTACGTCCAGCGCATCTTGCCCGGCTTCGCGAACACGACCTTGCCGGAGCTGTCCTTGGTGCGGTTGTACGCGTAGATCGTGTAGCGCTGCTTGAACTCGGCCTGATAGGTCTGTGCTTGGTCGTAGAAGGCTTGGACCTTATCGGCCAGGGCGTCCGCACTCATTGGGGGCGCGGGCGGCGGAGTGGGGGCCGGTGCGGACTGCGCGAAGGCGTCCGTGTCCAAGAAGCTGTACGCGGCGCCCAGTGAGAGCAGCCCGAAGTCGCGACGGTTCATTGCGAGTTCCTACGTGTGAACGGTGTTGTCGATTCCCGAACAGAGCCTGGGCTTTGCCGTACGGGCCGACATAGTGCCAAAGCGGGCGGCCAACAAGCCGGAAATCGTTCAAAAGCGAGCGCGAGGTGCACGCTTCCTGCGCTGTAGCAGCACGGCCGGCAGCGCGCCCGTCAACGTAGATCGCCGAGCCAAGGCCTCGGCGATCGGAGCGCGGCGTAAATGCGTGATGGCGAGCGCGAGCGCGTCGGCCGCGTCGGCTTGCGGGGTCTCGTCCAAGCACAACAGCCGCCTGACCATCTGCGCGACCTGCGGCTTGAGCGCACGGCCGTTGCCGACGATCGCGGACTTCACTTGGGCCGGCGGGTACTCGAATACGCCCACGGCGTCTCGCTGCAAGCAGAGCAACACGACGCCCCGCGCGTGACCGAGCTTGGCCGCCGCCTGCGGGTCTTTGTGAAAGAACAGGCTCTCGACCGAGCCCGCAATCGGTTTGTATTCGCTGATCACCCGCGCGAGATGCTCTTCGATGACCACCAGGCGCGCCGCCAGACTAAGGCCCTCGCCCGCCCTGATCACGCCGTGCGCCACGTGCTTCATGCGATTCGCCTCGCCGTCGACGAGACCCCAACCCAGGTTGTGTGTTCCGGGGTCGATACCAAGGACGAGCATTGCGGCAAACTGGGTGAGTGAGGGCGCAGCTTGCCAGAGCTTCCCCCAAAAGCCCACCTTTAGGAGTTCTTTTGTTCAGGATAGGTCGCTGGGGGAACCCAGGCTAGACGCTGCGCGTGAGCCAACAACTCAATGGCCGTCAGCGTACTTTCCTGCGCGCTTTGGCCCATCATCTCGACCCCGTCGTGCAGATTGGGCGCTCAGGCATGACCGACGCGGTCATGGCGCAAATTCGCGAGCAGCTCGTCGCCCACGAACTGATCAAGATCCGCTTCGGCAAAGAGGCGCCAGAGGGTGCGGCGGAGGCCTCTGAGCAGATCGCTACCGCGACGGACAGCATGATCGTTCAGACCTCGGGACGCGTGCTCGCGCTCTATCGCCGCCACGACCACAAACCGCGCATCCAATTGCCGACTAAGGAGCACGAGGGCGCCGCCCAGCGCGAGGCCAAGGAAGCGGCCAAACGCGATCCGCGTCGCTCGCTCAATCGCATCCACGCCGCCAAGCGCGCCCGCGGCGCTCAGGGCCAGGCCACCGAAGACGCGAGCGACACCGCTAACCTACAGAGCGCACCGCGCAGGGCGCGGCCCAGCCGGCTGATGGCGCCCAAGGCCAGCAATCCCCATCGCCGCGCAACCGTCACTGCTCGCCGTCGCACCAGGAGCTCCTGAGCATGGCCCAACAAGACGCGGCGAACCTGGTCTGGGTCGACCTCGAGATGACGGGGCTGGAACCCGAACGGCATTGCATCATTCAAGCGGCGATCGCGATCACCGACTCCAAGCTCAACGTGCTCGACACGGCGAGTTCGTACATTTGGCAGCCCGATGACCAGCTCGCCCAGATGAGCCCCTTTGTGTCCGAGATGCACACCAAGAGTGGCCTCTTGGCGCGCGTGCGCACGGCCAAGACCGATCTGCGCGACGCGGAGAAGCAATTCATGAACGTCGTCGCGCGCTGGTGCCCGTACCCGGCCACTTTGTGCGGCAACAGCATTTGGCAAGACCGTCGCTTCATCGACAAGTACATGCCCGCCTTCGCCGGTTATCTGCACTATCGGATGGTCGACGTGAGCGCGATCAAAGTCTTAGCCCAGCGCTGGTACGGCGACGAAGCGCTCTACAACAAGCCGAAGGACGGCGAGCACGACGCGGTCTTCGACATCAAAAACTCGATCGACGAACTGCGTCACTACCGGCAAACGCTGTTTCAAGCGAAGTGAGGCGCGAAGCGCACGCCGCCTCGGCGTCGTGCACAGGCCTCAGCACACGCGGGCGACGCTCTTTGCGAACAAATTCAGCTGCGCGCTGAACCCGTTCTGCGCTGCCGTGGGGCCGCATTTGCGGGGGCCGGGGCGCGTCGTGGGTGCGACCGGTGCGGGTCGTGAAAGCGCTTCGACGAACTCCAAGCGCAGCTGCTCCGGTAAGCGCTGCAACACTTGTTGTGCGAGCGCTGGGTTACTGCGCGCTTGAGTCACCAACGAAAGAGCGCGCCGCCGGCCGTTTGCTTGGGTCATGCGCGCCCATCTAGTCAACCGGCGGCTCGAGGCCAACTTCTCCGCAGCAGTTTGGCGTCGGCTGCCCGTCAGTTGTCGCTCAGGCGTCGCACGACGACACTGGCCGCGGTGAGTCCGAACGTGCCCGTCAAGAACGCGGCGGTGCCGTCGATACGCGGCTTGCGATCGCAGTCGTTGAGGCCATTCTTGCCACCGGGGCACACGCACACGAAGCCCGTGCCCTCGTCATACGCGAGCGGCTTCGGTGCGCGCGGTTCTTCGACGCTAAAGACCGCCGTTACGCCCACGGGCTGTCCGCGCTCGATTTGAACGCCGTGCTGTTCTCGCAAGATCTTGCGCAGGGCACGCGCGAACGGGTCTTTGATCGTTTCGCTGAGATCGTCGATCCGTATTTGCGTCGGATCGAGACGCGCAGCCGCGCCCATCGAGGAAACCACGGGGATGCCTTTGCGCAAACACGTCGCGACCAAGTGAGCTTTGGCCGTCAAGTTGTCGATCGCGTCGATCACGTAATCGACGCGCCCTTGGAGCAACTCCTCGCTGCTCTCGGCGTTGTAGAACTTCGCGATCGGCTCGATGGTGCCCGTCGGATGAACGAGCCGCAACCGTTCGGCCATGACTTCGACCTTCTGTCGCCCCACGGTGCCCTTCATCGTGTGCAGTTGGCGATTCGTGTTGGTGACGCAGACCTTGTCGAAGTCGATCAGCGTCAGATGCCCGACGCCGCTGCGCGCGAGCGCCTCGGCCGCGAACGAGCCCACTCCACCGACGCCGATCACGAGCACGCGCGACCTCATCAATCGATGCAGGCCCGGCTCCCCCAGTAACCTTGCGGCGCGATCGAAGCGGCGGTGCGTGCGCAGCGGAGTCTCGACCTCGAGCGCGTCGGTCTCCACGCTCTGAACAGGCTCGGGTTCCGCCGCAGGCGCGCTGGTCACCAGCGCGGACGGCTCGTTCGGGGGTTGCTTTTGGCGGGTTTCGACGGTGAGGGGCAGCTGCATGCGACGGGAGGCCCAAAATGGGGAGCCGAGTCTAGCAGCAGGTTCAAAGCGTGCGCTCGTGATTTGAGACTCACGAGCGCGTGCCGCTCTGAAACGTTCCGGTGCCAGGTCCGAGGCAGTCCGGCGGGAGCGCTAGCGGCTGCCCGAGGAGCAGGTTCGTTTTTCCAGCTCGCCCCAATGCCCACGATCCACCCAGGACCATGCCGCGCAACAGGTTACCGCTCATCTCCACGATGTAAACCTGAAGCAAGCCGGCCGCCATGCGCTCGGCGCGTGGGGCAAGCGCGGGTTGGACGCCGCGGCACTCCATGGCGAGAGCGAGAACGTGTGCGGCGAATCCTGGCCAGGGCAAATGACCCATTTGGGCGAGTGCTCGGCACCATGCAACCACTGCGCTCCATGGATTTCGAGACCAAAGGCCTGCGGCAGCGTCCGCGAGGGTTGCGGGCTTCCCTTGTCCGCGTACTCTACGCACATGATGCGATCGCAAACGCGAGTGCGCTGCGAAGAACGGGTGGCGCCGGGAAGAGCCAGACCGGTCGCGTCGCTGGTCGCCTGCGTGCTCAGCGTG
>DATAHU010000199.1:0-1918 GCA_036263015.1 Polyangiaceae bacterium | reverse complement strand
GGCGGAATGTTCAAAGCCGCGCGCAGCTGTAGTTCGCCGTCTTGCACGCAATGAACGGTGCCAGCGATGCCGGAGTATCGGGAAACGAACGCCGCGAGCCACGCGTCCCACGGAGTGTGCTGAGACATGATCAAAACCTAGCGCCCCACATCTCAGGTGACAATCCAGAGTTGCTCACAGCCGGCAGGCTCGCGCTACCTCAGAAAAAAATGCGTGCAGGGCGCGCAGAGTGTGGTTGACTGAAGCCAGCATGGCGCTTCTCGACTCTGCATTTCAGGCCGCCTACTGGGTCGCTCATCGGATGCTTCGAGCTTATTGGTTCGTTCGCAATCCAGAGACCAGTGGCGCCTTGGTCGCGTTATGGAACGACGGCGAGGTGCTCGTCGTGAAGAACTCGTACCGAAACCAGTACACGCTGCCAGGCGGTTACGTGCACCCCGGGGAGTCTCCAGAGCGGGCTGGCGCGCGTGAATTGCGCGAGGAAGTCGGCATCGAGTGCGATCCGAAAGACCTGTCCCTCGTGTACGAGGGACAGCACCCCTTCGAGTTCCGGCGCGATGCGCTCGTGATCCTGGAGACCAAGAGCTCCGCTCGTCCGACGCCGAAGGTCGACAACCGCGAAGTGGTTTGGGCTGGATTCAAGAGCCCCAAGGAGCTTCTCAAAATGTCGATTGTGCCGCACTTGCGCGAGTACTTGAAAGGCAGCGTGCCCGAGAACGCGGGCAGCCTCGGCTGAGCCGAACTGCCGCGACTGATCCGGCAGTCGGAAAATGCCCAGCGCCGGGGCAAGCCACCAGCCCGGTCGAGTACGCCGAGGAAAAAGCCGTCGGCCCGCAATTGTCTGCGCATTTTTTCCGTTTGGGTGGCTATTTAGACGCCTCCTAGGAGCCGCGCGCGTTGGTTCGGCGCGCTTTCCGCTGCGCCATGAAACCCATCCCCTTCTTCATCAGCTCGCTGGTCTTGTGCGTCGGTTGCGATCAGGTGACCAAATACGCGGCATTGCGCTGGCTGAGCACAGGTCCTCAGCACAGTTATCTCGGCGACACGGTGCGTCTGACTTACATGGAGAACCGAGGCGCATTTCTGAGCCTCGGCGCAGGCTGGCCAGATTCCGTCCGCTGGTTCTTCTTCACGCTCGTTTCGCTCTTGATGGTGTTGGCCGCGGCCTGGTTCGCAGTCCAGCGATTGCGGGTCGAGCGCGCGCTCAGCTGGAAGAGCCCTGTCTTCGGCGCCGTGCTGCTGGCAGCGGGCGGAATCGGTAACCTGATCGACCGAATCCTGCGCGATGGGGCGGTGATCGATTTCATGAACCTCGGGATCGGGCCAGTCCGCACTGGCATCTTCAACGTCGCGGACGTTCAAATCATGGCGGCTGTGGCGATCTTCGTGTTCTTCAAAGAACCGCCCGCTCTGCCCAAAGGTGAGGAAACGGCCAAGAGCGAGTCCTGATGGGAACTGCCGGCAGCGTGGTTCGTCAACCCGCTCGAGCCAGACCATTGCGCAAGACGTAAGCCGTCGCTGCCGCGCGACCCTTGCTCTTGATCTTGCTGTACGCGTTGGCCAAATGACGCTCGACGGTGGAGACGCTGATGAACAGCTCTCTTGCGATTTCCTTGTTGGCCAAACCGCGAGCCAGCAAGACGAGCACTTCGAGCTCACGTGGAGTTAGTCCATCGGGTGGCGCGGTCGACGCTGGCGCAGCTGCCGCAGGCCCTTGCTGCGGCGGGGCTCCGACAGTGGACACGCCCACTGGAACGTCGCTCGTCGACGCTTGCGCGAACTCGGCAAGCACGCCCTCGGTCCGCTCCCGCCAAGGAGTCATACCGAGCCGTACGAAGGCATTGCGCGCGGCGATCAGCGCGTCATGCGCGCCTTCGCGCCTCTGCTCTGCCTGTACGCGCGCGCTGTCGAAGTCGCA
>DATAHU010000198.1:0-22357 GCA_036263015.1 Polyangiaceae bacterium | reverse complement strand
TGCCGGCAATGTTCGGCCATCAGTCGACCGAACACGTTCAGACTCGGTCCGCGCGAGGGGTGCTTGGCGATGTAGTCACGGCACAGCGCCGAGAAGGCGGATTCACCCAAGGCATGCTGCAGCACCGGGTAGTCATCGACGAGACACTCGATCAAGCGCGCGTGATAGCCGCTGCGATAGATGTCGAGTCGCTCGAATGCGGAAAGCGCTGGGCCGGGTGTGAGTAGTAAAGCCGCGCGCGCCTCGTCCAAATACGGCGAGTCCGCTTCGGGCGTCGTGATCGCGTCAAGAAACACGCGCTGTAGGGCAGACAGTGAGCGGTCGGTCGGGTTCGCTTCGAGGGTCTTACTGACTGCCCCATTCGCCTCGCTGCGCGCCTGCCTGGGGCGCTGCGCGGCATTGACGCTCGCGCTCGCTCGCTCGCGCGGCACGACGACGTCGGCGGTCGCTTGACGACTCACGCTGCGACCCCCAGAAAATCACCGGCCCTCAGCGCTTCGGCGTGGGTCGCTTCGAAACTCGGGATCTCGGCGTCCCACTCGAGCAAGGTCGACACGCCGCCCGTGCGCGCGTGGGCGATCGCGCACAGCCGCCAAACCGGGTCCACCACGGGGCCTATGTGCGAATCGATGATGTGGCTGCCATGATCGGTGTGGCCGGCCACGTGCACTTGCACGACGCGATCATAAGGCACGGCATCCAAGTAGTGCATCGGATCGAAGCCGTGGTTGCGGCTCGATACGTAGACGTTGTTCACGTCGAGCAACAGGGCGCAATCGGCTTGCTCCGCCAGGCGCCCCAGAAACTCCCACTCGGGCATGCTGTTGGACGTGAACTCGACGTAAGTCGAAGGGTTCTCGAGGGCCAGCGGAGCCCCGAGCAGATCTTGGACCGCGCGCACGCGTTGGGTCACGTGACGCAGCGTCTCCTCGGTGTAAGGCAGCGGCAGCAAGTCGTGTGAATTTTTCCCCGCAACGCCGGTCCAGCACAAATGATCGGAGATCCAGTGCGCGTGCACGCGGTCACGCAACTTGCACAGTTCACGCACATAGCCCAGATCGAGCGCGTCGCTCGACCCAATCGACAGCGAGACCCCATGCATGACGATCGGGTAACGCTCGGCTATTGCGTCTAGAAACTCGAGTGGCCTCCCGGCCGTGGACAGGTAGTTGTCACTGATGATCTCGAACCAATCCACGGCCGGCCCGGCCTCGAGGATGTGCGAGTAGTGAACAGTCCTCAAACCGAGGCCGGTTCCCAAGTTCGGCAATCCAAAGCGGTTGGCCACCCTACGTTAGTCCTTGCAGCAGTCTCAGCCCTTGCAGCCGCCTTGACCCTTACACGCGTTCTGACCCTTGCACGCGTGAGTGTCGGTCTTGCAGCCGCCTTGGCCCTTACAGTCGTTCTGAGCTTTGCAGGCATGCTTGGCGCCTTCGGCGGCCTCGCTCGAAGCAGGGGCAGCCTCGGCCATGGGCGCCGCGCTGTCTGCGGGAGCCGCCGAGTCAGCAGCCGGAGGCTCGGCAACGGGCACGTCCGTGGCGGGGGCTTCGGCCTCGGGCGTCGAGCTGGCGCAGCCGGCGCCGAGCAGGATTCCAGTGATTGCAGCGGAGATCAGGGTGTTGGTGGATTTCATTTTGAGTTCCCTCGTTCAAGCCAATGGTGGATTCGACGAGAGACGCTGAGGGCGTCTCCCAGTATTGCGTGACCCTAGGCGAACCTTGGGCGTCACGGGGCGGTACGTTCGCCCCCCTAGTTGGTTTCGTCAACGCCGGAAGAAAGTTTGTTCGACTCGGGGTCCGTCATGGCGCGGCGCACCGCGGCCAGGGGTGCGCTTTCATCGAACAGCGTCTCCGCTCCCGAAATCCGGACGCCCAAGCGCTGGAATAGAACATCGAGGTCAACTGTTTCCGAATGCAGACCGGCGCGTTCGTACAACTCCTGCAACACGCTCGTGCCGGTCGCGGCGTCACCAACTTCCCAGACTTTCGACAGCGGCCACGGCTGCTCCACGTACGCACCGGTCTTTGCGACCGCACGCACGACGTCGTCGAACGAATGACGCCCCTGGGTTCGCTCGCGGATCGTCACGTCGGCGACAAAACAGAACAGGGCCCCTCCCCAATAGATGCGTCCCCAGGTCGGAGTGTTCTCCAACCCTTGATCGAGCGCTTCGGGTTGTCCTTGGGGCAAGCCCTCAATCAAGTCACGCCACACCTTCGCTGGGGCGAGCAGCCCCGCGCGCGCTCGGGCGAGCGGCTCGACGTAGCTGGCGAACCCTTCGGCGAACCAGGCGTGATCCCAACCCACGTAAGGAAAGTTCACGTGCAATAGCTCGTGGGCGAGCACCCAGTCCTCGCCTGTCGTCCCAGCAGTGATCTCGTCACCTGCTCGCAGCAAGATCGCTGGACCGCCCTCCGCCAAGGTCTTGCCCCGAGTCGGGCCGCCCGAACCTCTCAACAGCAGGACCAAAGTGCGTGGCGCGGGTAAATGCCCCTGATAGTACTGGGCAATCGCACCCGCCGAGGTCGCGACCCAGTGCAGCGCTTGCTCGACGTCGAGAGCAGATTGGTCCGCCGCCATCGCCAGGCTCAAATGCGAGGTCGCAACCTCGATTGTGCGCATCTGCAACGGCCCGAAAGCGGCAAAGCTCAGCTGCTCGATCTCGGAGGCTCGTGCGTGATATTGGCAGGGATTGGAGTCGGCTGCGCATTCGAGTGACGAAGCAAACACGGTCCCCGGGGTAGTGTTAACCGTTAATCGCAATTGCCCCGTGAGCGCCACTCGAGGCCGGAGCAACCAAGTGGAGGGTGGAGCAAACACGACGTTTCCGCGCGCGATCGCGATGTCCACGTCCTGCAACTCGCGGCCCGCTCGTAAGAGCTGCACACGGTAGCGGACGTGACATCCGTGCGTGCAGTCGATCGCGAAGTGATCGGCAGAGGCCTTGAGCGGCTGCCAAACCGCGGCGCGTTCGAACTCGGCCTCGTGCACGAACCCGAGCGCACTCGAGTCGATTGCGAATTGCCGCGCTTGGGTCGGTGCAAACGCCGCCTCCACGCTGAGCTCACCGTCGCTGTCGTAGGCAACTCGGTAGCGAGCGGCGCCCTCGGACGGAAGCACTGCCGTACCCCAATCGGCAAAGGGCGAGCTGCCGATCCCGATCGCGGCGGTTGCCGCGGCTGACGACGAGCTGGGCGTGCACGCACCCAAGAGCACGTCGATGGCAATCGTCAGCGCTATCCAGAAGGTTCGGTCCGGCGCTGGACACAAGAAGTCGGGCCGCATCGCCAACGCTTATAGGCTGCGCGCGGCACGGCGAGCAACCGCTACGCGCGGCGCCCCTCGCACCTCGGGCTCACTTGTGACGACGCGTGACGATCGGAACCGTGAGCGCTTTGACGCTCTCGGGTGAACGGGCCAGCTCTTCGGGCAGCGGGATACGCAGTTCGCCGGACATCATCATCGGACTCGAAAGAACCACGCGATCACGCCCCTCGGTCTTGGCGCGGTAGAGCGCCACGTCAGCGCGATGCAGGATCGAGTGAGCCGTCTCTTCGGTGACGTCGGGGTTGTACACAGCGACGCCGAAACTGATCGTGACGCGCGCCGGACCCCCGACGTGTTCGAAATTGATTTCACGAACGGCCAATCGCAGACGCTCGGCCAACGACACGGCGCGATTGTGAGAAACGTCGCCCAGGATCAGCAAAAACTCTTCGCCACCGTAGCGCCCACAGGCGTCATTGGGACCACAGGCCTTCGACAACGCTTGAGCGACCTGAGTCAGGACCACATCACCCACTTGATGACCGTACTGATCGTTGACGCCTTTGAAGCGGTCGATGTCGCCAAAAATCAGCGCGAACTCGCGACGCTCGGAAAAGCGACGTTGCAAAGTCGCGGTCAGGGCCGCTCGCCCCAACGCGCCGGTCAACGAGTCTGTCTTGGCGCGCTTGCGCAGACGGTCTTGTTCGCGTTGCAGATGTTCGATCAGGTTGCGGTTCTTCTTCTGCTGCCATTGCAGGCGCAAGCGCTCGCACAACTCTGCGTGATACCAGGCGTCCAGCGGACAGTAGTCGTCTGCACCGGCACGCAGCGCCGCCGCAACCCAAGGTGAATCCGCACGCTCTTGAGTAACGACGATGATGCCGAGCGATTCGAGTTCCGGGATGCCGCGCAGTTGCTCACAGACTTTCGCGATGTTCACGTCGCTCGCAGTGGCGTCGATGATCACCATGTCGGGGGTGACATCTTTGGCGTAACTCGGCAGACGTTGGATCTCGCTGAGCGTGATCGCGTTCATCCGTTCCTGTGAACACAGCCGCTCGAGGATCCCACGGCTGGAGGGCACTGAGGCGCAGAGCAACACCAGCGGAGTTTTGGCGTCCAACATCGGCGGTTCTGAAAGCCGAAAGGACGGGGGCGGAATGGTCATCAGGGGCCTCTGGAACTTATTTGCCAGATTCCTCCAGGCTGTCCAGACCGTGAACGGTCAGCGTTCCGCGTTGGGAGTACGCCGGCCCGAGACATGCGCGCTGAACCACCCCTCACTCAGCACATCGAGCGCAGCACGAGCCTGCTCAGCCCGCAGCAAGCCTTCGAGGCGAGCTTCGGGTTCCAGGCTCACATCCAGTGATCGCATCACCCCGTGTTGCCAGCGGAAAACCCAGTCGAGCGTTTGTTCGACACGGCGCGCTTGTTGCAGCTCCAAAACCAAGCGCAAACGCTGCAGGGGAACTTCTTCGCTAGCAAATACCAAACGATCGAACTGCCAGCGCACTTCCCCTTCGAGGCGCAAGCCTGCGCCGCCCGTGAGCGCCCAACGATCGGGATCGTCGGTAGTGGGGGTCAAGCGTAGAGTCTGATCGCTGTTGCGGCCCGCGCGAAACTTCAGTTCGGGCAACCACGCGGAATTCCTCGCTCTTGACGCCAAACCCGAAACCCGCTCGACACGCAACGCGTCGCGTTCAGCCACCGCGGCGATCAGACCGCTGAGCAAATCGGGGGCAATACTCCAAGCTGCCACGGATGCATCGCTCTCTGTAGCCTCAGGGGAAGGCGTGGCCCGATCCGCTGCAGCAGGTTCCCGTTTTGGTTCGTCCTCGCTCCGATCTGGTTCGGCGCGGTTCGGAGCATCGGGCTCGCTCAATTGCTCGAGCTCCATGGCTTCGGTGGAGGCCTCACCGCCTTCCGAGGGATCGGCAAATCCCGATGTCTGTGCCAGCGTAGCCATCAGTGGAGCGCGCTCCCAGGCTTTACCCGCGAAACGGTCGAGTTCGATCTCGAACCCCAACCAAGCTGCATACGCCCGCCGCAGCTCTCCCTGTTCAGCGTAGCCAGAGACGCTCAAGGCAAACGCACGGACGTCATTCGTCAACAGCACGAGAGCCGTCAGCAGCATCCCCGATAGCAACGACCCCTTACACGATCTCGACCTCAATCGCAGCTTCGACATGACCTGCTGTCGACCAACGCCCTTTCGAGTTGCTCAGGATCGAGACGGCTACGTTGTTTCAATCGCCTTCGTCGATGAAGCCTTCGTAGTAGAAACGCTCTTCGCAGATCTTCTCCCCATCCCAGCGCTGCACGGCGACCTCCTCGAGGCGCATCGGCCGCCCGTCGCTGTCCCGAAAGCGGATCACCCACTCGACGAAGGAGGTGCCGGTCGCGTCGTCTGCAGCGAAGCGAAGCGCCCGAGCCGTTTGGGGCTCGGGCTGCGACTTCAAGGCTGCTCGCTCGAAGGCGAGACAAGCCTCGAGCCCGGCTCGCATGCGCTCCCGATTCTCGAAGACGATCACGTCATGCGCGTAGAACTGAGCAATGGCGTCGAGACTGTGGCCCTGCTCGACGAGCCTGGTAAACGCCACCAACCGATCGCGGAGCTTGGTCATCGGGCGATCGTAAACGCGGCGGCCCAGCTGCACAACGCCAGGCGCTCTCGCACCGTGGCGAAGTTCTCCAGCCCGAATGGAGCCCACAACGCGCTGCCGGGGGCGGCCAAGCTCGCAATTGCTGCTCCTCCTTCGAGCCGCTAGGAACCCTAACGTGTTCTCGAATTCGGCTCGCTACTTCGCTTCAGCGACTCTTCTCGGATTTGCGGCCTGTTCGAGCGAGGACACCCGCGATGCTGATACGCCCGTCTCGTCGGCGAGCGAGCCCCCCTCCCCCGCCGCTTCCATGAGCACCGAGGCGACGGGCACTTTGCCGACTCCCGCCGCCGCAAAGCCATCGAGCACGGGTGCGACCACGCCGCAAGCCCCCGTGCCGAGTGTTACTCCCCAGGGATCATTAACTCACAGCACTCCCAACCCGACGACTCCCCCGCCTGCGCCAATCTCGAACCCGAGCAATGGCGGCGCCGCGGGCAGCGACGGCGCTCCCGCCCAGACTGCGACGGGAGGCTCCGCCAACGGTGGCTCCCGGGGTACGAGCACGCCCGCCCAACCCAGTGCGAGCGACTCTACGCCTTCGGGCGCGGGTACTGGCGGCAACGCTTCTCGAGGCGGCAGCGACGGTGGCGGCGGCACTGCGGGCGGTGGCCTCGATGATTGCGGTGTCGAACCCGTCAACCCGAACACGACCGCCGAAGCGCGACGGCTGCTCTGCTACCTCTACAGCGTGTACGGCAAGGGCGTGATCTCGGGTCAGCAGGAGACGAGCTGGATCGCGAACCCCGCAGACGATGTCGACTGGATCATGCAGCAAACGGGTAAGTTCCCAGCGATCCTCGGGGGTGATTACCTCTACCCCGATGGCACGACCGACCGCGCCAAGGCTTGGTGGGAGGCCGGCGGCATCACCATGGTCCGTTATCACATGGGTGCGCCGCCCCAGTCGGACACGTACGACAACTCGAAATCATCCTCGAACATCGATGCCGTCCTGCAAGCTGGCACGCAGGAGAACACGTCATTCAATTCCAAACTCGACTACGTCGCAGGTGAACTCCAGAAACTGCAAGACGCCAACGTGGCTGTCTTGTGGGCGCCCTTCCACGAAGTGCAGGCCAATGGCTGGTTTTGGTGGGCCAAGGGCAGCGGCGCTCAGTTCATCGACCTGTGGAAGTACATGTTCGATTACCTGACGACGGACAAAGGCATCAACAACCTGGTCTGGTTGTTTCCCTACAGCAACAACCCAGCGGGCGATTACTTTCCAGGTAAGGAATACGTCGATATCGCAGGCGCCGATTGCTACGACAAAAATCCGCCCTTCGAGAGCTTGTTTCAGTCCACACAAGGCATCGTCGGCAAGACGGTCCCGATCCCTCTGCACGAGACCGGCGTAATCCCCGATCCGGAAACGATGTTCCCGAACGCCGCACCCTGGCTGTTGTTCAGCGTATGGGCGGGATACGAAAAGGACACCTCCCAGAACTCGGTGGAGGGCATCAAAGCCGCCTACGCAAGTCAATACACCATCACACGCGACGAACTGCCGTCCTTCAAGTGAACGAGCCCTCGACCGGCGCCCCCCGCCGCGGGCTCCTGCTGATCGTGCCACTGGTCGGTCTGGTCTTGGCCATTGGCTTCGGCTTGTTCACCGCTCGCAGCAATGAGCGCTCGGCGCCGGTGCCCGCGACCGAGAGCGCGACGCGACGCGAGCCCGCCAAGGTCGCAAGCACGAGCAACGCTCTGCGCGACTTGCCCATCGAGCCGCGATCCGACGCAGCCGAGCCCCAAACCTCGAACCCGAGCTCGCTCGCGGCTGTGCGCGTCACCCGCACTGACGACGAAGAGCGTGCAATGGAAGAACTGCGCGCCCTGTGGCCCAAACAGCCCGAGCGCGCCCTCGCGGTGGCCGAGCAAGACCGAAGGCGATTTGGTGCGAGTGCGTTCGCTGCCGAACGGGAGTGGATCGTGGTCCGATCGCTGACTAACCTCGATCGCTTCGACGAAGCGCGTGAGGAGGCTCGGCGCATGCTCGAACTCTATCCGAACGACTCCTTCAGTGCCGACGTCAAGCGCCATGTTCTGATTCACCCGCCGGGTCCCCCGACCACGCCGTCGCGGTGAGCAAGCGCTATTCGCGGTGCGTCGACAACGCAGAGGAGGCCGCCCTGCGGAGCCGGCGCCGCGACACTTGCACTACGGGTTGTTGGGCTTTCTGAAGCGAAGCACGAAGCGATCGCTCGTGCCACGGCGTTCACCCGCTACGCGCGGCGAGGCGTTCCAATCACGCGCATCATCCGAACGCCGGAGAAACGATGCTTCAGCCGCGAGCTCGAAACCAGCGTCCAGCACTTCTTTTCGCAACACTTCTTCGTCGATGCGATGCAGGGTCTCCGTGTCGGCTAGGCCATGCCCGGGGGTGGCGCTGTGGTCGACGATGCCGAAGACGCCACCGGGTTTCAACGACGCCAAGATATTGCGATTCATGCGCGCTCGATCCGTCTTCAGCCAAACCGTGTCGTGGTAGAAGAGGATCATCAGGACGGCGTCCAGGTTCTGGGCATCCGCCGGCAATGGGTCGTCGAAATCACGATCCACGCGCACGACGTTGGACATCACGGGTTTCGCCAAGCGAAAGCTCCAAGGTTTCTCGAGGAAGCGCTCGAGCAAGAACTTGGAGTTCTGAGCGTAAACCTTTCCAGCCGGCCCCACGACGCGCGCCAACAGCTCAGTTGTGTACCCGCCGCCCGCACCGAGTTCCCCGACGCGCATGCCCGGAGCAATCTCGAAAAAAGTCAGCAACGCTTGCGGATTTCGACCCGAGTCGAGCGCGCGATCTTCCGCGCTGCGATCACTCGCTGCGACAGCTTTGACGACATAGTCAGGCGGTTCTGGCGAGCTCTGGGGCGGCGGCGCAGACGACGCCGGCGTGCTCGACGGTGGCGCGACCAAGCCTGGCTGAGCGCTCTTCGCGGGGGCTTCACCCGCGACGGACACCGGCGCGGCCGCGACCTGAGGCCCCGCCGTGTCGGAGGTCCCAGCGCAGCTACAGATTCCAACCGCGAATGCGAGCCCCCATCCGAGACGACGCAGCACACCGGGCATGCCTGGCTTGGCAAGAGTGGTGGCAGCACCCAAGGTCAAGCTTTGTTCGACGCTCTGGCTTTGCATTGGTCGCAGCTCTGGTTTCGAGAGCTGCTCTTAAGGCGGCGCCATGAACCGCGCAAGGGTTCACATGGCAGCGCGTCGATCTTCTGGCAGATGTTCGATCGCCCAGCGCTCCGCGCTCTCGACCGTCGAAAACACCGCAAGCGGCGCCTTGACCGAGCGCACCCATGAGTATGCCGTCACGATCCCTCGCAGGATCGGGTTGTCCATGACGATCGCCTCAGCGAGCCAATTGCCGCGATCGTGAATTCGCTGCAAGCCCGCAAACAATTGACGTCTCAGATTCGCATCGGGCGCCGACGAAGCGCGAGCGTCGGCCACGGTTACGAAAGGGCCACGCTCTGCAATCTCCGCGAGCTGGGTCAAGAACGCATCGACCAACTGCGGCGTGACCGAGTACAATCCGATCCGCACGAGCGGCCACGCCGATACGTCGATTGTCGCTGCTCGCACGGAACGTCCCCTGGAGCGCAGCTTACGACAACGATTCGGCGACGCCTAGTGTCCCGAACGAGTAGTTCTTGACGAATGAAACAGGCGCGGCCTCGAACGAAAAGAAGGCCTTGCAGCGCGAACTTGCTGCGGCTGCACCAACCCTGGTGCCGCAGCAAGTTCGCTACGAACTTTGGGTTCAGGACACTAGCCGCCCGTGGCGAAAGTCTCCGTCCGCCTGCTCGCTAGGGGCTCATCTCGGTTTAGCCGATGGCCCCATGGAACCAGTCAAACGGGATGCGTCGGGGGAGCCGGTTGAAATAGCACTCGAAGCCGCTTCGTCAGCGTTGGGGTGGTAGACGCAATGGTGATTCGCAACGCAAGTGCAGTTGGTGTCGCCCCGGTGCTGCTCCTGATACGCTCGTTGGGCCCGCTCGTTCCATTCGTCTTCAAAATAGCGGGTGCCCATCTCGGGGCACCCGCATCAGCTTCCTCTGCTGGCTCTGGGTTCCTCAGCAGATGCGGTTTGCTGCCCGCGGGCTGCCCGCCATCGGCCACGGCGCTCGGCTTCTCGTCGTCGTTCCCAGCCTGTTCACCCGAACCGGCTTCAGCGACCTTTTGCGCATCGACGCAGCGTTTGGAACAACGGCTCAGGCCGTCATTGCACGTGTTGGCGAAGCACTCGCAGCCTTCCCCGCCGCGCTCACACTGGGCTTGGCAGAGTCCGATGACTGTCTGGCACAGCCTGCCGACGAGGCCAGCAGCTCTAGGAGAAGTGTGGACAAAGCAATTGAAATGAAGGCCGAAGGGCGAGGCAGGCCAAAGTCGTCGTTGAGCCTTGGTCCGCTTGCGTTGTCGCGGCGCGTCGATTTGCCGGCAACATTGCAGTCACCTCAGCTGACTCGATGAAGCTCCAACCGCGTCACAAACGACTTTGCGGCAGGCTTGAACGCACGTAGGTGAATGTCATTGGAGGCAGGGGGAATTCTTTCAGAAGCCCTCTGGACGGGTGCCGACATCAGAGCAGCGAGAGCTCGACCTGGGGCAGCATGAATCCGACGCACGTCGCTCGTTGCTGAGTCGCAGGCGCGACGGGTTTACGCAGCCCTGTTACGGGATGTTGCCGCGGACCAAAGCGGTTGCACCAATCAACTTTCACTAATAACCTTGATGAGTCAGCATCTACGAACACATGATCAAGGTCGACGAGGAGGGGGCGGGATTCTCCGCGACGCTGGCGCCCGAAGAACATGTGCTGCGTATCGTGGGCTATGGCTTTTGGAGCGTCGATCTGGCTCAACGCTTCAGCCCGATGGTGCGCGATGCGATGCGAACCGCGGGCAATGTTTCACGTCTGATCTTCGACTTTCGGGATCTGAAGCCGTTGCGGGACGAGGGCCAGCGGGGTTTCGCAGACGTACTGACGACTTTGCGCGCACTACCGAACCTACACGTCCTGGTGCTGACTTCGAGTCCACTGACCAAGCTGCAACTTCTGCGCATCGTCAAAGAGGCCAGCTACGTTGGCCGTATTGACTTCCAGTAGCCAGGCATTCAACGCGTGGAGTAAACACCGTGAAACCAGATCAAGGGACACCCGATCGAGGGGAAGAGGAGAAGGTAAGGCCTGCAAGTGGGCCGAAGGCTGGGAACAGGTGAAGACCATGTGGGATGTCTCGTTGCAGTTCGGTCGCGCTGATCGAGGCGGCTCGAAGATCATAAAGGGACGTGTTCACGTCCGCGGCGATCTGGCGCCGGTCGCCGTCGTCTGTCAATCGGCCCAGGCCTGGGGTGCAGAGCGACTGAGGTGCACACACGTTGTGGAACGCATCGACGGCACTTGGAAGATGGTCCACCATCACGCAGATGTCGGTCCGGCAAAGGCGGCTGCGCTCGAGAAGATGATCGGTGGCGGCTGAGCCCACCGTTTGATGTCAGACTCAGGGGCGGATTGAACAGCTAACAAAAATCCACGAAGGAGAGGTGGGCATGGGACAAGAACAAGAAGAAGTGCTGGTTGCGGTGCGCGCGTTCTACGCGGGCCTCGAAGATCTGATTTCGGGGCGCGGGTTGGAAGCAATGAATGCCGCCTGGCATCACACCGATTGGGTCACGAGCAAACACCCACTGACCGATTGGGCTGTGGGTTGGGACGAGGTCAAGACCACTTGGGAGGCCATCGCCCAGTTCGGACGCTCCGACCGTGGGGGTTCACGCGTTGCAGACGCGCGGGTTCATGTGCGGGGTGATCTGGCCAAGGTTGCCGTCGTCTTTCAATCGGCACCGGCTTGGGGTGCAGAGCGGCTGATGTGCACCAACGTCTTGGAGCGCATCGACGGTCGTTGGAAAGTCATCCACCATCACGCAGACGTCGGGCCCGCGATGGCAGCAGCGCTGGAGAAGATGATCACAGGCGGCTGATACGCGCCGAGCGTCAGTTTATCAACGCCCTGAGTCGCTCCGGCATTGGGCGACAACCACAGTTCCTTTCGTGCTCGAGATGCCATTGTAGCCGCTGTTCGGTACTGGGCTTCTTCGGCATCGGGTTGGCCTCGTGCCACGGCGCGTTCAACTTCGGCTTGCCAGCGCGAGGAGCCGCAGCCTTGGACGCGGCTTTCTTCTTGGTCTTGGCGGCGCCAGACGTCAACGCTTCGACCATCGAGTTCAAGCGCTCGAGCCGCGTTTCGGGTTTCTTCGCCAGAGCCAATGCTTCGACGTGCTCTCGTTGGTGCGTGTAGCTCAAGGCTTGCCAACGTTCCCACGCTGCAGGGCGGGCTTTGAGAGCACGCACCAAGTCCGCCGGGGGCTTGGCTTCGCGCTTCTTTGCGTCGAGTTCGAGCGTAACCTCGAGCGTTTCCGTGCCGTCGAGGCCCGCTGCCTCACGATTGCTGCGTCGCAGGGGCACGCAAGGCCCGTTGCCCATCGATGCGATCGTGCTCGAGAAAGAGTAGCCGTTGACAGTAACCGTCACAGGTGCACGCACTTTGCCGAACACTGCCCGGGGATCGAACGGAACCGGGATGAAACAGCTGGAGCCATCACGCACGATGCTCACTTTGAACGTCTTCTTCATTATGAGTTTCTTTGCATTGTCGTCGAGTGCGCCACCTACCTGGCTTCACCGCACCTAGCATCACACGGCATCACAGTCACCCGCTATTCGCTCTGCCAAAGTTGCGGCCAGTGGTGCCCGAGATTAACCTCACGGGCCATGGGAAGGCTCGGGCTGCTCGCCGCTTTGGTGGTCTTGTCTACTAGTGGTTTGCTGCCTGCCTGCAGCAGCAAGAGCAACGCTGGCACGTCCAATGACGCCCAGAGTTCCGACGCTGGACTCGGTACGGCAGACCCTGCCGCTCCCCAGGCTGCGGGCAAACCGCACCCCAGCGATTCCCCCGCGGGTACGACCTCGGCCAGCACCAAGCCGGCCAACGACGAGCCCCAAGCCCAACCCGGACCTGGCACCAACCCGCCTCCGAGCGATCCCGGACCAAACCCGGATCAAGCGATGCCCGATCTGCCGGGTTCCGCGTCGGGAGACGAGCCAGCGTCGGGTGATAACCCGTCGCCATTACCGGCGGACCCCAATACTGGCGGCGGTGGTGCTCCGAGCAATGCCGACGATGGGGGTGTCGATTCGTCGAATACTGGGGGCAGCGCTGGCAGCCCGTCCGTGCCCCAAGGCGCTGGCGGCGCGGCGGAACCAAACCCCGATCAGCCCGCGCCCGATCCGAACCCGTTCGGCGCGCCGCAGGCGTTCATCCAGAACTGCGCCATCTGTCACGGCGTGGACGCCAAGGGCATCGAAAACTTGGGCCCGGAGATCGAACACGCAGCGCCGACTCTGGTCGACTACTACGTGCGCAACGGGGACAACAACGAGTGGGGAGGACCTGACAAGGGCTGCGTCGAAGACACCTCCGCTCCCGAGTATACCGAGCGAGGTTGCGACAAGTGGGGCCCGCAATTGGTGATGACGAAGTTCGATTCGACCAGCGTCAGCGACGCCGATCTCGACGCCATCAAAACCTGGCTCGATCAAAGACCGATGCCAAGTACCGGACAAGAGTTATACGGGGACTTTTGCGCGTTCTGCCACGGTCCCGGCGGCGACATCCCGGCACTCACCTATTACGTCAAGAACTCGGACATCGTGGCCAGCGTCGCGCTCTGGCAGCCCGATACGTCGCAACCGGACGCACCTGCGTTCGAGTCGACCGTAAAGAACGGTCTTACCGCTCAGCCGCCGGATCGGCGCGACGCGTACATGCCACCGCTCGGAACCCAATTGACCGATCAGCAGATTTTGGAGATCGCGCGTTGGATGTGCACGCAGAGCTACGCCTCCGTTCCCGGATTCTGCTCCCAGCTGCCCCAATGAGTTGGCTGTTCGCCGTGATTGCATGCACCCACGGCCCGTCTTAGTCTCGACCGATGTTTGCTTGGTGGCGCCGGCTACGCCGGGAAAAGATACTCGAGGAACCCTTTCCACGAGAGTATCGACCGATCATCGATCGCAACGTCGGGATCGTCCGCTACTTGGATGCGGACGAGCGCAAACAACTCGAGGATCTGGTGCAAGTGTTCCTAGCCGAGAAGACCTTCGTCGGCTGCGGCGGCCTAGAACTCGATGACGAGATCAGGGTGACGATCGCGGCCAACGCTTGCATCTTGTTGCTCGGCCTCGATCACGATGTCTACAGCGACGTGGAATCGATCCTCGTGTACCCCTCGACGGTGCGACCACCTGCGCGAGTGTCGAACTTGGTTGGCAACCTCGGCATCGTCAACGAGGGCCCCGCGATCCAAGGCCAAGCCCAAATGCACGGCCCCGTGATCCTGGTCTGGGACGCAGTCAAACGCGGCAGTCGCGATCCGAACAACGGCCACAACGTCGTATTTCACGAGTTCGCCCACAAACTCGACATGCTCGACAACGAAATCGACGGCACGCCTCCCTTGCGCGGGAGCCCGCAATACGACGAATGGTCGAAAGCCTGCGGAGACGTGTACTTCGAATTGCAGCGCCGCGTCGAACGCGGCCAACGCACGTTCTTGGACGACTATGGCGCGACCAACGAAGCCGAGTTCTTCGCGGTTGCGACCGAGACGTTCTTCGAGAAGCCGCGCCAGCTCTTACGTGAGCACCCTGAACTGTATCGCGTGTTGCAAGAGTACTATCGACAAGATCCAGCAGCACGGGTCGAACGCGCGCACTCCAACTAGCGTGACCTGCAACTGGAGTGTCCTGCAACTCGGGCCCCTGACGGGTCCAAGCAGTTCGCGCATCACCACGCGATGCGTTGGCCATCGCGAAAGAAGCCACCGCGCGGCCCGTCGTTACCGAGCGTCGCGGCCCAGACGATACCGCTCGCCCCTTTGTCGACCGAGCGCGTCGCCGCGTCACCACCCATGCGCGTTCGGACCCAACCTGGACACACCGCGTTGACGCGCGGACCGCGCGACCCCCACTCCTTGGTCAACACGCGTGTGACGCCATTCAGCAGCACCTTCGAGACGGAGTATGCATTGCGCGGGAAACCGGCTCGCTCGACACGTTCACCCTTCACGGCCTCGATGAACTCTTCAGACAGAGCGTGCAGTGCCGCGCGATCCAGCGTCGGCGCGATCAAGCGATTGCGTATCGCTTCTCCGACTCGACCAAGTTCGCCCATGCCGCTCGAGACCATGACGACGTTCGCGTCGTCCGCGAGCAACGGACGCAGCGCGTCCGTCAAAGCCAGCGTGCCCCAAGTGTTTACTTGCAATGTCCGGTGAGCGACGGCTGGATTGAAGCCTTCGAAAGTGGTCCCCGCGTTGTTCACCAGCGCGTTCAGCGGCGCGAGCGACTTCAACGTCTCCCTGGCGCGTTCGATGCTCTCCTCCGCTTCCAGGTCGATGCGGACGAACGACGCCGCTCCAAGCTGGTGCGCGGCCTCCTTCGCGGCATCGAGTTCGCGAGCTGCAACGGTCACTTCATGGCCGTTCGCGATCAGTTGTCGACAGGTCTCGAAGCCCAACCCGCGATTGCCGCCGGTGACGAGTGCACGCATGGCGCACAGATTGAGCAAAACCCCAAAGCTCGCAAGCCCCACGCACAGCGGGGTACCCCTGCTCGCCTATCCCAGCGCGCCCCTGCAACCGCCAAGGGACGGCCGACTCGACGCTCGAGCGCAAGGCCTGGGCCCCCGTCGACCCTCGGCTGTGTTTCACCCATTTGCACCGGCTCTTGGCGATTTGCTCCCACGCCGCTCAAAGCACGATCCGATGCGGCGCTGGGCGCCATTGCGGGTTGGACGCTCTCCGGTCGGCAGAGTCGGGTGCGGTGCAACACAGCGCTCGAAAACCCGCCCTTGGGCTCATGCTCGACTCCAGAGTGAGCCGCTGTGTACATCCCTGGCTCACCCTTCGCTCTAATCGACTAGACTTGCGCCTACACCGCGAGCCATTGTGCGCGGTGACTTCGTCTTATTGGAACTGTATGCGGCAAATGAATCGAGCCACGGGTTTACGGGTTTGGAAGTGGTTGGGCTGGGGAGCAGCGCTGAGTCTTGCAGCATGCAGTTCGGCAAAACCGACGGTCACGGTTGACGACGAGGACACGATGACGGAGGTCGAGGCGGGCACCGTCTCGGAGGTTCCGCTGCCACCGCAGCCGACCGACACGCAAGCCGACGACTTCATTCCCACGCCTAGTGGGGACGACGATGAGGGCGATCCCTGCGCCGTGCCCGATGCGGGCTGCGATCTGATGTGGGCCGACGCAGGACCGGCCTGTGGCGACGGAAAGGTCGATCCCGGCGAGCTCTGCGACGACGGCAACACGCTGCCCGGCGACGGCTGCACCGGAGCCTGCACCGTCGAACCCAATTCGAGCTGTCCGCCGACCGGCGGCGCGTGCACTTCGACGATTCAATGCGGCAATGGTCAAGTCGAGGGCTCCGAAGTCTGCGACGACGGCAACACCAGCGACGGCGACGGGTGTGCGAATAATTGCCTGTCCAAAGATCCGAACTACGACTGCTCCAAAGCCGGCGAGGATTGCGTCAATCTCGTGGTCTGCGGCGACGGCGTGCTCGAAGGCGACGAGCCTTGTGATGACGGCAACGCCGTCGCGCTGGACGGCTGCAGTGCGGACTGCAAGACCGTGGAAGCGGGCTACCTCTGTCTCAGGCCCAACGAAGCGTGCGTCATCGAACCGCGTTGCGGCGACGGCGAGCTCACGCGCGGCGAAGAATGCGACGACGGCAACACCGATACCCAAGACGGCTGCAGCGACGCCTGCGCGGTCGAGAGCGGCTTCTACTGCTCCGGCAGCGTAACGATGTGCGTGCAGGAGATCTGCGGCGATGCAGTACGCACTCCAAGTGAACAGTGCGACGATGGCAATACCAACGCCGCAGATGGCTGCAGCGAGTGCCAAATCGATACTGGCTTCGTGTGTCCGAAACCCGGTGACGCCTGCCTTCCGCGCTGCGGCGACGGCACGCCCAACGGTTACGAGGAATGCGACGACGGCAACACCGAAGACGCTGACGGCTGCGGCGGGGGCTGCCTGCGTGAAGTGGGTTACGATTGTCCGAGCGCTGGCGGCGCTTGCACGCAAGCGGTGTGCGGCGATGGCGTGCGCGGCGGTGACGAAGGTTGTGACGACGGCAACTTCAACGCTGGCGACGGCTGTGGTCCGACATGTCAATCGGAGCCGACGTTCGATCCCACCGGCGTCGCGGATTTGCGCTGTGGCGATGGTTTGATCGCGGGTACAGAGACGTGCGACGACGGCAACGCGAACGACAACGACGGTTGCTCGGCGAGTTGCCAACAAGAGGGCGGCTGGACTTGTTCCGAACTCGGCTCGCACCCCGAGAGCGTCGACATCGCGGTCACTTATCGCGACTTCATCGGCGCGCCCAACACTGCGGGCCATCCCGATTTCGAAAACGCCTGTGGCGATGGCAACCCGAACACGGGTGTCTGCGCTGGCAGCGACGGTCTGGGTATTGCGGGAGACGTCTGCACGACCGACAACGCCGACGACTGCGGCGGTCTCGACAGCGACCGTAAACCCGTACGCGGCGCGGGCACGAGCGACACGATCGCGAGCGCAGACAGCTTCGCACAGTGGTACCGCGACGATGCCGACCCGGACGATGCGCTCACGATCATGACGATCAAAGACGCGCTGCACTTGAGCCGCGTCGGTGACGCCACCTCGGACATCTACGAGTACGACGATAGCTCGTTCTTCCCGCTCAATGATCGCGGCTTCGGCAATACCTGCGAAAACGAGACGGTCGACAGCACCATGCTCAACTGTTGTACGGGCGCCGGCAACTGCCTCGACAAGAACTATCACTTCACGACGGAGTTGCGTTACTTCTTCCAATATCACGGTGGCGAGACGCTCACCTTCCGCGGCGACGACGATGTATTCGTCTATATCAACGGCAAGTTGGCGGTTGACGTCGGAGGTGTGCACTGCGTGCAGTTCGGTCGCGTGGTGTTGGGTGATGCGGATGGCACGTGCAGCGCCAACCGCGTCGACAGCGTGACGACCGGCGCCAACGCCTGCACCGATCCCGGCACTCTCGAAGACTGCACCGCGACGGATGCGGAGTTGGCGGCCGACAGCGATGCACGCTTTGGGATCACCAAGGGCGGCGTGTACGAGATCGCGCTCTTTCACGCCGAGCGCCACACCATCGAGTCGAACTTCCGCCTGACTCTGCAAGGCTTCTTGCCGCCGCGCTCGGTGTGTTCGCCGGTCTGCGGTGATGGCATGTTGCAACGCGGTGAAGTCTGTGACGACGGCGCAGACAACGTGACGGCGGACAACGCGGCCTACGGCAAATGCGTCGAGTGCCGTTCGCGACGCTTCTGCGGCGATGGCGTCAAGGACGAGCCTGACGAGATCTGCGACAACGGTCTGAACATCTCGAGCTACAACACCGGCGCCGACGCTTGTGCGCCGGGTTGCGTGGCTCCACCAGATTGCGGCGACGGCCAGACCCAGCCGGCCTTCGAAGACTGCGACTTGGGCGTCGACAAGAACACCGGCGCCTACGACGGCTGCACCATGAGCTGCGACTATGGGCCGTTTTGCGGCGACGGCCAGCTCGACACGACGTTCGGCGAAGTCTGCGACGCGGGTAACCTCAACGGCGGCTATGGCCGCCCGTGCGGCTACGATTGTAAACCCGCGCCGCGCTGCGGCGACGGTCTACGCAACGGACCCGAGCAGTGCGACGACGGCGACGACGCCAACAAGGGTGAGTACGGCGGCTGCAATGCCGATTGCACGCTCGCTCCGCGCTGCGGCGATAGCCAAGTTCAAACCGACAAAGGTGAACAGTGCGACGACGGCAAGAATGACGGCGGTTACGGCGAGTGCGCTCCGGGCTGCAAGATCGGGCCCAACTGCGGCGATGGCCAAGTGCAGAAAGAGGGCGGCGAGGAGTGCGACGACGGCAAGAACACCGGCGACTACGGCAAATGCGCCCCGGGCTGCAAGACGGGCCCGCGTTGCGGCGATCACATCGTGCAACCCGAGGGCGACGAAGAATGCGACGACGGTCCACGCGGCAGCAACGCCTGCACCAAGACGTGCCAACTGCCGCCCAAACGCGCGCGCTAACTCGGCAAAGGCAGTGGAGCTGCTGAGTAATCAGTAGCTCCGCTCTGCGCGGGGAAAGCCGGCCTGAGGCACTGGGTGCCCGCCGGCGTTCGCTGGTACAAAGCCCTGCAGCCCGCATTGTCCCGGCAAAGTTCGGCATTCGCGCCAATTCTTGGGGTCGGATCCCGACACGAAACCACCTCGCGCACGCAAGCGCAGCATTCTCGCGAGAGTTTGTTGCTTGGCGTCGCCGATCGACTTGCTACCGTATGCCCATGTTTGGGAGCACTTTGGGGAGAATCGCGCGTGCAGCTTCAGCGCTCGCGTGCGTTACGTTAGCCGCTGGCGCATGTTCATCCAAGGCCGACAGTGACGACTCGAGCGAGATGTCGACTACAGACGGCGCGCTCGAGTGCAAGACGACGCCGGTCGAATGTCGCGAAGCGTTCGCGGATAACTACGCTGGCACCTACATGGGTGATGCCGCGGGCAGCGTGATCGTCGACATCGACGTGCTCGGCGGCATCGTGGGCACGGCCACTTTGGTCGAAGGTGGCTCCGTCGCTTTGGACGGCAAAGTCAACGAATACGGCAAGGTCGAAATCACAGCCGAAGATGGCACGACGTTCGAAGGTCAGTTCAGCAAAGACAAGCAGCTGACGGGCACCTGGAAGCGCACCGATGGCAGCAAGGGCACGTTCAGCGTGGTCAGCACTACGGCCCCCGTGCCCACGCCTGGTAACAGCGGCCCAGCGACAAGTCCCAACGGGACCGCTGGCTCTCCCTCGCCCAGCCAACCCTCGGGTACCGAACCTGACGACGCCACGCTCTTGGCAGCGGCCAAGACCGCCTGCATGAAAATACAGGGCTGCGAAGGAGCGCAGCAACAAGACTGCACGATGCTCGGTGACGCGGATCTGCCACCCGAGGGCTGTCGAGCGCAGGGCTTGGCCGTATACGAATGCGAAGCCGAAGCCGGCTGCGACTCGGGGAGCGCATGCGCCGATCAATTCAACGCGGCGCTCGATTGTTTGATCGGCGGGGCCGCCTCCCCCATGCCAACACCTGCTGGCCCGGACCCGGGCACTGGCTTCGAGACGACGGGCACGGAGCGCTACGACGAGGTCGTCGCCAACACCTGTTCGGCCTGTAAACCCGAGGCAACCGCTTGCCACGATGACGACGAGTGCCTTCAATACGCCGACTGCGAAGCGAGTTGCGCGGACGTCCCCTGTTTACAACGTTGCTTGTCGCGTTACGACGCCGGCTACCAACTCTGGTTGGCTGCTGCCGATTGCCGCGACCAGAAGTGCCCTCAGCCCTGAGCTGGTTACAGAGGCGTCGGACGATGTCTGCAGGGCTCCTACCTATGAGGCTTGCAACCCGCCGCAGCGCTCGAGCCGCTGTCCTCAAATCCGATGGCGCGGCTTTCGCGGCCTCGGCTTGCGCACGCAACAGGCAGCGGTCACCCTAAGCCGGCAAGCGCAACTCCAAGGCGCGGGGCACTCTTGACTCGAAATCCAAGCACTCACGAGGCGCAGTTACGGGAAGTCCGGAAGGTCGCTTCTGATCGGAACTGGTGCGCTTGCTCAATCGGCAACATCGTAGTCGCCTCGTGGTTCCTGGAGACCGGCGCCGCCGAGGTTGCCACCCTGAGTGATCTGGTCCACATGACCTCGCAGCGCTTTCCCAACGGCATTGGCTTGGTGCAAGTCATCAGTCTAGAAGCGCAAGCCCCTTCGAACGACGTACGCAACCAACTGATCGACATGTTGCGCAACGCGCCCGTTCAGTTGAAAGGGTCGTCAATCGTCGTCCCCCACAAGGGGTTTCGGTTTGCTGCTGCGCGAGCAATGGTGGCGACACTTGCGCTTCTGGCCCGACCGAACTTTCCGCACCTCGTTCACCCTTCGGTGTCAGACGCCGTGCAATGGCTCAGCAAGCTCTTGAGATCGGCGGGCTCACCCGAGGTCGATTCGGACGCGGTGATCCGAGCGATCGAGGGCTTGAAGGCGCCTGCCGAGCCAGCGGCGATCCCCGCCGCCAACGAACTGCGTCGCTAGCAGCACCAACGCCGCCCGCCCGCGGGCGACCACTGCTCGCAACGACCCACGTAGCTCGCCACTGCGACGGCGGCTCAATGCGCTGGCAGCGCGTTGCCTTCGATGTAGCGCCGCTCCTGCGTCACGCCGCCAAAGCCATAGGCATCAGCCTTCACCTCCTGCACGTAGATGTAGCTCTCGTTGTGGAGATCGCCGAGCACTGCGCCGAAAAACGCAAAGCAGTCTGCGATATAGGCCGCCAGCTCGTCCTTGGTGTTCGTCCCAGCCACCACCTTGATCTCGAGATAGAAGCTATTCTTGCCTTGCGCGGCAAGGCTGCTGCCACCCACGATCCAAGACTCGGGCGAAACGTACTCGAGGGCGATCGAGGTCAGGTTGCGCTTCTTGTGCAAGATGCGCGTGGTGCGTTCGAGCAGTCCTTCGGCGATTATGGAGCCGAGTTTCGAATCCGGGTGCCGACTGATTTTGACTTGAAGAATGGGCATGACCTCACAACTCCTTTTAGTTAGCAATGCAATTAATTGATCAGACCGATGTCAGTGGGAGATCTGGACGCCTCACTTGAGCGCGCTGCAGACGGCGCGAATGCTGCCGACGGTGTGCTTGAATTCGACGTCACCAATCAGACGCTTGATCCGCTGAGTGACCGCGCCACTGGCCGCATCCAAGTCCGGGTGGAGTGCTTCTGCCCGGCGGGTCGGAAACACTAGCCAGCTTCGGGCGTCAACCGCGCCTTGGCGACGAAGTGCCAGGTTTTGACGCTCCAAACCGTCGAGCAAACGCGTAGCAGTCGGCGCTGAGATCGTCAGCTCCTTCGCAATTTCCCGCTGCGTAAGGCCCGGCCTCGAGAGGATCAATCGGAGCATGAAGGCCTGAGGTGGGGTAAGGGCGAAGGGCTTGAAGGCGGACGTCCACTCGCGCTCTACCACGCGCGCAAGCGCCGTGCTGTTGAAGTACAGGCAATGATCGAACACGAATTCGAAGTTAGCTCCATTGATTAGCAATGCAACTAATTTTTGTAGACTACGCCTGGCTGACCGTTGCTCGTCGCTCTAGTGTCCTGAACGCAAAGTTCGCAGCGAAATTGCTGCGGCACCAGGGTTGGTGCAGCCGCAGCAATTTCGCGCTGCAAGGCCTTCTTTTCGTTCGAGGCCGCGCCTGTTTCATTCGTCCCGAACTTCTCGTTCGGGACA
>DATAHU010000197.1:0-4346 GCA_036263015.1 Polyangiaceae bacterium | reverse complement strand
GATTTCGTAAATTTGTTTTTGGTACTGCTGCGCGTCTTCGGTCGGCGTCGCTGAGCGAGGTACAGAGGTGCAAGAGCCAACCCGGATGCAGAACGTACTCCCACTACTCGTGCATTTGCGACTGCACTACCAACTGGTGTTCTTGTCCCCGCTCTTTGCCTGGGGTTTCGCCCTCGGGGGCAGTGAATTTACCGCCCGCACCGCGTGGGGGTTTGTGGCGTTTCACGTCTTTTTGTATGGGGGGATCACGGCCTACAACTCGTACTATGACCGTGACGAAGGGCCCGTCGGGGGCCTGCGGAAGCCGCCACCCGTAACGCCAGCTTTGTTGGGATTTTCGCTCGTCGTACAGCTGATCGGGCTTGGCCTGTGTTTACTCGTCGGTTGGCAGCTCGTGTTTCTTTATCTCGTGGTGATGGCCTTGTCGGTCGCCTATTCTCACCCCGGGTTACGTTGGAAAGCGCGGCCCTTGTTGTCGCTGGTGGTCGTAGCTTTCGGTCAAGGGGCGATCGGTTTTCTCGCAGGTTGGCTGTGCGCGGCAACGCCTCCGCGACCCTTGTTCGACTCGCTCGACGGGCCGCTGGGCATGGCCGCCGCAGTCCTGCTCACGACTGGCTTCTATCCTTTGAGTCAGCTCTACCAAATCGACGAAGATCGTCAGCGGGGTGACCGCACGTTTGCCGTCACGTACGGGCCCGCCGCATCATTCCGCTTTGCGTTGACTTGCTTCATCGCCGGTGGCTCGTGCATCGTGATCGTCGTGCAACGCCGCTTTGGTGTGCTCGACGCGGCGCTCGTCTTGGTTGCGCAAATGCTGCTCTGGTCAGTCGTGCGCCTGTGGTACCGAAGTTTCCGGGACTCCGTCATGGCGAACTTCGTGACCTTGCACCGCCTGCAGTTCGCCGTCTCGGTCGGGACCCTTGGTTACGTCAGCGCGCGTCTGTTGCTGCACTGAGTTGTGCGCTGCATCGAGTTGTGCGCTGCGCTTGGCGTAGCCGGTGTACGCGAGCAAGGTCGACCGACTGAAGCGAAAGCGAAAGTCGCTGGGCACGACACGGGTGAGCAACATCCGCCAAAACGCCCAACTGAAGACCACCGGCTCAGAGCCGTTCAGTTCGACGAAGTGCATGCCATGAGCGCTGCACATGCGCGACAACTCACTGGGCTTGATGAACAACCTCAGGATGTGCATGTGCCGGGGCGTATTCTTCACGAACCACTCCACGCCCTTGATGATCACGAGCCAGGCGATCGGATTTCTATTGAAGGTGTGAAAGAAGAACAGTCCATTGGGTTTGAGCACGCGCGCTATCTCGGCAACGACGGCGAGCGGATCTTCGACGTGCTCGAGAAAGTCCATGGCGCAGACGACATCGAACGAACCCGACGCAAACGGCAAACTAGCGGCATCGCCGAGCAGATAGTTCGCTTTGCCGCTGACGTCGTGACGCCTAGCGACGTCCAAGCTCGCCTGCGAGGCGTCGAGGCCGGTGACGTCGAAACCTTCGCGCGCCAGGTGGTTGCTCAAGAAGCCAGCCCCGCAGCCCACGTCGAGAACGCGCGCGCCTGCGCCGTAGTCGCGCACAATGCGCGCTGCTACCCATGGGTTTCGGAGCCGCGACTCGGCTCGCAATAGGGCGACGGGGTCGTCATCGGCGGCGTACCAACGCTCACCAAGTTGGTCGTAGATGTCGTTGTTGACCGAGATGGTAATGGCTTTGTCCATGGCACGTTCCAGTAAAGGGCCTGATACGATCCGAAGGCTGCCGTGAGGCTGGCCGAGAGCCAAAGCAAGGTTCGCTCTTGCTCGAACCAGAGCAGCGCCCCGACGCCGAGCACGATCGGGTGGATGACGAACAACAGCGCGTGCAACCAGTGTTCCCAAGGCGAGCAGTAGCGCGCGTGAACCAGTTCGTCCTTCGTGACGAGCAAGCACGAAAACGTCGCTGCCAGCACGTACCAAATCAAGTTCCCGCTCGTGGGTGCCAGGCTGAGCGTTAGCCCGTAACAGATCAGGGCACTCGAAGTATCCAAAGGATGCCCGATGCGTTCCCAGCGGGGCAGACCACGCTGGCGGTGAAAGTGCAGCTCGTCCACCAGCATGGCCAAGGCCTGTAGCCCCATCGGCAGAGCCGCCCAGCGAATCACTTGGCCACCTTGCGCAACACGGCCCCCGACAGGGTCAGACCAGGCCCGAACGCCAAACTGACGATCCACTGGTCGTGAGGGACGAGATTCGAGCGCGCGATCTCTTGCCAGATGTGCGGCAACGTCGCTGACGACATGTTGCCGCGTTCGCGCAACACGGCGCGACTGAACGCGATCTGAGCTTCGCCGAGGCGCAACCTGGCTGCGACCTGGTCGACGATTTTGGGCCCTCCGGGATGAATCGCAAACACCGCGGTCTCGAGCGCATTCGCGGGCGCCGCAGTTCGAGCGAGCAGGCGCGAGACGAAAAGCGCGAGCGACTCGGCGATCTTGTCCGGCACGTCGCGCGCCAACACCATCTCCATCCCGAAGTCGGAACAGAACCAAGCCATCGAGGCTGCCGAGTCGGGCACGATCCATTCATCCATCGCGTGCACGACGAGCCCTGGACCGCGCTGATGGAAACTCGCGTCGGGATAGACGGAGTAGGCGATGCAGCCGTCGGCGAACAAGCTCTGCACGACGAGTTGTTCCGGGTCATGACGCAGCGGGTTCATGTGCAGCGAGCAAAGCTCGGTGTGCACGATGTCCACGCGCGCACTGCCCGATTCGCCGACTGCCGCACCGAGCGCGCCATAGCCGGCTGCCATGCCCAAGGCGGGCAGCGCCGCATAGCATCCCATGTGATAAGCATGGGTGACCCGCGTGCGCGAGCCCCAGCCCTTGTTCGCCACCAGCAGCTGAGCGGCGCTCGGACTCTCGTAGCCCGTGCACGTGACGTGAATCAGGTGCTCTGGTGCTGTATCGATTTCGGCGAACAAACGCGTGACGGCTTCGGCAGCGATGCGCCCGAAGACTTTGGTGCGTACCCGCGTGCCCTCGCCAGTGGCCCGTTCATCCAAGCGGTACACCTCCATCTCGGACCAACGTTGATGAGAGCAGTCGTCAATCTCGTAGCCGCGAGTCTGGATCTGCTCGCTACTGCAACCGAAACGCGTGAGGCGCCGTCTCATGGTTTCGACCAACAGCGCCTCCTCGGCTCCAGGGCTCTGCAGCGCAGAAGCGCGACGTTGGGCCCGAGCATGCGCAGCTGCAAGCCACTGCAACGTCTCTGTCTGGCTCGAGCGATGGCGCGGGCGGAGCGCACGGAAGTCGCTCAGTGTGAACATGGGGGTACGCGCTCCGATCGCTCACGCGCCAGGAGGGGTACGCGCTCGACGCGTAGCGTGTGGCAGAGCCGTAAGGTGCTAATGCGGGGCATCGGTTAGCGTCGGTCGACACCTCGTTGCCGCCAGACCTAGAAGCGTCCGTGCAAGTCCCGTTCCGTCGAGGAGCGTGTCGGCAACGAGCCAGGCTGCGCTCGACGCGTAGCCGAGGCCCACTTCAACCCCAAAAGCGCGCAGAACCGCGCACCGTTTTCGCCACGGCTGCGTCGAAAGCGCTCAGCAGCGAGCGCTATACCGGGCAGAGTTGTCTTTCATTCGTGAGTCGCGTAAGGCATGAGTCAGTCGAGCCCCGTCGAGCCCTCGACTGCAACGTCTCGCTTCGTGCCTCGCTCGAACCACGCGCGAAGAGATCATGACGCTCGAATCACCCGCTCCTGCCAACGCACTCAGAGGGCTGTCCGAGGCCGAAGCCAGCAAGCGGCTCGCCGCGGATGGACCGAACGTCCTCGGCTCGGGTAAGAGGAGCACACTGCTGCGTCAGCTGGCGGCGCGATTCAACAATCCGCTCGTCGTGCTCTTGCTCGCCGCAAGCGCGATGTCGGCGGCGACGGGGGACATCGTCAGCGCGACGATCATCGTCGTAATGGTGATGCTCAGCGTCAGCATGGACTTCGTCCAAGAGCATCGGGCTGGGCGCGCTGCCGATAGTCTCCGCAAAGCAGCCAGCGTTCGCGCCTCGATCATCCGCGACGGACAGACGCGCGACGCTCCCGCCGAGGAGGTGGTCGCGGGCGATCTGGTGCTGCTCAGCGCTGGCGACTTGGTGCCGGCGGACGGCACCGTGCTCGAAGCACGGGACCTGTTCGTCAATCAGGCACTATTGACCGGCGAGGCCTACCCCGTCGAGAAGCGACCAGGCCCTATTGGCGAGTCCAGTGAAGTCGCTACCGCTACCGGTACCGTGTTCATGGGCAGCTCCGTCGTGAGCGGCAGTGGGAAGGCGCTCATCACCAAGACAGGCTCACGCACCGC
>DATAHU010000196.1:0-53481 GCA_036263015.1 Polyangiaceae bacterium | reverse complement strand
CCATCAGTCACGTGACGTTGGATGGCAACGAGATGGGCGCCATCATCGAGGCCGTCGGTTTGGCTGAGGGTTCGACGGATTGGAAGATCACAGGGGGCAGCGACGTGCCTCTGACGATCGCCCCCGAAGCCTGGGTTTCGCTCCCGACCGCGAGTTCGTTCACGGGTAATGACCGAGACATGATCGTGGTCTTGGGGGGCTACCCCGTCCTCGACGGCACGATCCTGAACCCCGGCGTCCCTTACTCGCTCAAGGACAGTGTCAACTTCAGCGACGGCACCAACGTGACGATCGAAGCGGGTAGCGAATTCCAGATGGGCTCGGATGGGCAGCTCACCATCGGCTGGAACGGTGGTGAGGCCGAGTTCCACGCCAACGGCACCGAGGACGCGCCGATTCGTTTCGTGGGCGCCCAAGATCGCGCCGGGTACTGGGGCGGCGTCTATGTTGAAAACAACGTGGATAGCGCCTCGAACATGGACTGGGTCGAGATCCGCAACGCGGGCGTGGAAGGCAGCGCCGCGCTGCACCTGAATTCGCCGATCAGCGTCGAGAACTGCACCTTCGCCGATTCCGAGGGCTGGGGCATCATCAAATCCGCCGACGACGACACCGACTACGAAGCCAACAACACCTTCGACAACGTCGCGCAAGGTAACGTAACGCAGTAACAGCGCTTGACGAGCAGCCCGCGGGGCTGCTCGTCAACCCAGCGCTGGTGCCAGCGAGACAACAGCCGGAGCGCTCCGTGGAGCCTCCGGCTGTTGCCATTTTGTGCTATCTGCGCGGCCCTCATGACCTTCACGACCCGGCTCGAAGCGCTGACTCGCGACCACGAACGGCTTCTCGCGCGCGCAAACTGCGCTGCGGCAGGGGTCGGCAACGGAATCTACGAGCGCTTTGTGCACCCGGTTTTGACGGCAAATCACGTTCCGTTAACTTGGCGTTACGATCTCGACGAGCGCAGCAATCCCGGGCTGCTCGAACGCCTTGGAATCAACGCCGTCTTCAACCCGGGCGCCATCGAGCTGGACGGTAGAGTGCTCTTGGTATGCAGAGTCGAAGGAGTCGACCGCAAGTCGTTCTTCGCCGTTGCCGAAAGCCAAAGCGGAGTGGACGGGTTTCGCTTCTGGGACTACCCCATTCTGCTCGATCAAGTGGCTGAGCCCGACGTCAACGTCTACGACATGCGTCTGACGCAGCACGAGGACGGCTGGATCTACGGACTGTTCTGCGTAGAGCGAAAGGACCCCCAGGCTGCGCCCGGCGATCTCTCTTCTGCGATCGCACAGTGCGGAATCGTTCGCACACGCGATTTGCGTCACTGGGAGCGTTTACCCGATCTCCGCACCCGCTCAGCGCAGCAGCGCAATGTGGTGTTGCATCCCGAGTTGGTGGATGGACAGTACGCGCTCTATACACGGCCACAAGACGGTTTCATCGACGCGGGCTCGGGTGGCGGCATCGGTTGGGCCCTGTGCGATTCGATGAGCGCTGCGGCCGTCGATCGAGAGCGGGTGATCGACCCTCGCGTCTACCACACGATCAAGGAAACCAAGAACGGCCAAGGCCCCCACCCGATCAAGACAGCCAAGGGTTGGTTGCACATCGCACACGGAGTCAGGGCCTGCGCCGCCGGACTACGCTACGTGTTGTACGTGTTCATGACCGCGCTCGACGATCCGAGTCGCGTGATTCACCGCCCCGGCGGCTACTTCATGGCGCCCGAGGGCGACGAGCGCGTGGGCGACGTGTCCAACGTCCTGTTTTGCAATGGCGTCGTGGCTCGCAGCGACGGCACGGTGCTGATCTATTACGCGTCTTCGGATACGCGCATTCACGTCGCGCGCAGCAGTGTCGAGCAACTCGTCGATTACGCGATTAACACGCCCGAAGATCCCTTGACCTCACGTGGCAGCGTCGAACAACGCTTCGCACTGATCCAAAAGAACCTCGAACGCGCGGGCCGCTAACCCCGGTCGATTCTCACTGGGCGATTTCGAGCACGCACTTCTCTTCGAAGCAATGTGCGCTCGCCATGACGGCATCGCATGCGATGTCCGCCATTGGGCAAGCGCTGCAGTTGTCTGCAGCCCATTCATCGACACGCTTGGTGAACGCCTCGGCGATCTCACCGAAGACCGCAATCGCGCACTGCGCGCGGCAGGCGTTGATGAGCGGGATTACCGTGCATTGGTCATCACTCTGGCACGCCGGATCGTCCAAATCCTTCAGGATCGCTGCTTTTTGATCGTCGTAAGCCTGTTGCAAGGCCGCATCGCAGACGGGCCCGGATGTGTCGGGCTCGCAAGTGCAGCAGTCGTCGGCTTGCTTGGTGGCCACGAACCCTTGTTGACAGTCCACCAAGTCACAAGGCGCGCTGTTCTGTGGACAGACGTAGCAATGGCAACAGCCATCACCTTCGTCGACGGACATGGTGCTCGGGCAAGTCAACTGCTCACACGGCACGGCTGGGTCTGCACAGATAGGGTCCCCCTCGCAGACGCAGCAGCCATTGCCGAGATCAGTGACGCCCGCGGCGCAGTCGATCAGTGCACAAGAGCTTTCACCCCGCGCGGTATCGCAATCGGCTGTGCACTCGCAACAACCATCGCCGTGGTCGACCATCCCGCCGGGACACGACAAGCCGTCACACGCAGCAGCCGGTGAATCGCAGGTCGGCGTGGCCTCGCACACGCAGCAACCCCCACCGACTTCTTGGGGCGCAGCACAGTCGATCGCGTCGCAGGCGGTCGATCCGTTTCCGCACCCTTCCTCCACCGCGCAACTGCAACAGCCGTCTCCGTCGTACAGCACTTGCGCATCTCCACACAGGATCGTGTCGCACGCAGCTTGACCCGAGGGACACGAGAGCGGCTCGCCACATTCGCAACAGCCATTTTCGAGCACGGTCTGCTGCGTGCCGCGACATGCCGAGTCGGTGCAGGGCAACGCCGGCGCCTCGCAAGTCGGCAACGCCCCTTCGCAGACACAACAACCGTCACTGACCGTCTTGGTGTCTCCGGGACAATCGAGCGCATCGCAGCGAACCCCTTGCTCGCACGCGAGCGGCGCATCACACACGGGGCAGCACTCACCGCTGTCGGTGTGTTGCCGCTGCGGTGGGCAATCGGGAACCTCGCATTTGACTGCCGCGCACGGATCATCACTCGGCTTTGGCTTTGGCTTCGGTGCGGGGTTCGGCGCCGCCGCGTCAGCTTCACCCGCGGTCTGGCTATTCGTATCGGAAGCATCGAAGGTTGCGCCGCTGCACGCGGACAGCAGAGCCACGAGGAGATGACTCGACCCCAGGAGAGCTCGGCTCAGCCTCGGCGCCTTTCCCCCATCCCGATGTGTCTGGTGTGCTCCCATGACCGTCGGTGCGAGCCTAACACGCCTCGCACCGACGATCGCCGAGAGCCTTCTCCCACTGGCATTTATTCAGTGTTTCTAGCGGGTCTCAGCGCTGCGAGAGCAGGATCCGTGTGTGTCACCTACACGGCACTCCCTGCCTGCTCGCTGCGTCAATCTTGGAACGCCGCGCCCGCGCAGGCGACGACCGTCTTGGTGTTCGGCTTCGGAGTCCCGTCACCAACGAAGCGAACTTTGCGCCGAGAAGTGTTCGGGCATTGGGCCACCAATTCTGGATTGCCGATCCCGAGCTCTTCATCGACGTAGCACCAGCCGTTGCCCGAAGCGATCTTGTCGTTCTGACAACTCGTCAGGCCGTCGGCATCCTCCTGGGCAGTGATTTGTTTGATCTCGCACAATTCGAGTGCAGCGCAGCTCGCCTCGTCCGCACACTGCCCCGAGGAAAGTAGCTTCTTGCGAGCCGAAGCCGCGACTTCGGGTGCAACCGCGCTACGCGCTGCAAGTGCACAACCACTCGCTTCTCCTGCTTGTAAGCTGCGAGCCTCGACCATGATGCACTCCACGGTATTGTCTGGCCTCACCGCGAGCTCCCGATCGAAGCACTTCTCTTGCAAGCCCTCTTTCAAGCGCTCCACGATGGCCGCCATGGCGGGGCGATAGCCGTAGTCCGCGTCGGCCGTATCGATGCTCTTCGGACAAATCGAGGCCACCACGCTGTTGGCACCGAAGTTCTTCAAGACTTGGAGCTCCCGCACGGCGGGGTACGCCTTGGCTCGCGTTTGCTCGAGGCCGTATTGCCCGTTCGACTGTTGGCACAAAGGGTTGTCGAAGCCCGGTTCACCGTAGTTCGTGCAGTCGCAATCGGGCACGTCGAGGGCAGCGTCTCCCAGAGCGGTGAGTTCGTCATCGGTCTTGCAGGTTACCGGCTCGCGAAGCGGGAAGATGCATGCGTACTGAAGATCGGTGCGGGCGCCTTCGGGATCCGCACCCTCGACCGACCACTCGTGCCCATTGATCGGATTGGCGTCGTAGGCCGCGTCGACCGGGGCAATCGCCTTTTGGGTTGCCGGGTTCACGCCCTGACGGGCCTCGATCGACTCGATCATCAAGGGATCGCCAGGCATGGTAGCGGGGTTTTGAGCAGCATCGCCCAATAGCCAAGACCAATCGATGCGGCGCGCCTCGGGCGCCATCGGGTCCGCACTGCGGTATACCAGAGGCTCGGCCCCGTCTGGAGTCATCGCGACATCTTGCCAGGGCACACCCACGATGCCTGCCAAGTAAACGAGCTGGTGCGGGCGCGGTGTCAGTGGATTCGTTGCTGTGACGAACAATGGGTTGTCGATCACACCTCGGCCGTCGGGACACTTCGGCGAGTTGGGGTTCAGATCGTCGGCGAACGGGCACAAGCGATCGAGCGTCAAAGCGTTCGAGTAGCGCGCCACCGGGTACAACAGATCCACACCGAAGCGGCGTTTCTGCTCGAAGCAGCGCAAGTTCGTGGCGTCATCGTGCGCGTCATCGTAGAGCTTACTCTCTTCGCAACCCGCGCCAACCGTCCGACCGCGGTCATCGACCGCCGTCGCGCACTCGGCAGGCGGCACTTGCAAACACGAGTGACAACAGGGGGAGTTGGGGCCTTGGGCAGGGTCATCGCAGGCGGCCGTGCCTCGATACGCAAAGCCCTTGGAGTCGACCAGCATGCGCGTCAATCCGTTTACCTTGAACGAACAGTCATTCTCGTCCGTCAGCATCACGATCGCAACGAGCGAGTCGGGACGCAAGAACTGGGCACGCTGCTGCAAGATCGTTTGATCGGCGACGATCGCACCAGCTTCATCCGTGCGCGGCGCGATGCACAGCTCGTTCTTGTCCGACGCCGAACACGGCTTCTGCACCAACTCGGCGTAGGGCGCCGGATCGACCAGGAAGCGATACCAAGACTCGAGTGAGGCTTCGAGACCGCAACCATGTTCTCCCGAAGCACGCACCAAGCCTCCGAACTCCTCGATCAGCCCATCGTTGTCGGCCTTGGGACGCCAGGCCAAGAAGCCGTCTTTGGCTGCCGACGGGGCTGCGGCTGCGCCGCGCGGCAAACTGGCCAGCAAGTGTCCGTCGTCTACGTTCTCTTCCGAATGATGCTCGTCCGTCTGCGTGCAATCCTCCGTCGTGTAACCGCCGAGACTGCTGGTGACGAGTCCGATGTGAATGTCTTGCACGGGCTCGAACTCGCGGGCAGAGCCCATCGGACAGCGCTGATCAGCGGGTAAGACGGCCACGTTGTCGCCCTCGGGCGTGAGACACGGCGGAGTCACGAGGCCTGCGACGAGATCGGGCAGAGCCTCGGCGAACAGCACTTGCTTGTCCGACATCGAGCGCGAGTTGTCGATCATGAACAGCAGATCGATCTTCGTGACCGCGTCACGCCGCAGCACGTCGACGAGCACGTTTGTCGTGCGCGGCTGCGAGCGACCAATCGGGCGATTCAGACACCCCGCTGGGGCCAACAGCATCAAGATGGAAATGAGTTGCCAACGCGAACCCTTGCGCATTCCAGTCCTCCAAGCGACGGACGTGGGCGCGCGGTGCAGCAACTGCTCGTGACGCCGGAGCGCCACACGTCGTTTTCAATTCGCAATGGTCGGACACACGCAGGCTGATCACCAAACGTGATCCATCAAATCGCAGAGCGCGCTGCACTACTGTTTCACCCGATCCGGGTGCCGTTGGTCAGACGACGCGCAATGGATCGTGATCACGCGTGGAGATGAGCAACTCCACTTCTTCGCTGAGTTGTTCCCCCAGGCGCCGAGTGAACACTCGCAGATAGCCGCGCTCCGAATTGGAATGTTCCGTCAGGATGACGTGGCTGCCCATGGCCCGCGCGCGTAACAGATCGTGATGTCTCATTTCGCCAGTGAGATACAGATCGGCACGAACCTGCGTGATCACGCTTCCGCCCGCCCCCGGGCATGCTGCAACGGTGCGAATCGGGTGATCCAGTTCGAAAGGACTCGCAATGCGCACGAAGGGCAGACCGAGGTGAGCTTTGACTCGCTGTACGGCGCTGTCGAAGTCCAGCGGAGTCGCCAGGCTCAGCCTGCGTCCCTGTCCGATCCGTGGGTGCCCGGGCTGGCCTACGAGTTCACCTTTTGCGGCAATGGCGACGCTGTCTGCGCTGTCGAAGGCCGCCACCAGCCAGTCGTTGACGCCGCCGTCGATGGCGTCGAGCGCCGTGTGCGGGCTGTAGACGGCAATCTTGTTCTCGAGCAACTCGAGAACGGTGCGCCCCGTCACGTCACTCGGAACGATGCGCTTGCAACCGCTGAAGATTGGGGGGTGATAAGCCACGACGATGTCTGCACTCAGTTCCACGGCTTCCCGCGCTACCTCCAAGTCCAGGTCGATGGTGAACAGCGCGCGGCAGATCGAACGCGGCCCGCTGGGCGCCAACAACAACCCGACGTTGTCCCAATCCTCGGCCAGAGCGAGCGGAGCAACGCGCTCCAGAGCTGCAACGAAGTCGTTCAGGTGCATGATGCGGCTAGCGAAACACAAGCTCGGGTGCACCGAAACGCTGCACCTCGCTCTGCCTACCCTTGGGCCGGGCTCTGCCATCGCGAGCGCTTCGAGCAGCGGAAACCTGGAACCCCCCGCGGATGTGTTCGCGTTCCGCTGTCTCGAACGCAAAGCTCGAAGCGAAAATTGCTGCGACACCCGCTTTGAAGAAGCCGATCGAAGCCGGGTTTCGAGCACCGTTCTTGGGTGGCGAAACGTGACGGTTTGGTAGCTGCCCCTTGTCAATTCAGCGACCTTGGGCGATAGAGCGCCTCCTCGGGCTCGGGCTGTCCGCTAACCCTCGGGCACCTCTCCTCCAACAGGACTGCTCTTCCCACAGCCTGCGTTCCCCACAGCCCTGCTCCTCCAAAAGCAATGCGACGCGTAGTAGTGACGGGTGTCGGCTGCGTCAGCCCTCTCGGGCTGGATGCCGAAAGTACATGGCGAGCTCTACTCGAGGGGCAGAGCGGAATCTCCACCATCTCCGGCTTCGACGCGGGGGCCTACGCATCGAAAATCGCGGGTGAGTGCCGCGGCTTCAGCGCCGAAGCGTTCGTCGAGAAGAAGAAGATCAAAGAAGGTGACCGGTTCGTTCACCTGGCGCTGGCGGCGAGCGGGATGGCGATCACGAGTGCCCATTTCGAGCCCAGCGAAGCCGAACGTGAGCGCGTAGCCACGTTGATCGGTGTCGGACTGTTCGGCATTTCGTTGCTCGAAACGACGCACGAGGTCTTGCAACAACGCGGGCCGAGCAAGGTGTCACCCTATTTCATGCCCGGGATGCTCGCCAACTTGGCGCCCGGACAAGTAGCGATGCGCCATGGTTTCAAGGGGCCGAGCTACACGCACACCAGCGCCTGCGCTTCGGGCGCGCACGCCATTGCCGACGCCGCGCGCTTGATCCGCTACGGCGAGATCGATGCGGCCGTCGCAGGCGGTGCCGAAGCCGCGGTGACTCCGTTGGGCGTCGCTGGGTTTACAGCATTGCGCGCGTTATCCACGCGCAATGACGAACCTACGCGCGCCAGCCGTCCCTTCGACGCCGATCGTGATGGCTTCGTGATCGCTGAAGGTGCGGGCATCCTGATGCTCGAAGAACGCGAACGCGCGATTCGCCGCGGCGCCCCAATCATCGCCGAAGTGCTCGGCTCTGGCTCCTCGTGCGACGCCTATCATTTGACGAAACCTGCACCCGAGGGTGAAGGCGCCCGCCGCGCAATCGAGACGGCACTGCGCGACGCGAAGCTCGACCCGAGCGCGGTCAGTTACGTCAACGCGCACGGCACCTCGACGGGCTTCGGCGATCTGCAGGAGTGCCGCGCGATCCGTAAAGCATTGGGACCCGTTTGGGTTTCGAGCACCAAATCGATGACCGGTCACCTACTGGGCGCAGCGGGCGGGTTGGAAGCCGTGATTTGCGCGCTGGCGTTGCGCGACGGCAAAGTGCCGCCCACCATCAATCTCGATCGCGTCGATCCCGAGATCGCAGAACTCGGTCTCGACCTGGTGCCACACACGGCGCGAGAGCGGGCGCTGGAGGTGACGTTGTCGAACTCTTTCGGGTTCGGCGGCACCAACTGCGCCCTGCTCTTCGGCCGCGCTTGAGCGTTACTTGACGCCCGCCAGCGAATCGCACTGGTTCGGGCTCTTCAAACCGCAACTCTGTCCCGCCGGACATGCACCGCAGTTGAGTAACCCGCCGCAGCCATCACCGATCGAGCCGCACTCGGCGCCTTCGGCGTCACAGGTCGTTGCCGTGCACGTGGGCGGATCCCCGCACTGGAACGGCGTGTCGATGCCACACACTTGGCCCTTTGGACATTGGCCGCAATCGACTTGTCCACCGCAGCCATCACCGATCAATCCGCATTCGGCGCCAGCGGCGTGACAAGTCAGAGGCGGGCAGTTGCCCGTGGGCGGACCGCAGCGGTTGGCGGCTTCGGCGCCACAACTTTCACCGCTGTCGCAGCCGCCGCAGTTGATCAAGGCCCCGCAGCCATCACCAATGTAGCCGCATTCGGCGCCCGCATCGTCGCAGGTTCGAGGCTTGCAACCGACACACTCGTTCGGGTGGCCGTTGCTGCCGCAGACTTGCCCACTCGGGCAGTCGCCGCAGTCGAGCGCTGCGCCGCACCCGTCACCCACCCAGCCGCAGTCGGCGCCAAGGTCGTCGCAAGTCAACGCTGGGCAACTGGGTTTGCCACATTTGTTGGCCTCGCCACCACCGCCGCAGACTTCCGGTAACTCGCAGCTACCACAATCGAGGAAACCGTCGCAGCCGTCACTGATGCGTCCGCATTCGTACTCGGCCGGGCAATCCTTGTTGGGTTCGCAGCCCTGGTCGGTACAAGCGCCAGCGATACAACTCAAGCTGCCGTCGCAACCCGGGCACTGGTGTACCCCGCCGCAGCCGTCAGAAACGAAGCCGCACACGCCGTCGCACGCCATCTCTTCGTCGTTTGGCGTGCAGGTTTGGGTGCACTGATTGGCAGATACGATGCCGCAAGCTTGACCCTCGGGACAATCGCCGCAGTCGAGCACACCTCCGCAGCCATCAGCCATCACACCACACGTGGCGCCTTCGGCCTGGCATGTCGTCTTCACGCACTGGGGCACGCCGCACACGCCACCCGCAAGACAGATCTGATCCGCACCGCACGTGCAGCTCAACACGCCACCACAACCATTGGGCAACGTGCCGCAACGACCGGTACAGTCGCTAACCGGCGTACAGGTCGGCGGCTCTGGGATGTCAGTCGTGACGCACGCGCCCAAATCGAAGAGCATGTACAAGAGCGTCTTCTCTTGAGCCGACAGATCACCCGTACAATGGTTCGGGAACACGGAGTTCTTGTAGCTGCCACCGGTGGCCACGACATGAAAACCGCTGTACGCGACGCGACCGCAAATCGCGTCCGCGGGCGCGCCGTAAGGCGTGTTGAAGGCAAACTGCTGAACCGAAGTCGTGGAGTTACCCGTCGACCGATACACGAACTCTTCCGAAGACGCGTTTACGCTGGTCGCGTTGTCGCGCGGATCGGAGATCGTGAACTGGTACTTGCCACCAGTCAACGTCGCCGCGCCCTCGTGCTCCAGCCAATCGGCGAAACGCTGGATCTTGGCAGTGTTGGCTCCCGTGCGGCCCACGGAAACGAACCCCGTGCCCGAAGTCGGGTGCGGATCGCTCGTCGACCAGTTCGCAGCGGGCGCAAGCCCCGTCGTGTACGGCGAGTTCGAGTCGTAGGCGCCGTTGCCGTTGTCGTAAATCCAGGTGTAGCTCAAGTGGCTTGCGAACATGCGGCCACCGCGATTGACGTACTCACGCACCCGCGGATCCGAACTGTCGTAGTCGGGATAGCCCGGCCCTTGGCAGTCGAACACGATCATGTCGTAGGTGAGCAAGCGATCGAGCGTGCTGAACAGATCAGACTCGGGGGTGTCGCCCGTCGAAGCCGCAGCACCGTCGGTGCCGTACAAGTGGAAGCGTTGACTCGCATCACCGTTGTCTCCGGGTTCAGCGAACTCGTCGGAGGTGATGCCCATCTTGTAGAACACACACTCCATTGCATCGAGCTCGCCTGTCGACACCGCCACGTGCGGCAAGTGCGCGCGCAGACCGTCACTCGAGGAGCGCGCCAGGCGCGTCTTCAGGGGGTCGACCGCGTAGGTCTGGCAAGCTGAATTTGCCGGGATGGTGATGCGCTCGGCACGACGGAATTTACCGATCTTGACGGCCAGGATGAACTCTTGGTCGACCGGGATGTTACCCTCAATCGTGTACTCACCGAAAGCGTCGGTCGTGGCGCTGGCCAACACTGGCCCCAAGTCTTGATCGGCGCAACGATCACACGACGTGCCGTCCTCGGGAATGCCGGTGGTCATGTCCGGCATGTCGTCCTCGTCGAGCGTTTGCAGAATGTAGACGAACGCGTTGGGCACACCGACTTGGTTGTTGGTGTCATTGTCCGACTTGCCGGGTGTGATCACGCGGCCAGTCAACTTCGTGACTTGAGATTGTCCGCGGCAATCGGGAATCGCGTCGCAAACTTCGCAGTCGGCGGTGTTCGAGCCACCCCCGCCCGTGCCGCTCAGACACTGCGTCGGGCCGTCGATACCGCCGATGCAGGTTTCCGTCATGGCGTCGCAACTGCGACCCTCGGTCGAGCAATCGAAGACGTTGCCGCAATCGTCAATCGCGATGCCGCATTCCCAGCCGAGATCGGCGCAGCTGGTCGCAGGTGTACAGTTGGGTTGCACAGCATCCGCGCCGTCACATTGATAGGGCGTCACGACACCGCAGAACTCGCCGTCGGCGCAACCATTGCTGCCCGCGTCGCCGAGATTGCCGCAGTCGATCATGTTCGCGGCTTCAGTGCCGCAACCGTCGAACACGACGCCACATTCCTTGCCTTCACAGGCTGCCGCGGCTTCGCGCGGCACGCACTCGGTCGGAGGCGTGGCAGCGCATTGAAACGCCTCTTGCAAGCCGCAGGTCTCAGCGTCCGCGCACGTCCCACATTCGTAAACTCCACCACACAGATCGCTGACGAAGCCGCACTCCTTGTCGCCACAGGCAGTGGCTTTGTCGCTGGGCGTGCAGGTCGCTTCGCACACGCCCGCGCGGCAGACTTCGCCATCGCCGCACGTGCCGCAACTGTAGCTACCCGCGCAGCCGTCGCTCGCTGCGCCGCATTCCTTGTCGCCGCAGGCATCCGCCTTCGCGATCTTCTGGCAGGCGTCATCCGCGCTGCCGCACTTGTTGGCGACACCACCGGCACCGCAGGCCTGGCCATCCGGACACGCCGGGCACTCGATCACACCATCGTTTACCTCTACCCCACAACCATTGGAAACCACGCCGCAACGCCCATCGCAGGCGTCCGCCTTGGCGATCGGTTCACAGGCAGTGGGTTCGGCACAGACGTTCTTGGCGTTGCAGGCCAGGCCGTCTTTGCAGCCACCGGTCTCCTCGTCACAGTCGATGATGCCGCCGCAGCCGTTGCTGATCTTGCCACAGCTGACGTTGACCGATTTGCAGCTGTCGATCTTGGCAGCGCAGTTTTCATCGGTCGATGCCGGTATCTTGCCGCACTGAAAGGGGTCCTTTTGGCCGCAGGCTTGGCCCTCGGCGCACGTGCCGCACTCGAAAGTGCCGCCACAACCATCACCTTCGACGCCGCACTCCTTGCCTTTACAAGCGTCGTCCTTGCTCAGGGGTTTGCACAGGTCCTTCAAGACCGTGCATTGGTTGACGTCGACGATCGAGCACTTGGCCCCAGACTCGCACTCACCGCACTCGAGGGACTTGCCGCAGCCGTCGGCGATGACGCCGCAGTTCGCGTGCTGAGCCTTGCAGGTAGTAGGTATACACTTGCCTTCGGGGTCCCCGGTGAGAACGTCTTCCGAATTCTGATTCTGGCCCGAAGAACCGCTCGAATCGCCACCGTCGGGCGCCTGGTGCTTCTTGGTGTTGGACTTGTCGTCCGCGTCCGGATCGACCGTGGGAGAATCGCCGCAGCCGGGCAACGCGTACAGACAGCCCAATAGAACGCCTAGCAGGACTCGCTTCATGTATCTCCGTTCGAGGCAACAACTCAGAGCCGCGTGAGGACTACATGATGACCGCACCAGGCAGCGTATCCAATGCAAACGTCGAAAGCTCCAATACGGTGCAGCCCGACTGTTATCCCAGAACCATGTGTCCTTGTGGCGACAACACCCCACGTACCGCTCGTGACGGCGGAGCCCGTGCGGCCTGCTCCAAATCACGCTTGCCCCGTGGTGCGCACATTGTGTTAGCGTGCCGTCCGCGTCCGACTCGGACATTCAACGGACACTAACAAAGCTATGAACGTACAACTCACTTGGCGCGGCGGTATGGCATTCGACGCCACCGCTCGAGGACACGTGGTCACAATCGACTCGCGCTCACCGGTAGGTGCCGATGGGGGCCAGTCACCCAAGGAGCTGCTGCTCGCGTCAATCGGCGGGTGCACCGCCATGGACGTCGCAGGCATCTTGCGCAAAGCCCGCCAGAAACCCACACGCATCGATGTCAGGGTAGAGGCCGATTTGCCGAGCGGTCCGCATCCACGCGTGTTCACACGCGCTAATCTGACCTTCGTCGTCGATGGGGAAGTCGAAGTCGCAACGGTCGTCGAGGCGGTGCGCGCCTCACAGACGTTGTACTGCGGGGTGACGGCGATGCTCAGTCGCGCATTTCCAATTCACTACGACGTGATCGTCAACGGTGCCAACGCGGCGAGCGGTCAGGCGGACTTCGGTAGTGTACCAACGGCCTCTACATCGCCCGACGGGACATAGTCCTGGCCGCGACACCGCACTTGTACTCACATCCGCAGTCACGAACGTTCACGCGTTCGCTGAGGTCGGACGTGCTCTAAAGCGGCGTCGCCGCGTGGCCGTTGTTTGACGTCGAAAAGGCCGTGTCGAGAGAACCCAAGAAGACGAGCCCGCTCTTGAGCGGGGAGCTGTTCCAGATCCATGCGAAGGGTCGGATCGTGTTCTGCACAATTTCGATTCCGCGGGGCTTGTTGCCACAACAGGGTGCCGCGGCGGCGGAGAAGATGGCTGACTATCTGGTCAGCGAGGTTCTGGTTCGAGGTTCACCCTGGCTTGGGCTCGTGCTCGACGTGACTGCCGGGCCATCGGTGGTCGGTCCACGCACGCACACCGCGGCCGACCGTGTCTTTCGAAGCGCAGAGCAGAGTCGCAAGCCGCTCGCCGTGCTGGTGTTGCGCGATGGGGCTCAGTGGGCCCAGTTCGAAGCGTTGCGAAATTCCTTGGCACCTCGCTACGTGGCACTGGTTCATTCGGAAACGGAGGCGCGCGATTGGATGACGGCACAGCGTTAACCACTCGATACCAAACGAGTGATCGTTACTGCCGCACACCGACCCAGGTGTGGGCATTCGGATACCACGGCTGAAGTCTTGTTGGGGTGTGCGCGTCCCCAGATGTGTGCACCTGTCCCGGCGAGTTTTTCGACTGGCGATCCCTGTTGGCTGAGGTAAGGCTTCAGCCGAGGGGGCAAGATGAGTGCATTTTACGGCGACCAGCCGCGGCCCGCGTTGATTCTGCAGTATTCGACGCGGTACCCGCTGCTCATGACACGGGAGCGCGCACATGATCGCGCGTGAACCCAATGGAACGATCTTACTGGTCGAAGACGACGAACAAGTGCGGACGGTCGTACGCCGTATCCTTCAAGGGCATGGTTACACCGTGCTTGCAGCCGGCTGCGCCGAAGATGCGACTCGGCTGATGGACGAGCACGCGCCAGAAGTGGACCTCTTGCTCAGCGACGTCGTCTTACCGACGACCAATGGACCTGAGCTCGCCGAGCACCTGCGCAGCCTGCGGCCAGACTTGAAGGTGTTGTTCATGTCCGGCTACGGGCAATCGGTCCTGGCTTACTCCGACCTGAGCAAAACCCAGGTCAGCATGATTCACAAGCCGTTCACGCCGAGCGCTCTGGTCGAGCGAATTCGCGACGTGATGACCTGACAAGACGGGCAGCGACGCGCGCCTGCAGCCAAGGCCACAAACGACGCGTGCCGCGCGCGGGGGATGCGCACGGCACGCCTGATACGCTTGCCTCACTCGGCGCGACTACTCGGAGCGGAAGCTGCCGGTCACGGTTCGGCGCGGCGGCACTGCGCGCAACTGTTCGACGACGACTTGAGCGCGCAATTGGCGCTCCTTTCGCTTGTCACCGTTGGCGCGTTTGGCAACGTCGAGGTGCCACGGGTGCGCCTTCAGATCGACCGCAGACGAGGTGACTTCGATCCCGTCCTTCTTGAGCTCGCTCTGCAGTTCGGCTTCTTGCTCCTTGGCAATATCGCCAAGCCGCTTGATGCCGTCTCGAACGTCTTTGAAGCTGACTGGCTTGTGCTTGTCGCCGGCTTTGCGCTTGGCGGCTGAAAGCTGCTGCCATTCCTTTGCCCGCTTGTTCTTGAACTTGTCGTTCACCTTTTGCTGCGTTTTGTGAGCTTTTTCGCGCTTGCTGGGATCGACATCATCGAACGTGCGCTCGCAGCTGCAGACGTCCGCGTTGAGCTCGCCGAGCAGGAAAGAGCGCCGTGCGGGCAAGAACACGTCGGTCAACGCTGGCGACAATTGGTGAACGCCGTTGGCGTCGGGGATTTCGCGCGTGTGAACGAAGCCGAGCGAATTCGGCCAACTCGTCGTCGTCGTTCCTCCCGGCAGAGTCATAGTGCCGAGCGCGCCGGGATCGAGCAATCCGAACGTGCTGGGTTGGTGACACCCCGCACAGCTCTGCGCCGTCGCGCGGTTGATCAACTGTGAGGTACTGAGGCCACAAAGATCGGGACTCTTGGCCAGCGAATCGCGAAACAAATCCGTGACGGGTGTCGCTGCAGGGTCGAATGCGGCCAGGAAGTTATCAGGCGGGGCGGGGTTTTGCGGTCCGCTCTCGGCGGCATCCTGCTCTGGGTTTACGGAGTAGCCAATCGCGGTGAGCTCAGCCCCATTGCTCGGGCAAACGTCGCCTTTCTTGCCGCTCAAACCCGAGACCTGATGCAAGAGGGCCGCCTGGAAATCGGCGGCACGCGTCGAAAACGCACTATTCGAGTCGCCTGCGACTTCCTCGACCCACAAGGCGCCGAAGGGATTGGACTTGACCATGGTCGGGACGACTTGCAGTGCGCAGGGACTCGCCCCGCAGTCGAGCGCCAAACTGAACTCCTTGAGCAACCAAGGCCCTTGCAAGAACTGGTTGGTGCGAATCTGCCCGCTACCGACCGAACCATTGCTCGTGTCCACGGCCTTGGACGCGTAGTGATCGATGTGCACGACGGGTCTGAAGCCGGGCAAACCATTGAAATAGAAGTCATGCAATGCTTTGCCGCGATCCTCGGCGGAAAGCGCCGGGTCGGACAAGCCCGACCAGAACTCCGCGACGGGACGACAGCCGGCGCGACAACCCGGGTTGGGGTTGGGCAACACGGCTTCGAAGATCATGAAGTTGCGAGAGCCATCGTTGCGCCCGAACACGATGCGGTGTTCTCCACAGTTGCTCCAGCCCTCGTGCGCCAAGTCCAAACGATTCACGACGCCGATGGCTTGATACTTTGCGATCTGGCCCGCTGGATCACTGATTTGCTGCCCTTCCCCAGTTCGACACGAGACCGGAAAGCCATTCAGTGTCTGCCCATTGTCATCGCAATGAGCCGTCGTCGTGCTGGGCGTGGCTGGGTTTTGCGTATCCCAAAAGTCCTTGAACAGCGAGCTGCCCGTTACTCCGGGAGCTCCAGCTGCAACGGCTTGACCCGCCAATTGATCGAGCACGGCTTGAAGTGTGAAGCCGCCAGCATCGATCGTCGCACGATCGTGAACGAACAACGACTTGTCGACATCGAGCTGGTCTAGCGTGACCGCGGCAGGCTTCGAGCAAGTGTTGGGTTGGTCCCCATAACCGCAAGCCTTGTGCTGATCGTCACGTTGCTTCTTTTGCTTGTCGAGCGTCTCTTTGCCTTTACTCAGCGCCCCGTGAAAGCGCTTGCGCGCCTCCTCTGGCTTGAAAGAGCCGGGCTTCCAAGACACCTGTCCGCCGAACTTACCCTTGGGAGCAGCGACGACTGCGCCGCTCACCAATAACCCCACCCCCAACACTCCCCATACATAGCGCGATACACTCATGCGCGGACCTTGGCTCATCCGCCCAACGCTGACAACGCCCAACGCAACTCCGCGCGCCTGACGCATCGCGCGACGTTGGATTTCGCAAATGTTATCCCACGGCACGTGGGAGGAACGACACCGCGCGCTCCCAGGCAGGACAAGGCGTGCGAAACGACTGCGGGTGCGCGAATCAAGTTGAAGAAACCAAGCGCACCGCACGTCTCAAGATCTCGCTCTCGATCGACCCCTTGCGCGGTGTGAACTCTGGCGCGAACGCTTCGCCCTGACGGCGAAACGTAGTAGCAACGATCAACGGCACCCAGCGGCCCCTGTCGGCCCTGCCGATTGCAACGCGTACCACTGCGCGAGACTCCGAAGTCAGTTTGCTGTGTCCCGATGGACTCGTGACAGCAACGATCTCGTTGACGACTACCGCGCCACCTTCATCGGGAGTCACGATCGCGACCTTCAGCTGCAGCGCTCCTTCGGGTCGGTTGTAACGCTCCCAACTGGCGCGACACAGTTCCCAATACGCGAACACCCCTCCCTCGGCATGTAACACGACCACGTTGTCCGTCTCGGTGACGATCGGCGGCGGAGGCACCGACTCTGGGTCCTGCGCTCTCAACTCTGCCATCAAACGCGTGGCTTTGGGATTTCGGGGATCGCGCTTCAGTACTTGTTCCAGAGTAACTGCAGCGCGATCGCTATGCCCCTGAGCCATGTAGATTTGGGCCAGGGTCACGGTCGGCAGTGGGGGGCGCTGTGGGGGGACGCTGCGCACGGTGTCTCGCAAGACCCGCGCGGCCGTCGGCAGGTTCAGCCCTTTCTCGATCACGCTCGCAACGAGGTGCCGGGCGACGTTGAACCAACCGCGCCCCAACGGGGGCGGCGGTTCGCTGACGCGCGCGTTGCCTTCGCTCACGTCGCGAATCCGCTGCTGCAGTTCGCTGTGCGAAAGGACCTCGGGGCGCTCGATGCCGAGTTCGAGAGCCGCGGCGATCAGCTCGTGGCGCGGGATCTCCTTGCTGGGTTCGGCATCCGACACGCGGTGACCGTATCAAAGGGTTCGCCGGCTTGCTAGCTGCGCGTAGTCCCTGATCGCGCTGCCTCCGTGTCCGCTAACCGATGACTAACCCGCGGACAGCACCGCTTGAGCCTCAACCACGTCGCGAGTGATCTGCTCCCGAAGCGCGTCAATTCCGGCAAAGCGCTTCTCCTCGCGCAAGCGCTGCACCAAATCGACCCCCAAACTACGACCGTACAGATCTCCGCTGAAAGCCAACAGGTGGACCTCCACGCTCAGCGCCGTGCCGTCCACCGTGGGCCGCATCCCGATGTTACAAACCGCGGGCCAAGCTCTCAGCGCGGGCGCGCTGGCATAAACCCGACACGCATATACACCCAACGCCGGCAAAAGCTCAGGCACCGCGTCCAAGTTTGCGGTCGGAAATCCGAGTTGGCGTCCTAGCTGACGCCCCTGAACCACGCTGCCCGTGAGGCGGTGCGGGCGGCCAAGTAAACCAGCCGCTGCCACTACCTCGCCGGCTTGCACGAGGGCACGAATACGGCTGCTCGAAATCACTTCACCGCCGTCGGTGACCAGAGGCATGGCGGCTGCGCTGAAGCCGAGCTCAGCGCCCAACGCCATCAAGGTCGACAGATCACCTTTGCGGTCCTTGCCGAAGCGGAAGTTCGCGCCCACGACGACCCGCTGAACGCGGTAACCATCCACAAGCAATTCGCGCACGAAACGCTCTGGCTCCATTTGCGCCAAAGTCAGATCGAACGGCTGTACCAAGACCTCGAGCGTTGGTGCGACGCTCGAGAGCAGCTGACGCTTGCGCGACAGGTCCGTCAACGGAGCAATCACTCGCTTGCCCAACACCTGCGCGGGGTGCGGATCGAAAGTCATCAGACTCGGCTCGAGCCCAAGTGCGACGGCTTCACTGAGCAGGTGCCCCAGCAGTGCTTGATGTCCGCGGTGGACGCCGTCGAAGTTGCCAATCGCCAGCAAGCGTGCGCGTGCGCGGCCGGTGGCTTCGTCCACGCTGAGAACTGACTTCACGTTCGCGCCTTTACACCTACTCGGGCAATTGGACCACCCCTGTTCGCCTGGTTGCCGCTTGCGCCACACGCAGGGAGCGGTTAAGCCGAACGCTCGGCAGACGAATGACCCCCGACGAAGCCATTGCCGAAGCCCAAGCCGGGAAATTGCGCCCCATTTACCTGGTACTAGGGGAAGAGCGCCTGTTGCGCACACGGGTAGTGAACGCGCTGCGCGAAGCAACGGTCAAGGGCGCGATTCGTGGCTTCAACGAAGATGAGTTTACGGCGGGTGACAGCCCCATTGGACGCGTGCTCGGAGCGGCCCGTACGCTGCCGATGATGGCAAAGTTGCGTTGGGTGTTAGTACGTGACCTAGAGCGCTGGGAAGGCAAAGCCTCGAGGGACGCAAAAGCGGGTGACGAGACGAAAGACGACGGTGACGAGACGGAAGCATCCGAGTCACAACAGGTGACAGGCGGCCAGGACAGCGGCGCGCTCGATCAATTGGCCGCTTACGCGCAACAAACGGCCCCCAGCTGCGTCCTGGTGTTGACCGCAGCGAAGCTGAACGCCAAGCGCCGCTTGCTGACCCAAGCCAAGAAGGAAGGGTTCTTGGTTTCTTGTGAACCTTTGGCGCGTAATGAACTGACGGGCTGGCTGATGCGAGCCGCGGCGGATCGCGGCGGCAAACTGACGAATGGTGCGGCAGACTTGATCGCAGAAGTCAGCGGTCCGGATCTAGCGACACTCGAAGACATCGTCGAACGTTTGACGTTGTTCGCCGGCAACGACCCGATCACTGAAGATACGGTGGGCGAACTGATCCCGATTGTGCGTCCGGCAACGGTTTGGGAATTGCTAGACGCCGTGGGTGTACGAGATCGTGGCCGGGTGCTGACGCTGCTCGAGCGCGTTTACGACCCTGGGGATCGCGGGCTGCGACTGCTCGGGGTGTTAGCCTGGTCCGCGCGGCAACTGATCCGTTTCCAGGCAGGCTTGGCTGCCGGACAAAATCCGAACGATGCCGCCCGGGCAGCTGGGGCGCCACCGTTTCGCGCGCGGGCTCTGCAAGAGCAGGCGAAGCGTTTCTCGAAGGCCACCCTCGAGAGTTGGTTGGTCCGACTGCGCGACATCGATTTGGCGCTAAAAGGGGGTTCGAAGCGCCCGGCCCGTGCCGTACTCGAAACGGCGCTGTTGGATCTGTGCGGGCAATGAACCGTGTCGAGACCGTCGACCAGAGACTGCGAGTTGGTTAAATAGTGCTCATGCCTGCCGACTCCCGATCCTTGGAAAACGTCGCGCTCGACGTCGCTACGCTGGCTGCGCGGACGGTGATGCAAGGTTTCCAGAAGCGCATCCAGATTTCCACCAAGGCTCACGACGAGTTGTTCACCGAGTTCGACGTGAAAAGCGAAGAAGTAGTCCGTGAAGCCTTGGCGATACGGACGCCGGGCGTCGCCATCGTCGGCGAGGAGCACGGGGGTAGTCCCAACGCCGAGGATCTCACCTGGTACATCGATCCGATCGACGGCACCATCAACTTCATTGCCGGCCACCCTTGGTTCGCCGTGAGCTTGGGCGCACTTTATCGAGGCCAACCCTACGCAGGTGCAGTCGTGGCACCGGCGCTCGGCGTAACTTGGTCCGCCGCAGCTGGTCAGGGCGCGCGCCGCAACGGGTCGCCGTGCAAAGTAAACACCAGCTCCGCACTCGGTGAATCGATCGTATCAACCGGCTTTCCCGGCCGTCGCGGCATCCAGCCGAGCCAGGCACGGCGGCAACTCGAACAGTACGGTCGGATTTGCACCAACGCGCGCGACATACGGCGTTGCGGTTCAGCTGCGATCGAGTTGTGCATGGTCGCCGACGGGACCTATTCCGTGTACTGGGCACGCCATTTGCCGCACTGGGACACGAGCGCGGGAGCGGCCGTGGTGCTCGAAGCCGGGGGACGCTGGTATCAGCGCGAGCCGGGCAGTGAGTCCGCCCAAGATGTCGCGACCAATGGTCTGGTCGACAGCGAGTTTGCGGCCTTGCTCGATCAAGAGTAGTCATACAGCTCGATCCCAGTGGGTGAGTCATGAAGCTCAAGTCCGTGCACATGTCTTGCCCCGAGTCGTTGGGTGACTTCGCACTGTCGTTCGACGACGAGCAAGGCTCCCCCAAACCGCTGACGCTCGTATTCGGCGGCCCCGGCTCCGGCAAAACCACTTTGCTTACGGCACTGGCGCACACTCGGCCGGGCCACACCGTGGCCATGAACTTGCGACCCACCGATCCGCCCTGCTTCGCTCGCAGCGAATGGTGGCTCGGCCTGGACGAACCCGACCGCGTTCACCCGTTACGTCTTTGGAGCCCCAATGCAGGTCCCGAGCTTGCGGAGGCAGATCCGGCGGCACGTCGCGACGTTGCCTTGTTCGACAAGCTGGCGCGAGAGGGCGGCTTCGTGTTCGTCGCGTTTTCCGCGATGCGCTGGTTCTCGCGTTCGCCGTTAATCCTTTCCGCTCCTGAACGCAGCGTGCGCCGTTACGACGTGCGCAGCAACGAACCCTTGGACGACGCAGCCCGCAACGATTTGAGCCGCGACGTCAAGCAAGCACTGGTTTACGCCGCAATCGTCCGCGCCCTGCCGGAAGTAGACGGCGATCGCCATCAGATTCTCGGTGATACTATGTCGCGTGTCGTGAACAGTCTGACGCGAGCACTCGGATACGAGTACATTGGCATCTCCCCCACTTCGCTCGAACCAACCTTCGTCGGTCGGGAGCGCGTGCAGTTGCCCTTCGACGCGCTGCCAAGTGCGGTAAAACACGCCGCAGCATTTGGAGCGTTGACCTTGCGCGCGCTGTGGGCCGCCTATCCTGGACTGAATCCGGAACTGGCTCAGGGCCTCGTCGTGATCGACCAAATCGAACTTCATCAAGACGCGAGCGTCGCGGCGATTCTGCTCGAGCGTTTACTCGCAGCGTTGCCGAACGTGCAGTGGATCGTCACGACGCGCTCGCAGGAGTTGTTGGCGTCGCGTAACCCGGACGAGTGCGTGGCCCTGCGGCGCTTGGATCCTGCCGGCAAGGTCAGCGTGCACTGGGGTCCGGACGCGCACGTTCACTAATGGCCTGATTTTTCGCGAGCTTGCAGACGCGCGCTCGTTTCGGGTCATGTATTCTGCGGGTATACGCTATTTGGGGCAATCTCGCAGCCGCGCTCGGACCCTGGGCGTCGAACTGCTACATTGGTCAGCATGAGGAGCTCCTTGAAGGGTGGACAGGTGGTCGGCGTTCCACTCGCCGTGGTGTGTTTTGCGTCCATGGCGGGCGCCGAGCCCACGAAGTTCGAGTTCGACAGCCTCTCCGAGATCACGGACGCTGGTTTCGTCCACAACAGCAGTGGGGGTACGAGCAGCGTCGCGAACGGCGTGCTGACAATAACCACGGATACCTACGAGGAATGGATCCTCGATCAAGGCTACGGGGATTGGTGGCAGTCGGGGCGAGCGTCTGGCTGGGTCGTCGAAGCAAAGATCCGATTCCTCAGTGAGGACACGGCTTGCCGGGCAACCGGGTTTTGGGCCACGGGCAGCGACGGGGCGATCGTTCAGTTCAAGTTGAACGCGGGATGGGCCGGCATCGACTATCCCCAGACCGTTGGCTTGGCGATGGACACGACCGATGATTTCCATGTTTACCGCGTGCAGTACCTGGGACGCGCACGCTACAACCTGATCGTCGATGGTGTGCTCGTTGCCGATGTTCACCAACTGGACACCGGCGGCGGTAGCCAAATTCTTTCGTTCGGCAACTTGGGAGGCTGCAACCGAGCCAACAGCGAGTGGGACTACTTCATGTATGACCCCGCGCCAGCAGCAGTTCTCGAGGGCGATGCCGACGGTGACGGTGTTTCGAACGCGGACGACAATTGCTCGACGCTGGCAAATGCCGATCAAGCCGACGAAGACCAAGATGGTGACGGCGACTCCTGCGATTCGTGCCCCAAGGATTCAGCCAATGATGCTGACGCTGACAATCTGTGCGCCGACGTGGACGCGTGCCCCGACGATCCCCGCAACGATCAGGACATGGACGGAGCGTGCGACACGGCCGAGTGCAAGCCCTTCGAAGACGCGCTGGCCGTTTGCGCCCCAGCGACGACGTGTCAGCGCGATCCCAACTGTCCTGCAATCTGCCAATGCGAGCCGCCTTTCGTCGGCAGGGATCCAGCATTGCCGCCGCTGGACAACTGCCTGATCCGCCCCACTCCAACGCCCAGCGCGACGGTCCCACCCCTGAGCGATCCGATCGATGCCGTGCCCACGTCGTCAGCGCCGACTCCAGCTCCCAGTGGAATCGACAACGCTGAAACCAACCCCGCTCCGACCGCGACGAACACAACGCCCAACGGCGACGATGACCCGACGCCCACTGCGAGCGATCAGAGCGGGCCTGGGGATGCCACCACCGATCCAACGAACTCGCCCAAACCCACCCCCGTGACGAAACCTGGAGCGAGCTCGACCGACATGCAGGCCGGTGCGCAGCCCGCGTCGGACGCCGGCACTAGCGAAATGACCGACGACATGGGCGCGTCGCCCAAGGCAAACAACGATGCAGAGGCGAGCGGTTGCGCCTACCCGGGGAGCACCCCTCGTGGCGGCTGGACACGACACTCGTGGCTTGGTCTGGTGGGTTTGTTCGGGCTCGGGCGCTTGCGGCAACGTCGACACGCTGGCGCCGCATCCTCACGCGGCTCCGAGTGACCAAGGTCAGTGGGTAGTTAGCGAAAGCTGCCGGATCCAAGTCGCGATCACTTGCGCCCCTTCGTCATCGACGACTTCGGTCGCCAAGGGCGGCATCCTCGGCAAGAACCACGACGTGTTTGCAAGGCGCTTGTAGAGGCTGCTCGATTCGGGGTTGCCGGGCTTTACGAAGCTCAGTGCCGTGCGATACGTCGGTGTCACGTCGACTGCACTCAAAGCGTCTGTGCGCAACCACAGATCGAGCGACGCCGATGGAGCGTACGACGTGGCCCAAGCGGGGCGCGCAGAGTTGTGGCAACTGCCGCAGTTGGAATGAAGATAACCCAGTGCCGCTCGTTCGATCGGGTTGCCAGGGATTTGGGTCGTGGACTTGGGTGGGTGGCTGAGCAAGCCGGACTGGGCCAGGCGATCGAGCGTGTATTCTTCTGGATCGGCTGAAGCGTGCGCCAGTTGAATCGCGGAAAAACCGAGCACCGCATGCGCTCTGCCACCATGGCACGTCATGCACGCGCGGGCTTCGGGTACGTCATGGGCCGTCTCGAGCACGTCGCTCTTGCCCTCCAAGTCGAGCCTAGCCTCTGAACTTTGCGCGTCCCAAGTATACGCCGCCGCTACCCAGCCTTGGTCGTCGCTCGAAACGCGTTGAAATAGCCGCGTTTCGAGTCGCTGGTCGGCAATCGAGAACTCCTTCCAGACTTTGGTGCCCACCGGAAACTGCCAACTGTCCATGTCGTGGGTATCGATCTGCGTGCCTTGGGGCAGATAGATCCAACGACGCTTGGATGCGCCGTCGCTCCAGAGCGGGAAACTCGGCGTGAAAGGATGTACGCCCGCGGCGGTCAGCTGCGTCTGACCGGAGGAGTACAACCCAGTTTGCGACAGCTGCGCGGGCATACGCTCAACTGCGGGCGAGAGCGGCGGCAAGCTCGCGCAGGAGCAAAGCCAAGTTGGAGATAACGGTAGGATCGTCCGAAGTAAGAAGCCGATGCGAGCATCACCCTTCCGCGTCATGGGCGATGTGCATAGCCCATCGGCGGCTCGAGCGGCAGCGCGAATGAATCACTGAAGCGTGAGGTTGTCGACGTAGACGTCCGGCGGGAAGAAGGCGGGCGGCGCTTGACCCACTGGAGTCAAACTGAGCCAGACGCCCTGATCCGATTGGTCGGGCAGACCCACACACAGGTTCTTGAAACCCGACCAGCCCAGGTCGACGTCGGCATAGGGCGCGAACGCCGAGCCCGTGAAAGGCAGAACCTGCCCTGGTTGACCCCGATAGACGCCGACGTCGAGTCCGCCGTCGAACGTCTCGAAGTTGTCGAAATCGGAGGTCACAACTCCGGCATCGAAGCACAGCCTCGTCGCGCCGACTGGCGCGACCAGGTAACCAATGGCACGCCCTGTGACGAACGCCATCGCGCTGCCCTCGGTGGGAGTGACCGTAGTCATGAGCTCAGGCTGGGACGATTTGGTCAGCGGTTGTTCACCTACGACAGACAGATTGACCCAGCCGCTGGTGCCGCTTTCGAAGCCGAGATTCGCGTTCGAGTCCAGGACGTTCGGGATCGTGAGCTGACCCAGCGAGCCCTGGTTGCTTCGATTTCCGGCAGCGTCGTCTGCGGTGTTGACGGCGATCTCGACGCTTTTGCCCGCCGGCCAACCTCCAACGGTCCTGAGGGTGACCGATTTGGCGAAGCCTGGTCGCCCATCGTTCGCGTATTCGAAGGTCATGCCCAAGGGCTCACCCGCACTAGCGGTAACATCCATGCTCGAAATCAGGACCGGTTCGCTGAACGTCAGTTGGACGGGTTCGAACGGATAGAATTCGTCGCCATCGACGCTTGCAACGATGGGTGGTTCGGTATCGCTTCCGCCCGCGATTTGCGCGGCGAAGTCCTCTTGTTGGATGAAGTCACCGCCAAAGCTGCGCCACGTCCCGGACGCTGAACCCGATACGCTGCCGTCTCCCGCCACTGTCAGCTCGAACGCTGCAAAATCTACGGCCTGGTTCGCGCTGATCTGAACCGTCACAGGATCGAGGGTGATGGTTGAATCGACGCGCGTCGCGTGAGCGCTCGAGCTGCCGGCGGTGCTGCGCCAAACCGTGGCGTTCGCGTCACCCGACCTTCCGCCCGTAAAGGCCAACCAAGAGTCGTCCCCAACCTCGACGTTGAGGAACCATGAGCTCGCCCAGTCCGTCACGACGTCTGCCGATGTCGACGAGAGTTGCAGCTCGAGGTTCAAGCGAATCACATCCCCCGGCAGCGTGTTGCCCGCGTCGGACGAGTCGTCACCGACGCCCGCGTCGGGCTCAACGTGCGTATCGGTGGACGTGCTGGCGTCCAAGTTCGTCTCAGACGCGGTCGTTTCTACGTCGGGCCCGGAGCTCGTGCCTGTGGTGGGTGAATCGTCCGCGGGGGTAGTTGGCTCCTGCCCGGCATCGCTCCCTGATGAGTCCGAGTCAACAACGTCGTCGGAAGGCGTATGGGTGGGCACCACCGCTGCATCGGGAGCGCTGGGCGCTGTCGAACTCGTGGGGGTGTTCGAGCCTACGTCCAAAGCGTCGGTCCCCGATTGCCCCTCGTTCGAGGTGCACCCCACCAATGCCAGGCCAAGAACCAACCCAGTAAGCTGGAAGAATCTCGAAGAGCTCTCGAGACCGGAACCTGGAACGCGCACGGACTGCTTCATGCATCACAGGCTGCGCGAGGCAGACCCCATCGGCAAGCGGCATATTGCCCTGATACGCACAATTTCTACCCCAGAAACGGTCGAGTGCGTCCACTTCTGGGAAACACGCAAGATTGGCGGCCCGGGTTGGGCTTCTCACTGTCCGCGCCAACCCAAGAACTGAACGTTAATCAACGCCACTTCGTCGCACTCGGCTGAGCCCGCGACGATGCTCCGAACTTCCCGATACGCGGCGCGCAGGACTTCTCGAATCCTTTGCATGTCTTCGCTCGAGCAGGAGCAGACGTTGTAGGCGAACAAATCGTCCTGATTCGGCTGCACGGCACGGTCCGCCGCGACGCGCGACCAATGCGCTTTGATTGCCCTCAGCGCGGCTTTGCCGCCACGCGTATCGACGTTGAGTTGTTGCTGCTCGACGAGCTTGCCATCGCGCTCGACCAAGACTTCAGCCTCGCGCAAGAGGGCCAGGCACTCGGCCACTTCGTTCCTCGGCAAGCCCAATTGTGAGGCGATCCAGTCGGCGCGGTGGCCAGGCAAAGCGCGATACGCGCGAGTCTCGAGCACGCGCACGATGGCCTCGGTCCACGGTCGCTCGAGAGCCAAACGCCGCGCAGCTTGCGCCACGTCGAAGCGAGCCTTGAGCGCGGGCACGGCGGCAATCGGTACGAGTTCCGCGATCAAATCCTGTACGTGCCCCGTCGCAGCGTCGACGAACTCGAGAAACTCGGGCAAGCGCGGCTTGGCCACGCCGGACAACCAACGACTAACCGCAGGACGTGAACGGCCGAGGCGCGTGGCGACTTCACTGATGCTCATGGTTCCGAGCAAACGCCGCATCCAGGTGTCCAGTTTGAAGCCGTCCTTTATGCGCTCCAGCGGCAGATTCGGTGTAAAGCGCGCGAAGCCAAGGGCCACATCGATGCCGACGCGTTGTGCCGCCTGGAGCGCTTGCTCCGCCGTTGGACTGCGTCGGCCGTGCTCCCAATCGGTGATCGGATTGGACTGGAAGCCCAGCTTGCGCGCGAACGCCTGTTGCGTTCGCTTACCCCGGATCGCTCTAAGCAGCTGCCGCGCGGCAAGCTTCATCAACGTTCGATCCATCTGTGTGTCCTTTGGGCAGAGCTCGAGCTCTGCGAGCTTCACTCACAGGCCGAGCAGAGCGAACTTGCTGTCGAACTCGTTGCAGGTCACAAGAACACTGCGCAAATCGCCTGCCAAATCGGCAAGCGCCGCTCGCCCTAGCGTCCCCAGAACAATCGCGGCGCTGCTGCGACGCGAAAGCCGCTCGACCAGGCCACCGAGTTCGCGCTTGAGCTCCAAGTCGTTGGGCTCTGGCAGCAGCTTCTCTGCTTCTCTGGCGCGTGCGAGCAAGCCACGGCACAGTTGTAGTGCCCGCTCGGCGTCACGTCGTTCTTCACCCCGGAGCAACGGGAGGACTGTCTCTGCACGCTCGACCAGGTCTGCTGTAAACGGACTCATGACCACCCGTTCCTAGAGAATTCAGGCTCAAAATGCCAACGTCAGGTCGAGACGTGCGCCTTCGAACGGCGCATATACCCGACACACGCCCGAGACACAGCGCAGTCCTCCCTGCCGCTGACCAACGAACAGGGATAGATAACTTGGAGCATGTACCCAAGGCAGCAGGCGATTGTGTTCCTCGAGTTCATAACGCAGCTGACCATTGAGGTAGAGCCCCGGAAAAGCCGGATTTTGATCGTATTCGAAGCCAAAAGCCAGGTTCAGTTTGGGGCCCCATTGCAACCCCGTCACGGTCGTCCCTTGGAGCCAGGGCTTTTCGGGCCCGCCGAGGGTTTGGCGACGCCGCCGATGCCAGCCCTGAAACTCGAGCGCGTACGCTCCACCGAGCGGTAAAGTGATCTCGTAGCGCGCATACAACTCGCGATAAAACACCTGGGTGGGCGCGCCCGCGGCATCGAGCACCGTGCGGTCCATACTGTCGAAGCGCGCGCCGAGCATGCCCTCGCCTCGCGCCGAACGATCGCGCGAAGAGAACTGAGCGCCCTCGGCGAGATCCCAGACGTGATTGGCGTTGGCTCGCTGGACCGAGCAACTCGTGGCCGCAACGCTCTCGGCCCAAGTGTCGTAGCGCCCAACCCACAGGTACAGGTTCTTGGTCGTGCTCGCTTGCCAATCAGCCCGGGCGCGGCCGCCCGTGACGCAAGTGTTGAAACCTTCGAATTCGGTGTCGGTCCAGACCGGCATCGTCGTTGGCGACGTGCTGTATTGAATCGGCGAGAACTCGCGTGCCCGCCCGATGTCGACGTTGGCTCGCAGAGGGTAGAAGCTGCGGTAATGCTTGGCATCGACGCTGAAGGTAAACGGCTTCGCAGCAAGCGTGAGGTTGGCGTAGACGGCGTTACCCGAGACGTCAGCGACGTTCTGTTGTGAGAAATCGTGAAGCGCTTGGTGCGCGTATTCGACGTAAAGCGATCCGTGTTGCCAGAGGTTGGGTACGTTGAAGCCCGCGCCTAGGTTGTCGATCGTGCGGGCTGAACGCACGAGATCCGACGAGAGCGTCTGACACCCAGTGTCGGTGTCCGTGCACGCGCGTAGTAGCCGCGCACCCGCAAGTGAGACGGCGAAGGGTTTCGAACGAACCTCGATTTCGCCGCCCAGCAAACGATCCGGTGCATAGTTCGGCGTTGCGCTGGGATCGAACGCGCTGTTCACTGGTTGCGGCATCCCGGCCTCGGCCAGCCCAGCAATTCCGTCGCGGCCGGCCCCTGCAGTACCCAGTACCCGACCGCTACCGTCATCGATGCGTAACGGGTTCATCACTCCGGCCAACGCCGTCAGGCGCAGACGCGCATCGTCCGAACGCACGAAATACGACGCCCGCGCTCCACGAATCGTAGTGTCACCACTGAGTTGGTCTTGCTTGCGGACAGACAACACGAGGCCACGACCGAATTGCGCCGTGAAGTCACCCAGAGTCGCTTCGACGTCAGGCGTCGTGTACGACAAGCTGTACTTCGCAGGATAATTCCAATGGATGAAACGATCGCTCAGTTCGTCGCCCGCTTGGAAGAACTTGTCGACGAACAGATTTGCGTCGCTTGGGCTGTAGCTCGTGGGTAACCTGCCACCATGCTCTTGCTCGAGCGCGCGCAAGGCGATTCGAGTAGGACTCTGCGAGGTCCAAAACCAGGCGCTGTCTAGCCGCAACCCGAGCTGCCAGTGCCCCCAATTGGCGCGCGCCTCGATCCGATTGCTGAGCAAGCCCCAGTTGTCGTCCGCCAACGAAGCCACATCCGAACGACGCGTGTTGCGGTTGTCCGCGTTGTACAGCGCTCCTGCCGATTCGACGACGTCGACGCTGGCTGGCGTGCCGTCGATGGGGGCGGTTTCGATGGCTCGCGCGTTGGGGGTCAGCAACAGGCCGCCGAACGCGAAGCAGACGAAGGCGCGTGAGCGACTATCGCTCTGCCTCATCATCGATCCAGCTGCGCGTCGATCGCGGGCCACAGGGTTTCCGGGTCGTCCCCCTCGAGCGTCAACACGATCTTCATGGTTTTGGTATCGAGCAACATGTTGAACGGCTGCAGCACGGGATCGGCAAACGCGCCCATGGCGAACGGTTCGTCGAAGCCGAACGGAAACGCGACCTCGAATGTCTGCGCCCACGCCACCGCATTGTTCGCGCTCGCCGGATCACGTTTGGCGTCTTGGAACAAGACGCCAAAGCCGCGCAGGCCCTTGTCCGTCCGCTTGGCGATCTGTTGACCCAACGATGGCCAAGCCGTGGTGCCTCCGTATTCGCTGCGGCAAGCCGTACACCACAACGCCGAAGTGTTTACCAACAACAGCGAGTGATCGCGAGCCGCGGGATCCCAATAGTCCGAGAAGCACAATTTCTCGAGCTGTGAAGGCTCGTACTCGGCAGCCTTTGGATCGCGCCAGGCTTGAATGCAGACGTCCTTGGCAACGTCGCCCTGCTGTTTGCCGTAAGGTCCTTCCGGGTACGTCTGTGAGCTACCCTCGCCTGCTTTGATGGCGGCCAGCAGCTCCGGTGGGATAGCGTCGTGATCGCTAGCGCCACAAGCTACACAAGGCAGCGCCGTGAGCGCCAAAGGAGCGGCGATGCGTAGCCACGCGGTGCGCGCCATGAGTTACTCGCTCAACCGCAAGCCGATGACGCCGAGTTCCGGAATGCCGGCGTCGGCATCCGTCGCGATGGTCTTGCCATCGTCAGAGACGTGAGCGTGGCCTACTACGGCGAACGTCCCATAGGCTCCCCAATGATTGGACGTGTCGACGATGTGCAGCAGCAGATCCAAGGCCACGCCCTTCTTCCAACCCGGAGTGTTGGGCAACGTGAGCCCCGCGGGCGGGCAAAATTTGGTCTTGAGCGGCCCCAGCGCATACAGCATTTCCAAGCCCTGATCAGCGGGCACGGCTTCGGGCCATTTGGCCTTGTCCAGCTCAGCTGCGACGAAACCGTGATCGGCTTCGTCTGGGAACGAAAGCAGATCGATCTTCACGTCGCTGTCCGTCACGTCGAGCGTCGCTTGCCCCGAACTCAGACTCCCCCCGCCGACGAGCTTCGGAGCCTTTGCTAGATCCGGAAAAGCAACGGTAACCTGATCCTTCAGATCGTATTCACTGCTGCCAGTCAACAAGCGAGCGAACTGCGCGTAATGCAAGCCGTCCCCGTACTTGAACGCTGCGCGCGCGAGATCGGCGTGTTCGACGTGGTGTACGACTCCGAGGTCGTCGGTCGAACCGTAGAGGCAAATGTTGAGACCGCACACCTGAGCCGTGGTGTTGGGCACCCCGTTCCCAGTTTGGTCTAGGACTCGCGTATCGAGGCGCTCGAACGCCGTCGCTTCGTCGTCCTGGGGATAATCGGGTACGGGACAGGTCGGAGCGGGTGTCGTGGGCTGCGGACCCGTCACTTTGGGGCCACTCGGGTCGCTGCCGCTGTCCCCCTCTGGGCGCGTGGGTTTGCCGGAGCTCGGCTTGGTCGGCGCTGGCTCGTTCGTATCGTCCGAGCCAATCGCCTTCTCACTCGGACTGCACGCGGCGCAAATGCCGAGCAGCAAGGCAGAGAGCACGTAGCAGCGGCTCGAGATTCCGCGAAGCGATGCCCCGCGGAGCAGCGCGCTGCTGAGCGAGGCGACGGGCGAGCGCGCTGTGAACATGGCCCGCTATGCTAGCTCGCGTCACCCGCGAGCGTCGAGCGCCCTGGAAAAAAACGCGGCGAACGAAAGGGCAAGCCCCGCGGCAAGGCAGAGAGAGCCGCGGGGCACACCCAACGTTCGTTTGAGAAGCGTCCGTCCCGAGGGCTACGCAGCGCTGCCGAGAGCCTCTCCGTGCGGCTCGGGGGGCGGATCCGATTCGGCGTGTCCGTGCGGCGTCGAGACCGGCGGGCTGCTGGTGGCGAAGGCGCCGCAGCCGTACAACACCGCCGCCACGCTGAGATAACTCAGCGCCATGACCGGGGAGCGCATGATGCCGATCGCCTCGCTGTGCATGAAGCCGAAGAAAGTGAGCACACCGCCCGCGAAGGCGAATGCTGAAGCTTTCTTGAACTGGCGGTCCGCGACGAACGCCGCGATCGCGCCGAGCACGAGCCCACCCAAGATCGCACCGCTGCCGAGCACCTCGAGGCCGTGATACAGCACGCCGCGTTGGCCCAGCTTGTCGAGACCGACCGTTGCGGCATCGGTGCCCGCGGCGCCGAGAGCGTTGTCGATCTGCAGCTTGCCCCACGCCGCCAAGTGCGGACACAGGCTCAGGATGATCGCAGGCGCGTGGATCTTTGGCGTCTCTTGGAAGGCTTGCGCGCCGATCAGCATACCGATGTAGAGCAGAATCGGAGAAATCGCGACCACTGGCACCAAGCTCACCATCAGCGAGATCACGCCGAACCACGCGAGCACGATCACCATCACGCCCGTGGCGGCAGAGTAACCGATGCGGCCGCCCATGGCCTTCCAACCGGGATGACCGATGTAGACGGCATTGATGAACGGATTGCCCATGCAGCACCCGATCAGGCTGACCACACCGTCGGCCGTGAGCACGCGGGTAGTGGGAAAGCTATCGCCCGCGACTGCCGCGCTCTCGACGTTGTCCAGAGCCTCGACCAAGTCGTAGATGCCGAAGGGAATCGCCGTCACGAGGATCACGCCGAGGAATTGAAAGCCCGAGAAGACGTGATTGACCGCGGGCATCGGCAACGAGAAACCGAAGTTTGCGACAGAGCTCTTGAGCGCAGCCAGGCTCATGCCGCCGTAGTCGAGGCCTAGCCCCGCGCTGCCCCAAGCGATCAAGCTACCGACGGCGATCGCCACCAGACCTGCCGGGATGCCTTTGAAGTAACGAACGCCGCCGAACCAGCTGGCGATGATGATCGCAAAACAGGTCACGCCGATCAGCGGCGTCATGAACATCTCGAGCGCAGGACGCATCGAGATGAAGGCGACCGAAACCCCTGCCAGCGTGCCGAGCAAGGCCGCGCGCGGCGTGATCTTGCGAATGATCGGCGCTACGAAACCGCCAATCATCAGCACGAAGCTCTGCACGAACACCCAGGTCAGCCCGGCTTCCCAGCCCTTCACGGGATCGCCCGTCTTCGAGGCGATGGGCAGCATGATCACGAACACAACCACGAACATGTGGGGCACGCTGATGCCCGAAGGCAGGGCGCACACGTCCGTGCGTCCAGTTTCTTTCGCGAGCTTGTAAGCCAGGCGCGCGTAGTACATCGTGCTCAAGCACATCATCAGGCCCGTGGCAGGCAAGATGCGACCAAAGACCAGGTCGTCGGGCATCTTGAGCACGAAGCGCAAGAGACCGGTCAAGACCAACAAGTTGACGAGGATGTTGGTGCCGAATCCAAAAAACGCATTCCAGTCACCAGGTGACCACAATCGGGGTTTCGTCGTCGCATTCATCGCGTAGAGCCTCCTGCTGCCGGAGCAGCGTAAACACTCACTGACCTAACCAAGCCCCCGTTCACTCAGGGGCAGCCACTCGAACCCTGCGAAGCCTGCCGTGCGACGTGGGCCGCGCCCGACGCCGCCCAAGAAAGCGTCAGCCAAAAGCAGATAGAATTCGTTTCGAATCCGTGACCCAGCCGAAGATTCCGCCTTGCGCTTTGATCATGCGCAGGCCCATTTCGTGGAATTCCGGGAAATAGGAACCGCAGCAATCGCCGGGAACCAGGCAGCGATAGCCGCGGTCGTTTGCTTCGCGCACCGTCGTGTGGACGCAGACCTCCGTGGTCACGCCGCAGACGATCAAATCTTTGATCCCCTTGGCGTGCAGGATGGTGCCCAGATCGGTCGCATAGAAAGCGCCCTTGCCCGGTTTGTCGATCACGGGTTCGGTAGGTAACGGATACAACTCGGGAATGATGTCCTGTCCAGGTTCGCCGCGAACCAGGATTCGCCCCATGGGCCCCGGGTCACCGATACGCATGCTCGGTGCACCGCGGAGGATCTTCGCAGGATGCGCATCCGAAAGGTCTGGCCGATGACCTTCTCGGGTGTGAATCACGAGCATTCCCTTGGCGCGGGCGCCGCCCAACAGGGAGCGACAGGGCGCGATGGCCGGCGTCAAACGCGAGACGTCGTTGCCCAGAGTCTCCCCGAAGCCCCCCGGCAGCAGGAAGTCGCGTTGCATGTCGATGATGATCAGGGCAGTCGACTGCGTTTCGAACGTGAACGGCCCAGGCTCTGCGTCTACGACTAAGGGTTTCACGTTAGCATCATTGGAGGGACGCTGTTTCTTCGGGGTATCCTGCCCATGTTTGTTCGTGACGGTACGGATCCTGACCGAGACGCGGTAGAAGCGCGGGCACGGACCAGCGCAGCACAGAAAAGTCTCACCAAAACGCGATCCTGACACGAGCCTTCGCGTCGGCGCGCGGGCATGATAGGAAACCGACCCGAAATGGCAAAGGCCGCAACAACCCCCTCCCGGAAGTCCAACGCTCAAACGAAGGGGCGCAAACCGCGCCGTTCATCTGAGAGCGCTTCAGTCGTCGAGGATCTCGAAGTCGAGGATCTGCCAGCGAGTGACGATGACGCCAAACCAGGCCGAGTGAGGGGTGGAGCGCATCCCGGCGACGATCTCGGAGCTGCTGAGCTGACGCGTCGCGTCGCGGAGAGCCTGCGCCGGTACCGCAGTGAACGCAAACTGTCACTGGACGACTTGGCGGTGCGCAGTGGTGTGAGCCGAGCGGCGCTCTCGCAGATCGAAGGACGCCGCACCAACCCGACGTTGTCGGTCTTGTGGAAGATCGCGGTGGGGTTGGAGATCCCGTTCCAGGATCTCTTGGGCTCACAGAACGATGCGTCGATCCGCGTCCTGCGCGCCGGTGATGCGTTGCCGATGCGCAGCGCCGACGGTCGCACCGAGAGTCGACTTCTGTCGCCCGGAGGGTCAGGCACAGGCACCGAGGTTTACGAGATGCGGCTGTTACCCAAAGCCGTCCACAAGAGCGAAGCTCACGCGCACAGCACGACCGAGACCTTGATTGTGTTGACCGGGAACCTGCGACTGAGCGTGGGCGGCACCTCGCAGGAGATCGCTGCGGGCGATACCGTGTTCTTTCGCGCCGACGTACCGCATTCGTACGAAAACACGGGCACGCGCGAAGCGCGCTGCATCGACGTGATCCATTACGCGCGTTGAACCAGACGCAAGCGGCTGCAGCGTCGCTGGACACTGCTGCGCGCCGCGGCTACATGCGATCCGCCGCTGAGATCAGCGCGAACAGCGTCGTGCCAATGCTGAGCAGCCACAGCGCGCCGGTGCTCAAGCGCTGCGGCATGCTGGGTTTCGCCGGCACGGTAGGCGGCAGCTTGCGGCGCGTGAGCCTGCGACCGATGAAGAAGGCAGCGACGGCGACGAACCACAACAGCACCGTCACCGCTTCGGTCGCGCTACGCGAATCGGTGCCCAGCACCGCGCTGCTCGCCAACAACACGAATACGAACCAGATTGGAGCCAGCGCAGCGGGCAGGAACTTGCGCGTCCAATTCACTTCTTGCGGCAAGCGTTCAGCAAAGCCACGGCAGTGCCAAGCGAAGACCCCGAGCACGATCAGCGTGGCGAAGCGTTCGGGAAAGTCGCGACTCACGACCAGCTCGCCCATCACCAGGTACGCCCAAAAGAGCGCCGCAAAGATCGCCAGAGATGGACCGAAGTACGGCGGATTCGGCGTCGGGGTTGCGCCGGACCAAGCGGGGCTCGGCCCAAAGGGGCTGGGGGTTGGAACAACGGCAGGGGGTGCGGCGTGCGTGTCGGGGGCAGGAACGAACTCGGTCGCCGGTGCAAGCGGGGGAGCAGGATTCGCTTCGGCGGCGCGTACGGCGCTGACGACGGATTGCGCCGCTGCAGGGTCGGGCAGAACGTACGTCACAGGTTGTTTTGAGTTAACGTCTGCGGCCTGCCCTGGGGGCGAGGGGGCTTCGTTGGGCGGCGGACCGAGGTTCGGCGTGGCGTGGCCCGGGTTCGCGTCGAGCACCCTCTCCTCTTCGAGCGCTGCCAGCGCTAGTGAGATCGACTGCTGCGCCGGGGCGACCAGCGGTGATTGCGTGCCCAGGGCCGGTGTGGCTTCGAAAATGTTCGAGAGCGCACGCGGAGCATGCGACTCCGAGCGTTCGTGCGACTCGGACGGCTCGTGCGACCCGGACCGTTCGTGCTCCGCGTTCGCAGCGGCAGATGCGGGCGTGCGAGTCGCGGCCGTCGGAGGCTTCGAAGTCCGCGGCGCGCCTGGGGGTTGCGACCGCCCTTGCTCTGCGCTGTTCACCTTTGGCGGCAACGGGGGCAAGGGTGTGGGCGGGCCAAAAACCACCGGTGGCTTCGAGGTGCGCTTGCCGATGGGCGGACTTGCGCCTTCCACCAGGGGAGGGTTGCTCGAAGTCGGACCTGCGGGGTTCGACGCGCGGGGCTCGCGCCCGTTCGAATCGTTTTGGTCTTGGCTCATAGGAACGCCTCACCGTTGAACTCGAGGTCGAGTCCATCTTTGCCTGCCGCAACGTCCACGTCCTTGCGCAACAGCTTGGGCGCTTGCTCCGCTTCGAGCACTAGCGCGTAGACCGTGGCGTGAAGCGGTCGATCGACGCCGAGCGTCGAATTTCGGCGCAGGCGCAGCTCTGCTGAGCCGTCGCCGCGCTCGATGCGAACCGCGGAAACACCGACCGCGCGACTGTCCAAGTCCGCCGATTGTGGTTCTTTCTCTCCGCGTTCACGTACAACACTCACTTCGAGTGGTTCGTCGTCGGGTGCGGATTGGATGAACAACAGGCTCTTCACGTCTGGCAGCGGCGTCTGCAGCAAACGACGCTCGATCTCGGCCTCGGCGCTCGGGTCAGGTCCGCCGCGCGCAGCGGCAAGCAACACGGCGCGCGCAATCGATGACAACTCACCGACACGTCCATCGTCGTTGCGGCCGCCGGTTTGCGCGACGCGATCGAGCAGCCGCGTTGCGACGTCGAGCCTGCCCGCGCCAGCGTGACCCAGGGCCAAGCGCAAGATCACGCCAGCGTCGTCCGGTAGGGCGCGCTCCAGGTTTTCGTAAACGGCACAGGCTTCATCGAACAGGCCCTCGGCGCGCAACCGATCGCCCACGTAGGCCAGCGTCCAGGGATCCCCGGGGGCGCGCTCGACGAGCTCCCCAAAGGTGCGGCGCGCCGGCTCTTCGAGTCCCGAGCGCCAAAGCAAAGATGCACCCAGTGCGAGCAAACCGGCGTCGATGAAGGGCTCACTGCGCAAGGCTTCGACTTCGCTGAGCAACTCATCCGTCTGCCCGAGCCTCTGCAAGAGCGCGAGCAAGCGGCGGCGAGCGAGCTGGCTGTGCGGCGCCAAGCGCAAGAACTGGCGAACGACCGCCAGGCGGCCCTCGTCCGATTTTGCCTTGTCGTAGGCCTTGTCCAACTCGTCGTCGATCCTGGGTTCGTCGGCGATGAGTTGTTGACTGAGGGTCTGCAGTTCGTTGAAGTCCGTGACCCGCCTCAAAGTCTCTTTGCGGATGAAGTCGGCTGCGTCCTGTTCGCCAGCCTCCTCCAATTCGTTGGCGATCTGCAGCCGTCCCGAACCCCACCCGTTCTTTTCGAGCAGCAACTGTAAGAACGCCCGGCGGTCAGTCCAACGCCCTAGCTCACAACTGCGGGCAGCGCTGAGGTAAGCGCTGGCGTCGATTGGCGTGCGGGCACGCCAAATGCTGCGCTTGAGCGGCAGCGAGATCTTCGATACCGAAGAGCACTGCGTGCGCCCGCTGGATCGGGCTTCGGGCAAAATGATCGCCTGGGTCGCCTTCACCGACGTGCCGAAGGCCAAGAACGGCAAGCTCTTTACGACTCCGATGATACAACGTTCGAGCGCAGCATCACGCGCACCACCGTTGCCGATTCTGACGTGCACGTTGCTGGCGATACCCTTGCCGTCGACGGAGACGTCGATGTCGAAGCTATTGCCGACATCGCTACGCACCGAAGCACGCGCATCGCGGCAAGCGCGAATGGCGTTACTCGCGCGCCGCAAGATGCGCCGAACCGCGGCTTCAACCGCTTCGTCGAGTGATGCTCCGCCGCCATAGGTCGCTGGGGGTTCGAGCAACGTCGAGCCCGTGACGTCCGCGCCGTCGACGCGCGCAGCGAAGGGCGTGTCGTAAGTGGGCGAGAGATCCAAGATGCGATCCGCAAAGGGACGTGAGGTGTTGGCCGCGCCGGGAGCACTGAAGAACCAACTCGTCCAAGGCGTCAGCAAGTGAAACTCGGCCGCCAACGCGATCGCTGGCTCGATGCCTTCATCCCGCAGCGCCATCTCTTCGACTCGCGCCGTAGCCCAGCGCTGAGGCACATCGGCCGCTCCGGGTGTCGCCAGCCGCAGCACTTGGCGCTCTTCGTTCTTGAGGACCGCGCCATCGCGAAAACGAAAATTCATCTTTTGCGGCAGTTTGCCCCGCAATCGACCGACCATCGTGACCGTCGAACCGCCAACGATTGCGCGCGGGTCACGCGGATAGATGCGGTCGATGGTGGCCCCCGGATCGAGCCAGACGTCGCGCAAGGTGGGACGCAGTGCCTCGGAAACCAAAGCCGAGCCGGCGCGCGCCGCATCCGAGCGATCGATCACTTGGTAACTCGGGCCGATCCCCGCAGACAAACGCGAGAGCGTCCAGCGATCCGCGGCCGAACCGATCGCGATCGTAGCCAGCCGGGGCGTGCCGCCAGCGCGCTGAGTCAACATGCGCCGAATGCTGGCCGCGTCGGGTTCACCGACGGTGGGTCGACCGTCGCCGAGATAGACGACCATGCCGCGACCCGCCTGCTCGCCGCGTGAGGGGGCGTCAATCGCGTCCGCCGCGCGTTGCAAAGCGGCACCGATGTTGGACGCGCCGCCGGCGCGTAGAGCGCCCAGCGCTGTGCGCAACTCGCGTCGCAGCTCGGCCGTCACGGGTCGCGGTGAATCACTGCCCAGAACGTGAACGGACTGATCGGCGGCCAACACGACCACCGAGTCACTCGGGCCCAAGCCTTGCAACAGCGCATCCACGACGGCGCGGGTCGTTTCGAGCGCGCCAGCACCGATGCTCATCGAGCTATCTACGACCAGCGCCAAACTGACGCCGGTATCGCTACGCTCCGGCACCTCGGTGCGCAGCATCACGTACGGATCTTCGCCGGGCTGGGCGTCCGCAACGTAAGCCCGCACCGAACCGTCGTGAGCGTTCGGTGCGCTCCACTCGAGCACGACATCGCTGGTGGGATGTGCATCTGCCGCGCGATACAGCACATGTTTACCTTCGACGCTGGCGCCGCGACTCAGGCTGAGCAGTGACGGCGGCGCATCGATGTCCACCGTCAACTCACTCACTAGCGGCGCGTCGTTACCAGCGGCCATGGGATAACGGTAGGTCGTGCGCCCCGCATCCGTGTCGAGCCATTGAGCATATTCGAGCTCGAGGTCGAGCGTTTCGCCCGCCCCAATCGCCGAAAGCTGCCCCGTGAGCCAGCCGCCGCCCGCCCACTCCACGCCCTGCCATGTGCCTTCAGTGGTGCGCGACGGTCCGGCAGCGATCGCCACTTGAGCTTCTTCGGCACCCCCCGAGCCCGCGCGAGCGACACGCTTCAAGATCGCGCCATGCGGCAGCGCGAAGCGTACGCTCACTTGGGCCGCGCCACTGCCGCCGTTGAAATAACGGGTGTGGCTCTTGGTCAGTGCCAGCTCGCCGTCGATCGCCACGCGCACCTCATGGGCGCGAATCACGAGTGGAGTTCCCGGATCCGTCGCGCCGCTCAGCGCGCGTACTTCGGGGATGGCGCTCGCATCACCCACGGCATCTCCGACCCCGGAAACCGCAGTCGCTGCGGGAGATCCCCATGGTACCGCAAGCCCCCCTGTCCAATCGTCGAACGCCTTCTCTGGCACGATGCTGGGCTCTGCCGCGCCGAGCGTCGCCGTTTCGCCGCCCCGCACGCGAGCTTGATTGCTACCCTGGGTTATCAGCACCTCGCCAGCCGCGCAGTAGATTTGGCTCTTGGCATCGCTGACCAAGAAGTTGGCGCTGCTTGCAGAGAGCTGGGCACTCACCGCCCCGAGCTTGACTTGGGTGTGGGCGGATTTCGCGGTCTGAAGAAACAAGCGTCCGCGCTGCAGGCTGAGCTCACCAGCGCCGACGCTGAACGTGGTATTGGCGTCGATCTCGACGAGTGTTGCATCGTCGAGTCGGACGCGCGCGCGCCCTTCGGGACCCGTGCTCACGACGTCGCCCTCGGATACCCGCAGCTCTCCGTTGACCTCGTGCTCGCCTAGCTTGACGAGCGCGTGGCCAATGTAGAGATCGCCCAAAGTCGCGTTCACGTGAACCGAAGCAGGTGGCTTGCTCGAGCAAGCCGCAGCGGTTGCGACCAGCGGAGCCAGGCCCAGCAAAACCCTTGCAGCCCAATCCCCCAAAACACAGCGCCTGTTCATCGCTCGTCCTCCACTACGACTGGCACCAAGTCGTTGTTTTCGAAATTGAACGCCACCGAGGCGAGCGGCTTGCCCTGTTCACTCTTGAAGCTCACGTCGCGCCGAATGATCAATTCGTCCGCGCTGCCTTCGGATCGGATCAGCGTCAGCGTGGCCTGTAAGCCCATGCGGGCGGCCAAGGCAGCGTCTTCTGGATCCAGGCGCAAAGCGATTAATGGCGCGGGCGTGATTGGGACGCTGGCTTGAGCAACTCCCAGTAGCGGCAGATTGTCTGCCGCGGGCATCAGCGAGCCGAGCGCGTTCGTCCACAGCGCGACCCGCAGTTCGGGATGCGACCAAGAGAGAATCACGCGCAAGTTCGAATTTTGTTCACCTGTAGCGATACGGATGGCGCGCGCTCGCAAGCGTTCCAGCTCGTCGTTCTTGCCCGCACTGGCCGACTCGGTACGCGCCCAGGCGAGATACGCGCTGCCGAGCGCGCGCCCAGCAAGCGCCACCGGACTCGCCGCGTCGGGTGAACTACCCGCCGCACTCTTCTCGAGCCAACCGAGTGCCTCCTCCAGACGACCTGCGCCTTGTGCGGCTGCAGCCATCAACAAGGGCACGCTCGGATCATCGGGGGTCAGCCCGGCCAGCGTCTCGTATTGGCGCTGCGCTTGATCGTACCAGCCGTGCGCCATCAACAAGTCGCCGAGCCGTTTGCGCGCCAGAGGATCTTCGGGCGCGAACTCCACGAGCTCGCCGAATGTGCGGCGTGCTTCGTCGGTATCGCGCGCGGCAGCATCGCCGGTCTCGTTGTGCGCCAGACGCAAATAGTACTCGCCCACGTTGGTTCTGACGTGCGCGGTCGCGTCCGTGCGACGCCGCAGCTTGCGCGCCCATGCCCGACCACCGCCATCGTCGCCGATGTCTTCATAAGCATCGAGCACCAACAAGGCGAGCTCGGTGTCATCAGGGAACTTCTCCGCGACCCCGCGCAGCCGAGCCAAACGATCCGCCGCATCCTTGGCCTGATCGAGCAGCTTGTCGAGCATCTCCGGCTCGATACGTTCGAGGCCGAGCGCGTCGTGCAACGCTTTCAAATCTGCCGATGATTGGACGCGCAGCAACATCGAGCGATACACGACATCAGCCGCAACCGGGCTCATGTTCAGGAACAAGCGCCACAGCTCGACGCGATCGGCGACGCTCGGTAGATTGTCCACCATCGAGATCAACAGTGCGGCGCGTTCGCGCCAGTCGATCGCCTCGCAATTGACCAGCGCCGAGCGATAAACTTGCAGCGATGCCTGAGCGGTGGTGTTGGAAGCGAGTCGCTCGCGCCACAGGATCTGGCGCTCCGCGAGCGGCAAGTCCGCCGCTGCTCCGCAAGGCGCTCTGACATGTCCGACGCCAGCGACCCCCTCGACGACAGCCGTAGCTGAACTTTCGGGAGCAGTTTCGCCAAACGTAATCGCGTACAGAACCGCAACCGAGCCACCTTCGGGCATTGGGAAGGACAAGCTTTCGAAGCCGCGCTCCGTACAAGCAATCATCGCCGCGTTGAGTCCGGTGACGCGGCTAGGTTTGATCGAACCGATGGCGCCTTCGGAATCAATCCTGAAGCGCAGCTCAATCGTACCTCCCGCGTTGGGATCCGATTGGAGCGCTTGCTCGTAGCACAAGCGAAAGCGACCGTAGTTCTGGCGCACGATGCGCTGCACCACTTCGCGCGGTAAGTTACCGTTTACCGAAACCTTGCCCATCCGGACCTTGGGAGCACTGGTCGCATGTGAACCCCCCAGGCGCCCATGACCGGCGCCGAAGCCTTGACCCGTGCCGCTCCCCGCGCCGTGACCAATCGTGCCTATGCCGCCCAGACCAATGCCCTCGCCAACACCGCCACCGCCTTGACCTGTGCCGCTCAAAGGCTCGTCGAGCCCTGCAAGCGGATCGCCGGGGGCGGCGGGTTTGACCGCGGCCCCTGCAGTGGGACGGGGTCGCTCGTCCGATTTCGCCCGCTCCGCTTCGGGTTCACCTCCCGCCGCTTGATTCAACAGCCCAATCGCGCCGAAGTTCTGAGCGGATTTCAGATCCTCGGCCAGTGCCTCCGCACGCTGCACCGCCTGGTCTAGTGGTGGCCCTGGGGGCGGAGCGGGCGCAGCAGCACCAGGTGGTCCTTGCACCGCATAGCGCGCCCCCATCGAGCCTTCTTCCCCCTTGGCCCGAGTCCCGGTTCCACCTTCTTTGTTGTCCGCGTTGTCCTCGGCTGGAGCGAGCGAGTAGTCCTTGCGCGCGCCGAGCAGCATTCCGCCGCCCGACCACGGTTTCCAGCGCAGCTTGCGCTTCTCTGCTTCTTGGTAGGCGAGCTCCGGATCTTCTTGCTCTTGGGTTGCCGCTTCGCGACGCGTGGGCACGTACAATGACGTCACGGGCGAGACCAAGCCAAAGCGCTGTCCAATGTCGACCAGTGACGCACGGCCCGCTCCGGTGTTCATCAACTCCCACAACCGCCCCTCGCCCCAGCGCCGCCGCAAATCTCCGTGGTCGTCGAGGCGGCGCAGTGTGATCGGGGCCTCGAAGCTGCCCCCACTGCCAGTGAGTTTGAGCGTCGTCGGCAGCGGGCCAACCACGCGTCCGACGACCGTCAACGACTGATCGGCGCTGATCGGGGGCAGCACGTGCGGCAGCACGCGCTCGATTCCTGGTCCCAAATCGAGTTGGGCATCGAGCCATACGGGCCGCGCTGCCGACTCCAACAAGCGCAACGCTGCGCGGGCTGCGCCGTAGGCATCGTAAACCTGTTCCACTGGAGCGCCGCGCGCCACCGATTCGAGCAGGGCGAGATTCGGCTGACTACCGACTGCAGCAGCGAACACGCGCGTGCTCTTGGGCAGGCGTTCGAGACGCTGCATCAAAGCTTGGGGCACGAGTTCGCCGACGGAGGGTGCGCCGTCACCGATGTACACGACCGCGCCTTGCCGCGCAGGGTCGAGTGCGGCGGCAGCTTCGGAGAGCAACGCGCCCATGTCTGTCGCGCCGCCGCGTTCGACGGCCGACAAACCCGACAGCCATTCGCTCTTCTTCGCGGTATCCAACGCTGCGAGCTTGCCCGCACCGGCCGCGACAGGACGCAAAACGGCGTCACCACTCCACAGTGCCGCGCGATCGTTCGGCCCAAGGTGAGCGAGCAGCGACTCGGCCAACGTTCGCGCGATCGCGAGTGCCGAGGGTTCCGTCGCAGCCGACGTGTCGACGACGATGGCCAAATCCAAACCGGGCGAGCCGTTCGCCGCGGGCGCTGGCGCGCGCAACGGGATCGCGAGGTAGTCTACCTCTTCTTTCGAGACGGCTTTGGCAAAGTCTTGGCCTTTGCTCTCGGGCGCCTCCTGGGGCAACAGATTGTGCGGCGCTCGGTAGACCGAAACGCTCGCTTGTCCGTCATCGAACAGTTCGAGCGCCAAGTCGGCACGCGGCGTGAAATCGAAGGCCTTCACGATCACGCGCTCACCCTCGCGCTTGGCCCCCATGCCCGCGCGCACACGCTTCGCCGCTGCCATCCCGAGATCGAAAGTGACGTTCAACTCTTCGATGCGCGGCAGTGTCCCGCGTGCGCCCTCTGCGGCCATCGGGTAAACGTACAAACGGCGCTCCGCGGCGCTTCCCGTGCGGGGCAACCACTCTGCGTAGCGGGTCACGACCCGCCGGCGCGCGCCGGGCCCAATCGGATACAAGCGCGCGCTGTAGACACCGGCGCCCTGCCACTGCAGCAGCGCGGGATCTTCGGTCGAACCCGCGTACACGTTGGACTCGTACTGTTGAACGGCCTGGGCGCTCTCTTTGACTCGACCCCAAACGATCTCGCCGTCGCGGTCGACGCCGAAGGCTTGCAAAACTGCGCCATTGGGAGTCCGAAAACTGAACAGACCTTCGACGGTGTCGCTGCTGGGGTTGACGAACGTCTGATCGACCTCCGTCAGCGCAAAGTCGTGGTCGATGCTGACCTTTACGTCCAAGCGCTGAACGACCAGAGAGAAGCGTGGTTGGCCTTTGGCCCCCGGAGGTCGTGCCCCGACGGTCCCGATCCCGAACGGCGCAGGCGCGGCCGCGGCATCGGCGGTGCCCAAGCCGCCCGTCCAATCCTGCCAGGACACGACGCTGCTCTTTTGGACTTGGTTCTGATCCAGCAAATGCAACATCTCGCCGCTGTTGGCCCGCGCGTTGTCCCCCGCACGCACGCTGCCTCGAAGCACGTAAGCGCTGGCTTCGTTGGCCTCGACTTCGACGCTGGCTCGCGCGTCGGCCAACTCGAGTTCACCCTTGGGCGTCACAACCCGAATCGGCTCGGTTTGCTCGGTATCTATGAACGCTCTTCCCGATTTCAACTCAACTTGCAAGGCTCGAAGGTCCAGCTCTGCTGGGCCTGCGATCAGCCAAGTTGCCCCGCCGTCCCTGCGCATCCAGGCCAAGCCATCTGCAGGCACGCTGATATGTTCACCCTCGACCAGCCGCTCACGCGGATAAGGCGCCCGCGCGGCTTCACCTGGAGCCGCTACCGTGAGCGCCCCCTTGACCGTGCGCAGCTCGGCAAAACTCTCGTCGGGCGCTAGCGCGGCCGCCGCAACTCGCTGTGGACTTGCCCGAAAGCGCTGGCAACCCCCCAACATCGCCGTGGAAACTCCCACGAGGGAGATCAGCAGGAGGCGATAGCCCGAATGAAATGACGACCCAGCCAATCGCTGCATAATGCTCGACAGACATCTGTCCCGTGCGTTGGTTTCCAAACCCTTGTGCTTTGGGTGGTTACACCCGAGCGGCAGACGTGAGCAAGCCTGGAGCAGCCCAGGTACAGACCCGAGACTCTTTTTGTAGGTCTTGCTTAGCCAGCATTTGGGACCTACTCCCGCTCAAACTGATCTACTGTGTCCCACCTTGTCCCAGGTGACCCAATATCTGATCCAGTCCAGTGTCACACTCTTAGGAGTGGTGTTGCTGGCTAGCGTGCTCTTGTACGCAACGCGTCGTTTGGGCAGACCGACAGGCCCTGAACACACTGAACTGATCGATCGTCTGCCACTCGATGCGCGGCGCGCAGTTTATGTCGTGCGTGTCAAGGGGCGCGTGTTCGTCTTGGCAGCCAGTGAAGCCGCGATCACGAAACTGGGAGAGCTGGCTGCCGATGAGTTCCCACGGGGCGCCGGCAGGCACGTGGGCTTTGGCGAGGTCCTCAAGCGCGCGCTAGGCCAACGCAAGCCCGAGAGCGAACCGACCTCCAGTCCTCTAGAAGCGCCTTCGACGTCCCAAGCTCCCACCAACACGAACGGCAACGTGACCCCAAGAACCCCAAACGACGAGACGCGAGCGTGAACCACGAAGCAACACCGGTCGATAACTTGTTGAACGAACCACTGACGTTGGTGGTCAGCCTTGGTTTGCTCGGGCTGTTGCCCTTCGTTTTCATGACCCTGACCTCGTTCGTGAAGATCTCGACGGTGTTGCACATCACCAAGAGTGCGATTGGTGCTCAAAGCATCCCGAGTTCGACCGTGATCATGGCGCTCAGCACGGCCTTGACCCTGCTCGTCATGGCGCCCGTAGGTTCACGTATTGGGGAGCGCTTGACTCCCGCCCTGGAGGGCAATCCGTCGACGGCGACGCTGGTGCGTTCGGTGTTCGATGCTACGGCCCAGCCGGTGCGTTCGTTCCTCAACGCCAATGCCGACCCGCGTCAACGCCAGCGGTTCTTGCTCTTGGCCAACAAGGCAGATCCAGGCGCCACGCCCCATGAGCCTTCGGACTTCCCCGTCATCGTGCCCGCTTTCATCGTCAGCGAGCTCGGGCGCGCGTTCGCGATCGGTTTCGCGATCTTCCTGCCGTTTCTGGTGATCGACATGGTGGTTGGCAACGTGCTCTTGGCGCTCGGCATGCAGATGATGAGCCCGACGCAAGTGAGTTTGCCCTTCAAGTTGCTGTTGTTCATCATGGCAGACGGCTGGGGCTTGCTCTCCCAGTCTTTGGTCACCGGCTACGTCGCAGGTTGAGGCGACGGCCGAGCTGAGGGCTCGAGAACCGTAGCGAGGGTGCATCCCGAATCAGAACGCCGAACGCATCGGCGGGCTCCTACTCGGCGCGAGGTCCTCACGCCGGGAACTTCAGAGCGCAGGCGGTGTCCAGCTGTGAACCGTCATCTGCGACGGCGTGAAAGGCGTACCTACACGTCATGAGAACGCTTGTCTTGGCTTGCTTTGGCCTGGCGTTGGGCGGCTGTGCCCCGTCTGGGCTGCCCGCTGCAACGAGTTCACCTGCAACACAACCCACGGAGCCGACGAGCGCCTCTGCCCCCTCCGTGAACGTCCCGCTGCCAAGGCCGACTGCAGTCAGCGCCGCCGGCGACGCGTCAAGGACTGCGACGCCTGTAAACCCATCGCCGTCCCAGCTGCCCTTCGCAGAGCCTGGGCCGATTGCGATCGCGGCACGTTCGGATTCACCGGGCGCCGAGGCCTTGAGCGAAGCGCGACTCGTCACCGGCAGCTGCGACAACTCCAAAGCGGCGACCGCCGCGCGCGCAAACCCATTGATCGAGCAAATGCGCCGCGAAGTCGACCAAGCTTACACCGACTACGTCGCGCGCCAGCCCGCGTGTTGGGCCCAGTATCGAGAGAACGAAGAGTACTGGCGCGAAGTGAAGAGTCGTTCAGGCAGTCTAGGCCTGCGCCTCGCGGGGATCGGCGAGGGTGGCGGAGGCATGGGGTATGGAACGGGCATCGGGCTCGGAGCAGGCTTTGGCAGCGGGTACGGTCGCCTAGGGGGTTCGCACGCAGTGCGCGCGGCGCGCGTTCACTCCGGCACCAACGTCCAAGTCGAGGGCGTCGATGAAGCGGATCTGGTGAAAACAGACGGCAAGTACGTCTACTTGAGCATCAACGGCGCGCTGCGCATCGTGGAGGGCTTGAATCCCCGCGTCCTGTCCGTGACGCGCATCGGGGGCAACGTCAAAGACATGTTCGTGGAGGGGGATCGCGCGGTGGTCTACTCGAGCATCGGCGCGCCCAACTCGGAGCGCTGCACGTACGGCTACGACTGCAGCCTGATGGGCGATGGCAGTTCGACCGCGATCAGTGTGCTCGACATCAGCGACCGCATGCAGCCGAAACTGGTGCGCAAACTGGAGCTCTCGGGCTCGCTGATCGCGGCGCGGCGCATCGGTAACACGGTGCACACAGTGGTCAGCGACGGCGATACCGACAAACCGCCCTACGACGAGTGGATGGATATCCCGGAGTGCGGCGTGCGCGATCGTTGGGTGCGCAAGCGCGTGGCTCAACTCAAAGCCAGCAACGAGGCGAGAATTCGACAATACGTGGCGCAGTGGGCTCCCAAGCTCAAAGAAGCAGATGCCGAGCGCAGTCTGTGTGACAACGTCTGGCAGAGCCCAATCGCCGATGGCGACGCGTTCACGACGCTCGTGTCGTTCGACCTCAGGCAGGACGCTAAACCTGCAGCAACCACCACCTTACGCAGCCGACCCGGCGCCGTGTTTGCTGCTACCGACGCACTCTACGTCGCAGTAACCCACGACCATCCACGGAGTCGACACCACCGCTACTCGCCGTTCGGCAGCGCGATCGACGAGATCAGCGCGATTCACAAGTTTCACTTGGGAGACACGCCCGAGGCGACGCGCTACATCGGCAGTGGTGTCGTGCCCGGGCATGTCTTGAACCAGTTCGCGCTCGACGAGTGGTACGGCTATCTGCGCGTGGCGAGCTCACGCGGTAGGGTGCCCGATCCGCACGTGGAAAGCAGCGTCTCGGTCTTGGCCGAAGGCCCTGGCGGCGCACTGCTGCGGGTCGGCGCGGTAGACCACCTTGCGCCAGGCGAAGACATCCGAGCGGTACGCTTCGACAACGATCGAGGCTACGTCGTGACCTTCAAAAAGACCGATCCATTGTTCGTGATTGATCTGCTCTCCCCGGCCCAGCCGAAACTCTTGGGTGAGCTGAAGATCCCTGGCTTCTCGACTTATCTGCAACGTATCGATCGCGAACACTTGATCTCGATTGGCTTCAACGCAGACGATCAAGGCGAGTTCGCCTACTTCAACGGACTCTTGTTGCAGTTGTTCGACGTACAGTCTCCAACCGAACCAAAGTTGTTGTTCAGGGAGACGATCGGAACGCGCGGTTCGGGCTCTGACGCCGCCACCGATCACCTGGCCTTCAACTACTTGAGCGAGCGCGGGCTTCTAGCCATCCCCGCCACCGTCTGTGAGGGCGGCGGCAACGGTAACTTTGGGGACAAACTGACGTTCAGCGGGCTGCTCGTCTATCACCTGGATCTTCAGAACGGCTTTCAGCGCCTGGGCGGCATCGATCACGGCGAGCGCGGGGCGGACTGTCAGCAGTGGTGGTCGCGCTCGACCTCGGTGGTCAAACGCAGCGTGTTCCTCGACGACTTCGTCTACTCGATTGCGGGCGATCGCGCGAAGGTTCAACTGCTGACGAACCTTGGCCACGACCTCGCGGACATCGACATTTCACGCTGATGCGGTGCGGCAGGAACGCGCCCAAGCGGTGTGAGCCCAGCGCGCGCCCCCATGGAGGACGAGCGACTACATCCGTGCCGTCTTCAATAAGGAGCGGCGACAGTTCAGATGACGTGGACTAGTGAGCATGGTACACCGCGCCGCGGCTTAACCATTGCGCCCGAGGGCGAGGAGTACTCATGCAAATCAAGATCGAGAAGTTTTTGGCGCTGACCGCCATGTTGGCCAGCACGCAGATCACGGCATGCGCGGCAGACGACGGCGGTGACGACAAACAGGACGGCAAGGATTCCGGGCTCAGCCAGCAGGACGCCGCCTCACCGACGCACACGACGCCAGGGCCCACGAGTGAGACCCCGGTCGAAGCGGGCGGCCCCACGACGACCCCCGGCCCGACTTCCGAGGAAGTGGACGCGAGCACGGCCGAACCGACGACGGCGGCTGATGCGGGCGCCGACGCCAGCGCGGGCGATTCCGGCAGCACCAGTGGTGGTGATGCTGCCACGGAAGGCTCCGTCGGCAGTGGCGACGCCAGCACCGACGCGGCCGCACCCGACGCCTCGAGCGAGACTTCTCCCGAAGCCGGACCGATCAGCTGCGGCGCGGATGCAGCGGACGAAGCGTTCTACGACAACTGTCTCGTGTTCGACGCCTGTTACGGCGCGGACGGCGGCACCGGCGGCCAGTACGCATCGCAGCTCTGCTACACCGCGGGCTCGAACTACCGCGCGGACGTCGCCCAAGCGTTCTGGGATTGCTACGCCTCCGCGGGCATCGAAGATCCCTGTACCGAGGAAGCCGATATCGCGGCGTCGTCCTGTGTGGACGCCGCCATGGAAGGCGCGTGCGTCGAGGAGAACCCGAACTGCGGCGCCCTCGGAACCTATTGCTCGGAGATCTCGGAGGCGGATTGCAACACGGCGATTGCCCCCTACAACAGCGACTATCAGAGCGCGATCGTGGCGTGCGCAACTCCCTACTTCACCGACCTCGGACCGAACTTCGAGGGGTGTTCGACGACGATCTACGATTGCATCATGGCGCCCTCGGCAGAGTGATTCGATGATTTGAAGCGGTCGCGTCGAGACTGCTGAGATCGATGGACAGCGTGCCCGCCTCCCGCGCGGCACGCTGTTCTTCATTTGGGGGTGAGCGCGCGCCCCCCAAATAACTGGAAACTGCGGGCGGCAGGCGCCGAACAAGCTCTGGACGGCCGCGTTCCGCGGCTCGATTCCCGACGAAGGAGCTTGTCAGATGTCGCTCGAAGAATCGGCCCATGCGCGTGGCGAAAGGGGCCCCGGCGAGTTCAGTGACTCGGAAGAAACTCCGGATCTGTTCTACCTCGCGTTCAAACGCGTGGAGGCGGAGATCATGTCCGTGGAAAGTGATCAGGTCCCGCTGATCGACTTCGACCCGCGCGCAGTCGTCTCGACCATCCTCGGCGCATATCCCGAAATCATGGCGCTGCGTCCCCAATTGGAGTTGCTCACGCCCGAGATCGCGAAGCTCGACAATCTGCGCGACTACGCGCTCGCATTGGGACATGCTCATGCGCGTTACGCGCAGGCGCTCGGTGCGAACGATGATCTCGTCGAACTGACCACAGAGGGCCGAGGGCTTTGCGAAAGACTCCAAGCGGCGGCCACGAATCTGAGCTCACTGGGTTGGCTGACCCCGAGTGCGCTCACGGACAGAGCTAGCGACGACGACACGAACATCGCTCTCGGGCTGCAGCTGTTGGCCGAGTCGTTGCTGGCTTGCTGGAGCGAGTTAGCGGACAAGACGGATCTCAGGCGCGCCGAAGTGGAGCACGCGCAATTCGTAGCCCGGCGCATCCTGGTCTTGCGAGAGCGACGCGAACAGGCGCCCGTGCGACGCGAACGAAGCTCGCTCTTACGCCAGAGAGCCTACGCGCTTTGCGCGACGACGTATGCCGAAGCTCGTTCGGCGTTGGCCTTGCTCGGCTACGGCAACGCCGAGCTCGAGGCCATCGCACCGTCGTTGTCCTTCGCTGGCGAAGCTCGAGATCTGGGTTCCGAAGCGCCAGGAGCGCCAGAGGCGCCAGAGGTGAACACCGAGAGCCGTAACCTGACCGCTCGCTCGCGGGGTCCAACACGCAACGAATGATTTGCTTGGCGCTCGAGCCCCCGATCGCCCCGTCTGTCGACACTTCCGCCAGCATTTTCGCTTCAGCGCGGCTCAGCGTCGCAGGTCACTTGAGGTGGCGCCTCGGCTCGGCCAAAGTACCCGGCATGTCCCTGACTCGGGTCGCCCGCTTCGCTGCCCTCGGCCTTTTCAATTTGTCACTCACCCATTGCGGCACGAATCCGAGCAACGCCGATGATGCCGCCAATACGACGAGCGTCGGCACCGATGGCAGCACCCAAGTCCCAGCGACGAACTCGCCGAGCGTGGACACGCAAGTCACGGCGAGCCCGAATTCTGGGCCCGAGGCTTCGCCCAGCAATGGACCAGCGCCGCAAATCGGTGGCACCACCCAGGGACCGGAGCTCGGCCCCCCTGCCCCGCCGACCGCGGGCGGAACGACACCCGAGCCGCCCAACCCAGGGGACACGGGCGTAAACCCAGAACCATTCATGCCGCCCAGCAATCTACCGACGGGCATGGGCAGCAACGTCGCGCCGCTGGGCACGGGCGGCGGACCAGCAGTGCCGCCCGCAGCGAGCGGTGGAGCAGGCGGAGGGAACGGCGCTGGGGGCGCTGATGGCCACTCGTCTGCGCTCGATGCCGGCGCTGGCGACACGGACCCAGGTCCCGAGAATGCGGGCGCTACGACGTTGAAGGACAAGTACGACGGTTACTTCCTCTTTGGAGCTGCCGTCGATTCGCAAAGCTACAACACGTACTCCCAAATCCTGACCACGCACTTCAGCAGCGTCACCTCCGAGAACGACATGAAGTGGGAGTCCCTCGAGCCACAAGAGGGCAACTTCACCTGGGACGCAGCAGACCGCATGGTCGACTGGGCCGTCAAGAACAACATGCAGGTGCGCGGCCACACGCTAGTCTGGCATCGTCAAACGCCGAGTTGGGTCTTCGACGGAACCAAAGATCAAGTGCTCGGGCGCATGCAAGCTCACATCAAAGCCGTGCTGAATCACTTTCACGGCAAAGTCCAAGTTTGGGACGTCGTCAACGAGGCCGTTCTCAACGATGGGTCGTTCCGTACCGGTGACGCCCCCGTGATGCTCGATCAGAGCGGCTGGTATCGCGCTTGTGGCGAAGACTACATCGCGGCAGCGTTTCGTTACGCGCACGACGCGGACCCGGACGTGAAGTTGTTCTACAACGACTACTACGAGTACTTGCCCGACAAACGCAAAGGCGTCGTCGCGCTGCTCAAGCGGCTGATCGACGACGGCGTTCCAATCGACGGCGTGGGGATGCAGTCTCACATCAACATCCAGCCGTCGACCGACATGACCCACCAGAGTTACTATCAGACGGTCGATAACTTGGAGGACACCATCAAGGCCTACGCCGATTTGGGACTCGAAGTGCAGGTCACGGAAATGGACCAGTCGCTCTACATCGGCGGTGTGACCTACGATCCCTCGCAGTTCTACACGGTGCAAACCTTCACGCCGGAACTCCAACAGCAACAAGCCGATCGCTATCGCGAGTTCTTCGAGCTGTATCGCAAGTACCGTAAAGTGATCACGCGTGTAACGTTCTGGGGGGTCGCGGACGACAACACATGGCTGTCCGAGTTCGACTCTGGACGCCAAGACTTCCCGCTCTTGTTCGACGTCGACCACAAGCCCAAGAAGGCTTTCGACGCCGTGATGGACTTCTGAGAGCGGCGCGTTCGAAGCTCGCTCTGGGCGTTGCACTTACGTTTCGACGCTGAAACGCTCGCAATGCGCGGCGGAAATCAGCGCCGCCTCATGCTTCGGCGCTGAAGCCCATGAAGTTCGCCGTCGAGCATCTGACCCGCTACCGTTACTCGTTACCAGTTCAGCTCGGGAGTCACGTGATTCGGCTATCGCCGAGACGTGACGTGCGAGTCGTCTCTCGAGATCTGCAAATCTTCCCCGAGCCAGCAACTCGGCAAGAGCGTCACGACGCCCACGACAATTTGCTGCTCTTGGTAACTTTCAACGGCTACACCGAGGAGTTCCGTGTCGAAAGCCGTTTCACGGCCGAGACCGAGACGCCGAGCATGCCGCCGCAGGGCACGCTGTCGAGGTTGCCCTGGATGATTCCCCCCTCCTCTGCCGCTACGACGGACGACGTGTGGAACTTCGCGCATCAGCTGGCGTTGGACGTCGAGTTCGAACCCATCGCTTTCCTGAATCACTTGGGGCAGACCCTGTATCAGCGCATGGACCGCAAAGTGCGGCTCGAAGGTGAAGCGCAGTCGGCATCCGAGACGCTAAGCACCATGCGCGGAGCCTGCCGCGACATCACGGTTCTGTACTTGGCCTGCGCCCGAGCACTGGGCTTTGCTGGACGCTTCGTGAGTGGCTATCAGGCCCAAGCCGATACCCCAGACGGCCAGCGCTATTTGCACGCGTGGGCGGATATCTTCATTCCCGGACTCGGTTGGCGAGGTTGGGACCCGACTCACGGGGTCACCGTCGCTGACGGCCACGTTGCGCTGTGCGCGGCGCCCTCTCAAAACGAAACCATGCCGATCGAGGGTGGCTTCAGCTTCATCGGACAGAGCATCAATTCCACGCTCGACTACTCGGTGAACATCTCGACGTGGAGCTGAAGCGGGGCGGGGCCTGAAGCTCGGGGTTGCTGAAGCAACCCCGCTAGTGTCCCGAACGAGAAGTTCGGGACGAATGAAACAGGCGCGGCCTCGAACGAAAAGAAGGCCTTGCAGCGCGAAATTGCTGCGGCTGCACCAACCCTGGTGCCGCAGCAATTTCGCTACGAACTTTGCGTTCAGGAC
>DATAHU010000195.1:0-40787 GCA_036263015.1 Polyangiaceae bacterium | reverse complement strand
CGCGGACAGTGAACTGTTGGCGAAGGGTTGCGTGCGAGGCAGGGCGTGGCTTCGCGTTTCTGCGATCGGCTTGGCCAACTCGTGCTGGCACCAGCCAACACGAGACGGCCTATGTCCGAAACGAAAGTGCCGAGGGGTTCTGTGCTATCGAAGGCGGGTTGCCCCGCTGTCTTTGGCGTTGTGTGCCAATTGTCCGACCATGGACCGAGATGCTCCCGGAACGTGCACCGGATGAACGCAGCGCAATGTTGAGTTGCCAGCGTCCGGCGCGCGCCGTTGAGGTGCAGCTTTCACAGCAAACCTCGACGAGCAGCTCGAATTTGAGGATTCGAACCTCAACCTTTTACGCAGACGAGTTGGCGCAGTGTGTGCACCACCTCCACGAGATCCTGTTGTGCCGCCATCACGGCGTCGATGGGTTTGTATGCCATAGGTGTCTCGTCGACCACGTCGGCATCCTTGCGGCACTCGATGCCTTGGGTAGCGCGAACGTGGTCCTCTACGCTGAACTTCTTCTTTGCTTCCGTGCGTGACATGACGCGGCCTGCACCGTGACTGCAGCTGTGGAAGCTCTCGAGATTGCCTTTTCCGCGCACGATATAGGAGCGTGCACCCATGCTGCCTGGGATGATCCCGAGCTCTCCGTCCTTGGCGCTCACGGCACCTTTTCGCGTCACGATCACGTCTTCGTCGAAGTGGTTCTCCCGACTGACGTAGTTGTGATGACAGTTGACCGCTGATTCCTCCAAGCGGAAAGGCGGGATCCCGGGTTGGTTTGCCAAGGCTCGAACGATGGCTTCGAGCATCAGCTCACGGTTCTTGCGAGCAAAGTCTTGCGCCCAGCCAACGGCTTCGAAGTAATCATCGAAATGTCGTGAACCTTCTGAGAGGTACGCCAAATCGCGATCTGGCAGATTGATGAACCAACGCTGCATCTCCTGCTTCGCGAGCTCGATGAAGTACGTCCCAATCTGGTTGCCGACACCGCGCGATCCGCTGTGCAACATCAGCCAAACTTGGTCTGCTTCATCGAGGCACAACTCGATGAAGTGGTTGCCCGTGCCTAGCGTACCCAGGTGAACATGGGTGTTGGCTTTCGCGATCTTCGGATGCTTCAGGCAGATCCGTTCGAAGCCGGGCTCGAGCGCTGCCCACGCCGATTCGATCGGCTTGGGGCTCGTACCCCAGGCGCCTTTGTCGCGACCGCGGTTGCTACTGCGTCCGTGCGGTACCGCGCGCTCAATCGCAGCGCGCACGTGGCCCAAGTGATCCGGCAAATCCACAGCTCTCAAACTGGTGCGCACGGCCAACATTCCACAACCGATGTCGACCCCAACGGCGGCGGGGATTACGGCTTTCTTGGTAGCGATCACCGAGCCGACGGTGGCGCCCTTGCCGACGTGAACATCGGGCATGGCTGCTACCCACTTGTGAACGAAGGGCAGAGCCGCGATGTTCGCCAATTGAGACACTGCGCGATCGTCGAAGGGAACACCCCGAACCCAAGCTTTGATCGGAACGCCCGAGGACTCGAACACTTCGTAGTTACGTGCAGACATCGTGTTTGTTCTCCGAGCTGGGATAGAGCAAGCGACGTGCCAGCGATCGGGCAAAGCGTCCAGCCCGAAGGATCGCCCCGATTCGCAAGCTTTCGGCACCGCACTCGCTCCTGAGCATATCCCAATAGATAAAAGGCTATAGACTGAGATAGTCGTTCAGGCTAGGCCAAGACCCATGTCCAGCTCGGCTTCGGCTGTAGGCAGCAAACCTAAAGGCTCCGCTACCGGGCACGATCGTCGGATCGTCGTGTTTGGCTTCTATGGTTCGATGTTGGACCAACCGGGGAAGAACCGCTGGAACCGCTGGCGGCCCAGCGTCGATCTGTGCCGACACGCTGAGTTGCCCGTGGCGCGCTTCGAGCTCCTGTTCAACAGCGAGCAACGTCGAGACATGGACATGATGCAACGCGACATCGTCAAAGTCTCGCCGCACACGAGTGTGGTGCCGCGAGAGCTAGCGCTCAAAGACCCGTGGGACTTCGAAGAAGTGTTTGGGGCGCTTCATGCGTTGTCGCGCGCCTACCCATTCGATCAAGAGCGCGAGGAGTACCTGGTGCACATCACGACGGGCACGCACGTCGCGCAGATCTGTTGGTTCTTACTGACCGAATCGCGCCACTTTCCGGCGCGCTTGCTCCAGACCTCGCCTCCTGCCCGCATCTCGCGCAGCGTGCCCAAAGAGACGAGCGAGCGTCCGGGCGTGGGTCGCTACACCATCATCGACTTGGATTTGTCGCGCTACGATGGCTTGGCGCGCCGCTTCAATCAAGACCGTCAAACGAGTGTCACGACACTCAAATCGGGAATCGAGACACGCAATCGGCAGTTCAACGCGTTAATCGAGAGCATCGAGCGCGTCGCCACGAGCTCGACTGAGCCGATCTTGCTGATGGGGCCCACGGGAGCGGGCAAATCTCAACTCGCCGAGCAGATCTACCGCTTGCGTAAGGCGCGTGGCGTATGCGCAGGCCCACTCGTCGTGGTCAATTGCGCAACCATTCGCGGCGATGGCGCAATGAGCGCTCTGTTCGGTCATCAAAAGGGGGCGTTTACTGGCGCAGTTCAAAGCCGGCCAGGCTTGTTGCGAAGCGCGGACGGCGGGCTGCTGTTCCTGGACGAGATCGGCGAGCTCGGGCTCGACGAACAAGCGATGCTGCTGCGAGCGATCGAGGACAAGCGCTTTTTGCCCGTCGGTTCGGAGCGCGAGGTGCAGAGCGACTTCCAACTCATTGCGGGTACCAATACGCGGCTGGACGTTGCTGCGGTCGAGCATCGGTTCCGCGAGGACTTACTCGCTCGGGTAAACACCTGGACGTTTACGTTGCCCGCGCTCAGTGAGCGACGCGAGGACATCGCGCCGAACTTGGACCACGAGCTCGAGCGTTGTTCGCTGAAGCTCGGCGCAAAGGTCACGATCAACGCCGAAGCTCGCAAGAAATTTCTCGACTTCGCAACTTCGGATGACGCGCTGTGGATCGGCAACTTCCGCGACTTTGGGGCCGCGGTTCTGCGCATGTCCACGCTCGCACCAGCTCGGCGCATCGACGTCCCGACCGTCGTCGAGGAAGTAGAGCGGCTCCAAGCGCGCTGGCACGCGGCGCGAACCGGTTCGAAGCTCGAGCGAGATCCGCTCGAGCCTGCGCGTGACCCAGCGATCGCCGAAGCAGCCTGGAACGAGATCGACCCGTTCGACCGCTCACAGCTGAGCTACGTCTTGGGCGTGTGCCGACGCGCACGCTCACTTTCTGCGGCCGGCAGAGAACTGTTCAGCGTTTCTCGGCAACGTCGCAGTTCGACCAATGACGCCGATCGCTTGAAGAAGTACCTAGCGCGCTTCGGCCTGAGCTTCGACGCGCTCTGAGTGAACGCTCACATCAAATTCAGGGTGTGCAGAGCCGCCAGGCGAGCGGCTTCGTCCGGCTCGAATCCGATCTTCTCCAAGCGGTGGGCTCGGCCCGTTTCCATTTCGGCGAGCAGTTGCTGCACCCGGGCGTGCCCTTTTTCGATGGCATTGAGTGTGATGCCTGCTCCGGCAAGCACTACGAGTGCGTCGAAGACCTCGGCGCTCAGCCCGGTGGCTCCTGCCAGTGCCCCGTGGCGCCGCTCGACGGCGAGCGACAAGCGGGACAGCACTGCGGGGTCTTGCAGCGCGAACCGCCGCAAGTGAGCGACCGCAAACGCCACGTGCCGCGCTTCGTCTTGGGCCGCCAAGCTCATGATTGAGCGGGTCACCGAGTCAGGAGCGTGCCTTTCCAGAAACCGCAAGAGCGACAAAAAGGTGCCTTCGCCGAGCACCGACAACAACAGGCTTGCCGTCGAAAATTCATGCTCCTCGAGCAGTGTCTTGAGCGACGCGCGCCCAGCGACCGTCGAAGTGCCGAGCTCGAGCCCACTCAGCGTTGCGCGTCGGGTGAACACTTCGATGTGTCGCGCCTCGTCGGCGGCCTGAATCGCCAACAGCTGCAGCGTTTCCCGGAAATGTGGATGCACACGCGGCAGCAAGCGCGTGGGGACCAAGAGCGCCGTCGTTTCGTTCTCGATCAGGTAAGTCAAAACCTGCACCAGCGCTTCTTCGAGCGGCAACGGCGCTGCTTCGAAGCCCGCCCAAGGAATCGCTGTTTCTGGGTCCCACTGGGCCGCGCTCGCTGCGCGATACAGCGAGCTTGCCTCTTCTGCCCAAACCGCGTCTCGTTCGAGCAGCGTGAAGTCGAAATGACTGCCTCCCGCTTCGAGCAGTGCGCCACGCGCTGCGACACCCCAGCGCGGATCGGCATGAGACTCCACTTCGCCGAGGGTCGGATTGGGTCCACCGGCGCGTCGGGCCCCCGCTCGTTTGGCAGCAGCGCTGCCGCCGCATTCGAGGATCAGATGCGTGCCCTCGTGCAGCAGTCGATGTCCTTCACTGCGAGCGAATACGTCGAGGGTGAAGCCGAGATCGCGGGAGTCTCCGCGCACCAACAGCTGTTCACCTTTATGGGATAGTGCGAGCGCCCGACGCAACAGGGTCGCGGCGCCGGTCGCGTGATCGAGGGTTCCGAGCTCGAGAACGCGCATCACTTGCAAGTATGTCTAGCCGCTTCGAGCCAGCGCGCGAACGCGGGCGAGCGCACAACTGCTGCCTCCAACGCTTGGTAACCTTGCGTGCGCCCGGCACGCCAAGCTTTCAGTCCTTCGAGGTCGAGCAATGGGCGTACCTCGGGGTTCGCGTAATCCATCGCCAACAACTCCTCGAGGAAGCGCGCCACGAGCTCGGGTGGTGCCCCGTCGAGGACCGTGAAGTTGCAGTGATCGTAGCGTGGCGTTCGCGCCAGAATCCGAATCGCCCCCTGCGCCCAGATGCCTTCGTTCATGAAGGCCGCCAAGTTCGCATCGAGCACACAGCTAGCGTCCAACTCGCCCCTGGCCAGGGCGCGCGCCGCGTCGCGTTCACCTCCGACATGATCGCCGTGTTTGCCGAGCGAGACATCGAACAGACGTCCGCCGTCGATCGTCGCCTGAGACACGCCTGCTTGGAGCAGGAAGGCTTGGGGTAGAATCGTCGCCTGAGGTGAATCGGCTGCGCCGAAGCCGATTCGGGCGCCATTCAAGTCTGCGGGCGAGGCGAACCGCGAATCCGATCGAACGGCGATCACCGTCGTCAGATCGCAATCCGTATCGCGCATGGCGATGGCGCTCGCCTTGCGCCCAAGGGCGTTTGCTAGGTGCACACTCTGGACCCACGCCAGAGGCGAATTCCAGGCGACGTCGATTACGCCGTCGAATTGGGCTTCGACTTGCTTTTCGTAGTTGGTGAACAAGACGTAGTCGAACGGCAAATTGCGCGCAGCGAAGTAGCGCTGAAAGCCGTCCCAAATCGTAATTACTTTGGGGTCATAAGCGACCGCGCCGAGAACCAGTTTGCGTGTCATCGAGATTGCCTTGCCGTAGTGACTCGGAACTCAGTGGCTGGGAATCGGTCCATTAGAATAGGGGCAACCCGGTGACAGCCCTGCCAATGAACTCGTACAGGACGTCCGCAGTTGGGCCCATCACCGAGCCGGCGCGCGCGTCCCGAAACAGACGCTCGATGGGGAGATCTTTGCGATAACCCGCGCCGCCCGTCACGCGCAGGGCCACGTCCAAGACCTCGTTCGCGGCGTCGTTGCACGCAGCCTTGGACTCGAGCACGCGCAGCTGTGCCTCGGGGCGGCCGCCCTCGATTGCGTCGAGCGTGTCTTGCCACAGCGCAAAAGCCATGTCCGTGCGCACTTGCATCTTCGCAATCTGTGCTCGAATCGTCGGCAGATCGCACAGAGCGCTGCCCTGATTTTCGAACTTCGTTCGCCCTGCGTGGGCCGCGACCAAGCGCGTCGCTTCCTGCATCAACCCCACGGACGTCGCGGCGTTCATCACGTTGAAGAAGGGCAGCACGATACCCATCATGACTCCGAAACCGCCGCCCTCGTCACCCAAGCGCGCGCTTTCGGCAACTCGTGTCCCGCGTGCGGTCACGGGCGCCGAGTCGTTGCCGCGTAAACCCAGCCCGTCGAAGGGACGCGCAACTTGCAAACCGTTGGCCGCGCGCGGCACGAGCCACAGAGTCGAAGCTCCTTCGCCTTCGAGCGGGCGGCTCGACCACACATAAGCCGTCGCGCGCGAGGCCGAGGTCACGAACGATTTTTCTGCGTCGAGCACGACGTCATTGCCGTCTCGGCGTGCGCTCGAAACGGGCGCCCAGAACTGACTTCGCGAGCCCACCTCCGAGAATGCTAGTGTCGACAAGTGAGCGCCCTTCGCGATCGCTTCCCGGACCGTCTTGGGTCCGTGTTTCTCGATCACCGCCGTGGCCGAGTAGTGCATACAAGTTACCATCGCCGTCGAGGCACACGCTTGGGCCAAGAGCCGAACCCCGTGCGCGGCCTGTCGCAGACCTTGACCCAGACCGCCGACATCGGTGGCCGACAACAACCCCAGCAAGCCCCGTTGTGCGAGGGCAGCTATTGCCTCCTCCGGGAAGCTCCCCTGAGCATCTACTTTGACGGCGTGCTCGCGGGCGATTGCCGCACACTCTTCGAACAACCTTGTGATGTTGGTCATCGATCCTCTCCTCCTGTCCCGACGCAATCGGCGCTTGGCTCGAAGCCAGGTTTGCGCTGGGTGAGTAGAGGCTGCGACGCTTGGTGACGTCAACAGCGAGTGGGCGCGTGTCGGTGTCGGGGCCGGACTCGTTTGGGCTAGGTCCGGCGCGGAGCTTGGCTCCTCAGCGGAGTCGATGGGAAGAAACGCAGGTGTGCCGCCGTAGGCGGGCAGCGTTGGACGACGCGGGCCCGAGGTTCGCAGGATTCGGAGCGGACATTTCTGTGCCTCGCTGGTTTCGTTGACTATGCTTGTGGACCCTTGGCTGGAGGAAGACTTTCAATGAGAAATGGCATTCTGAGTTTCGTTGCCGTCGGTTTGATCTGCACGCTCGGCTGTGGCGGTGGTGGCGACGACAAAGACAGCAGCAGCAGCAGCAGCGGTGGCACCACGGTTCAGTCGTCGGTGTCCAAGGACAAACTCCTGAGTTCGGTGAACCAGGACGATCTCAATGCGATCGGTGAGAGCTACAAAGCCGCGCTCTCGTCCGACAAGGTCATGAACGCGGTTTGTAACATGAGCGGCTTGTTTGCTACGGCGTTCGCCGGTCTGGGTGGCGCGGGCGCTATGAACGCCCCGAGCTGTGAGGACATGGTCAGCCAGTGCAAAGCGGCTTACAAGGATGCTCCGCTCGATGCCGCTGGCAGTTCGGTTACACAGCTGCCCACGACGACTTCACTTGCTGGCTGTAGCGTGACCGTCGGACAGCTCGAGGCGTGTCTGACCGCGAGCCTAGACGCGATTGCGAACACGCTCGGCAATGTCACCTGTGATAGCGACCTGACGAAGATCAACGCCGACGCTGCGTCCGTCGGCAACCTGGATGCTTGCAAAGAACTGACGACGAAGTGTCCCAACGCGCTTCCCAGCGCCTCCGCCGATACTCAGCTCTGAAGGTTGACTCGAGCGGAACGTGGAGGAGGGCACGTTCCGCTCGCGTGTCAGAAAACCAAGTTCAGGCCTAGTCGCGCGCCCGTGCCCGCCTTGCCAAAAGCGTAGATCGCGGTGTCGATCAGGATCGCGTCGCTCTGCACGCCGACGCTGACTGCCAGCCGCGTGTCGAATACTTTGCTCTTGCTTTGGGCTTCGGCGAGTTGCCCGTTGACCACACTGGCGTCGCGTTTCTTGATGTCGTCCCAAGTGGACCCGAGGCCGAGCCCGATCGGTATCGACAACGATTCACTCGAGACGAGCAAATAGTAAACCTCGGCCTCGAGCAGCCAGCGACTACGATCCATCAAGGACAGTGGCGAGCTGACTTCGGTGCCGCCCCAAAGCCGGCCACCCAGCAGCGCGATCCCTGCCCAGTCGTGGAGCGTCCAGCGCGGCCCGGCGATCACTCCCGACAACTCGTGTTCGGCTAGCGCGACCCAACCCAATTGACCATCGATGCGATTGCCCGGCCCTTGGTATTCGCTCTGACGTCCGAGCTGCTTGACGAGCTCACTCATGCGCGCGATCGCAACTGCGAAGGAAATCCCGTCTGAGCCCGCGACGCGCACCACGAGCACTCCCACGACTTCGCCGTGCTGAGTGAGCAGCGGCCCTCCTGAGTTGCCTGGGTTAACAGGGGCATCGGTTTGGATCAGATCGCTCGGAGGTGCGCTGATCACCCCCTGGCTCAGCGCCCAGACTGGGGCTCGAGATCCCGGCTGCTTGCGCTCCTCGCCTCCCCACGGGTTACCGATGGCGGCGACGGGATCACCCACTTGACCGTGATCGCTGCTGACGGGGCCCAGCACCGGGGCGTCGAGAGCCTCCGCCAACTCCAAAAGTGCGATGTCCCATTCCTCGTCCCAAGCGACGACCCGGGCTCCCAACTCGCGCCCGCTGGCGAGTATCACTTTGATGGGCTGCCCCTCGCTCACGACGTGAAAGGCGGTCGCGATGTGGCGCGGTGAATGGAATAGGAACCCCGTACCTTCGGCTTGTCGAGTTCGGATCAGGACCACACTCGCGCGCACTTTGTTGTATAGCTGGTTGGCCCAACGGGGTGTCGGAACGCTAGCGGGCGCTTCCGTCGCAGTCTGAGCTGGGGACACCGATGACCAGAGCAGGGCGAAGAACCAGAGCCGTGCGATCAGAACAAAGGCGCGCATGAGCCCCGGCAGCCTAGCGTCGGGGCGCCGTTGCGCCAAGCCTCGAACCTCTTTCCAAGCCCGGCATGTGCACTATGCTGGCTCATGGTGCAGGCGAGAATTGGTCGGAAGTGGCGCATGCCAGGGCGCCTGCGCTCTGCTTCAGAGCAGTTCATCGCCGGCAACCGAGTGCAACTGCTCACGCACGGCGAGCAGATCTTCGACCTGATGCTGGAGGCCATCAACAGCGCCCAGAGCTCGATTTGGTTCGAGATGTACTGGTTCGCTGCCGATCACATAGGCTTGAAGTTCTTCAACGCGCTATCAGCGGCGTGCGCTCGCGGCGTCGAGGTCCGATTAATCTACGACAGCTTGGGGTCCTTTGGCACGCCGCGGAGCCACTTCGAACAGCTGAGAGCCGCTGGTGCGCGCGTCGTCGAATACAATCCACTCAGTCCACTCACGCGACGTTTCGGCTGGCACATTTCGAGGCGCGACCACCGCAAACTGTTACTCAAGGACCAGCGGCTCGCGTTCGTGGGGGGGCTCAACATTGCCGATCAGTGGCTGGACGCCAGCAACGGTGCTCCCGGTTGGCGTGATGACGTGCTGGAGGTTAATGGTCCGGTCGTACGCGCTCTGGCGGAAGCCTTTTTCGATTCTTGGCTTGAAGCGGGTGGCGTGGCCACCGATTTGACCAGGACGGTCGGCGAGACCGAGGCGGCTCTGGGCGATGAGATCCGCGTCGCTGTGCTTGCGCACGCTGGTTACCTCGGCAAGCGCCAAGCCGTGCACGCCTATTTGGCGCGCCTGCGCGCCGCCCAACACGAGGTGTTCATCGCCAATGCCTATTTCTTGCCGAACGGCAAGATCCGGCGCGCGCTGGTGAGCGCGGCTCGGCGCGGCGTCGATGTCCGGATCATCTTGCCGGGGCTCAGCGATGTACCGCTGATACGGCTTGCCAGTCGTGGGATCTGGAAGCCTTTGCTCGCCGCTGGGGTGCGGATCTTCGAGTGGCTGCCGACGGTCTTGCACGCGAAGACGGCGATCGTGGATCGCCGGTGGGTAACGACCGGCAGCTTCAACCTCGACTACATTTCGATCGCGAACAACCGGGAGCTCAATCTGTCGGTGCTGGACGAGGACTTCGCCGAACGAGCCCGGCGGGTGTTCCTCCACGACCTGACGCAGTGCCACGAGATCTCACTTGCCGAACATCAGGCGCGGCCCTGGCTCGCGCGCGTCTTGGAGCGACTGCTCTACGTATTTCGCGCATGGCTTTGAAGCGCGAGTGTCGTGGCGCGGGCAAGCTCTCGTCGGTGAGACTTTTTCAGCTGCCGTGCGTTGGCGTGTGATACAGGCTCAGCGTGGTTTCGGATGCCGACGTCAAGGAACGAATCGAACGGCTCGAACTGCCATTCGGGTCTGCCGGGATCGACCCGTATGGAGTTTCCAAGCGTCACTTGGCTCAAGCTGCCCAACTGTTCTGGAAGATCTATCACGGCTACTTCCGAACCGAATGTCATGGCATCGAGCACGTGCCGAAGCGGGGCCGCGCGATGTTGGTCGCGAATCATTCGGGGGGGTATGCGATCGACGCGTGCATGTTGGTGTCTGCCTGCTTCTTCGAGCTCGAGCCGCCGCGTCTGGCGCAAGGCATGGCAGACGCGTTCATCAGCGAGTTACCCTTCTTGTCCGAGTGGGCGACGCGGGTCGGTCAAGTCACGGGTCTGCCCCAGCATGCACGACGCTTGCTCGAAGACGATCGCTTGTTGATGGTCTTCCCCGAGGGCACGCGAGGCACTGCGAAGCTCTACTCCGAACGCCACGACTTGGTGCGCTTTGGTACCGGCTTCGTACGCCTCGCGCTCGAAACCAAGACCCCAATCATCCCTACTTGCGTGCTCGGCGGAGGTGAAGCGGTGCCCACGGTGGCGAACCTGTATCGCTTGGGCAAGTGGTTTGGCCTTCCGTACCTGCCGGTCACACCGTACCTTTTTGCTCTGCCGCTGCCCGTGAAGATCGAGATTCGTTTTGGCGCACCGATCTGGCTCGAAGGCAACGGCCACGAAGACGACAAGCAGATTCACGGCATGGTCGAATTGGTCAAAGCTCGGATTCGTGAACTAATCGACGAAGGCAAACAGACATATCGGCGGCTATGAGAGTACTGGTCACAGGTATATCGGGGCGGCTCGGACGTGCGATTGCCGAACAGCTTTGTGCGCAGGGCCACGAGGTGCTCGGTATCGACAAGCGTCCTTGGCTCGACGCGCCGCCAGGGGTCGAAGTGGTCGCTACCGATTTGCGCAAACGCGAAGCCGAAGACGTGTTTCGCACTTGGCGTCCCGAGGCGCTCGTGCACATGGCAACGGTCACGCATCTACACAGCGCAGACTCCGAGCGACATCGTTTGAGTCTTGGCGGCACCAAGGCGGCAATCGAGCATTGCGATCGCTACGGCGTCGGCTGTGCGGTGTTCGTTGGGCGGCATACCTATTACGGCGCGACGCCCGAGTCGCCGCTCTATCACAGCGAAGACGAACCGCCGATGACCGGCGAAGACTTCCCCGAGCTTGCCGATCTCGTCGCCGCTGATCTCTATGCCGGCTCAGCCCTCTGGCGTTATCCCGCGATCGACACTGCCGTTTTGCGTTTGTGCTACACGCTGGGACCGACCCATCATGGGACGCTCGCTGAATTCTTGCGCGGCCCGAAGGTGCCAACCGTGCTCGGGTTCGATCCCTTGTTCCAGTTCATGCACGAGAGCGATGCTGTGCGCGCGGTGATCCTGGCGCTCACCCGCCGCCTGCGGGGCGTATTCAACGTGGCGGGCCCGGCCCCTCTGCCAATTTCCACCCTGATTCAAGAGACGGGACGCGAGCAAGTCGCGATCCCCGAATCGATGCTGCCGCTTCTGCTTGGAAAGTTCGGGTTGCCGAAGCTGCCTCGAGGGGCCATCAACCACCTCAAATACCCGATCGTGATCGATACCGCGCCCTTCCGGGAAAAGGCGGGTTTCGCTCACGAATTCGACGAGTACGATACGCTGCAGGCTTTCTGCCAAGGGCCACTGGCCAACTAGCCCACAAATCGGACTGGTTCGACCCGTGTGGGCGAGATTAGACTTACCGGGCGGCAGGGGGAACGACAGGACGCCGCAAGGGAACGGGTTAGATGCCAGTGGGCCAGCAATCACAGCGGTGATCGTCAAGCAACCGGGTCAAACAGCGAGCTAATTGGGAACGAGTACTTCATCAACGCCGGGGGTGGCCGTTCTAGTCCATTAGGCAAGAACGTTGGCCTATTGGGGTTGGAGAGAACGAGGCCCATGCTTTCCCGAGACGGTCTTTCGAGGGCAACGCGGCGGGTATTGGCAATGCGGCAAGAGGGGACGGGCGAATGCAAACGACATCTGGAATCAGCGCGAAGACCGCAGAAGCGGACTGTGGTCCCGATCGGGACCTGCCGCCTTACGGGGTCGTATCGGCAGGATTGGACACGGGGGGTTCCGTGAACGCTGGCGATGCCCGCGCTCGCACCCCCAGGCACGGTGCTGGGCGAGTTCTGGTCGTCGACGATGAGCCGTCGGTGGCCCGATTGACGGCGTTGGTTCTGGATCAGCACGGCTTCGAAGTGGACGTCGCGGTCAGTGGTCAAGAGGCGCTCGAGCGTATCCGACGCATGCCGCTCGGTTTTCGCCTAGTCGTGGTCGACCTATCGATGCCCGATCTGACTGGCGTCGAGGTGCTCAATCGTGCTCGCGAGCTCGGCTGTTCGGCGCCTATGGTGCTGACCTCGGGTCATTCCCAGAGTGACACCGCCGTGGCCCTGAGAGAGTCGCACTTTGCTGGCTATCTGCAGAAGCCTTATCGCCTGGAGACCTTGCTAGAGGTAATCCAGCACGCGCTATTGCAGGAAGAAGCGACGGGCGCGGTCAGCGGCTGAGTCACCGTGGGCAACGCGTCAGCGAGGTAGCCGTTCGGCCAGCAACTCGCGCGGCCGGTCCTAAGCCTATGGTCGAAAGCTTGCAGCTGATTTAGCGTCCGCGCCTGTGTTGTCGTTCGTCCCGCCAGTGCTGGCCGGAAAGTATCGGCTGACCGCCGAACTCGGACGGGGCGGCATGGGCAGCGTTTGGCGAGCCGAGCACCTGACGCTGCGTTCGCAAGTTGCGATCAAGCTGATCGATCCCGAACTGGCGCGTCACCCGGAGGCGCTCGAACGATTCTTGAGCGAAGCCCAAGCCGCGGCGCGCTTGCGCAGTCCACACGTCGTTCAAGTCCTCGACTTTGGTCAAGACGGCGCGATCCCGTTCATCGTGATGGAGCTGCTCGAGGGTGAGTCGCTCGGAGCACGTCTCGATCGTTCGCAAGTGCTGACGCCAGCCGATACGGCGCGCGTGCTCGAGCAGGTCGCGCGCGCTCTGGACAGGGCGCATGAGGCGAACATCGTTCATCGCGATCTGAAACCCGACAACATCTTCATCGTGCGCGATCGCGACAGCGAAGTGGCCAAGGTGTTGGATTTCGGGATCGCCAAGAACGGGATCGCCACCCGAGCCCACAACACTCGCGGTGGGGTGATGCTGGGCACGCCCGATTACATGAGTCCCGAACAGATCGGCGCCTCGGGGGACGTTGACTACCGCGCGGACATCTGGGCGTTTGGGGTGATCGCTTACGAGTGTTTGCTCGGACGGCGTCCGTTCGACCAAGATTCGACCGAGAAGATCTTTCACGCAGTCTGCACGGCTCCCTTGCCCGTGCCGTCACAAAACGGGCGGGTACCGCCGGGGTTCGACGCTTGGTTCGCGCGCGCCTGCGCGCGCAGTTCTTGGGATCGCTTTGCCTCTGCCGGCGAAGCAGCGACCGAGCTCACCCGGGTGTGCACAGCGCCGCCCGAGACCACGCGCGCCAAGCACAAGAAGCGCGCACGCTCTCGCTTTTTGTTGTCGGGTTTGCTCGGCGCGGGCGTACTGGGGGCACTGGGCTTGCTGGCTTGGTATCGCTTCGGACGTACACCACAGACCAACAGTGAGCAGATCGTGAGCGCGCCGCTGCCACCGCCGGCGCTGCCGCCACCGAGTCCGCCGCTCACGAATCCGGCGCCGGTCGTCGAGGTCGCGCCTGCGCCAAGTGTCGAAGAACCAGTGCCCGCGCCTGCGAGCACTCACGACGGTGCGCCCTTCACGAGTATCACGACGTGCTTTCGCGAATGCGACAAGCCTGCGCGCGAATGCGAGCGCAGTTGCAAGGCTCCCGATTGCAATGTGGCGAACACGTGCTTTCGCGTCGAGGCCGAGTGCGACATGAGCTGCTACGAGCAGGCGATCTCGGCGCTCAAGGGTAGCCCTGACGCCGAGTGCCGCGAGCGCTGTGACGAGATTCAAAGGCGTTGCGTCACCCACACTTGTGGCAACAGCGCCATCTGTTCGCGCCGCAAGTGTGTGCCCTTGTCGCGATCGTGCGATCAGGCGTGCCCCAAGTGAACGTGGCGCCGGGACTATGACTGATATTGGGAAGGGTCCAGATTGTAGCGCTTGATCCAGCGTTGGATCTGCATCCGTGCTTTACCCGTCTCGCGCGCAACGGCGCTCACGTTGCCGGAGTGCTTGCGCAACAGCAGTGCGATCTCCTCGCGGTGCTTCTGTTGTTCACCCGTCAGCACCGGTTCGCGTTCGACCTTGGCCTCTTGCACAGCCTTGGGCAAGTGTTGGCGCTGGATTGGGTTGCCGGCGGCAAGCAACAATGCGGTGCCGAGCGCGTGTGAGAGCTCACGCACGTTCAAGGGCCACGCATAGTTGTACATGCAACGCACGGCGTCGGGAGCCAGGGTTGGTTTTTCATGTTGCGAGTTCTTGAGCAACTGCCCGATCAGGATGCCGAGATCCTCACGTCGTTCGCGAACCGGGGGCAGATGCGTGCGAAAACCGGCGATGCGCGCAAACAGGTCGTGCCGAAAATGACCGACCTCGACGGCCTTGTCCAAGTTGCGGTGGGTGGCAGATATGACGCGCAGATTGACCGCTTCGGGGCGCGTGGCGCCAACCGCCGTCACCTCGTGTTCTTGCAGCACGCGTAGCAACGCCGCCTGCGATGCGACCGGCAAATCGCCAATCTCGTCGAGGAAGAGCACACCATTGTTGGCGCTGCGGATCAGGCCGATGCGATGTGAGACGGCGCCCGAGAAAGCGCCCTTCACGGACCCGAAGAGCTCACTTTCGATGAGCGTTGCAGGTAGCGCGCCGCAATTGACCCCGACGAAATCACCCGCTAACCCCGACCAGCGAGCGATCTTCCGGGCTAACACTTCCTTGCCGGTCCCACTCTCGCCCTCGATCAAGATCGCGATCTCTTGCGAGGGCGCGATCGTCCGCAGTTGCGCCCAGTCGCTCGCCAGCTCTGGATTCAGCGTGAACGGATCATCGGGCGAGAACTGTTCAGCGTCCGTATCGGGCTGGGCGAGTCTTGCAACGTCGCTTTTGAATAGCAGCGTCGTGCGTCCGACTTCGATCAGATCACCGTCTTGCAACTCGTGTTGTTCGATCGATTCGCCGTTCACCCGCGTCCCGTTGCGAGAACCGCTGTCTTCGACGAACCAGCGGCCGCTGACGCAGGCAAACAAGGCGTGGTTGGCGCTCATGCGCGCGTCGGGAACGAAGAGCTGCAAATCGTTGGTGCGCGGATCGGCGGGCCGCTCGAGCTTGCGCTCGGTACCGCGTCCGACCCGCACTCGCACGGCGTCCCCGAGCGAGTGACGCGACGACATCGCCAGCGGTCGATCACCCTCGAGCAGCACGAACAGGGCTGCCTCGCGACTCGCGGCGCCCGATTGCGTGCTCGGCGAATCGTCCTCAGTCAGCGTCTGAACGAGGGTAGAGCCCATTCGTGTGGCAAATTATACCTGCCTCGGCAGATGTCCTCAGCTTTTTCTCTGGGGACTTCGCCGAGCTGCTGAACCCGAGCTAGGGCAGGACGTCCGATACCCCCGAGAGGGTTTCCTGCGTCAACTCGGAGAGTCTGCCCAGCAGGGAGCTCTGGTTCGAAACCGGGACTTTCGGCCACACCCGGACCGTCTCGTCCCCACTCGCGGTGGCGATCCAAGCACCATCTGGAGAGACGTCGACGTCGAAGATCGGAGCGCGGTGACCTTCGTACACTCGGTGCTCGAAGGTCTCTACGTCCCACAACAGCAGATTGCCGTCGCCGCCCGCGGTAACCAACGCCCGTGAGTCGGGTAGAAAACGCATACCGCGCACTTGGCTCTGGTGTGCTCTGAGTTCGTTGCAAGTGACCGATGGGATTTCGCACAGCCACAAGCTCGTGCTCGTGCCACTCACGGCGAGATAGCGTCCATCGGGCGAGAACTCGACCCCGCGGGCGCCGGGCAAGGTGGTCCAGCGCACTGCTTTGCGCGTGCCCACTTCGCGCAGCGTGAGGCTGCCCGTCGTGCCCGACGATGCCAACCACCGGCCGTCCGGAGAGAACGCCACGGCAAACACTTCGCCGCCCTGCTCGTCATAGACCGCAGTTTGTTTGCCCGAGAGATCGAAGACGCGCACGTCGCCCGCACGACTGCCCGTGGCGAACAGAGCGCCGCTCGGATGAAACGCGACTCCGGTGACCGCGTGATCGTGAAATAAGACTTTGGACTCGCCGCTGCTCAGATCCCAGATCCGCGCGGTTTGATCCTCCGAGCCCGAGACCAAGTGCTTGCCATCCGGAGAGAACGCGAGCTCTTCGACGTCGGCTTCGTGTCCTTTGAGCACCTGCGTGCACGACCCGTCTTTGGTGTTCCAGATTCGGATTGTCTTGTCGTCGCTCGACGAGGCCAACTGCTTACCATCGGGAGAGAACAATACCCGATAGACGTGGTCTTCATGACCACGCAACACGCGCGAGCTGCCGTCGGCGGTATTCCACAATCGAACCGTGTCGTCGTGGCCTCCGCTGGCGATGAGGCGGCCATCGGGTGAGAAGCGCACGCTGTGGACACCGATCTGATGCCCTCGCAAAACGCGGCGCTGCAAGTGCAACGCGTCGTCCAACGGCCAAACTCGCAACGTCTTGTCCCACGAAGCGGTTATAAGATAACGGCTATCTGGGGTGAACACTAGATCGCTGATCACGTCGCTGTGGCCGCGCAGCAGTCGTGTATCGTTGCTCTTGACGTCGTACAAGCGAACCCCGCGATCCCATCCGCCGGACGCGATGAAACGTTGATCGGGAGAGACGGCCAGCGCGAGCACACGTTCCGTGTGTCGCATGGCGTCGTGGGCTTCCTTGCGCGTCAAATCGACGTCGACGACGTCGCCGGCCATCGTGGCCACGGCCGCGTAGCCCGTTTCGGCTTGACGTGTCGCCAAGGCGCTCAGCGGTGAGCCCAGCTGCGTGATGGGCGTCACGTCATCGGTCAGTGGATTCCACTCGAGCAATTCACCCGCTTGGGTGCCGAGGAGAATGGCTCCTGTGCTCGGCTCGGGGGTTGCGATCGTGATTGCCGCAAGGCCCATGGGCGATTGGACGAAAGAGCCGTCGAGGCGCCAGCTGCGAACTCGACCTTCGTGGGGTCCTGAAAGCACGCGATCATTTGCGTAGAAATTGACGAATGGCCAGCGCGCGCTCGGGGCGTCGAACTCCGAAACTGAACCGTCCGAAAGGCGCCAAATGCGCATGCGGTTGTTGGCTCCCAGCGACGCCAAGTGCTGGCTGTCAGGGGAGAACGCGAGCGACTTCACCGCGTCGCCCTGATTGGGGAGCGCTCTTGGCTGCCAGCTTTGCGTGTTCCAAAGAATCACGTTGCCATCGTAGCTGGCCGATGCCAACCAGCGCCCATCGGGCGAGAACTCACAGTCGGTGACGCGATCGCTGTGCCGCCGCAATGTGCGTTGTTGTTCCGCACCGAGCGTCCAGGCCATCAGCGTGTGGTCGTCGCTACCCGAGACGATGGTTTTTCCATCAGGGGATACGGCCGTGCAATTGATCGAATCCGTGTGGCCCCGCAAGATCCAGCGAGCCACTCCGTACTCTTCCGCGCGTGCCGCGACGCTGGGTGCGCCTGCCACGGGGTCGTCTAGTCGCTTGAGCCAAGCGATCGCAAGCGTCGGGTCGGAATCGGTGCGGGATGCAGCTTGACTCACGACCAACGTACGTGCGCGCTGCTCGGCAAGATTGAGTTGCTCGTGCGCGAAGGCTTCGTTCTGGCGCGCCACGTCGCGCTCCAAGCGAACGCTGACCAAGCTGATCGTCCCCAGCACCACGATCACGACGATCGCGACGAACGCGACTATCACAGCGGCGAGGTTGCGTTGGACGAAACGCTTCAGGCGATCCTTGAAGCCGTATTCGTAGGCGCTGACGAACAGGCCGCGTGTGAAGCGTTGAAGCTCCTCGACCAGTGCCTTGGCGTTCGGATAGCGCTCGACGGGAAGACGTGCCATCGCCTTGTCCACGATTGCCAGCAAGTCTTTGGGCAAGTCCGGCGCGATCTGACCCAAGGGTTTGGGTGGCCCTTTGCGGATCTGCTCGAGTTGTGCTTCCGCCGCTACCTCAGCGTAAGGGGCCTTGCCGCTCAGCACATGATAGAGCATTGCGCCGATTGCGTAGACGTCGCACGTTTCGTCGACCTCTTCACCGCGGGCTTGTTCGGGTGGCAAGTACGGCGGCGAGCCAACCACCAAACCGGTCCGCGTGAACCCGGCGCGCGGTATGTTCACCTCATGAACACCTTCGAACGCCGGCTCGGCTACGAACTTTGCGAGCCCCCAATCGATCACGACGGTTTCGCCGAAAGGCCCGACCAACACATTGACGGGCTTCAAGTCGCGATGCACCACACCTTGGCTGTGTGCGAAGGCTAGCGCCTCGGCGACGTCCACGACTTTGGGCAACAACGCGATCCGGCTCGGCGTGTCGCGGGTCTCTCGGATCTCGTCGAGCAGCGTTTTGCCCGCGACGAAGTTCATCGCGTAAAAGAGCTGCCCGTCTGGCCAACGCCCCGCTTCGTGAATCGAGACGATGTTCGGGTGCTGCAGCTTGACCGTGGCTTGGATCTCGCGCAGAAACCGCGCCTCGCCGGAGGGCGTAGGTCGCAACAATTCCTTGATCGCGACACCTCGATTCAAGCGCCGGTCGCGCGCGTAGAGGATCCGTCCCAGGCCGCCCCGCGCGACCTCTGCGCCGAACTGATAACAACAGCGCGCTACCGTGACGAGCTCTGAGTCGGGCCCTAAGGGCTTCTTTTCGTGCGCTCGATGCGTGTGCGCCGTGTGCGTCGCGATCGGCAGCGTGCCCGAGTCGTTGGCGGCGAGTTGCTCGGCGGCCAGCAGCTCGTCATCCAGGGTCTGTCCCGGTTGGGTTTCGTGCTCGGCCGCCACGCCTGCCTGCATAGGACGAAGGTCAGCGTCGTCCAAGGGGCTGCACGACCTTTCCGAATCCACTGCGGGTTTGGCCGTGTCGCGTGCGCGCAGGCCGAGCTCTACGGAAACAGCACGAAGCGGACGCCCGCGTTAACCCAGCCGTGAATCCCCGGCGCCTCTAGATCTTTGGTCACGTCGCGCTCGAGGCGCGGACACAGGGTCTCGTCGAGGCAACGCTCCCGCCCGGTGGTGTACGTGCCGAGCGAAAAACCCAGGAACGGCCCGACCCCAAATCCTTCGGCAGGCTGGAAATCGCAGCCGAATTGCGCATTGAGCCATTCCCACCCCGAGATGCTGCGCGAGTGCTGCGCGTGCTGATCGATGCTGGTGTTGAGGTATTCGCGACCCAAGCCGAGGCCTAGCCAAATCGCGCGTCGTGGTCCCAGCAACCAGCGGTGCTGCGCTTGCAGGCCGAAACGCAGCCAGCTGTGGTTGCAACCCGAGCAATCGCTCTTCGAGGTTGCGCTCGCAATGCCCAGCCCATAGTGCCCGAACACACCCACGAACCAATGCGAGTCGAGTCGATACCCAAGGTCGACCCAGAAGGGGACCGCACCGGCCAGCGTCTGTCGGATCCGCTCACCGCGTTCGATGCGTCCGAACGCGCTGGCGTACCCGACTCGCGCTGCCAACTCCGGCCCGTGATCGCTGGCAGGCTCTTGTTGGGTCTGGTCTTTGCCAGTCAGCGGTTCGAGCTCGTCGTCGGCATGAGCGGCGCCGCTGGACGTCAGAGCAAGCGCGGCACCAAGACTGGCGTGGGCGAAACTTCCGCGCGCGAACTTCACACGCCAACTCTAGGTTGGGTCCCAAGTTTCTGTCTACTGCGATGCAGGATTTCGCGGCGCTTCAGGTTTTGGTGCTGCGAATGGTTTCCAGCTGCTGAGGGTAGCTTTGGCGGACACGTTCGAGCTGTCGCTCGATCTTCGCGATGCGATCGGCCAAGTCGTAGACGGGGATGCGACCGAGTTCGAGTTCGAGCTTGCGCGAGATGGTGGCGATACTTGGAATGCCGATGCTCAAGCTGCTGCCGAACAGCGTGTGAGCTGCACGGCGTAGCGCCGCGATGTCGGCTTTGTCGTTGCGCAGCGTTTCGATGTGCTCGGCGGCCGTCTCCAAGTAGCTCTGGAGCAAGCCATCGAGGAACGAGACGTCCTGGCCATCGACGAGGCTCGACAGTTGTTGCCACGTCTTGACGTCGAAGATGCTATTTACTTTTGCTGGTTCCGCCACGCCCGTCCCGTGATTCTAGCGCGCTTGCGCCCCGAGGGTAGACTCGCTACAAGCTTTACGGATCCAAACGACAGATTTGCGTCGAAAGCTGAGAGGCAAACGAGCCGATCGGCGAGATCCAGAAAGATTGTCGGTGTCAGGTGCAGCTCGAGTGGTTGGAGTCCGCGAGTATCACGTCCCCCCTGGGCTGGAAGGCCGGGGCTGCGTACGCTCAGATCAAAACCTACGGTGATGAACCGCGTTTCGATGTGGGGCTGCTGGTGTCGGAGCGACCCTGCGCGGTGGGCGGCTTGTTTACGAAGAACAAGGTCTGCGGCGCGCCGGTCACCGTCACTCGTCCGCGTGTGCAGAAAGGCATCGCCCAGGCCCTAGTCGTCAACTCGGGGTGCTCCAACGTCGCGATGGGTGAACGTGGGATAGCCGATGCGCGCAAGATGACGGAATCCGCCGCGCTTCACTTGGGGCTCGATCCCGAACTCGTGCTCGTTGCCTCCACGGGTGTGATCGCGCGCCCGCTCCCACTGGATCGGATCGCCAGCGTGATGCCACGCATCGAGCTGGCGCGCGAGAGCGGCCGCCGCTTCACACGCGCGATGATGACGACGGATACGGTCGAGAAAGTGCGCGCTGTGCGGTTCGAGATCGACGGCGTCGTATACACCGTCGCCGGCAGCGCCAAGGGCAGTGGCATGGTTCACCCGGACATGGCCACGGTCTTCTGTTTTCTCACGACCGATGCCAACGTTTCCTCGGTCTGGCTGCAAGATGCCGTGCGCCGGGTGGGCAATGCCAGCATCAACATGGTCGACGTGGATATGGACACCTCCACGAGTGACACCATGTTGGTGTTCGCAAACGGCGCAGCTGGGGGCCCGTGCCTGTCCGATAATCCGACGCAAGCAGCGCAGCTGGAAAAGGCGCTGCTCGCCGTCTCCGTCGAGTTGGCGAAGGACTTGGCGCGTGACGGCGAAGGGGCGACCACGCTGATCGAAGCAGTGGTCAGCGGCGCGCACAGTGAACAAGATGCTCGGGCCGCGGCGCGGACGGTGGTGTCTTCTCCGCTCATCAAGTCGATGATCACTGGGCGCGACCCGAACTTGGGGCGCGTGTTGATGGCACTCGGTCGTTCGGGAGCCGAACTCGCCGTCGAACGGCTCAGCGTGTGGATCGGAGAGCACCAAGCGTTCGCCCGCGGTGTGCCCACCGATTTGCCGCACGCGGTGATCAGCCAGGCCATGGCGTCGGAAACGGTGGTTCTGCGCGCAGATCTGGGCCTAGGTGAACACACTGCGACGGCCTGGGGTTGCAACCTGACCGACGAATACGTTCACATCAACGGTGACTATACGACTTGAGCGCGGCAACCCCTCTGGCTGTCCCATTGTTGCGCGCGCCAACGAACACACTGGTTCGTTTGCTGATTTCAGATTTCGTTACTGGTCGAGCGGATCCCCATCGGGGCGCCGCGGCTGGCCCTCGCGCGATTCCAACCACGCGCGGACCTTATCGCGCTCGAAGCGCCACTGACTCCCCACTTTGATGGCTGGGATCCCTCCCTGCTCCAACATTTTGTAGAGCGTCTGCGACGACACTCTGAGCAGAGCGGCGACTTCTTTGACGGTCAAGAGGTGGTCCATCTGGTCTACACGAATATACGGCAGCCCGATCGGGCGCCTTAACCAGCGGCGATACAGCGCGTTTGGCTCCTATGTGGTTGGGTGGGCGCTTCCTCTGCAGGGACGCTCGACGAGGCGCCCCAACCGTTCTAGGCTATGGGCCAATGTCGTCGACGCTGGCCCCCGGATTGTTGGTTGCCGCTCCGCCCCTCGGCGATCCGAATTTCGAGCGATCCGTGGTGTTGCTCGCCGCCCACGGAGAGGACGGGGCATTCGGCTGGGTGTTGAATGGGGCCGAAATCATGAGCATGTCGGAGTTGCTCGAGCGCACCGACGTGCGTTCCGCACCGAACATCAGCGTTCCAGGGTCAGTGCGCGCAGGCGGTCCCGTCAGCACTGACCAAGTGTGGCTCTTGTATCGAACCGAGCACAAGCCTGCGGGCGTTGCGGAACAGTTCGACATTCCGGGTTCGGGCATCACTGCTTCATCGTCGCGCTTGTTGCTCGAATTGATGGCAACGGGCAATGCACCGAAGCCGCTGGTCGGGGTCGCCGGCTATGCGGGCTGGGGGCCGTCGCAGCTGGAGAACGAAATCGGGCAGGGGGCTTGGTTGCCGATGGACGTTCACTCGTCACTGGTGTTCGCCCAAGACCCGACTCGGATGTGGCTCGGTGCGTTCGAGAGCTCCGGCACCAGCGCCATCGCGTTTTCGTCTCGTGTCGTCGGTTCTGCGTGAAATCGAGTTCCCGTAGTCGACACACCTGGGTCCTCGTAGCGTCGGTCGTCGCTTTGATCGGCTTAGGGCTCGTGCCTTGGCCGGAGCCGCTAGCCGTGCGCGCGTCGCGCGCCGAGGGAGCGCGCTGCCCGTCCGACATGGTGTTGGCTTCGGGTTACTGCATCGATCGCTATGAAGTCAGTTTGATCGATCGTGATAGCAAAGAACCGCTGTCGCCATTTTACCCGCCCGATCCAAACATGCTCGCCTTCGTCTACGATCGTTGGCAGCTGTTGCGCTCCACGACGGGGGGACCCGCAGCGCGCGCGATGCCGCTGCCGGAGATCAGCGACTTCCAGCGTGCCGGCAAATACACGGCGATGGCCGTCAGCCAAGCGGGCGCCGTGCCCCAGGGGTACCTGTCTTACTACTCCGCCAAGCGGGTTTGCGAAGCCGCGGGCAAGCGCTTGTGCTCACCCAAGGAATGGGAAGTTGCGTGCCGCGGCGCTCGCGACACGGCGTTTCCCTACGGCGACGAGTACCAGGCGGACACGTGCAACGTCGGCAAAGTGTATCATCCCGCCTCGATCCTGCACGGCTTGTCGTCTAGCGGTCATCTGGATCCACGCTTGAACCTCTTGATGCTCGATGGCGACAACCCCGTGCTCAGACTGACGGGTGCTTCACAGGCGTGCGCCAGTCACTGGGGCAAAGACGCGGTTTTCGATATGGTCGGCAATCTAGACGAGTGGGTCGACGATCTGGAAGGCACGTTCAAGGGGGGCTTCTACGCGCGTCGCACCACTGGCGGCTGCTCGACTCAGATCACCAATCACGGCCCGACGTATTTCGACTACAGCACGGGAGTGCGCTGTTGCCGGGATGCCGCGCGCCCAGCGCCCTGACGCGGTCCGTTTCGCACTAGGCGATGCCGCGCCGTCCCAGCATGCGGCGCAATTCTTCGAGTGCGCTGCTCAGGGCAGCGCGGCGTTGACGTCCCGCTTCCGTTGGAGCCCCCCACTCCGACCAGACCAGCGCGACCAATCGTTGGTTCGCAACACCCGTCGGGAACGTGCGAAAAGCGAGTGAAGCTTCGCCCGCCTCCGTGCAAGTCAGAGCGATGTCTCTGCCGTGAGAGTTTGCGAGCACGCGCCCCGAAAGCCAACTGCCGTCATGCAGATGGAAGCCATAGGCGAAACCCCGGGCTGGAATCGCCCCATCCGGAGATAACCAGCCCCGGGCCAGTTCGAGCTCGGTCATGGCCATGTGCACGAGTTCCGCGGGAGCGGGCACGATCTCGGTCGTCCAATGCACTCGGCGCGCGCGGCCAGGGTGCCTCTCCAAGCTGTGTGCGAGCTGCGCGAGCGCGACGCGCCAGGACGAGGTCAGTCCCTGTAGATCGGCACCCGGCGAGATCCCCTCTTGGGTCAAGTGGACCGTCTCGTCAGAGATCTCTAGCCTGACCAGACCGTCGGGCTGCTCGAATCCGATGCGGCTGCCGGCTTCCCATTCGGTGACCCGCAGCGCGAGACTCACACCCAGCGCGCCCCACTCGAGCTGGATGGTCCCGCCGGGATTGCAGTTGCCGCGCACCTCGTCCGCTTGCCAGTTGGCAAGCCCCTGGGGCTCGGAGCACGCTCGCCAAATCTGCTCCCTCGAGGCGCGAACGCGTTGGCTGAGCCGAATATCGTGGGTCACGCCAGGAGCCGAGCCTGCCAGAGAGATCGCTCGAAGCGCAAGCGTCGTCGCTGGCCCAAATTTTGTGTGCAGCCGAGTGTTGACCCCCGCGAGCGTGTGGTTAGGTTCTGCCCGGTCCGGAGCCGCCCAGTACGCGCGGCTCGATTTGGAGACTCAAAGATGGGCAAGATCATTGGAATCGACTTGGGCACCACCAACAGCGTGGTTGCCGTGATGGATGGCAAAGAGCCGACGGTCATCGTCAACGAGGCCGGCTCGAGAATTACTCCCAGCGTGGTCGCATGGGACGACAAAGGGGAGGTTTTGGTGGGGCAAATTGCCAAACGCCAGGCCGTAACGAACCCCGAAAATACCGTTTACTCGGCGAAGCGCTTCATCGGGCGCCGCTTCGAGGAGCTCGGGGACGAGCCGAAGCGCGTCCCTTACAAGGTCACCAAGGGTAAGAACGGTGATGCCTGGATCAAGGTGCGCGACAAAGAGATGGCGCCGCCCGAAGTCAGCGCGCGCGTCCTGGCCAAGCTCAAGAAGGCCGCCGAGGACTTCTTGGGCCAGACCGTGACCGAAGCCGTGATCACGGTCCCGGCGTACTTCAACGACTCGCAGCGCCAGGCGACCAAAGACGCCGGCAAGATCGCAGGTCTCGAAGTCAAGCGCATCATCAACGAGCCGACGGCTGCGGCCTTGGCTTACGGCCTCGACAAGAAAGAGAACGAGGTCATCGCGGTCTACGACTTCGGTGGCGGTACCTTCGACATCTCGATCCTCGAGGTTGGCGACAACGTCGTGCAGGTGATCTCGACCAACGGCGATACGCACTTGGGCGGTGACGACATCGACGATCAGATCATGAAATGGCTGATGGCCGAGTTCAGGAAGACCTCTGGCATCGACGTCAGCAACGACAAGATGGTGATCCAGCGCCTGAAGGACGCGGCGGAGCAAGCCAAGATCGAGTTGTCTTCGACTCAGGAGACGACGATCAACCTGCCCTTCTTGACGGCGGACGCCAGTGGTCCGAAGCATCTGCAGGTCTCGCTCAGCCGCGCCAAGTTGGAGCAGATGATCGGCGGGCTGATCGAGCGCACCATGGAGCCCGTGCGTCGCGCGATGGCGGACGCCAAGAAGTCGCCGAAGGACATCGACGAGGTCGTGCTCGTGGGTGGTTCGACGCGCATCCCGATGGTGCAGAAGACGGTCAGCGAATACTTCGGCAAAGAACCGCACAAGGGCGTCAACCCCGACGAGGTGGTGGCGATCGGTGCGGCGGTTCAAGGCGGTGTGCTCGCAGGCGACGTCAAGGACGTCGTGCTCTTGGATGTCACTCCCTTGTCGCTCGGCGTGGAAACGTTGGGCGGCGTGATGACGGTGATGATCCCGCGCAACACGACCATCCCGACGCAGAAGAAGGAGATCTATTCGACGGCGTCCGACAACCAGCCTTCGGTCGAGATCCACGTGCTGCAGGGTGAGCGTGCTCAGGCCAATCAGAACCGGACGCTCGGCAAGTTCCACCTCGACGGCATTCCGCCGGCCCCGCGTGGCGTGCCCAAGGTCGAGGTCACTTTCGACATCGACGCCAACGGCATCTTGAGCGTGGCGGCCAAAGACATGGCCAGCGGTAAGGATCAACGCATCACGATCACGGCCAACAGCGGGTTGGACTCGAAAGAGATCGATCGCATGGTCAACGAGGCCAAGTCTCACGAGGCCGAAGATCAGCGTCGACGCGAAGAGATCGAGCGCCGCAACAAGCTCGACAACCTCTGCTACACACTCGAGAAGCAGATCAGCGAGAACAAAGAGAAGCTCGCCGGTGTGGACGTCGGTGGGATCGAGCGGTTGATCAAGGAAGGGCGTCAGGCCCTCGAGCAGCAGAACGACGCCAACGTCACTTCGGTGCTGGAGCGCCTCGAGAAGGAAGCGCACACCATCGCCAGCAAGATGTACGAAGGTGCGGGCGGAGCACCTGGGGCTGCGCCCAATCCGCCTGCAGGGCAGGGGCCCAGTTCTGCGGGTCCCGGCTCGGCGAAGAGCGAAGTCGTGGACGCCGAGTTCGAAGAGACCAACTAAGGCAAGCTGCGCGTCCGACATCGGGCGGTAATCTCGAGTCGGTAGTTTCTCCACTCGACAGCGATCGACGAGAGGTTCAAAGGGCCGTCAATCCATTGGATTGGCGGCCCTGGCTTTTTTGGTGCCTCCAACGAGGAGCGCGTGTCTGCAAACGACAAGTAACGCGGTTGCCGAAACTGGCCCGGTGATTTAGCGTGCGCCCATGCGCGTTGGGCAATCGTGGGACACGGTCGGAGGCGGTTTGATGGAGCTTTGCAACTCGAACGTGCGAGGCGTCACAGCAGTGGATCTGCCCGAGCGCCGTGTGCGTCGGCAGCGCTGGTTTGGGCTCGGGCTCCTTGCATTGAGCGCAGGGGTGTTCACCGGTTGCGGTTCATCGGCAACGAATGAGCCGACCACGCCAGCGCAAGCTAGCGCAACGCCAGCGTTGGTCACCAGCGATGAGACTGAGCCGAGTGGGCCGCTCGAGCCGGTGGCAGCCCCCGAAGAGCTGTTCGCCGTCGCGCGCGTCGCCAACCCTTCGAAGTTGTCGGACGCCGTCTCGGGCTGGGTTCACATCCCCGTGCCGCTAGAGATGTTCGCTCAGAAGGGATTTCCTGGTCTCGCCAAGCAGATTCAGTTGGATGCGCCGGTCGACGTGGCCGTAGCGCTCGACCCTGATGCTCCGGGCGATCCCAATGTGCTGTTCGCGGTCTCTGTGCCGCTCAAAGACTTCGGTGCGAGCATCTCGGCCTTGCGCGCGAAGGGCAGCGAGCTCGAGCGCATCTCGCGCGACTCGTACTTCGTGGCGCTCGCGGATAAACAGCGCTGCATCGTTGCACGCGCCAACGGCGCTGCGTCGGCGCGCTTGGTCTGCGCAGACGAGCGGCACGCGGTGGAAGTCCTCACACCCTACATGAGTCACTCGTTGCCGACGGAACAATTGCCGGCTTCGGATGTGGTGATCGACGTGCGCGCGGAGCCTTTGCGCAAGCGCTTTGGCAAGCAGGCGCAGTTGATCAAAGTGGGCGTTCCGATCTTGCTGCGTGAAATCACCATCGGCAATCCCCGCTTCGATGAAGCAGTGGCTGAGGCGACGCATGCGCTGGCCGACGAGGCGTTGGCGTTGGTCGACGAAGTAGACCGCTTCACGGTCAAGCTCACGGCGGCACCCAAGAACGAGTCGCTGAAAATGGAGTTGGGCTTTGCGCTCAAAGGCCAACGCAGCTGGACTCAAGCGATGTTGATGGCGCGCGCTGCCGACGCCGCCCCCGCCCCCGAGATCGCCTGGCGTTTGCCCGGCGATGCGACCTCGGGCGGGTTCAGTAGCAAGCTCAGCGATTCCGCTCGTTGGCAGCCGGTGGTGAACACCGTGACCGAAGCGTTTGCGGGAGGGCTCGAATACCTCGGGCTCAAAGGCAAGGCTTATCAAGAGCTGATCGACTCGACCAAGGACATCGGCGAAATTACCGGGCCGAGCGCTTATGCGAAAGGGCTCGCCCCGCGCGACAAGATGCACACCGCGCCACCGGTGCTCGGTGATTGGTCGTCCTTTATGGCGGCTGAGGGCTACGGCCTGATGGGTGTCGAGGGTGACGCCGGCAAGGGGCGTCGCTGGGTCGCCGCATTGGTGGGTGTATTCAACGATGCGCAGTGGCGCAAAGAACTCGCCAAGCGCACCGAGCACGCGCAGCTGACGCACATTCCGAAGATCACCAAGCGCGCTGCGCCTGCTGATCTCGGGCTACCCAAGGGCACGGAGTGGTACGAGTTCTCTCTCACCCCGGCACAGATCCTCGAGTTGTCCTCGGCCAAGAGCGAGAAGAGCGAAGAGTTCCCGATCAAGACCGGATTCAACTTCAGCATCTTGGTGATGCCCGACGCGGAGCGCACATGGATCGCGTACGGCGTGGATCGCGGCTTGTTGGCGGCCAAGTTGAAGCAAGTGTTAACCGGCGCCGCGGCGCAATCTCTGGCCTCGCGCCCAGGCTTGGAAGCATGGCACACCGAGCGGGTGGTTTCGGGTGCATTCTGGACCGTCGCAGAGTTGTTCGAAGCGGTGGGGCGCTATGCTGCGATCGCGAACAAGGGCAAAGGCAAGGCTGACGGCGAGCTCAGCACCGATACGTTCAGCCTGGCCATGCCCAACAAGGGCACGACGCCATTGCTGGCATCCTTCACGATCGAACCAGGGCCCACGCTCTGGGTGTCGTTCGTCGCCCCGAGCCAAGCCATGGAAGATCTCGCTGCTGGCACGGTCGCGGTGCTGGCCCAATTCGGCGACGACCTCTAGGAGGCTGACGTTTTGGGTCGATACCGGCGCGATCTTGGCAGCGAGCGTGCTCACGAACTAGGAGGCTGACGTTTTGGGTCGATACCGGCGCGATCTCGGCAGCGAGCGTGCTCACGAACAGTAGTTCGTTCCGCGCCACTCGCCGCCAACCTCGCTTGGTCTCGGCCCAAACCGTTCAGCCTCCTTTCGGCTTTCGGCCTCTCAGGTTCGGATCAAGCGGGCGGGCGTAACCCCTCGCTTGGTCTCGCTCCGAACCGTTCAGCCTCCTTTCGGCTTTGGGGGGCATTTCAGGTTGGATCAAAGCCTGGCGGGCCGAACCCAGGGCGGCACCTATGCGAGCCGCTTCTAGCGGCGGCGTTTGTGCGTCATAGGGTCGTGGGGGCTATCTTGGATGCCCAGCTTTGTAGCGTCGACAGTGCGGGGCAGGTGTCGGCTGCTCCGCATAGCTTGGACTTTGCGTCGGTGAGCTGTTGAGTGATGCTGGCGCTGTCCACTTGCCACGCCCTCGCACAACCAACTCGCTCTGCTGTTGTCTCTAGGTTTACGCCTTGCGCGCCGGCGGCTACGACGTTGGTCGGCTTGCTCGGACACGCGCGTTTGAGGGCTGCAAGTGCCGCGGCTCCTTGGCGATCGAATTTGCCGTCGGCCGTGGCCTGCAAGAAGAAGCGTGGCCCCGAAATGCGCTTGGGGCATTGGGCACCACCGCAAGTCTTGGGAAGCCAGGCCACGAACGGGCCGTAGTCCGCGACGTCGGGGCGCATGTCGGAATCGAGCTGTTCGACGCTGAAGCCGCCCGCTGCAAGGTCACCGACTGCGAAGGGCGCGACCTTGTCGCTCTTGAAGGTGAACACCGTTGGGGGCGCATTCGTGGGTGCTGTGAGCCCTTCGGGCAGCGCCAACAAATCGTAACGCACGATCATCTCGTGCGAGCCGTCGGCGTCGAAGTCGAAGATCATGGGCGTTGGTAGCGAGAGCCCTTCTGGCGCGAACGAGAACTCCGCGAGGGGCGCACGGGCGGCATGGGCTTGCTCGTCCAGGTGAACGGCACTCAACTGCGCGTTGAGCTTGCGAGTCGAGCCTTCACCGCTGGCATTCAGACTGTCGAGGCTGACCGCCCAAGCACCCGTGCCGGCAAGCTGGCAACGCCCGAATTTGGGCATCCCTTTGACGTCGCTGGCGTTGGCTTTCTTCATTACCGCGACCAGATCGTCAGCCTTGCGCGTCAGCTCCGCGCAGGCCTTGCGCAGGGCGAGGTTCTCGGGTCGCTTTAGTTCACCTTGTGCACTGTCCACGATCAGGTCGTAACTGACGTCGCTCCAATCGATTCGCACTTTAGTCGCGTAGCCGGGTAGCCAGGGCACGAGCACTCGCAGATCGCCTTTCTCCTCAGCCTCGACCGTGAACTCTGGGGCGCCTGCGTCTGCATCACCCGATGCGCTAGCGCTGGGGATCGCCGCGCTGGTCGAGGTGGCAGTCGCGCTCGGGCTGAGTGCCGGCTTTCCACTCGCGTTTGGCGTCGGCCACGCGCTCGGTAGCGGTTCACCGCGACTCGCTGCGGCTTCTTCGGCGCTTGAAAACACGGCGTGCACTGGCTTACCGCCAGTCGAGTTCTTCTTGTGGCACCACAACTGGAGCCAGCCGTCCTTGGTTACCGCTTCACAGCCGATGCCCACGGCATTCTTCACTTCCGCCTTCGCCGCCCCCTCGAACGAGGCAGGTACGGGGCGCAACGCTTGCCGTTCGCTCGTTGGCGTAGGGGCTGGGGCGATGGCGGTGGCGACGGGGGTCGCCGGATTGGTGACGCTTTGCACCGCTGCGCTTGTCGTCTTGGCGGGCGTCATTTCGACGTTGTCGCTCGATTTCTTGCAGTGGGTTACCGAGAGCGCGACGAGTACGCCAAGGGCAAGGCTCGCAATGGTTGGGCTCCGCATCGTGTTTCTCCTCCGGATCCGTAGATACCCGCTCCGCTCGGGCTTTGGAACGCTCCGCTTACGCTCGATCGCTGGTCCTTCTACCTCTCACTGGAACTTCCGAAGCCCCCATAACTTGGCCCACTACCGCCCGGGCTGATAGGCGCATCTGGATGCGCTCGTGGTTGCGGACGTGCCTTGGTTTGGCCCTCGTTCTCGTGGGCGTGGGAACCGCGTCGCCGGCGCGTGCCTGGCAGAGCTTGGCCGTGCAGGCCGACAACGTGGTCGTCGAACTCGGCCGGGACGGGACGGCTCTGGTCACGCACGATTTGTTGATTCGCACCCGCGGGGGACCTCTCAAAGAGGTCGTGATCAAAGGCGTCGACGCCGATGCGGCTCCCTCCGGCAATGCGACCATCGTGCGAGCGAAGAGCGGTCGCGAAGCAGGGGTTCCCGTGGCCTTGGACGCGACGGGTGACAGTGAGTCGCTGCACCTCGGAATCACTTACGAAAAGGGCTTGCCCAGCGGTTCGTACCTGGTTCGATTCTCGTACAAGACCGACCTGCAAAGTCGTGACCGCGTCAATCGCGACGGACCCTGGGCCGTCGTGCATTGGACGGGGCCCGAGTTCGGCGATGGCGTGGATCTGTTGCAGACGACGTTCGTCGTACCGCGTGCCGAACGCGCGCCACGGTTGCTCGGCGCGACCGATGCCGAACCCGTCGGCATGGTAGCCCGCGACGACGGCGTGTTCTTGAGTGAGATCCACCGCGGCTCCGACTTGGACCGACTCGCTCTTTCGCGTCCCCATGCCGCAAAGGGTGAACGCGTCGAGTGGAAGATCGAAGTCGACGCTGCGCTGTTTGGGGCCTTGCAGCCCGTGGTTCCGAGCGCAGTCGAGCAGAATTTGGCGCCCGAGCCCGCTTCGCCGCCGCCGCCTGCGCAGACACCCTGGCGGCGACTGGCCTGGATTGGACTAGCAGCGCTCATCCTACCCACGCTGTTGTTCGCGAAGCAGCGTGCAGGAGCTACACGCTTCGTGCTGCCTCTCGGAATCCTTTCGCGTTTGCGTTACTTGTCAATCGCGTGTGCCATGGGCGCGAGCTTGTGGCTGGCACTCGAACTCGGGCAAGCGACGTGGGCTGGTGCCCTGTTGGTCTTCTGCATGCTGAGCAGCTTGCAGAAGCCCGTCGTCGAGCCGGTACCTGCGAGGGGGCCAGGGCAGTGGCAAACGGTGGAGTTTTCAGCGATCGAGTTTGTGCGTCCCCGGCGCCCAACGGTTGCGTGGCTCGACGCCAGTTGCTGGCAAGGCCTCGGGGTCTTTGCAATTGCGACCGCCGCCTTCTTGATCGTTGGGCTGCGCTTGCTCGGCAGTTCACCGTATCACTCAGCCATGACGCTGGTTTACAGCGCGGTGCTCGTTCCGCTGTTCTTTTCGCTCGGCGCGCTCGACAACAAGTCGGCGCCAGAAGAGCAACGCGACGTGCTGCTGCGCTTGCTCAAACGACTAGAGAAGTGGCGAGCGGTGACGTTCGAGCAGATCGGTCGATTCGCGTCCGGTTCGCCCACTCCAGACGAGTTGCGTTTGCGGGTGAAGTTGGCTGGAGCTCGCACGGGTTTGCTGAGCATGGAGCTGGCCATCGGCTTCGCCAACACTTCGCTCAAGCGCGTTGCCGTTCCGGCCGTGATTCTACGAGTGCGTGAAGGTTCCCCCGCCCACAAAGCATTGCCCCGCGACGCCGAGTGGAGCCGCGGTCGCGACGTGGACGAGCGCATTGCCGTCGTGCGCGCGCCTTTGCCTCTGTTGTCGTCGCTGCGCGAGGTATTGCAAGACCTGTGTCGTGCTCTGCGCGCGAAGCCGCGTCACGAGCAAGCGCGTGGGTCCGAACCCAAAGCAGCGCGCAAGCCCGAAAGCAGGCGCGCCGGAGCTGGTTCCGAGAAACGGCGTAAACCATTCGCCGTCCCTGGTGTGGGCCCGGCTTCGGTGTGAGAGCGCCACGTCCGTCTTCTTCGAGGCCATGTCATGAACTTCATGAGTGCTTGTCATGAGTGAAAGGCAAGCACGCTTACAACGACGTTTGCTCCACCCGCGAACCCGCGGAGACGTCGAAACCACCGAGATCCCGCTCACCGTTAAGGCCCGCGCTGCGACCTGCGTCGCGCTGCTCGCGCTTGGGTTATCCAGCGTCGCCATCGTTCGGGCGCTGCTCGCTGGTCGAGTGAACTTTCTGACTCTCGAACTCGGGGGTACCGAATTGTCGGTAACCCTGGCCGTTGCCTGGCTGGTATTGGCACTCGCGTCGCTCACCTTGACGTCTCGGGAGGCAACCACGAAGGTGCGCCTCTCCTGGGTTGCCTGGGGTGGGCTCTGCCTCGGCTCGAGCGCGGCTTTGAACCTGGGTACGCACGATGCGTGGGCCTGGATAGAGAACATCCAGCTCCCGGCCTTGCTCCTGCTTGCCACGCCACTGCTCGTCCCTGCCGAGTTGGGCGTGATCCTGTCTGTCACCGGTGCCCTGCTAGTCGCGCCTCTGGCGCTGCAACTCGGGTACGGACTGCTGCACGGACAGGCCCCCGAAAATCTAGTGCATGAACTAGTTGGTTCAATACCACTATCGAGTTGGGGTGCGGCGAGTATCGGCCTGGTGGCATACGTTCCGGCACTCATCGGCTGGCTCGAATTCGACAGGGCTCGACAGAGCGTTGCCTTGGTCTTGGGGCGGGAAGAAACGGACGCGGGGGCGCTCGCCACGGCTCCGCTGCTGCACGGCAGTATCAAGCGCCCAGCGCTCGTTCAGATCGGTCGCTCACTGCCCAGCTCAACGCTGGCCGCGTTCGAGCGAGATGCCCGTCTGGCGTGTCGTTTGCGCTCGACGAACGTGGCGTTGATGTTCGAGTTTGGAGTGGATGAGCAAGGTCGCGCCTATTGTGTCCGGGAACGCATCGCCGGAACCAATCTGCAGCGGATCGTAGAGTTGAGCGGAGTCTTGCTGCCCGAACGGGCCATCAACCTGTTGGGTCAGCTGTGCAACGCCCTGATTGAAGCTCACGAGCGTGGCCTCCCTCATGGGACACTCGAGCCGCGCAAAGTGCTCGTCACACGGCGTGATGGCGAGTTTGATCTGGTGCGGGTCACTGACTTTGGTCTCACTCAGCTGATGCCGCAGAAGGAGGTTGGGAAGGACGGAGAGCGACGCCTTTCTGCGCGCAGTGACGTAGCGTATGTTGCTCCAGAGTTGCTCACGGGTGAACAAGGGCCGAGCGTCGCTTCCGACGTCTATGCGCTGGGCTGCATTGGCTACTGGTTGATGGCGGGCCGACCTCCCTTCATCGGGGAACCAGATGCTGTCGTGAGGCACGCGCTCAAGACGCAGGCACCGCAGTTGGCTCAGCTTTGCGAACTGACACCGCCCAATGACCTTGCGCAAATCCTGCAAGACTGTTTGGCGAAGAACCCGACGGAACGCATCGCCGATGCCCAAACGTTGCGACGCCGGTTGCAAGCCTGCAACGCTTCGAGTCACTGGAGCCAAGCGCGCGCGAAGGCCTGGTGGCAGACGCACTCGGCGGCTCTGCCGTCCGACAAAGAGCTGGAAGCATCGGAGTTGCCGCGGGCCGCGGGCTCGCTCTTCGGGTGGATCGAACAACTCGGGGACTGAAACCACCTAGTCGTTACGTCAGATTGACGATTTCGACTTGCCCCGCATGATGAACGCGGTTCGAGAAGTCGCGGTGCACGAACACCTGACCCTCGGTGCGAACTCGCTCGATGGCCTCGAGATCCAGCTCGGCGTAAATCCATTGCGCTGAGTCTATCCTTCCTTGCGCGATCACCCCTGTCTCGGGAAAGCCTACGTCCGGCGGCGCGTAGACTCCCGCTGCTCCATGATTCTCATCCAGCGCGCTCGACCAAGCTGCACGTCCCACGGTTACGGCTTGCACTACGTAACATTGGTTCTCCAGGGCGCGCGCTTGGCACGCGATTCTCACCCGCTGAAAGCCTCTGAGCGAATCCGTACAGCTCGGCACGAGCACGATCTGGGCGCCGGCCTCCACTTGGCGGCGCGCGAGCAGTGGAAACTCCGCATCGTAACAGATCGTAACTCCCAGAGCTCCGAGCTCCGTCGCGAACACGCGCGCTTCTGACCCCGGCTCTATCCCCCAAAGTTCAGTCTCGAAGCGTGTCATCTGAAGCTTTTCCGTGTACGCGTGTGCGCCGCGAGGGGTGAACAAGCGCGCGCGGTTACGAAAGCTCGTTCCGACGCGCTCCGGAAACGAAGCGCTCAAGATGTGAAGGCCGTACTTCACAGCCAAACGCGAGTGGGCCTCGAGATAACGCTCGAACGACGGTTGTATGCTTGACAGTTCTACGCGTGGATCTTCCGCCCGAGCGCTCGTGGCATGAAGGCCTGCGAGTTCCAGGCTCGCGTACTCTGGAAACACAACCAGCTTCGCGCCTTCATGTGCGGCCTCGCTGACCCAGTGTTGTAGCTTATCCTCCCAAGCCAATGGCGTTGCCAAGCGCTCAATCGGGTACTGGCAAGCGGCCACTATGAAGTGTCTTGGGGACATGCAAGGCACGATAGCGCCGTTTTCAGACCGTCGCCGCTGACATCGTCTTCAACCAAAACACCATGGGCTTCTGTGTCTCGACGTCCTGCCCGATGTCCTTCCAACTGAACGTGGTCACGAGCTCTGGATGCTTGACGAAGCCGCGCTTGGTCCACAATGACTCGTGTCCGACATAATCCGCTGGGCACAGAGGGTGGCTTTGCGGTCGTTCCACGGCCGCGAACGCGGCCAGTGCGTAGCCGAAGCGGCGCGCCGCCTGCTCGCGCTCTTCGAAAAAGCGGCGTCCGACGCCGCGGCCCCGGTACTCTGGTAGCAGCACGCTCTCACCGAAGTAGTAGATGCCGTCCGGATCGTAGCCAGCGGCGCTCAGTACGGGCGATGCTGCATCTTGGTGGGCGCTCAGCGGCAGCGCTGTCGAGGCTCCAACCACGCGGTGTCCATCCAACGCCAAAACGACGAGCGCGCGCGGGGCCAAGTAGCTCTCGAGATAGCGAGCCTCGTACTCCAAGCTGCCCTCGTACAAGTACGGCCATTCGCGAAAGACACCGATGCGCAATTCGGCGAGCGCTTGCAAGTGAGGGCGCACGGCCGTGTCAGTGAAGCCTTGGATTTGGAGATCCATGCGCGCATTAGGTCTACGAATGGAACGGCAGTCAAGCCGCATTCCAGTCTCTGCTAAGAATTTAGCACTTTGGGGTTGCTAAGAATTTAGCATGGAGCTAGTTTCGAACGCATGGTGAAATCAGAGCTGACTCGTCGCGAACGCGAGATCATGGACGTCATCTACCGTCTGGGTAAGGCGAGCGCTCAAGAGGTGCTCGATGGCCTTGCCAGTCCGCCGAGCTACTCAGCAGTACGCGCCTTGTTGCGCCTGCTCGAGGAACGGGGTCACGTCAAGCACGTCCAGGAAGGACAGCGCTATGTGTATTCGGCGGTGATTTCACCCCACAAGGCTAGTCGGAATGCCCTCGGACATGTCGTACAGACATTCTTTGCCGGTTCGGTGGCAGACGCGATGCTGGCGCTGGTAGATGGCTCGCGTGAACGATTGACGCGCGACGAACTCGAAAAACTCGCGGCCGTCGTCGAACGCGCGAGAAAGGCGGGCAAGTGATGAGTCCCGAAATCTGGCTCTGGGTTGCCGTGCGCTCCGCGCTCGTTTTCACCGGCATGTTCGCCGTTCATTCGCTGTTGTTCAGAGCGCCAGCCAGGCAGCGCAGAAGGCTTCTGCTCCTGGGATTCGCAACGGCGCTGCTATTGCCGATCGGGCTATTAATCCCTAGCCATCAACGTTTGGCGGTTGAGCAAGATCTCGGAGTGTTTCGCTTGGTTTCGGAGGTCATGCCGTTCTCGCCGCCAAACGCCTCGAAGCCGCCCCAATTGCAGTTGGGACATTTACCTGAGACACACACCAATTGGCTAGGCGTGCTTTTGGTCGGTGCGTGGGCGCTCGGCTTTTTGGTCTTCGCCTTGCGTTTGACGGTCGGAACACTGGCTGCGCGGAGGCTGCTCTGTAGGGCCCGCACTGACGAGTTGGGGCTGCGATATAGCGCGGAGGTCGCGACGCCCATGGTCGTGGGGGTGTTCAGGCCCCTGATCATCTTGCCTGCCGCGAGCGGTGCTTGGGAAGCGGAACGCCTGCGAGCCGCGCTGGTTCACGAACGCGCCCACGTGAAGCAACACGATGGCCTGGCGCTCGCGTTGGCTCGCTGGTGTGCAGCGTTGTACTGGTTCCAACCGCTGGCGTGGCTCTGTCTACGGCGTCTGCGCTACGAGTGCGAAGTGCTCGCCGACGAGGCAGTGGTCGATGCCGGCCTCCTGCCGAGTCAGTACGCGGGGTATCTGTTGGGGTTGGCGCGTCAATTCGTGGAGATACCCGGTACGATCGCGATGGCGACGCGCACGTCGCAGCTCGAGCAGCGCATCAACTCGTTGTTGCGTGCGCGCACTACTCAGAGCTCGATCTCGCGGGGTATCGCCGTGGGGCTGACGTTGCTGTTCGGTGCGAGTTCTGCGTGTCTAGCCGCGGTCAGCTTCAAAAATGAACAATCCGCCTCCAAGCCCGTGCAGGGAGGGGACGCGCGTATCACGTCCATAGCCCAGAACCTGGCTCGGCAGCTGCGTTTCGAGTGGAGCGCAACGCGAGTCGCGCTGGTCATCGTTTCTGCCAAAGACGGGAGCCTACTCGGTTACATCGACGATCAACCGGGGCAAGCGATCGTCCCCGCTTCGACCTTGAAGCCGCTGGTCGCCGCGGTTGCGCTCGACCAAGGAGTGGTGTCGACCACCGAGCGCTTCGGTTGCGGCAACGGCAAACGTGCCTATCCAGACTACACGCTGAAAGATTACACGGCTTTCGGTGACCTGACCGTGGGAGAGATCCTGGCGGTGTCCTCGAACATCGGCGCGTCACGCATCTTCGATCGTTTGAGCCCGGAGGCGTTCAGGAGCGGCCTGTCGCGCTTTGGCATCCAGGTTCCCGAGGCACGGCCGGGAACCTTTCGCGGCGCAACTGTCGGGATGGGACAGCGGGGCGTCACTACGACGCCGGTCGAGCTCGCGCGGGCTTATGCGGCCTTGGCCAACGGCGGCGTGAGCTACGCGACAGACCCTGCCAACGGCGTACGAGCGGTTCGCGCGGAGACCGCGCGGGCCGTGCTCGAGATGCTGGAGAACGCTGTGTCGGGTGAACGATCGACGGGCAGGGGAGCCCAGGTGCCGGGGCTGCGCATCGCGGGCAAGACGGGTACGAGTGATGCAGAGCACGTGCTTGCGAGCTTCGTGGGCATCGTGCCCGCAACGGCTCCCGAGTACGTCGTTTACGTGGGCGTGCAAGATCCGGCAGGCTCGGGATCGGGTGCCAGCGTCGCTGCACCGGCGTTCGCGCGCTTGGCCACGCAGCTGATGTCGCACTGAGACCGGGGCGCTGCTTTATGTCTTGGGGGGCTCCGGGGAGGGCTCCGGCGTTTGATCGGTCGTGGTTTCCGGCGCTGCTCGGTTGGGCTCTTCTGTCTTCGCCGGGCCTTCCGCGGGGAGACTTGGGTCAGTGAGAGGGCGACCGACGGAGGGCGGTTCTGGAGCGATGGTCGACGGGGCGTCCGCCTCTGCGTCGATATCCGGCTCTGGTGAACGTGGTTTGCCGGTTGGACCGAACTCCAAACTCGGCACCAAGAATGGATCACGTTCGCGCGGCCCCGAAGCCACGGCTTCTTCGATCACGACGTCGTTACCCGCCGGCGGCTTCAGCCCAGGTAGCTCTGGTACGTTCGGGTCGGCGCCAGCGGCAGGCGCTTGAACATTGGCCTCTGCGCTTACCGTCGTCACGACTGGCTGCTCCGGGGCAACGCTCCCGGTCGGCAGCGTTGGCGGTCCTTTTTCACCATCTGGTTGCGACACCACTCGAGGAGTAGCAGGGGAGCCTTCGAGTTCGTCACCCTCTGCACCCTCATCGGTTGCGGCGCTGTTCGGGAAATACTCTTGTACCGGTGGACGTGAGCTGCTTCGCGGGGGCCGAGAACTCACCGGATGATTGGTTACCGCCCATTCCACGCCGCGCACGGACTCGCTCGGTGGCGTCGCTTGGCTCGCCATGCCAGGGTTCGGGCCAAGATTGGCCAGTTTGCGCAACCATAGTCCATCACGAGTGAACAGAGCCCATGACCAGCGCAACCAGCCGAGTAAACTCGACGCCAGCCATAGCGACCAGGTTAACATCGCGCCGCGCCAAACCCACAGGGACGTGGTGATGGTCCACGGTTGCGGCAACGCGCCCGTCGTGCGATCGACGTACCAGGTAAGCGAGTGATTCGTGCTGCCCGCCCCGTGTACGTCCATGTCGGGACGGCTCAACAGCCCATTGTAGACGGCCGCGAACAGGCAACCGAGAAACACCAGCGTCCCAATCGCGAGTAGGACCTGAGTCGCGTTGTATTTGAATATCGTCCTTGGGCGCCAGTGGTCGAGCAGCGCGAACGCGAAGAACCAAGCCACGATCAATGCAAAGACGACGGCCGAAATCTGGGAGAGCCCGACGCCCAGTGCGATCCACTGCCATTCGCGCAAAGGACTTCGAGGCAACCGCGCCAGCACGAACGTCGAGACCAGCAGCACGAAAACGAAGTAGCCCCAGAACAGAATCGCTGGGCCCCAGCGTGGTCCTCCCACCAACAGCAGCCAGCGGTCCTCTGGGAGCTGCAGATTGACGCTGACGTTTACGGCTTGTGCACCCAACGTCACTGCCGGTGCTTGAAAAAGTAGCTTGATGCCGCCCGGTTCTTGCCAATCGACGTTCAGGCTGTGTTCACCTGGATCGAGAGTAACTTGCAGCTTTCCATCCAAGGTTTGTGCTGCATGCGGTTCGCCATCGAGCAGGAGTTGTTGCAGTTCCGCGCCGGGAGGCAGCCCGATGTTGAGCGTGCTGCGACTGCTGCTGCGCACACGCGCCCCGAGCTTGGCGTTGAGCAAGCGCGTACCGGGGATTAGATCGAGATGCGCTTCGTCGATCGTGGTCGAAGCGCCAGCTGCGGCTGCCGGACGAACAGGTCGAATCAGCAGCCGATCCTCGGGCCAGGGGTAGTAGTGCGGTTCCCAGTGCGCCTCGTCGGGGCGCACCCCGCCAGCGTGCGCTGCGGGTGAGCGTGGGCCTTGGTTCTGAGGACTGATCGGCGCGATGCCTTCGGTTTCGCAGCGCCAGATCGGACCGCATTGCAGGACCCAGCGCTCGGACAAGCGCTCACCCCGTTGAGCCACGAGCTGGATCTCGGGGCCTTGTCGCAACACGCTATCGAAACTCAGCTCCGTTTGATCGCGACCCAGCGAGACCACGGCGTTGCCGTGTTCGACGCTGAGGTCGGCGCGCGTGACCTGTTCACCTGGCAACAAAGCAAAGCGTTGAACCAGAGGGCTGCCCACCGGACCCACGCGTTCGACGTGCGTGTTGATCGTCCAACTCACACCGAGTTGAAGAGTGCGGGTTACGAGTAACCAGGAGGGCAATGTCAGTTCGCGCGGTTCGCTCTGCGCATGCGCTTCCGCCTTGCGATGAAAGCCGAGCGAGCCGTCGACTGCCCCGACTTCGCTGACTCCATCGACGTTCCAATCCTCGGCGTTGACGCTGACTCGATGCGGCTTTTCGCCGAGCGAAAGCGTCAAGTTATTGCCCGCAATCGGGCCCTTGACTTGCACGCGATAGCGCCCTGGCGGCAAGCGCAAATGCAGGAAACCATCGTCGGCAAAGTACATGCCGGCCGCCGGGGTGCCATTGATCGTGACTTCGGCGGGTGCCCAACTCTGCAGAGGTCCAGGCAGTTGCACGCTATCGTCGCTAGTGACGTGCACCTCACTGCCGACCGTCAGATCGCGTCCCGAGATCGTCACATCCATGTTCTGGACGCTGACGCACGTTGGATCGCAAAGCGGTTTGCGCGTGATGCGCTCGCGCAACTCATCCAAGGTTTCTTTGCTGGGCAATTCGGCGTGCGCGCTGCGCGGGCTCGCCAGGCCGAGCGCGACGAGCAGCGCGACGGCACTGGGT
>DATAHU010000194.1:0-33884 GCA_036263015.1 Polyangiaceae bacterium | reverse complement strand
CGCGGGGCTCCAGCCTATCTTCATCCCCAGGACACTCTACGAGCTGATCTATCTGAACCAGCTGCTCCGGCAGGAGCGCGAGACGGCGTTTGACCAGTGGCTACTCAAACCTCTGCCACGCTGGGAAACGCTCGAAGCAGTGGGCGTGGATCACGCCTCGCCTTCGGTCAGCCTGCAGCCCACCACAGTGGCGCTTGCACATCCGTTCCTAGGAAAGTTTCGAGACGAACTCGCCAGCAAGTTTCGCGAAGAGGCGCAGGTTGGTATGAAGATCTACCTGCTCGACTACGTCTTTTACAACAGGAACATGGTCGACAAGTGCACGTGGGTCGCTCACGACTTCAAGCAGTCGATGCTGGGCGCCCTCGATTCCATGTCGGTGTATCTCGCCACCAAGATCCAAAATCAGGTCAACACATCAGCGAACTACAATTGACGGCGAGGGGCCGCGCAAGCGCTGAGAAGCAAAGTTCAGCCGCGCCGTTTGCGGATCGTCTCTCGGTCACAACGGATTGTCGGTTGCCGTACTGGCGGCTTTGTCGCGGACGCTTGGGCGGCTATCTTCTGCGGCAACCAGCGCCAAGGTCGTCGCGAGTTCCGGACGAGTCGGCAACCACGCGTTGAGCACTTCGACAAGCTGTTTGCGCACTTTGGGGTCGGGATCGGAAGTGACGGCGTTTTGGATTGCGACACTCAAGGTGTCGCTGGGCGCCCGCTCGGCCGCCGCTTCGGCTGCGGCTCGGCGCACTGTCTTGTCTTTGTCATGGAGTAACGTTTCCGCGAGTAGACCATCCGCGCGCTCGTCCTTCATGAGGCGTAGCGCCTGTGCTGCAGCAGCGCGGATGTTCGGGGTGCCTTTGCTCAACTGCTCGGCAACGGCAGGGATGGCGATCGGTCGACCCGAGTTCGAGATCCCGCGCAGCGCATGCGACGCTATCAACACATTGGGAGCGTGGCGTAACTCATCCACCAGCACTCGAGCGATCGCGTCGGCACGCACTGCGTCGTCGTGTTCGGCAAGTTTGCGAGCCAGTGTCCCGAGGCCGTAGAGCGCGTGCACCCGCAAATCGCTTTCGTGCAACACTGCTTGCAGAGCTTTGACTACCTCTGGGCGGGTGTCCCCGGCGCGCACGATGCCTGAGGTTACCGCGCCCCGCCAGTCGCTCGACAGCTTCGGACTTTGTAGCAATCGGACGAGCGCGTCCGTCGTAGCTTCGGTCTGAGCCATTGCCAGGGCGTCGATCATGCTTCGGGACGCCAACGATCGTTCTTCGACCACGCGTACTGCTGCTTCCAGGTGTTCAGGCTGGGACCGCAAGATCGCCGCCATCGCCCGGAATGGTCCCGCAAGCTCTTGAAGTGTCTGTTGGTCGTTGGTGTCTGCAGGATGGGCGTTCGCGGGATCCTTGCCCTTGTTTGCGCTGCGCGTCTTGCTTGCGACTTGGATCAAAGCCTTCAGCGCCGAGTCGAAAGTGTAGTCGCCGATGCGCAACTCGTCGTAGCTGGTCTTCATTGGGCCCAAGTACGGAGCCGTTGCAGCTATCGGGCGCGTGTTTTCCAGCGCCTTGTTCCAGTCGAGCGCGGCAAGTTGCGTATCTTGTATCAACTTCAGATCGGTCTTCGTATGTGAGGTAGCGGTTGCCGTCGGGCCCATTGGGAGTTTGATTTGGTCATCGTTGGTGAACAGTCGCAGTACGCCGCTGCTGAGCAGTTCGAGTCTACCCGACGAGCTCAATACTTCCGGTGTCAGAGTTGCCTTTAGATTACCGAATTGCACGGCAGGAATCGGCAGTGGCGCATATTTTACTTTGGACTTGGACAGGCAGACGTCAGTCGGGCAAGTTAGCAATCTTTCGTATCGGACCTCGTGCTGTCCTGTCGCGTCGACCTCGGCCGTCGCCAGCGCCTCCTCGAGCGGCAAGATTGTCGGCAGCTGGAATGGACTGATTAGGGCGCGTCCAATGCTCGCCGCAAAGTTGCTCCAGCCCTTGTCCAGACTGACGCTTTGCAGAGCGCCGTCGTTGATCTTGAAGCCCATCGGATGCGCCAACTCTGCGGCGACTTTCGCGAAGTCCTCTCCGCGGGTGTTTACCGACGTGAACTTGCCGTCGGGCATCCAAGTCACGAACTCGAACGTTCGGGCGTCGAGCTGTCTGACCTGCAAGTTCAAATTGCCTTCCAGGGTGAACGACACCAAGGGTTGGCCCGGGCCGAGCGCTACGCTGCTCTCTAGTCTCGTCGAATACGCGCGCGCCGTGCTGGTTTCCCAAAGCCACGTGCGGTCGGCAAGCGCAGCATTGGCGCTGTCTGCAGCAGGGCCAGCGCTTTGCTCGCTTGCCGTCGAGTGACTGCAAGCCATAGAGCCCAGGCTTGCACAGACCAACCCCCGCGCGACGAACCGGTTTGTTCCACCCTTGCCACCGCTCATCGGTCCAGCCTAAGCGACAATGCGCGGCTGGTGCACGCAAAAGTTCGAGGAGGCGCGGATGAACACCAGACCTCGTCCGAATCTGGACCATTTGCGCAGCCACACACGACAATCGAGCGCGCCCAGCAAACCCTTTGAAAAACGGAGGGTCTACATGTTAATTCCTCTTGCGGATGGAAGCGAGGGCTCGAAATTGTATGTGGCGAGTTGCCGCGACTGCAGCGATTGTGCTGCCGGCTTGTGACAAGCCCCGCTCGCAGTCGACGCATGAGCAGGCCGCCAGTGTTACCGGCTCGGTTCAAACGACGGCCAGCCAAGTCGCACCCGCCGCGCACACGCCAAGCGTCAGCTCCAACACGGCGCTGCGTGCGTCTGCAACGCTTCCGAATGCTTCTGCTTCCGTACCGAACACGAAGAGAGCTTCGGTGCCAGACTCGTGTACCTCGATTTGCGAAGTGAACCGCGAGCTCGGTTGCGGAGCAACGGAACAGGTTTGTCAACAACGCTGCCTGCAGATGATTGAACAAGTGCCTGAGTGCGCAACTGCAATGCGCGCGGCCTTGAGTTGCTTTGCAGAGCACTCAAAGCAGGATTGGCACTGCGAAGACAGCGAGGGAATGCCGGCGCTCAAAGACGGCCTGTGCGATGATGCACAGGCGGATGTGATGCGCTGCGTGCAACAACAGCAATAGCGTGAGGAAGACGATGCGCAAATCGAGTTTGGTTCTATCGGTCAGTGCTGCGCTGGCGTTTTCCACGACACTTGGCTGTGGTTCGGAAGCGAACGACGCGACCCCAACGTCGGAGCCGTCGGCCGATGCCTCTGTCGACACGGGTCACGACGCTGCGGTTCACGACGACGCGGATGCAGCTTCGGTGGCCCCCTTGGCCGATGCCGGTCCTGCGCCGGTCGAAGCCGACGCTGGTGGTGGGTCAGAACCATCGCCCATTGAACCCACCTCGGCTGATGCCGGCCCGATATCGCCGCGCGATGCTGCCGCCCCGCAGGATGGTGGCAGTACATTAACAGGTCCTTCCGAGTCGGACGCTGGCGCGGACGCCGACGCGGGGATTGTCTTGTCTGATCACCTGTGTCCCGGACGGGCCAGCGGCAGCTCAGGACACGCTGCAAGCAGCGGTTTTGCCGGCACGGAGGACGACTACTTCGCTCTTTACGACGTCCCGTGCACAGCCTCGAGCGAATGCGCCGCGGCGTGTGAAGCCGTGGGCGGTAGCGAAGAAATGTGCAGCTACTCCGAGTGTCTGGATCAATTCGACGATCAGCCCAACCAGTGTTTGCCGGCTCCTGTTTGGCGCAACTTGGACAACATCGGCAGCGGCGGAATGACCACGCTCGACAGCGCCGAGATAACGCTCGTGACCGAGGAATATCAGGACGTGCTACTAGCCGACGAGTTCGAGCTCGTAATCCCCGAAGGCTCGAAGATTCAAGGCATCGTCGTCGAGCTCAGGCGTGCCGCCGACGAGTATGTGGTCGATCACAGCATCAAATTGGAGTTAGGCGGCGAGGTAGTTGGGGAGGAGCGGGCGAAGAGCGACGAATGGTCTTCGGATTTGGAGTGGATCACTTACGGCGGCAAGGCTGACCTGTGGGGCCGAGAGTGGACGGTCAGTGATCTGATGCGCGCCGATTTCGGAGTGGGCGTCGCCCTCGACTACACGGCAGATGGCGGAAATACGCGTGCCTACGTCGCGGAAGTCAAAGTCAGCGTCTACTACGGGGCCGAATGTGACCAATAGCCGGCGGGTTCTAGCGCTCCTCTGGGTGTTGCTGTTACGGGTGACCCCATCGCAGGCGCGGCTGGAGATCCGCTTGCAACCCCCGAGCGATCCCGAAGATGCGCTCAACGACACGACGCCCGCCGAGGCTGTAGGCTCGAACGGTGGCGCGACGTTGGGGGAACAGCGTTGGCAAGCAATCGAGATGGCCAGCGAGGCCTGGGCGGCACGGCTATCCGGTGCCGTACCAGTCGTGGTTTCGGTCAGCATGCCGGACTTGGCGTGCGGCACCTTGGGTGGCGCGCAATCCAATGGCTACGTTACGGAAGGGCCAGGCCTGAGCTCGAGCCAGGTGTATTCGTATGCGCTGGCGGAGCGCTTGGCGGGCGAATCGCTCAATGGCGACGCGGCCGACATCGTGCTCGAGTTGAACGGCGCCGACTGTGCAGCTCAGGGGCCCAACTTCTACCTTGGGCTGGACGCACCAGCTCCGGATGGGATGCAGAGTCTAGTAAACCTCGTTGCCCACGAGCTGGCGCATGGGCTCGGTTTCGAGAGTCTGGTCAATCCGAGCGATGGCACAGCGCTCTTCGAGCAGCCCGACCTCGATCCGTTTAGCCGCCACCTCTACGATACGACGACAGACTCGTTTTGGTATCAGCTCACGCCGCTGCAGCGCGCGACTTCGGCGACGACCCCGCGCAGTCTGGTCTGGATTGGACCCGAGGTGAGCGCAGCAGCCAAGGCCTGGCTGGCTCTCGGTAGCCCGGTTCTCGACGCGCCTGACTTGCCACAATTCAGGGGCATCCTCACTGCGCCCACTAATCTTTCAGCGTTCGACCCGATCGAGACAACGATCATCTCGATTGCTCCCGCGACGGCCTGCGAGGCCATTGCCGACAGTTCCGGACAGATCGTGCTCGCAGCAGAAGGAGAATGTTCACCGGCTGAGCTCGCGCAATGGGGGCACGACGCGGGAGCCTTGGCCGTGCTCGAAGTAGAAGGAGGGGGGCAGCTTCCCGCCCCGAGCTTCGCGACTCGCGAACAGCGGTCGGATCCAGCGCTGGCCATCCCCGTACTGCGCATCGGCCAAGCCGATGGACAGTTGTTGGCCGACAACGCAGGGCTGACTGTTTCGTTGACGTGGGATTCAGCCAGAAGAGCCGGGACCGATCACCTGGGACGGCCTTATGTCTACACGCCAAGCAAGCCGGTTCTGGGTCAATCGTTGTCGCATTGGGATTCCTCCCTGAGCCCGAGTGCACTGCTCGAACCCGTGCCGGCCTTGGATACACCACTGCTCGACCTAGACCTCGAACTGGCCGTCTTGCGTGAGTTGGGCTGGACAGCCGACGAAGAAGCGCTCGATGCTGGGGTGACTGTTGGCGTCGACGGGAGCAGCGTAGCGGATCGTACGGACGAAGCGGAAGCGGCGACGAATCCCCGCCGAACCACGGACACGGACGCGGGGAACTCAGTGTCTGCAGGAGGTGCAACCTCCGGCGCACTGGGCCCGGCGCAGGGTGAGGCGGGCTCGATGCAGTCTGCGAGCACGGGTCGGAGTTCACGCTCGAATGACGCAGCGAGCCACACGGCGGATGCGGGAGCTCACAGTGGCGACGCGGTTTCATTTCCGCCAGGAGCGAGCGTCGATACAGAGGCGTCAATAGTAGAAGGAGAGTCTTTCTACGACGCGTCGCGACATGCTGCATCCAGCGTTGCCTCGTCGGCACTGGACGCAGGAAGTGCACAAGACGGTTCCCAGATCTCTCCAAATTGTGGATGTTCGACGCCTGGGCGACGCGTCCCCAGAAATCCAGAGACTGTATCTATACTCGTCGTTGCCTTGTTGCAGTTCGCCCGCTTTGGCAACGGCAGGCGCGTGGGCGGCGTTGGGGTAAAACGCCACACGCACTGAAATCGCCTCGCTTGCGTGTGTGGGATCGAACTCATGGCTTAGGAAGCGTGCTACGACTTTGCCATGAGGACAGGGTCGAGTTTGCAATTCGAAGGAATGCGCTTTGCCGGGTTGTACACCGCCGTTTGCGCGGTGGGGCTGAGCGTTGCGCTGGCCTGCGCATCCAAAGACGATAGCTCGGACCAATCTGCGACCTCGAAGCCTGTTTCGCCTTCGAGTCCAGTTTCGACCACGAAACCGGACTCGCCATCGGGCCAACCCACCGACGTGATGCCGTCTGTAACAGCTGGACCTTCAGGGTCAAGCTCGCCAACACAACCGGGCGCCAGCGGATCTACGCGAGGAGCGCTCTCCTTGCATGTGGAGCCCAAGGGCACCTGCAGTCTCGGCGATACTTGGGTCGACTTCCCCAAGGTTGCAGCGGGTCATCCTGTCACAGCTACTGCACACACGACCTTGGCTGAAGATGCCACCCGTGACGCGGACGGTTACGCCATCAAGCTGCAATGCGAGTGGACCCAGACAGCAGATCCATATACCGCGCTAATCGGGATCTCCAATATATCCGACACGGGCAACGGTCTTTATCTTTCGATGACTGCAGTGCTCAGTGCTTCCGGTCCGCAACAAAGTAGGCTACAAGTTCGCCGTACCGACAAAGAGCTAGAGTACGCGGCCTCCACAAAGGGAGAGCTGTGTGATGTCACGCTGATTGACGTCGATCTCGATGCACAGCACGTTTGGGGCTCGCTGAACTGCTCTTCCCTCAAAGATCGCGAAGAAACGGAAGAGTGCGCGGTAAGTGAGGGGTATTTCTACTTCGAGAACTGCAAACAGAGGCAATGAACTCTGTTTGCTGCAGTGTGTTAACCGCCATCGTTGCGTTCTGATGTCGTTGGGCGACGCTCCCGTGACGGAAACCCTACGTTCTCTTCGTGCTTGACGCAGTGCGATAACCGCAGGCCGCTGAGAGTGAACGAGCGCTAAGTGCTCGGGGTGTAAATCTGGTGGTGCATCTTTGCTGATTGACCGAAAGTGAAGATTTGAGCTATCGCTCGCGGCCATGGAGACGCGAGGTACATCGGGCGGACTTGCGGGGTGTGGGGAGTCGAAAGCAGATGTAGAGCAGCGCTCGCATCGTGCTGGGAATCGTCTCCTGCAATGTCTTCAGTTGCTATTGGTGGTGATCGCGACCGCGTGCCACTCGAATGCGACGGAGCCAACGCCAGACTCGGTCTCCAAAGAGTCTGCGGCGCTGAGTGCCTCGGAGTGGCCTTCCGAATCCTTGGTGGCCACCAACAGCATTCAGTTCAATCAGCGCGCTCATATCGACGGCAATGTTGCCGTGAAGCAGGCAAGCCCCGGTCCAGTTTTGGCCCACAATGCGGAATTCGCATTGGAACAAGATGCGTTCATCGTCGGCAGCGTGCGCGCCGATACGATCTTCCTCGGGGATCGCTCTACGGTATCTGGTAACGCAGCATACAACGGCATCTCCGGCGCGGGGACGCCGGGGTCGCGGACGACGCCGCTGTCCTTGCCGCTGGCCATTACTTTGCCGACCATGCCCAGCGTTCCGGCGGGGACGACGGCGATCAACGTTGCAAGCAATCAAACCGTAACCCGAGCTTCCGGCAACTACACGACCGTGACCTTGAACCAAGGGACGAACGGCGGTGTCACGCGCCTGAATCTCAGCGGTGGCGTCTACAACTTCCAATCGGTGAGCGCTGGTACCGACACACGCATCGAGTGCAGTGCAGACTGCGAAATCCGCGTCAGCGGGCGTGTCCTCGTCGGCGCGAGGTCGAGCCTCGGTTACGCGAGCGGTCTCGGCGCCAGCAACGTGCGCGTTGCGGTCGGCGGTAGCAACGGCGCTGCGGGACCTACGGGCATTCCAGCGGCGTTTCAGGCTGATCCGGACGCGCGCGTAGAGGCCTACCTGTTCGTGCCCAGCGGTACGGCGCGCTTCGGAGCACGCGTCGTCAATCGCGGTAAGGTCATCGCCAAGGATGCGTTGCTCGACAATGACGTGAACGCAACTGGGCTCGCGCTGCCCGTGATCACGCAGCAACCGCAAAGCATCACCGTTCACGCAGGGCAGGTAGCGTCGTTCAGCGTTACCGCGACGGGCACTGGTCTCAGCTATCAGTGGCAGCGCAACGGGACGAACATCGCGGGCGCGACCGCAAGTACCTATAGCCTCACGACGACGTTGGCCAACAACGGGCAGCAGTTCCGCGTGATCGTCACCAACGCGGCCGGTAGCGTCATCAGCTCCACGGCGACGTTGACAGTAGTCGCTTGCACGACCAGCGATACGGTCTGCAACGGCCAAGACGACGATTGCGATGGCAGCATCGACGAAGACTACGTGCCTGTCTGCGGCACTGGGGCCGGCAATCCGCGCGTGTTGTGCGTCAGCGGCGTCCCGACCCCATCGAATTGCGTCGACAGCAACGCGTGCAATGGCACGGAGACGTGCTCGGCGGGCGCATGCCAAGCCGGTACACCGCCCTCTCTGAATGACGGCAACGCTTGTACGACGGACGCTTGTACACCCGCGACCGGTATTACCCACACGCCGGTCGCGTCCGGCACCGCATGTCCAGACTCGACTCTGTGCAACGGAAACGAGACTTGCAACGCGACTGGCGTCTGCCAAGCGGGAACTCCACCGGTCGTCAATGACGGCAACGTCTGCACCAGTGACTCCTGCGACGCAGTAGCGGGTGTCGTGCACACGCCCGTCGCTAGCGGCACGCCGTGTTTGGATGGCACGGTGTGCAACGGTGCTGAAGCTTGCAACGCTACCGGCACGTGTGCGGCAGGGGTACCCCTGGTCGTCAACGACGGCAACGAGTGCACGGTCGACAGTTGCGATCCCGTAGCTGGCGTGAGCCACACCCCCTCCACCGATCCTGGCTGCCCAGGGGCAAACTGCACCGACGAACCAGACTGTGTGCCAGGAGAGGTTTGTGAATTTGGACCCACCTGTGCGGGACAAAAGAAGTGTGTCCCCGGATGTCGTGCCGATCACGAATGCAAGCCCAGCGAGTCCTGCGTCGTCGCGGAGTGTTTGACGTGTCCGTGCCCCGACACGTGCGAGGACCTCGAAGGAGATGCGTACGAGTTCCGCATCTTGTACCCCAAGGGCGTGCGGCGCGCGGACGTACTGTTCTCCGCGACCGCTTCTCTGCGCGTCGATGATCGCGCGCGCCTTGGGACGGCAACATCACCCGGCGCGGTCGCCGTGTTCGGCACGACCGGCGCTTCTACGCGCACGAACGTGGTGGTATCCGGTGACGTCTACTCACACGGCCCGGTTCGCCTCGGAGCCAATACACTGGTCAACGGTTTCGTTCGCACCCAGCATGGCAGTGTGACGCTCCAATCGGGAGCAGTCGTAACGGGCGGCGTCGAGATCGAGACGCCGGTTCCGTACTACGTCTACTCCTGGAAAGTTAAGTGGCCCGCGACCAGCAACGCTCTCGATCCGGTGACGAGCGGGGTCACGACGCTGGTCCCCGGCTCGTACGACAGCTTGGACGTGCTCGCAGGCGAAGTGAAGCTGCGCACTGGCGTGTACTACTTCAACGATCTGAGCACCGAGACGGGCAGCCAGATCACCGCAGATACCACCGCAGGCCCCATCCTCATTTACATCAAGGGCGACTGGACCTATCGCGGACCGATCGTCCCGAGTGGAGGCAAGCCGGGTTCGGTAATGGTGGCTTCGGCCAGTGACGATACCGTCTCGCTCGAGGCGCCGTTCATCGGCACCCTCGTGGTCCCGCACGGCAAGGTCGACGTGCGCAATACCGCGTCGGGCCATCGCGGCTCGGTGTTCGCCCGCGACATTCAGGCCAGCGCGGACGCAGTGATCGATCACGGGGGCTTCCCCTGGGATGATCATCCCGATGGCCCCAAGAATGGGGACGACGATGGCGCCGACGACTCCGACGATGGTTGTCCCGACAACCCAAACAAGACCACAGGCGGTCTCTGCGGCTGTGCTTTCGACTCGGATGACGATACCGATCACGACGGAACTCCAGATTGCCACGACCAATGTCCCAGAGATCCGCGCAATACGGTGATCGGTTCTTGTGGCTGCCTCAACAGCATCTTCCTTGCGGCGGCGGGAACTCCCTGTGTACCCGAGGCGCTTAGTGGTCGGGGTCGCGTCGCTGGCGCGTGCGACGGAGCGGGCAAGTGCGAAAGCCCGGTGGGCGATGGCCATCCGGTCATCGATACGGATCCCGATGCAGAAGGCACGTGCGTCGAGAAGGAGTACGACGGGGGTATCTACTGGTTCTGTACTGGGCCCGTGCCGTGGTCCGAAGCAAACACGGCTTGCAAGGCCGAGACAGGACGCCGGCTCGCGCGAGTGGATAACTTCCTCGAGGGCGAGTGGATGAGGTTGCAGTTGCAGGAGCCCGCGTGGGTTGGCGGCAACGATCTCAACTCCGACGCGCTCTGGCGCTGGGCGGGTACCACGACGACCGAGGGACGGCCGTTCTGGAGTGGCGACGCCGACGGCGATCCTCTGCGTGAAGCGTTCATCAATTGGGCATCCGGATCGCCGACCGAGGGCCAGTGCGCGAGCCTCGGCTTGGATGGCCGCTGGTCGAGCCAAGCTTGCGACAACACGGCGGGGTTCGTGTGCGAACAGATCAAACGCTACTTGCCGCCACCGATTACCGATCGGCCCTGCGACTTCTATCCTGATCTGACTTGCGATTCACTCGACCCAGTCGGCGACGACTGCGTCGATCCCTCGACGTTGGGCGTTCCGGACAACGAAGCCGACATGAAGGCGGCCTACGACACGTGCAACGAAAAATGCCAAGTCGAGGGCGACCCCGCCTGTGATGAGTTCTGCCCCGGATGGATGACGGTACCGACTACCTCGTGCGACGAATTCGACAACGAAGAGGACAACTCCTGCGCGATCGATTCCAGCGCACCAGACTTCGACCCAACTGTCCCGTGCACTAGCTCTGCTGACTGCGATGCGGACGAGAAGTGCGGCCAGTACTACGAGTGCGCGCGGCCCGACGCCTCAGGTGGATTGATCCCTTGCTCTGCGGGTTGTCCCTCGGGGACGATTTGCGGCACCACCGCCCCCTACTGCATCGACCCGGCGCTCAAGAGTGCGTGCGACGTCAGAGACGCGGACAACGCATGCGTAGCGCATTGCTTCCGCGGCACCGCTTGTGGTCACGTCGGTGGAGGTTGTGCGTCCCAAGAAGAGCCCGGGTTTACCAATCTGTGCGACGAGATCACGGTCTGCTCACCCGACACGGTCATCGCGACGACGACGCCCGTCGATGAAGGTCTGCAGCCAACCGAGTTCGTGCCCGAGGCGTTCTTCCCGCCAGCACCGGATGCACCGCCCGCTTTGGACTACGAACCCGCCAAGCCGCCAGATTGCGGCGGCGTGGATGAACCGCCTTGTGGCGATGTGTACGGCATAGGTGAACATCCTTGGTGCCACTACGTGCCGCGTGAGGGTGACTCCGTGCGCCCCGACGGTCCGATTGACGTATCCGACGACTCCGACGCGATCGGCGACAAGAAGGGCGGGGCTTCCTCGTCGGTCTTGAGTTTCTCGTTCGACCCGAATCTGGAACTGAACTACGACATCGCCAGTTTCAATCCGCTGAGCGACGACGGCTTCGAGGTTTCGGCCGAAGCTTCGGCAACCGCCTCGGCCACGCTCAACTTGTTGGGCGTCCAGGGCAGCGTGAAGATCCTCGACGGTTTGGCTCGCGTCGCAGCGGATCGCTGCGGCTTCAGTGGTGACTCATACCTGAAGCTCTTCGGCGTCGATCTGTTGCCGATTGTGCTGTGCGGCGATCCCCTCGAGGAGTTGGCCAACTACGCGAATGACAGCGAGTTTCACGACCAGTGCGAGATCGCGATCACCGAGACCCAGAAGGTGCTCAATCGCGCCAAGAAAGCGCTGCGTGACGCCCAAGAGCTAGTGCGTCAATACAAGGAGCTGTCTGCCCAGGGGCTGCGCTTCTCGCCAGACCTCTGCCAGCAACTGCTCGGTGATTTGGACATCGTTCCCGAGGGTTTCCCGTTCGCGAAAGACTGCGCACTCGTCGACCCGCTGCAAGTCGTGAGCATGTTCATCGGCTACTACCAACACGAGGTCCAGCAGCTGGTAGAGCGTGAGCAGAAGATGTTGACCGGCGCTGTGCAAGGCGCATTGCCGGGCTTCAAGCTCAGCATCCCGTTGAACAAGGGCAGCTCGATCACAGTCTCGACCGAGGCTGAGGGCGAGGTCGCATTGCCGACGGTGAAAGAGCACGCGAGTGCCGGAGTTGGCGTCGACTGCGACGACGAGCCCGCCAAGCAAACGCAGCAGATCACCAACGTGCAGTTTGCGATCGGTCCGATCCCGATGAACCTCACGATCGACGCGTTCCTGAGTTACGGCGTATCCGGTAGCCTGGACCTGGCGCTCGATGGCTCTGCGATCGGCAAGGTACTGCTACCCGATCCGGGCCAGCCCGTGCAGAAGCACGACCTAGCGAGCGCCAACATCGTGGTGACGCCTTACGCCAAAGCGGGGGTGGAGCTCTTCCTGGGTGCCGGCTTCGACTTCGGTCCGGTTGCTGCGAAGGTGGGCATCTCGGGTGATCTCACCTTGGGCAACATCTCCTTGCCGGTCTATGGCGGCGCGGCGATCAAGCTCGGTGCCGAGGTGGACACGCGGCCTCCGCCCTCGGACTTCTTGGGCATCATGCCCTCGTACACCTTGCTCTTCCCGGCGGCGCTACCGCAGAAGCTGACGCTGTCGGCAGGTTACCGCTTCGGCATCGACGTCGATGTCGACGACATCCTGCACGGCACCATCAACGGCAAGCTCCGAATCAAGTTCTTCTTCTTCAGCAAGACCTGGCAAGTGAAGATCCTCGAGTTCGGACCTGCCTTCAGCTTGCACGAACATTTGATTCACCTCGAGGACGACGCGGAAATCGCCTCTGCAGATACCTCTGCCCTGGCCAAGTTCCAGCTTCCCGTGCCGTTCCCCAACTTCGCGGAGATCTTGGGGCTGCCAGAGCTGTCTGCTTACAATTCTCGCGAATTCGATGGCGTGCGCAGCCTGCAGACGTTGGCTGAGGTCGATCCCAATGACCCGCGCTACGTGCCCTTCGACGACAGTCTAGTGGGCCACCTGCTGTACGACGGCTACTGCGAGATTCCGCCGGTCGAGTGCGTTGCTGATGGTGGCAATTGCTCGAGCGAGGGCCCCGATCTCCTCTGCTGCGACGAGCGCTTGTGCGTGCATTCGTCCGAAGGCGGCGCGACCTGCCAGAGTTGCGTGCTCAACTACGACCAATGCACTGACCACACTCAGTGCTGCGAGTCCGACTATGAAATGGGCTGCTTCCCGCAGGCGTACGGGGAACCAGACGTGTGTCAGCCCTGTGTGGGTACGGAGGGAACACCCACGTGGGGTGCCGATGGCAACGGTGACGGCGTGGTTGACGGCGGTTGCTGCGCCGGGCTCGAGTATCTCGACCTCGGTGACGGCTTCGTGGAATGCGACGCCTGCCGCGGCGTGGATCGCCCATGCGCCCCGGATGGCAGTTGCTGCGAAGGCCTCCAATGCGACCCCGAAAGCGGGTTCTGCGAACAGCCGATCATCATTCAGTGAGGGAGCTGGAGAAACCGAACATGACCAAAGCTAAACTTTCGAAAAAGACGGCTCTCTCGCTCTGCCTGTTCACGGTCGCGTGTTCACAAGGCGCGGCCGCACCGGAGTTGGACTCCAATCGCAGCCCAATCGAAAACGGAACCGTAGTTCTAGACACACAGGCGAGGACGATACCGTTCGTCACGATTGAGGGCGCACTCCTGGGTTCGGGCATCATATACAAAGGTAAGATATTGACCGCGGCTCACGTTACGTACGGAAAGCCCGACGCGGAGGTCAAAGTCTACACCGGAAACAATGGGTCGATCCCGATCCCCACGAAAGTGGCGATCAAAAAGGTTGTGTCTCATCGCACTCACCACGCTCAGTTCGAGATTCAACCGAACGAGTCCATTGCCCATGCGACCAAGCGCATCAGCACGAAGCCCTACGACGCCATGAAGGCCGAGGGCATTGATCTGGCCGTCTTGTTTCCGGCCAAAGAATATACCAGCTCTGTCAAGTTGGCCTGCGATCAGTCGCCGACGACAGCCCGACTAGTGTCGAGCGGTCGCGCCGGAACAAAGAAGTTACAAGGGGTCAAGAACTATTATGATTTCACGGGGCTGACCTATGAGACCGTGAAGGTGAACAAGGTTGATATACCTTTCATCAAGATTCCGGCGCTCAAGGACTCCAGCAACGTTTGGCACTATGCGATTCCGGGCGACTCTGGGGGGCCGGTCATTCTGTCGCCGACTGCTGGGCAGGATCCCAGTGTGATTGGCGTCATGTCGAGATCGAACTATAAGGCTCGCAACCCCAAAGATAGGCAGACCAACGTAATCCACCTCAATACCGAGGAATGCAACTGGATTAACGATCAGGGCGTCGGCAAAATTACGTCGCCGCATCCTCGTCAGGAAATCCAGATCGTGCCCAAGACAGGAGCGCCGAAGGGCAAGCTCGAACGTTGGGTGGCAACCTTGTCGGATGGGGGAGTCGACGTTGAGCCGACGATCGATGGCGTGAGCGATCCGATTGACCCGTTGCGTCTCAAGCTCGCACGGCCCCCGTCGGAGTTGAGCGTGGCCGAACTTGCCACCTTCGACGCCGCCGGTCCCACGCTGCTCTTCGTCGACAATGGCAGAATCGTGGGTGGTCACCTCGTTGCTCAAGACGATAAGACGAGCCCAGCGCTTGAGCTCGACGCGAGTACGGTAGGCCTCGGCGATGCTAACGAGGAATACTTCGACATGCTGGCGGCCAACACCACCAGCATGACGCAACCGTACACGGACTTGGTTGCAATGCGTCGCGACAAGCGTGAGGCCGAGCTCTACCTAGGCACTGCAACTGGTCTGCAGCGCTCCTCGGCGCGCGTCGTCGTCGCAGGTATCGACGCGGACATAGGTAGTGACGTGATAGTCGTCGATGGATCCGACGTGCGCGTCAGTTTGTCCAACGGTACAGTCGCGACTGACGCTCTGCCGGCGGGCTTTGGCGCAGTTCGACAATCGGCGTTGGGGAACTACACACGTACCGGAGACGATCCGGGGTCGGATATCGCGTTCCTGAGCGATAGCCACAAGCTATCGTGGTGCGCGTTCGACGACGATGGCCAGTTCACCGATGGGTGCAACACGTTGACGCTGCCGAGTGGCTACGACGCGACCTGGATCACGTCGATTGATGGTGGTCACGGTTATGCTGATCTCGAAGTCAGCTCTGACGATCCCCTGAAGCCAGTGCTGCGCTTCAAAGGGGGCCCTTCCGGGCTCGAGGCGGAGTCCCAGGCGCTCGTAGCTTTGGTCGACGGCCGTAGCGAGAGCGGGCAGTTCGTCACTCTCGCCGGCAGTGAAGCGACGACTCCCGGCGCTCCGAACCTGGACTTCTACGTTTCGGAGCCCGTCGACGACAGCAACACGCCCACGGGTGAGCCGTTGGTGCTCCAGTTCTTCGACATGGATTTCGGTGATAACTTCGACGCGCCAGTCGAAGGCCGCGACCTGGCTACCTGCGTGAGTCTCTACACGAGTTCGGCACCGGGCGTGATGAACGAGAGCTTGGTCAAGCAAGTCGACGAGCTCGACGTTGACACCCCAAACAGCGACGAGAACTGGTACACCTTCTTCGACACGAGCGACGGTGACTCGCACGACCCCGGGGCGCTGAACGACAATGGCGTTCACTGGTATCACGCCTCAGTGAAGCTCAGTGAAGGTTGTGCCGCAGCGCCGGCACTCGACCATGGCGGGTTCAACGCCTTGAAAGTGCGCACTACGGGTCAACTGCGTTTTGCCTCAGCGGTCACCATCTACGGCTCGGACTCCGATGGCGAGTTTGCGAGCTTCGAAAAGGGACCCAATACGCTGTACGACGGCCAGTTCACGATTCCCTTCTACGTCGGCGGCGTCGATCGCCCTGATATCCCAACGACCACGCCCGATTTCGGCATCACTTTGAGCCACGCGGATGCGGACGATACGAGCTTCGACTTCTTGGGTGGCTTGCTCTCGAGCAACGCGGACGGCGCGCGGGACGACATCTTCTTCGAGTTGATGAAGGGATCGCCGCTAGACGACGAGGGTGTCGAGGTGAAGCGCATCGATGGGGCCGTCGACGACGATCTCGGGGTGCCCAAGACCATCGTCGACAATCCTTCGGCGGATGCCAGCGGTGACGACATCGTGTTCGAGAAGCACGAGGCTACTCAGACGGTCACGGCGGGGGTGTACTCGTGGCACTGGGGCAACGTGGGCGCCGAAAACGGCATCGTGTTGCAACCGGTGGCTGGCTCGCCCATCAATCACGAATACATTGGCGCGGGGGGCAAGTGGGTCTCCTCGGCTCCGTCGCGGCCACCAGCCGTTCTGTCCAAGTTAACAGATGAAGAGCTCGCAGCTGCCCTGCCCGCGGACGTCGGTGAATCGGGCTTCGGCCACCTCACCTCGTACGCGACCACTGACGCCGCTCGCGCAGCGCTCGAGGAAGCGCCGGACACGACGCGGGGTCTGTTGGAGCGCGAGCTCTTGGCGCTCAAGCTGAACGTCAATTTGTCGGAGAAACGCGGAACGCCGGTGCGTTCGGCGTTCGTGTTGAGTTCGCGTGTTTCAATCGACGACCTTTTGAAGAACGCGGACGCGATCGTCAGTGGGCAAGAGACCGACGCGACCGAAGAGCAAACCTTGAACTTGCTCGCGCGTGCCAATGCCGGGCAAATCACGTATCTGACCCCCACGCCGATGCGCATGTCGACGACCGACGAAGACCGTGACGGGATCGTCGATCGCCAGGACAACTGTCCGGAGCTCGCCAACGCGGATCAGCTGGATTCCGACGCGGATGGCGTCGGTGACGCGTGTTTACCCATGCCGCGCGTGTGGTGCGTCGAGCCGCGCGAAGGCGGCGGCGGCACCGCGGTCTTCGGTTACGACAACCCGCTCAAAGACTTCCGCATTCCGGTTGGCGACAAGAACCAATTCATCGGCGCGACCGCGACGCCGGACGTCTTGTTCCGGCGCGGTGGTGTGCGTCAAGGCGTAGCCGTACCTTTCGACGGTGACTCGGTCTCGTGGCAAGTGATGGGTAACAGCGTGCTCGCCAACTTCGACGCGCCACGCTGCAGCGACGTCGGCGCGGGATCGCTGGCGTGCGCTGCCGGCAGTTCCGAGTTTCACTGCTGCACGACGGCGGCGGACTGCGACGCGGCCGCGAACTTCACCCTTTACGCTCAGTCTATCGATCTCGGTGAACGCGTTCGCGTCGTAAACCCAGACGGTAAACCCGGGTCAGTGCTCAGCTTGGGCGAAACCTCGGTGGGAGCAGAAGCACAACTCGGCAGCGTGCTCGCGGGTGGCAGTCTGCTCGTCGCGGGCCGAGCCGCGCTGTTCGGAGCCGTCGACGTTTCGGGCAACATCGAGGATCGCTCGGGGCGCACGTTCAACTACCGCAAAATGCCGCTGGATGCGCCCGACCTCAGCGTGTTCGCACGCGTGTTCGGCGGCAACGGCGGGGACGCGATCAGCGTCGACGTCGATCAGCGCACCACGCTCGAGCCCGGCTCATATGGACCGACCAAGGTGAGTGGTACGTTGGTGTTGACCAGCGGCACTTACAGCTTCGCGAGTCTAGAAGTCGTCGAGGATGCACACCTGAAGATCGACGCGACCCACGGCCCTGTATCGCTGCAGATCGGTGCCTCGGCAACGTTCGCTGGCACGGTCGAGGCGTTACCGGGCGAACTGCTGATCGAACTCACGGGACAAGGCACCCTGCGCATCGAAGACAACTTGGCTGCGACGGTCTACGCAGTCGACGCCAACGTCGAGGTGGCCAAGCCCGGTGTCACACTGCACGGCTCCTTCTTCGCGCGGCACATCTCGGTCGCAGCGGATGTGACTCTCGTGCACGCAGATCCATTGGCGTTGCGCTGAAATCCATTGGGTTTAGGGTCGAGCACTGCGCGTCCGGGTTCGCTAATCCCAGCGCTGGGATTAGCCGCCTGGGACGACGATGGCTCGACCCAACAACCCGATCTCGGCGCTTTCGCGCCTGGGTCGTTACTGGCTCGCGATCTTGGCTGCGGTGGGGCGAATTCGGCGCGCAGGCACCGTCGGCGCAGCGCGTAACCTACACCGGGCACAAAGTTTAGCGACAGCGAGTTGCCAGGCGTTCTGGCCCTGCCTACACGCGCCGCAGGTGTACGGCCTGTGGCGTGTTGCTTGTGAACGTTTACTGCGCTTGACGGCTGTTGGTAACCGGGAAAGACTCGCGCCGGGGTCAAAAGGGGGCACGGGTTCGCTCGTGCGTTTTCAGCAAACGAGGAACATATGACCAGAGCGAGATCTACGCTTGCGTTGGCAATAGTCGGAGCTTCGCTAGCACTTGCACAGTTCGGCGAAGCGGCGCCCAAAGACAAGGGCGCACCACCCGGTTTGGCAAAGGAGCCGAAGGACGACAAAGGCAAGAAACCGAAGAAGGACCCAGAGTCGTTGCACGCCGATAACCCGGGGCACGGACACGAGGCGTCCGAAAAGGGCCGTGACGCGCGTGACGAGAAACCGGGGAAGCCCGAGGATGGTCCCCCTGGATTGATGGGCAAATCCCCAGGGCAACCGGGCGCGTCGGGCGACGAAAAAGACGGTAACGACGGTCAGCGCTTGTCCGAACTGATCCAAAAGGAGAAGGACGGCGCTCTATCCGAGGCAGAGAAGACCGAGCTCGACGGCCTGCGCGCTCATCCGCCTATGGGACTGGGGCACGGGCGCGCGGCGCGCAAAGCCAGAACGGAAGAACTCGCGCAAAAGCAAAGCAGCGGCAAGCTGAGCGACGACGAGAAGAGCGAGCTCGAGCGCTTGCAGAAGAAACGCGATCGCTTCGACGGACTCGAAAAGAAGCACGAAACGAGCAAGGTCGATCGCGACAAGCGGCGGCTCGACTCCAAACGCCAGGCACTCAAGAGCTTTCCGGGCTACGAGAAGAACGCGCCTGCCCGCGACGAGTTCAAGAAACATGCACGGCGTTTGGCGCAGCTTCAACGCGCAAAGGACGTAGCCGATGCGGATGAACGCATCGAACAAGTCGCTCGCATCGACAAGTTGATCGCCAAAGAGAACCAACGTCACGACACTTGGATGGCCAAGCACGCGGCACCGCCGTCAGGAGCAAACCCATGAGAACGATGCACCTCAGCTGTATGGCGCTGCTATTTTGCGCCGCTTGCCAGAACGCTGCAGACACGACGTCTCAGCCAGCGAAGCCAGTCGAGCTGCAGCCAGCCGCTGTGAGCGAGGACGGAATCCAACGCTCGGACATTGCCGTCCCGGAAGACTTCGAAGACGAGGCTTACGCGCAGATCGACGAAGACAATCTCGATCAGCAAGTCGATACCCTCGAGCGCGAGATCAACTCCGACGCCGATTGACCGAAACACCACTCGCAGATCGAGTTTCACGGTGCGTCGCCTACTCGGCTACGCGCAAGTGCATCCTGTTACGATAGAACCCTGGTGCGTGGGTGACGGTATCCCAACCCCGTCCGATACTCGTCGCTGCCAACGTCCATATGATGTACGCAGCTGATGAGGCGCTGGGTGACGTGAGGCCAAACTCGATTGCGTTCTCTGGAACCCCAAAGCCTGCCGTCGGAGAAAGTGCGGTCGACAGCTGGTGCGCCCAGTCGTCGACCGCAATCTCGCCGAGTACGCGCGCCGGGTGTTCATCCAGCTCGACCAGGGTGACGACCAGCGTTGCGTCGCGCTCGAGACGACCGGCGGCCAAGGTCGCGAAGGGACCTTTCTCTGCACTCGTGGCTTGGACTACCCGGAAATTGCTGTATTGGTCGAGATAGGCGAAGCGCGCGGGCGCTCCAAACGGATAGTCCGCGTGCACGACCTCGATCAGTGCTTGGGGGCAGGGTGAGAACCGCAGGCCCAATCGCGCGTGACCGCGAACGGTAACGGTGGCGTATGAGTTGAGGTGCGAGTGCACTGGCGCTTCCAGGCCGACGAACGCGTCGACCCGCAGCTCGGTGTGCGACGGGCTCTCGAGCCACAGTGCTGCAGAGGCACCATCGTCGAGCATGAGGCCCCCCGCGCGTCGCATCGAGCGAAGTGCTGGTGGAGCCGCGTGCCCGGGAGCGAAGATCGTCCAGAATCCGTCGGGCGAGCAGCTGCGGAATTCGAGCAGTGGTCGGACCTCGAACTGCAATTGCCCGGGCGTCCATTCGATGCGACGGGTTTGCGTATCGATGCTCAACTCACTTCCGAGGCTACTAGACACGCGGCGCCAATCGTACGGGCCGGGTGACGGAGCCTCGAGTTCGAACGGATGATCCCCCAACGGCGACGTGTGTGCGGGGGGTGCACGCTCGCAAACCGAAATCACGGCACCAATACAGCCCGCCACGACCGCAACCAACACGACGTCGCGCCCGCGAGCAGGGAACGCGCGAAAGTTCGCGACCCAACAACCCGCGCAAGCCAGACCGACCACACTTGCGAACGCCGCCGCGTAGCCGCCGGTCTCGGGGAAGACGCAAGCGCAACCGAGCGCAAGTCCGAACCATCCCGCCGGGTAGGCGACTGCCAACCCAACCGCTGCACGGGGAGCGACGGCAACCAGGGTGCCGGTGCCGAGAGACAACATCAGTAAAGCGCCGGGCAGCGCCTGGTTGATTAAGAACCGCGGGTGAAAGAGCGGAAAGCCCCGCGGGAGCAACGCGATTAGTCCAAGTGCAGCCGCACCATGCCCGAGCGCCACCAGGATCAACAGGATCCTGTGAGCACGCGCGGGCATGCTCTCCTTATACACGGGGCGCCTTCGAGCGCCTTCTGATGTATTGCCTTCGTTGGCCAGCGTGGTTCAGCTCGTGTGTTGCTTTCGCGCACCAAGCGCCCAGCTCTGCAAGATCCGAGTCCGACGCCGGCTCAAACCGGTGTGTTGAACGGCACTTGGCTCCAGAGCGTCTTGCCAAGTTCTGCGAGGTTCTGTGTCACCGCGTGCCGATGCGTGTCGAGGGCATCCTGATCGTCACCCGACTCCTTGCGATAGTCGAGCGTCCCCGCGAGAAAATCGCGGCCGTATTCGTTCCAACTCGGGTACGTGCTCTGTAGTTTGCGGATCACTTTGAAGGCCGCGTCCCAGGATTCGGCTTCCGAGAGCATTCCCGCACCGAACCCCGCGCGTGCCATGAACACCGCGCGATAAAGGTCATAGCCGACGGTGCCGCCCGTGCCCTCGATGTAGAAATCGATGTTCTCGAGCAGCTCGTCGTGATCGTTCATCCCGTACCATTCACGCAGCGCTGTGTTGGCGAATTTCGGGCGATACGCAGGGTCCGCATTGGCATTGGGGAACGCGGCGAGAATGGCCCACGCAAAGCGCTTGCGCGGATCTTGATGGTCGACCGCCATCTTCGCTTCTACTTCCCCGAGACCCAACCCCAACGCCGATTTGATCTTACTCCACATGGTAACCCTCCATCCTGTTCAAACTCCGACTGCCGAGCGTGCTCGGCTCTCCCAACGCATCGAATTAGCGACGCTGCCGCCAAGTGTCAAACCCTTGGATGCGTGGGCAGCGTCGATGACGGGCGCGAAACGAGCCTGACAAGCGAAACCTGCGCTGTGGAACTGATGAAACGAAGAACACGCGGACAGCGTGTTTCGCCCCTAAATCCTAAATGTACATATAGCCTGCCCTTACAGGCTGACGCTTGGCACTCGAGGTCGTGCACCGTGGAGCGCAGCTTGACCCTGGAAACTCGCCGCGCCTCTTTACTTTTGCGCCACGCATGCGTGAGCATCGAGTTGGCGCATGCGCGGATTCGGATCAGCGGGTCTCACCGGTAACGAACCGCACTCAACACGGTGCAGACAGCGAACGCCAAGGTCGGTGCACCAAGAGCCAACGTCGTGATCCACCAGCTCGCGCTCGGCTTCTGCCACCAGCAAATCAGAGCGAGGACCAGCGCGAGCCCTGCCGTCCACGACCAAAAGCGCACACGCTCTGCGTGCCACAGGGCTTCGACCCAGGGCGGGTTCTGCCCCCCGAACACCACCTGGTGGTAACCTGCTGCCTCGCGCTCGAGCCGCAGTTCACGACCGTGCAGCTTGGCGCTGACCAAGAACGCTACGATTCCGATCGCAACGAGCACTATCGCCTGCATCGTCTCACGACTTTGACGTTGAAAAACCGAGTTTGCAACGCGTACGCAATTGCTACGGCGTGGACCCGCAAACCGCCGTAGACTCAGCGCAGGGTGAGGCTTCGACATGACCTTACGCATCGTTCAGCTCGGCACTGCTCGCACGGTCGACGAAGGCTTGCGGATCGGCACGGTTCGTCGACCCCCACGCGGCGTGCCCAGCAGCGAGTTTGCCAGTCGCGATTGGTACGACGTTTGGTACCCCGAGCTATCCCCGAGCCCCGAGCTCGTCACACTCGGCCGTAGCGCACGCTCCGACAAGGAGTGGTCCCAATTCGTGCGGCGTTTTCGGCGCGAGATGGCTGCGCCCGTGGCCGCGCATACTCTCGACCTGCTGGCGGCCCTTTCGCACGCCGCGAACTTCTCAATCGGTTGTTACTGCGCACAAGAGAATCGGTGCCACCGCCAAGTGCTGCGAGCGCTGTTGATAGAGCGGGGCGCCAAGCTCGACGAGGGGTAGGAATTCCAGGTCTGGCGCTTTGGGATCATCGGCACCGGCTAGGCCGTTGCACCCATGCTGCACGGCTCGGGAAAAGAGTCGCCCGCTCGAGAATCGAGGCTCGCTGCCCCCACTATCCGGCAGCGGGTCGTCCGCGTGTTGCCGGGTTTTGCGACGGTCGGCCAGCGACCGCACCGGGAACGAGGGTGTTTCGATGCTTTGGCTCTATCGTTCTGAAGAATTCGCATGCAAGGACCAAGGCTGGCTGAAGTCGCGCAATGCCTTTTGGCCCGGTAGCAGTGCTCCCGAGGGCGGTTTCCGCTCGCTTCGAGCGGTGGCGACTCACCACATCGAACCAGGGCGTGGGTTCGCAGCACAACGCCAACGTGACTTGGAGATCATCTCGTACGTGGTGGACGGCGACTTTGCCTACAGTGATTCCCGAAAGAATCGCGCGCTCTTGCGCCGTGGTGGATTGATGCGCATGAGCGCCGGCTCAGGGATCACGCACTGCGAGTACAACGCGTCGAAATCGAACGCACTTCAGGTCCTTCAGCTTGGGTTTGTCCCGCGCAACAAAGGGATGTCGCCCACACTCGAACAGCTGACGCTGTCCGGAGGGGATTCGGCAGGGCGACTGTGCTTGTTGGCATCGCCCAATCGACATGGCGGAAGCCTTGGGATGCACGCGGACGCACGGCTGTACGCTGGCTCGTTCAAAGCCGGTGAGGACGCCTGGCACAACCTATGCGCTGGGCGGCACGTGTGGGTCCAGGTGGTGCGTGGTTGGGTTCGGATCAACGACATTCAGGCCAACGCTGGCGATGGCGTTGCCATCAGCAATGAAGAGAGTATCCGCATTCAAGGCATAGCCGAGGGTGAGGTACTGCTGGTCGACCTTGCTTGAGCACGGGGGGCCGTGTGCCGCTCGAGCTCGGCCCCGAGCGGCTCCGGTGTCGATTCTCCGTTACTCTCGGCAATGCGAAGCGGGCCTTACGGGACGCCGACGTTCGTGCTGTTCGTGATGAACTGACCGGAGCTGTTGCGCGCCGTCACGATGTGATGGCCTTCCAACATCAAGTTTCCGAGTGCTGCCGGCGTGTCGGTGAAGGTGTCTGCCGCTGGACCGCCATCATAGATCTGAGTGAATGGTCCCCACAGGTTCACGTAGCCGGAGGACTGGAATACTCGGCAGGGTTGAGATGCGCAGTTCGTGCCTGATCGGAAGTACAACGTCGTCAACTGAAGGCCAAGGTCGACCTCGAATGCGGGATCGCTGCCCACGGTCACCGAGGCTGGGGAGATCGGGATCTGTGCCCAACTTTGGAATGTACCTGTCGCCGAGTCGAAGAAGTTGTAGTACAGCCGCGTGGCCGCCAAGGCCTTCGTGGCTCGGGTTACGATCGTCACGACACCATTCAATGGCAGCGTGTCGGCAATTGCCGGATCTCCGGCCGCGGTATATCCGTCAGGGAGTTGCGGTAGCTGCCTGACCGCCTCCCAGTTCGAATTGTGGAATGGATCGATTGGTGTGAGTATGAAAAGATGGTTTTGGTGCAGGTAGAGCCGATTGTCGCTGCGCCTACCAACGACCAAGAGCGCGGCTTGTGAGACGGCAGCAGCGGGTGCGCTTGCGTACTGATTGCCATCGATGCTGATCCAATTGACGACCGTCGTTGGTTGAGTAGGAGGATCACCGAGGAACGCAGGCTCTGTATCAAGCTTCATAGTCTTGATATAGAATTGGTTGTTCGAAGCATTCTTCCCGACCACGGCGATCTGGTAGTTCCACAGCGACGAGTCCAAAGTGTGGATCCCATCGAGAGACGTGCAGGCCGGCTTCGAATTGAAAGTCGTCAGATTGCTGATGTCAGCTGGACTCGTGGCTGCCGTGAAGAACTGGCGCAGGATGATCCGATAGCGGTTGGTGGTCGCACTGCGCCCGACGAGGACGTAACCATCGCCGCTCGGGGTGAGTGCCTCACACAGCGCAGGCCCTCCGGTCCAGCCACCGGAGTTGCTCGGCTCCGGCGTCCACTGCCGCCAGCCCGCTGGATCCGCCGTAACCTTTTGGGCGCTAGTGCCGAGCTCTTCGGCCGTGGGCTCGACCCCGCCGCACGCGTTCAGACTCCACAGCCCAGCCAGTGCAGCGCTCAGCCCGAGCACCCGTCGCAGCAATATGGAGTTTTGGTATTTATTTGATTCGTCGTTTGACATCCCTCGCGCTCCCAATGGCGGTCGACACTCGAACGGCACACACGTCGTTCGATGCTTCCCAATTTCGGCGCGACTATATGCGGCGCGTGCTCGCGAGTGAATCAGCGATTGAGAATTTAGAGGTGCGTGTCAGTGGAACAGATTGAATGTGTGAAGGAACGTCACAAAGGGTCTCAGGGGTTAATCTAACGCGAGTAGCGTTTGTCGGCCGCCTCGCGGGCAAAAAGGGCGAAGGCTCCGCTGATCGGGGCTTGGGACTGAAACATCGAGCGCTGGCGCGTCTTTTCCGCTCAAACGAAAACCGTGTCGCCGTGTCACTTGCGGACTGTGATCTCTTCGCCCAGAGCGGGAGCTCGGCGCTGGAGCGGGCCTTGCTCTGCGTTTGGTAGATTGCACGACAGCGAGTCCCAGGGAACTATGCGCTCCCAACGCGGCGGAAATCGAGCGCAGTAAGTTGGGTTATGGCGGCAAGCCCACGCACGAATCCAAGCCCGCCAAGAAGTCCACGCAGCCCTTCAGCAGCATGAAGCTCCCAATCGTCAAAGGCATCATGAACGGCACCAGCGTGATCTACACCAAACTCCCTTTGACGATGGAAAACGAGTCATTCAAGTTCGACGATGACCTCACGCCGACCGAGCCCCTGATGCCCGGGTTGCCCAAACCCGATCACATCAAGGTCCACGTTCACTGTCGGTTGACGCAGATCGAGCCGAAATGATGCCCCACGACTCTCGACGCGGCGTGGGCGCCGACTATGGACTGGCCGCGGGCAAGTTCAACTCGCTGCGAACTTGGCGTTCGAACTCGAGAATGCCTTCGCGCGCTCGCGTTGCGTCGTGCGGAACCAAGTTGAGCGCTACGCGCAATTCTGCCAGCGTGCATTCACCCAAGCCATTGGCCATGCAGGCGCGTGCGCGCTGCACGCGACTTGCCCAGTGCGAGGGGTACAGCGCGATCGACTGATTGATGTGGTCGAGCGCCAACGCGGGATCGCCCAGCGCGAGATCGCTGCGCGAGAGCACTCTCAGAGCATTCGGCGTGCGCGCGCTGGGTCGCAATTTGACGTTCAGCGCGCGGACCTGACCCCGCCACACAGTCAGTGCGCCAGCGTCGACGTCTTGGGCCGATGCACCGCCAGGACCTGTGACCTGCGGCTTCATCTCGAGCTCGATCTCCAAGGCCAGGGCCAACAGTTCGACGTCGTTGGGCGCTGCCTCCCGTACTTGGCTCATGAGGGTGCGGGCGCGAAGCATGTCTCCTGCACCCGCCGCCAGCAACGCTTGCAATGCCATGGCGCCGACGCGTTGCGCGGGATCTCGCAGCGCCGCCTGGAGGTGCGCATCGGTTAGACTGCGGCTGCCCCCGACGCTGGTCAAAAGCCAGGCTGAATGAAGCTCCGCCTCGGCATCACTCATCCGACGCACCGACGCGGGTTGGCCTTCGGCTGAACCCAGGCGGTCGACAGATGCGGTGTCGATCGAGGGGTGGGGCGCGGGTGAATGCAAGTAAGCGTCGAAACGCGTCTCCAGATCGCGCTGGTCGAACGTCGCTTCGAAGCTTGCCACGGGATCGGTGCTCGGGTCCCAGAGCGTGCGCAGGTAGCTGTGAAAGCGCGTCGAAAGCTTGGGCTCCCCCAGTTCGAGGAAATGGACCAGAGCCCAAGACGCGGCGTAGTGATACGCCGTTTGATCGAGATCCTCGTTGCGATCCGTGAACCGGTAGTAGTTTTCCGGGGTCAACCGGATCAAGTCGTGCAGCGACGGCAAACGCGTGGCTGAGACCATCAGAACGCGCCGGCCCTTGTCTCGACTCTGCATCGGGCGATACGCAAAGTCTGACAAGGTGAAGGGAGGGAGCCCCACTTCCAAGACGTCGTCCCGCAGTTCGAGGGTCTCGAAGTAACCCGCGAGCCCCTCGTTGAGCCAAGTCGGAGCTGCCGGGAAACACGCAGCAACGAAGCGATGTGACAGCTCATGCTGGAAAGTCTGATCGGCAGGTGTGGAGTCCCCAGCGCGAACCACGATGTGATCGTTCATGTCGGCGACGTAACCGAAGCTGTTGCGCGCAAAGAACCCCGACGTCGACGAGCCTCGCAGGGCATCGTAACTCTCGGCACTCAACAACGTCACTTGGATGCGCGGGAGCGGAGGGTCCGGTTTGCACTCGACGATGCTGGCTTGCAGCACGTCGTGCACGGCTTGAAAGCGGTCGGCCTGAGCGCGAGTGATCTCTTCGCCAAGATCGGATCGCAAGCGCACGTTCGCCGTTTGGGCCACGGCCCAGCCCGGTGCGGTACTCGCGCACCCCGTCGATGCAACGACCAACGTCAGAAGGCCTCCCCAGCTTCTCGATGAAGACACGCGGGAATGATATCAGCTCAGGGTTTGACCGCGAGCCACATTCCCCTCGAAAATACTCCCAGGTTGTGGGCAGCAACCGGTGGCTGCTCTCCTTTGTTCATCTGGCCAAAAGAAGAGGTCTTGTCGGGGAGTGTGGCACACTACCGGCAGAACAGTTGCCCCCTTGCTTTGGAGACGTAGCTGGCCGCTAAAAGTGAACGAGCGTAAGAGACCGCGACCAAATCAGGGGCCTTGCGATCACGGCGCCGCCACTGCGCACACCGCGTCGAAGTCTTGGAGGTCCTCGAGCGACAGCGGGGGAGCTACGAGCAGGTCGAGAGTGATGGGACCGGTCTTGTGATCCGAGCCGACCGCGTAGAAGACGGGCAACTCGGTGCCGTCGAGGAAGTGGACGGGGGCATAGCGGAGGACCCCGCTTTGGCAGCGAGGGAATGCCTTCAAACGTTCCGGGATCACTGGCGGGGGTGGCATGTCGGGCTTCGTGTCGGTGCAGGCTTTTTGCAAGAACCGGGCGACGTTGGCTGGTTCAGGCCCGATCAAGCCCCGTGGTTTACCTCGCGCGCTCACCAGGGCGTACACGTCGTAGGCGCTAACGAGCAGCGTGTCGTAGGTGTGGCGATAAGTGATCAAGCTGCCGTTCAGGGCAGGTTGCTTGCTGCAGCCGCTGAGCACGCGATAACCGTTGGCGTCTATCACGAAGCGCGGCTCGCGTTGGCCGAGTTCGAGTCGATACAGGGCAGCCGAGGTCGCCCACTCCTCGCTTTGAAAATAGAGGGCGCGGTCGTCGGCCGAGAACTCTAGCTCGAAGAGCGCAAAGCTCGATAACAGTCCGCGACCATCCTGGCGCTTGGCCTGGTCGTGCTCGGGATCGAAAAGCTTCCGCAGGTGGCTGCCATCGAGCGCTGCGAACCAGAGCGTGCCCGTCTCACCAGAGCGTCGCACGAACGCAAAGTGCTGGCGATCATGAGCCACGGCAAACGGCAGCGCTCGTGCCGCCAGCTCGATGCCGGGCAAGACGAGGCTGCCGGGGTTGTTGTCGTTCGGATCGCGTGGCGGAGGCAGACCCTTCGCGCGTCCCAGCAGGTCGCTCTCCGAGCTCTCTCTGAGCTGCTTCGCCAACTCGAGCGCGAGCTCCGGCGCAGGCGGATCGACCACGTTCGGCAGCGCGTCTGCCTCCGAGAGCCGGTCTGGCTCATTCGAGGTCGGAACTGCGGTCGCGGTCGGAACTGCGGGCGCGCTCGGCACAGCTGCGGTGGGAGTTGGCGAAAACTCCATCGTGCTGGCGTTGGCCGTAGGCACGATCGGACTCGCAGCGCTACTCGCCGCGGGCTGAGCCGGCCGCGGCGTGGGCACTTGCCCGCCACTGCAAGCGGCAGCAGTCATTAGCGCTCCCAGGACCAAGACCCGCATGGCGGTATCCTCGACGCGCCGGACCCTCGACGCAACCCGATTCAGCGGCCCGAGTGCACCGGGGCTGCAGTTCGGAGTCGAAGCGAACCCCGGCAGGCACCTAGCGAGTACGGCCGGGTTTGCAACCTAGCTTGCAGTTCTGTTTCCGCGTCTAGTGAACGGTGGGTGGAGCGCTGATGCATTGCGCTGTGCGCACGGGTGGGGGAGCACTCCTTCGATGAGCGGGCCGTGCCACCGCTTTTCACGGCCCTAGAGTGTTTGCCTGAGGGCGTCCATCGGCGCATTCTCTTGGGGTAATGTCGAACTCTCCACGTCGCGTGCACTCGCATCCCTTGCCCTTGGTCGCCCTGGGCGCTTGGCTCGCGCTCGCCTGCAGTTCACGGGCAACGCAGAGTCCGTTGTCCGAACGACTTGGTACGCCCAAAGACGCGGGTGGCGAAAGGGTACGGGATGCGGCTTCGCTCGGGCCTCACGTTGACCTCCCGCGATCCGGCGAACCGTCGCGATCGATGCGTTCAGTGACGTCCGACGCCGGGGTTGCCAGGTTGCCTGAACCCCATCTCGATGAACTCGATGCCAGCAGGGTAACTTACGACACTGCGCTCAACGAAAACGGCACGTCGAGTTCGCCGTCGTTGGACGCCAGTGTGCCAAGCTCCGATGACGAGGCGTCGAGCACGGCTTTGACGGCGCAGGACGCGAGCGTGCCGGGCACCGGCGAAGCGTCGAGCACACAGGCTGTCGTCGTCGATGCTTCAGTGGAGGGCACCGGTGAATATACCGGGCCGGCCATGACCCCCAACGCGAGCTGTTACCAGGCGATTACTTGTGCGCGCGCCGATCTGATCGCTTTGAGCGACTGCGATGCTGGCAACTGGTGTGACGATTGGATCGTGCCGACACCGTCCGCATGCATCTCGTTGGGCGGCACGCAGGCCGTGGCCAACGACCCGCCCGTGGCAAAAGCGGGTGACGCTTGTCGGGTCGGCGTCGGTGCATGCGCTCGTGAGGGCGTCCTGCAGCAAGTCGGCGGCGGCTTTGCGTGCGATGCAACGCCGGCCGCGCCCGGCGCCGAGCTCTGCAACGGCCTCGACGATGATTGCAACGGCTTGGTGGACGACGGTCTTGCCGACAGTGTCTCGGACGAGAGTGTGGTTCACGACAGCCAGGCCGACGCCACGATGAGGACGACTTGGGGCGGAGTCAGCACGGCCTGCTTCGTCGAAGGCAACGACATCCACTGCACGGATCCGGAGCTCAGCGAACCGCGTACGGAGTCGATCGTCTTCACGGCCGCTGGGGAGCCCAGTCTCCTCGATTTCACCTTCGCACCCGACGGTTCGCCGCTCTTTTGCTACAGCGAGTTCGCCGCCGACTTCACTTCCACGCTCCTGCTGGCGTATCGAGACGCGGACACCGGTCAATACGTTTCGACGCAGGTGACCGCCGGCAACGTCATAAAGTGCAACATAGAGTTGGATGGCGGGGTCGTGCGCGTCGAATACGTAAGGTCTGACGATGCGGAGCAACAGAGCGAGATGGACTGGCGCGCGAGCTGTGACTCGGACCTCGTCTACGCGCCGTTGCAAACGAACCTCGAAGCCCCACAAGCCATCTATCACGTGCCAGAGCCCCGCGCCGAGGGCATGCCAGCGCAAACCTACCCCGTGGCGCGCACCTATCCCGAAAACAATGCGCCGGGCGATCCCGAACTCCGAGTCGACATGGGGATTTTTGCCGACTTCTTCACTCAGATCTACGTCCCCATCTCGGCTTCTTACGCGCTCCGCAATCCCGGCGTCGTCGTGCTCCCCGATGGTCGGCTCTGGGTAACGTTTACCGAGTGGTACAACTCACCGATGCTGATGTGCGGAAACGACTGCCAGCACGTTCAAGTGAAAATCTCACGCACCGTGCCCTTCGACCCTTGGCAATCGTCCAACGCCGCCACTTCGACCATCGTCGATGATGCGTCGGCAATCGACGGCGGGCTCGTGCGTGACGCGAGCGGCGCAGTGCGACAGATTTACTGGCGCGACGGCAAGCTCTATCAAGTCTTCATTTGCGGTTGAAACCGCTGTGCGGACACACGGGCGGGGCACCAAAAGTGAGAGATGGGGTGCGCTAGCTCGCATCCCGTCTTCAGTCTGGGCTCAATCGGCGATCACGAAGGGCTGGAACGGCAGATCCGAGTCGCTGACAGAGGTCCAGTTTGCGCCGTTGTCGTTGCTGTAAACGATTGCCCCGCCCGCGTAGGGGTTGTCCTGCGCGCCAACCCAGTCACCCAAAGGCCACGCGTTGTCGACGAAGCCTGGTCCGTCGGGGTATTGCACCACGAGCGCGTACTGTTGCCCCGCAACCTGATGCACGAGGGCGTCCAACGCACTACCCTGCAGCCATGGAAGTGCAAGCGCTTCGTCAGCAAATCGAGCTATCGTCCGAGCAGCCAGTTACGCTGCCGCACGCCGCGCAGTGGCATCCCTCTGAGCGATCACTTCGCACGGCAACGGCACGCTTCTTGGATCCGAGTAGCGCTTGACTGGTGCGGTCTGCAATGACCCTTCGTAGCATACTGGGGCAGGCGTCTGGTCCGCGCTCCGAATGTTAATCGGATGGACTGAGTCAACGGGCGAGATCAGCTGTGCTGGTCGTTCCGAGCGCACGTTTTGCGTGCTGTCGTATCGGGCGGACAGTGTTCGAGCGGGTGCGCCTAGCGCATCGCTAGTTTGCTGAGCGTCAACGCTCTGCCTGAGTCTGCAGAGCCGAGCTTCGACCCCACGGACGATGGCACCCCTCTTGCTACTGGCGTTGTCTCGAGGTGCTCTTTCTGGGAAATCCATGGGTTGATGGTGTCACGCTGTGCCAGCTGAAGCGTCACTATGGCGTCGACGTCACGTCCTCGAGATGCCTGGGATCGAACACCTCGCTCAAATGAAGCCGCTTCGTGTTGCGAAAAAGACATCGGAACCGCTCGAAATCTGCAAACTAAGCCGCAAGCGTGAACCGCGCGAAGGCAACGGGGAGATCGTCGAATGAAAATGATCAACGCTTTGGGTCGTGGGATTGCTCTGGCGCTAGCGAGCGGTGTGATGTTTACAGCCGCCAGCGCCGAGGCGTGCGGAGGCTTCTTCTGCAACTCGTCACAGCCCGTCAATCAGGCCGCTGAGCGAATCGTATTCGCCGACAACGGTGATGGAACCGTAACCGCGGTGATCCAGATCCAATATCAAGGGGCCGCGCAAGATTTCTCGTGGCTGCTCCCGATTTCCACGGCACCCGCCGAAGACCAAATCAAGCTCGCGTCGAATCTCGCGTTCACGCGCTTGCAAAGCGCAACCAATCCTTTCTATCAGCTGACCACCACGATCGAAGGCGAATGCCGGCAGGTGGATTTTGCGCCCAGCGCCAGCGCCGGCGGCGCGCTGCCCCCGACATCAACTCCGGCACCCGAGGGCCCGGCTGACGTGAGCGTCGAAGCGTCGGGTTCGGTGGGGCCGTTCGAGTGGACCGTAATATCCGTTTCGGAGAACAGCGATGACCCAGCTGCCGACGCGGTGCAGTGGCTGCAGGACAACGGTTATCAGGTGCCCGAGGGCAGTCAGGCGCTGATCGCTCCCTACTTGAGCGACGGGCTGTTCCTACTGGCCCTGCGTTTGACCAAGGATAGCGACGTGGGCTCAATCCGACCGATCGTGCTCACTTACGAAGCCGACCGCGCCATCATTCCGGTGAAGCTGACCGCAGTCGCCGCGCAGCCCGACATGGGCGTGATGACGTGGCTGCTGGGCGAAGGGCGCGGTATCCCCGAAAACTATTTGTCGCTGGAGATTAACGAAGCGCGTCTGAACTGGTTCAATGCGTCGAGCAACTACAATGACGTGATCATCGACGCGGCCAACGACGCCGGGGGCCAGGGGTTCGTCACGGAGTACGCCGGCAACCCCGAGGATCTCGGTCAAGTGATCTGGCAAGACTACGAAGAGCAGAATTGGCAGAGTTTCTCGACCATGACCTTCAGCAGCTTCGACCAGATCTTTCAGTACGCGTATTCGACCTGGGGCACATACGACGGGTTCTGGGACGCGGTTCAGCAAACGGTGACGTTCACGGGTTCAGTGGCGTTTGCAGACTTCAAGCTCTGCCCCACTTGCTACTCCGATCAAGTTCAGTTTTCGCCGTCCGAGTTCGTGGCCGCCCTGGAGACGAACGTGATCGAGCCCATGCGCACGATGCAACAACTGCTCGACGCGCATCCCAAGATGACGCGCCTGTACACGACGCTCTCCGCCGAGGAAATGACGCTGGATCCACTCTTTACGTTCAACCCGGACTTGGAAGACGTCAGCAACGTTCACACCGCCAACCGCGTGATCGAGTGCAACCCAAACATCGACCAGTTCAGCGCACCGTGGCGCGTCGAGTTGCCGCAAGGGGGCATGGTGCGAGGCAGCGGCTCCAACCTCGTTTGGCCTGACGAGCTCTCGACTCTGCCGCCAAACCGCGTGATCAGGCGACAAGGCACGAGCGGCAGCGGCAAGGTGATCGAGGACAACAGCGACTCGATCCTGGCGGCCCTCGAGAAGTACAACGCGAAGCTGAAGCCCGAGGGCGCCACAGGCCCAGTGAAGACTCCGGGCGACGGGGGCGTGGAGCCAGGCGGCGGCTCGACGCCAACGGACACGCCCGCGGCGACCGCAGATGGAGGAGCGCCTGCACCGAACGGTCCCACTACGAAGCCAGGACCCATGGGAACGAAGGTACCCCCGAATTCGGGCAAGCCGGCACCCACGGGTAGCTCCGCGCAGCAAACGACCGACGGAGGCACAGCCGCGAGCGAGACCAATCAAGCCGTCGACGACGACTCGGGTGACGACGATGGCTGCGGTATTGCGCAGCGGCCTTCACGCTCTTCGCAAATATGGGCAACCGCGCTCGCGGCCGCAGCGGTGTTGTTGAGCAAACGCCGACGCAACTCACAGCGCGTGACACGTCGCTGACGCCCGCCG
>DATAHU010000193.1:0-31936 GCA_036263015.1 Polyangiaceae bacterium | reverse complement strand
GCCGTGGGTCTGGCTTTCGCCGATCACGCGGTGGCGATCACGGGTGAGGGGAGTGCGTTGGATGAACTGGCCCGCAAAGACGGTTGGATCACACGCTTTCCGATGTGGGACTGGGTTGGGGGACGCACCAGTGAGATCAGCGCCGTGGGTCTGTTGCCCGCCGCGCTACAAGGCATCGACATCGACAGCATGATTGCAGGCGCGCGTACCGCTGATGATTTGACGCGCCGGCGTAACCCTCTGCAGAACCCTGCGGCGCAATTGGCGTTGGCTTGGTACTCCGCAGGTAACGGCAAAGGAGACAAAGCGATGGTCATCCTGCCGTACAAAGACCGGCTCGAGCTATTCTCGCGCTACTTGCAGCAGCTCGTCATGGAGTCGCTCGGCAAGGCCAAGGACTTGCAGGGCAACGTCGTCAATCAAGGCCTCACGGTTTACGGCAACAAGGGCTCGACCGATCAGCACGCTTACGTGCAGCAGCTGTGCGACGGCACCAACAACTTCTTCGCAACTTTCATCGAGGTCCTGCGCGACCGTCAAGGTACGTCGATCGAGGTCGAACCGAACGTGACGAGTGGAGACTTTCTGAGCGGCTTCTTCTTGGGCACGCGAGAAGCCTTGGCCAAGGGGGGGCGTGAGTCGATCACGTTGACCCTGACGGAGGTCAACGCTTTCAGCGTGGGCGCCTTGATCGCGCTCTACGAACGCGCAGTTGGCCTATATGCGACGCTGATCGACATCAACGCGTACCATCAGCCCGGCGTCGAAGCCGGCAAGAAAGCGGCCGGGGATGCGATCGACGTCCAGGGCCGCATTCTGAAGACGCTCAAAGAGCAGGGCACGGTTCTCACGGTCGAACAGATCGCACAGGCGATAGGTCGTCCCGGTGACGCCGAGCTGGTGTTCAAGATCTGCCAGCACTTGGCTCACAATGGGCGCGGTATCACGCGCGTCGCTGGTAAGAATGCGACCGGCGTGGAGTTTCAGTTTCGGCCCTGAAATAGCGCGCGATCGCGCTCGAAGCAGCTCACCAAGTGTGAAAACACGGTGCGAATGCGACGGCTGCGCCGCAGTTCGGCATGCGTGACCAACCAAAACGGAATGCTCGGACGTTCACTCGCGGCTAGCACGTGGGTGAGCGTCGGATCTGCTTCACCCACGATCATCGGCAACAAACCTACGCCCCAACCTGCGCGGGTCGCGCCAATCACGGCATCGAAGCTCGTGGCTCGCAACGCGATGCGATCCGCCAGTCCGCGTTTGTCGGCCCAGGCCATCTGTCGCACGTCGGTGCCCATTTGATAGAGCAGGATGTCGTGCGCGCGCAGATCGGCGAGCGCGTTGATGCGCTTCTTGCCCTGCAGATACGAGTTGGCCGCATATAGCCCCCAATCGATCTTACCCACGCGGCGGGCCGTCAACGACTCCCCTTTGGGCTCCGACATGCGGATCGCGATGTCCGCGGCGCGGCGCTCCAAATCCGTCAGCTGGTTCTCGATCACCAACTCCAACACCAAATCGGGATGAGCGTGCCGCAACGGCAACAGGGCGCGCGGCAGCCACAGGGTTCCGAGTTGCGCCTCGGGCGCGCTGATGCGTACGACGCCGCTCATGCGGTCGTGACCTTGCTCTGCCGCGTCACGGATCTGCTGGGCCGTGCTGCGCATCTGCACCGCCAAGTCTCGCACGCGTTCGCCTGCCGCGGTGAGTAGCAAACCGCGCCTGCCGCGTGCGAACAGTGTTACGTCGAGTGACTCTTCTAGCCGTTGCAGACGCCGACTCAGAGTCGGTTGGCTGAGCGTCAGTTCCCTCGCTGCGCTTGAAATGCTGCCGCGTTCGGCAACCACCAGGAACTCGCTCAACGTCGACCAGTCCATGCTCGAAAGATACTGCATGATAGCTATGCAGGAATCTGAATTGTCGATCGGCTTCAGCGCGCGCACCATCGACGGGCCATGACGCAGCCGCTGTTGTACGTTTTCACCGTTTCTCACTTCTGCGAGAAGGCGCGCTGGGCCCTGGATTACAAAGGCATCGGCTACCAACTTCGCACCGTATTGCCCGGACCGCACCGTCTCACGGTTCCCAAGCTTGCACCCACTAGCCGCGTACCGGTGCTGGTCGACGGCGCAACGACGCTCCAGGATTCGGGGCCAATCATCGACTACATCGACGAGCTGCACGAGCAGCGAGCCCTCACGCCCAGCGATCCCGCGCTGCGTAGCGAAGCGGTGGAATGGGAGGAGTACTTGGACGTCGAGCTGGGTGAGGCGGTGCGTCGCTACCTGTATCGCTTCGCGTTGTCAGCGCCGGGGTTCGTCGGGCCTTTGTACGTTCAAGACGGCCCGTGGTGGGCGAGGCCGTTTTACACGTTCATGCTGCGCCCAGTGATCGCCGCGGCGGCCAAGATGTATCTGCGCCCCACCGAGAGCGGCGCGGACGACTTGCGACGTATCCGCGCGGTGTTTACACGCGCCGATCAGCGACTGGCCGAACATCGCTACTTGGTGGGTGACGAGTTTACACGCGCCGACTTGACGTTCGCGGCCCTGGCAGCGCCCATTTTGAGGCCGGCGGGGCATCCCGCGAAATGGCCTCCGGACCGCGTGTGTCCGCCTGAGCTCATCGCCGAGACGAAGGACTTGCGCGACTCGCGCGCGGGCCGCCATGTGTATGAGCTCTACCGTACGCTGCGTTGAAGGGCTATCTGCCTCTCGGCTGGACGCGGGCTAGCGCACGAGCTCGTTGATCTCTTGAACGACGAATTCCGTCACGTCGATGTGCTCCTCGACGAGGCGGTCGCGCGCCCCCTGCATCAGCGCCGCGTCGGGCGGCTGCTCCAGCCATGCGCGCACCACTTTGAGCGCGCTGCGCGAATTGTCGTGACTGGAGACGAGCCCATAGCGGCGCTGCATGTCGTCGAGGTAGCCGCGTGAAGTGCTGTTGACGTAGACACTCGGCACGCCAAGGCACGCCGCTTCTGCCGCGGTCGAAGCGCCTTCGGTGAGCACGAAACGCGCGTGCGCCAATACATCGTGGAAACGATGGGGCGGCACCTTCAACAAGTGCTCTCGCCAGCGCTCCGAGATCTTGCCGCGTTCGGGCACAACCCAAACTTGATAGTGCCGAAGCGCGAGCTCCATGAACTCGTCCAGAGCGCTGCCGAACCCGGATTCACCCACGTCGTGCAGCGTGTCCCACGCCGAGACGCGCACGACCAAGTAACCACCCGCCTTGGAGCCCAATTGCTCGAGGATCGACGGATCGGGTTGGAAGCGTTTGGGATGCAGGAACGCCAACTCGTGGTAGCCGGCGTAGCGGCGTTGCTTGGGACCGAGATCTTTCTCGAAGCAGCTGGGCGTGTAAATCCGCTGCGCGAAGGGATGGGCGATCCGGTGATTGAAGTGTTGGAACTCGCTATCGGTGAAGACGATGTTCGGGACGTTGAACAGCGCGGAGGTTTGGGCGTAGCTCCCCATCAAACTCAGGACCGCGTCGGGCTTGAAGCCGATGATGCGTGAGGCAACTTTGAACTGCCGAACCAACATTTCCTGAAACGGGAAATGGGTCATGCTACCAAGTGAGCTGGCAAGTTCGCTCGGGATGTAGCTGTAGGCCTCGAGCAAGCGCTTCATCACGTCGCGATCGCGACCCAGCATCAGGACCTCGGCCCCCTGGCTCTGCCACTCGGCGATCGCGTACTTGAAGAAATGGATGTGCGCGGGGTGGTGGGCCTCGATCAGCAAGCGCATGGGGCCGTGTCATGCCAAACGCGGACCCGAAAATGCAATGCTCGGGATGCGAGTTCGAGCTCTGGCGGGGCGCTGAAAAGACCTTTTTCAGCAGCCTCCGAGTGGCTCCACGAGTAACATCGGCCCATGGGCTCCAATCCAGCGCATGAACTCGGCAATCGGGCGCTCTTCCCTGATTTGACGGTCGCGGCCTATCTCAATCACGCGGCCATCGCACCCGCCTCGAAGCCGGCGGTCGAAGCGGTACAAGCCGTGCTCACGGACTACGCGCGCTTCGGAGTGCTCGCGTTTGGCCGCTGGGAGCAGCGCCGCGTCGAGCTCAAGCAAGCCTTCGCGCGCATGATCAACGCGGAAGCCGATGAGATCGCTCTGGGGATCAATACCTCGCGCGGCGTCAGCGACGTCGCGCTCTCGATCCCTTGGCGCTCGCGCGACCGGGTATTGCTATTTTCTGGCGAATTTCCGGCCAACGTCACTCCCTGGCAGCGGGCGGCGGAACTGTTCGGGCTCGAAGTCGTGTTCCAGCCTGCCGCGGGATTCGAAGATGGTTCTGGCTTACAGCGGCTCGAGGACGAACTGAAGCGGGGACTGCGGCTCGTCAGCTTGAGCGCGGTCGAGTTCCAAACTGGATTGCGTTTGCCTGTGGCTGAGATTGGAGCGCTTTGTCGTGCGCACGGAGCGGAGCTCGCCGTCGACGCCATTCAAGCCTGCGGAGCCGTGCCCATCGATGTGCGAGCTCAGGGCATCGACTACTTGGTAACCGGCGGGCACAAGTGGTTGCTTGGCTTCGAAGGTGCGGGCTTCACGTATGCGCGGCGCGAGTGCGCGCGTTCGCTCCGTCCGTACACGGCGGGCTGGCTGAGCCACGAGGAAGCTGCGTCGTTTCTGTTCCAGGGGGCTGGGTTGTTACGTTACGACCGTCCCTTGAAGGCAGAGGCTGCGGTGTGGGAAACCGGCACGAGCAGTTTGCTTGCGCTGGCGGCACTCGGCGCGACCGTGCCGCTCTTGACGACCATCGGCGTCGAGAAGATTTGGGAGCACGTGAACCACTACTTCGATCTGCTCGAACCGGCGCTCGTACGACGGGGTTTCGTCAGTGCGCGTTCGCGGTTACCAGAGCAACGTTCGACGATTCTGAGCCTGAAGCCGCCCGGCACGAAGGCAGTAGCGGAATGGGCAGCCGCGCTGCGCAATCGCGGCGTGGTGATTGGAACCCCCGACGGCTATCTGCGTTTCTCGCCCCACTTTGCGAACAATGCTTCGGAAGTGCCGCTCGTGCTCGCCGCGATCGACCAGGCACTGCGCGACCTCGGTTGAAGCTGCTCCACCACTTGGTCGAGCAACGTTGCCCTTCACGGCTGCTTTCACCGCGTCGACGGCTCTTCGAAGCTGAACGACTTCTTCTCCAGGTCGATCACGAGGCGCAAGGCTTCTCGCGTGCCTCGTTGTCGCAGCGTTGCCACCAGGCGGACGCGCTTGCCGTCGTCTTCGTACTCTTCGTCGATCTTCGTCAGCTCGACGCGGGGCTCGAACAGACGGATGTTCTCTTCCAACTCGCGCGTCAACTGCGTGACCGCTTCCTCTGGCGTGCGGAAGGTCATCTCGCTGAGCCCGAACGACTCCAGGAAGTAGCCACAGCCGCGCTTGGTGGACAACACGAATCCGAGATTTCTCTGGATGTCTTCGATCTCGTTCTCGGCTGTACCGAGGAAGTGTTTAGAGAGAAACATCGGCCCCCGCAGATTGCATTGCTTTGGGCCCCGTGAAGCCCGTGATCCCGCGATACATGATCGTGGAGTGCTTGACCTCGCTGTTACCCTTCAGCCGGTCGTAGCCCAAGTAGCCTTGTTCCTCGGGAGTGCCCGGCCCATCCACTTTTGCCCAACTCGCATGCGCAAGCACGATCAGTCGCACCACGAGCGGGATGGCGAACGGGCCGAGCAACGGCAGCAACTGCGTGTTCAAACGTAACAAGACGATATCCGACCACTCTCTGCCGTTGAGGTCGGATTCCTCTTCGGCGATCAGGTCGATCTCGAGACCCGCGATCGTCGCCACATAGGAGCGACCCAAGATGCCGGCTCCATCCAAACGCGAGTAGCCGTTCTTCACGCTGTGTTGATCGCTCGAAGCTTTGACGTTGAGCCGGCGCACCTCGACGCGCAACTCTGGGAAGTGCAACTGTGTGACCCAGTGCAGCGTCGAAGGCGACGCGGGCGAAGACATGCGGAAGAACATGCGCAGTGTGTCGGGCCAAGAACGAAAAGAGCCGCCCCACTCTGGGTGGAGATGACCGATCAAGTTCTGTATCAACACGTGGTCGAAGTAGCGCACGAAGTCGTAGACACGATTCGGGTCGTTGCTCAGTTCAGCGATGCGCTGGAAGTAGCTGGGCAACAAGCTGTTGTCACCCCACAGACCGAGCTCGACCGTGATCAGAACGTTGCGGATCGGTCGCTGTCGAAACTTGACGGACTTCACCACGCCCGCCGAGCGCCCATCGTGGCTGCTTTCGAACAACACGTCGTCTTCGCCGTAGTCGAGCGTCGCCAGCAGCTCCAGCAAAGGCCGAAGCTCGAAGCGGTGGGCCTCGCTTTCGATGCGTTGTTCGAGGGGCGAAAGAGGTTCGCTCACGGGCGTTCAGCCTTCCGTGAAAGTGCGCAGATCGACCAAGTAATATTGACGCAGTGCGCGCCAGGCGTGTTCCGGCATCGTCTCTTCGTGGCGAGTGAACGCGACCACGTGGCGGCTGTGCAGAGCCACGAAGCTCGAGAACAGCTCGGGGAAGTAAGCGCGCGGATCGAACGTCGAGATCCGCTCTTGAATGTCGGAAGCAACGACTGCAGCCTTGTCGAGCTGTTCTTTTTGCACGAGCTTTTCGAAAGCTTGCAAACGGTTGCACAGGTCCAAGAACGCGGGACTTGCCATCAGTTCGACCGGCGTCAACCAATGCCCCTGACTGTTGGCGGCAGGGATGATCGGCTTGGCTTCGGCTTCAGTGGTGCCCGTTCGGTGCGAAGGGGGCGGAGCGGTTCGCGAGCGCGGAACGGTTTCGGCCGGTGCTTCTTTCAGACCTCGCACCAACGCCAAGACTTGAAGCAACGCCCCATGCGCGTCCTTGTACACGGCGGGTTCCAGCAAAACTCCGACCTTCGCGCCACGCTCGAGCAGCGTTGGGAACGTTTCCGGGGTGGGGGGCGTCGACCATTGTTGCCAGCGCTGCGAGTTGCTCTTCTCTTCGAAAGCCAGCGAGCCCGCGATCTTGTCGAAGAGCCAGCGCAGGCGTTTGTTGAAATACTCTTGGCGCCTCGTTTCGGGGCCGACCTGCGAAAAGCTGGGCCCGAGTAGGTTCTCGACGACGCGTAAAACGTCGACCAGCTTGCTCGCGTCGCCACTGGTGAACGTGCTGTACAAGAGATACGGCAGCGGCCGAATGTCGACGATGTCTTCGGCTAGCAGATTCTCGACGGCAGGTGCGGCCAGGTCGAAGCGCTCGCGAGCTGCCATCGAATCGATGTTCAACAGTCGCTCGTCAGAAGTCTCGAGCCAGGGCGTCTTGTGCTCGGGGAGTGGTTCCAGCAGCGAAGTGAATGAAGTTGGCATGGGTTAACCTCCCGTCACTGTCATTTGCCCAGGCACGGTGATCGAGATGCAACCGCCGAACGCGCAAGTCAGCTTGCAGCTGTTGTCGACGGCGGGCATGTTGTCTACGAGTACCGTCGGCACTCCCGGTACCCATGGTCCCGCCGGCATCGGAGTACAAGGCATCGGGGTCAAAACGCCGAGCGCGGCAGCGGTGGCAGCGGCGACGGCAGGGTTGGCCAGGCTGTTGCACATGCCAAAGGGCATCACGTTCAAGAACGGCACATTGTCCATGATGTTCGCGACTGGCGCAGGCGCCAAGACGCGATGCACGGGCAAGACGACCAACGTGGACGGAGCTACGCCCATCGTGCACATCGTCGTGGCTCCAGCGGTAACTAGCGCACCCATTCACTACCCCCTTTGGCTGCGTACTCCTCGGGCAGCAACATGCTGGCCAAGCGAGACAATGCCTTGAACACCTCTGACTTCGATTTTACGTTCAGAGCTCCGCCCTTGAACTGAGAACGACACCATTCGTGATCGATGCCGTCTTCGCTCATGCGCGGCCGAAGTGGGTAGACTTCGACGCGCGTTGGCTCGAAATCAGCGCCAAACTCAGCGCGCAAGTTGCGACAGACGCGCGCCGGGATCTCTCGTGCTCTTGCTTCGTCGAGCAGCGGATGCGTGAACACGAGCAGCGCAATCGAACAGCGATTGATCTGCGCCGAGGGCGTCAGCACGACCGAGGCGTGCGCGACCAGAGGGTCGAGTTCTGCGTGCGCGATCACGGCCGCCGTAGGATAAGTCATGGCGTCTGGACCCAAGTCGAGGCTGCCGGTGCATTGCCAGACTCGCTGCTGCCGATTGACGATCAGTCGCGGCACTCCGGGCGCAGGTTTGCCCTCGATCGTCGGAACGTATTGAGCGTACTCGCTCAGTGCTGGAAGCTCACGTGCGCCGGGTTCGTCGAGCTGCCAAGTCTGACCTGCCCCGGGCAGAGCATCGAAGCCGAGGATGCCGCGCTGCGGAGGACCGGCGAGCAGCGCTCCCCCCGCTGCAGTTGAGTAAGCCCAGTTGCAGTACGCGACGTTCGCGCGTGAGGCGCAGGCAGCCAGCTCCTCCCAGCGTTGCGAGTCGAGCTTGTCGGTCAGAAGGCGCAGCCACAACCGGACCGTTCGCCCGGGCCATTGCTTCTTGTCGAGCAGTTGCTCGCGCAGGCTCTGCCGTACACCCAATACCGTCACTGCGTGGCGTTCGATCAATGCTGGGTCGAGCTGGCCATTCTTCGGGGACCATTCTGACCAGCGCGCGCCGAACAACAATACGCTCAGCAGCAACGTGGGTTGGAAAACATGCTGAGCGAAACCCGGCGCCGCAACCGTGTCGCTGGCCTCGAGGGCGAGGGTGCACAGCCCATCACGCAGAATTGCGCCGTGCAGCACCGCTGCCGTCAGGTCGATCGGGGTATCGATCTCCTCGCCGTACACGGGGAACAATCGCAACACCGGATCCGCCGCAGCGTATCCGTGGCCTCGAAGGCCGCTTGGATCAGGTCGTGCACGCGCGGGCAGTGCTTGCCAAGGTCCCTCACCGAGATCCTTGAGCTGACGTTCACTGCCGACGACATAGTCCGGCTTCAGCGCATCCATGCGCGCACGCGTGATCCGGCCGCCTTGAACGGGCAAGGGGCACACGACCGCGCCGAGCCCCAGCGACGTCACGAGTTGGACCAGGTAATCGGGCCCGAGCTGTGACAGCAACGCAATGCAGGAGCCTGGTCCAACGCCCATTTCACGCCAAGCCGCGCCCAGGCCACCAGCGCCATCGTTGAGATCGGCGTAGCTTACGCTCACGTCTCCGAATTCACCTTCTGCGATCAGCGCATGCCGACCGCGACCCGCGTGAACCGCGACGGCGTCCTGGTAGAAGTCGAAAACGGTCGCCGTTCCGTCTTTGATCGGCGAGGAACGCTTGGCCATGTGTTCATAGGCTGCAGCCCAGAAGCGCTCCGGCGCTGCGTGCGTTGCCTCGAGCCAGGCCGCGTACCAGTCTCTGGTCGCGTCTCCGCGTCGGAGCGTTTCGCGCAGCCGCTGAAAGTCGATGGGCAGCGGCGCTGCCTTCGAGGAGGGGGGCGCGCTCGTCATCGCGTGACCTCCACGTGATTGACCTCGTTTTCGCCGAGCTCGATCTCGACCGAGGCGGGGACCGGAGCTGGGACTTGCACGCGCCAGCTTTCGCCGGGATAGGTGAAGAAGAAATACAAGATCACCGAGTGGTCCACCGGCTCGGCGAGCGGAATGTCGAGCGGCACACCGGGAAAGATTGGCTCTGCAGCGATCACGTCTGGGGCACGTTTGGCAGCGAACAGCATTCGCGTCGCGTCTTCGTAAGACTCCAGCGCAGTGTCGGCTTCGTCCTTCGGCACGCTGCGGATCATGACATACAGACTGCGGCCGTGATTCGCGCTGGGTTCAGAGTGAACGCGGATGCCCGCGTGTTGCATGGGCACGCTCGGTCGCTCTTCGGCAGCCGAGGCTGGGCCGGCTTGGATCGTGGTCGATGCGGCGCGCGAACATTGCACAGTGCCCGAGGTGAACAAAAGTGCAAGCACACGGATGCTGGCGGCAGTTCTTGTACGGCTTGGTTTCCCCGCTCCTGACGTCATTGTCGAGCCCTGCTCGTGCCGCGCGGCAGCGCAAACAGCTGCCAAGGATCGGTCGCGAAACGCACGCGTATGGGCAGACTCGGCTTCTCGCCATCTCGCGTCGGCCTCACCCATTCGTAGAGGTAGCCGCCATTGCCGCCGTCATCGGCGCTGACGCGATGCCCGAGGCGCAGGAGTCGAAACAGTCGCCAGTTGGGACCTTCAGCGGCCAATGCCGCGGGACGGAAACTCTCGCGCGTCTTGACGTCGACGGTTTGCACTCCGATTTGTGCGGGCTCGTCCGCCGTCCAATCGAGTGTTACCTTCGTAGGGCTAGGCTTTTGGTTGAAGTTGAAGACGCTCGAAGCTCCGAGATTCAACTGCACCAGCGTCGGGACGACTTCATCGCGCGAGTTCGGCGTGAAGGGTACAGGGTAGACTTCGAGCTCGATGGCTTGGGGTTTGCCATCCGCATCCCACAGTCTTGCTGCCAGCGCGGCGACGGCGTTCACCGTCGGGTACAAGTCGCTCGGGTAGCGCAGAGCGCCCTGACCTCTGGGCAACGGCCTGAAGGGTTGGCCGTCACCAAAGCTCGATACCGGCTCTAGGTAACTGCGGAACAAACGGAAGAACTGGCCGTCGGTTGGATGAAATAGCTCCGTCAGCTCGTCGGGAGTGATGGCATCGTCCGCCTTGGGATCGAACGGAAACTTCGAGCTCGCTTGTCGAACCAACGGCAGCATCTCGTCGCGCCAGACGTTGCCCACGAAATCATCGAGCTCCGCGTTACCTAGCTGCGACAACTGCCGAAAGGGCGCCAAGAAGGGCGTGCTGAACGGCGGTTGGAGGCCAGCGGAGTTTGCCCACTCTTCGACCAGCTGCAAATACGCACCCGTGGTCGCCTTCACCGACGCCAACGATGATTTGCCGGCTGGGGACAACCCGTCTTCCAAGGTTGCGCCGGCTGCTCCATCGTCGCCTGCCGGCGTTGCAGTCATCAGATCGGACAAAGCCTGTTTGGCGATCTCCTTGTACTTCGACAGCTCGCTGCCTTTGCCCTCGCCGCCTACTGCGCGGTGCCACGGTTCGAACTCGCTCACGACCTCTTTCATCGGCTCGAGCAGGCTCTCCAAGTTCAGGCTGTTGCGGCGAGGTTTGACGCGTAGATCCGCCGGACCAACTGCGCCGGGCGCCGACGGCGCTGGCGCCGAGCTTGCGGCAGCGGAGGTCATTGGGGCGCCGCTCGCGCTTGCAGAGGGAGAGCTGCTTGCAGAGATGGGTAGCGCGGCCTCTTGCGCTTGGTCCGCGATTGGCGTGGGCTTCAGGTTCAGGTTGGTGTTGGAGTCGAGGGCATGCACGAACTCGTCGAAGGCTGACGCCTCGTCGGACACTTGTCCCAACACCACGCGCAGTGCCATCGGGTTGGGAGTGCGAACGTGAAACGCTGACAGGAACAGGCGCGCCTCGGAGGCGTAGGCCTGGGCGTACTCGGAGACCCCGCTGCGTAGCTCCCGTCGCAGACCGTCCAAAGTCGTAGGCTCGACGGAAAGACCGTCCATTACGTCGATGAGTTGTTGCAGGGGATTTTTGACGTTCTGTTCGAATCCGACTTCCGTATACCGACCGCGCAACGTGGCCCTGCCTTGAAACAAGGTCTTGCTCGAGCCGGTGGCATTCCACTCGACGTCGGGCAATCGTTCATCATCGGCGGCAGTGAAGAATAGCGAGTCTGCTTCGCGCTCTTCGGCGACGAACTGTTCGATGCGCGCCTGTGCCTTGCTGCGTGCCAACGTCGCCCGCCAGACCTTGGGATCGAATTGCGCGACGGTCTCCGCGATGGGAAGCGCGACAATCTCTGCGGAGGCCACTTGAGAGGGGCTTTGTTGGACGACGTTCAACGCGTTGATCAGGTGCGTCAGGGGTGCCGCACCGTCGTTGGCTAGCTCCGTGCTGATGTTGGCGGATTCGACGATGTCGAACACGTCGTTCAGCAGGTCGTGGAGCTTGTACATCTTGTTCTTTTCACAGATGCCGATCACTCGCTCGAACTTCTCGTCGTAGAAGGCTTGCAGCTGGCCTGCAGCTTGACCACTCGTGTCGTGGGTTTCGAGTTTGAGCTTCTCCTCTGAGTCGTCCTGCAGGTCGACGGCATCGGACTCGTCGTTTGCGGCGCGGCCCAGGCCGGCCTTGATCTTCATCGTGTCCGCGTCGTGTTCGAAACGGGCTAGAGCTGGCCGCAGGCGCTGAATCAACGCCTTCAAATCATCCAGCTCAGCCTGCCGCAGCAATCCGTCCGACATCGCGCGCGCGACTCGATCTGGAAATTCGAGCCAGGTCTTTGCTTCATCGTAGGGGTTCGGATCGTCCTGTAGCTCGAAGCTGACAGCGTCTTGGTACGAGTACTTGGAATTGGCGAGGTAGTCGCGAATCAGGTTTACAGGGAGACCGGTCATCTCGACGAAAAGATGCAGGCGCTTGTCATCGAGGATTCGGAGGCGGTCGTCCTGGTCGCTGTGAATCAGCGCGAGAAAGTAGATCGAGCGGCGCCAGCGCAACGTGTTGTTGTATTTGTCGAGTAGCCCGCCATGAATCGCGATTTGTCTCAAGCGCGGGATCAATAGATCTTCGCGCAAGGTCGATACGAAACGCTGCGCCATGCGCGCGCGAGCTGGGCCGAAGAACGCAGGAAAGCTCCCTCGTACGCCGCGCGGACCGGTGGTGAAGGCCGTGATCAGGGCACGGTCTTCGAGTTCACTCGGCGAATCGAGCGTCGTCGGCGATACCTTGTACGCCTCCATGGCCTGCGCAGCGGGCGTCCAGGCGTCCCGTTGCGCCATGTACGCCATCACGCAATAAGTGATGATCGCGCTGGCGCTGACGGTGACTCCAATCAAATGCTTTCGCAGGGGATCGGGTCCGCGCCCACGTTCGCGCGCATTGCGAATCGGATTGGCGTGGCCTGCACCGTCTGCACATAAGTAAACACCTCCGCGGATCGGGTCCACGGAGGTCGGTTCGCGCGCGAACAAAACGTCGAGCAGGACTTCGATGTGCGGAACCCATTCACCCGTCGTGCGCAAGAACGCCAGGATCTTACGGAAGTCATCCGCGGTCGAAACCGCGAGTGCGCGCGGCAGTTGGACTCGTGTCTCGTCGACCCAGGCTTTGAGCGAAGGCCCACATGCGCCCTCCAAAGCCAAAGGAATTCGATTCGAGATGCTCTCGTTTGCCCAGAACTTCGCGCTCTCCGTGAAGCCCGGGAATAGATCCAGATGGGATAACGCGACCCTGACCTCGATTGGACGCTTACGGATGTTCGCGAGTTGGTTTACGCGAATCCGAACCGCACGCGCTTGGCGCGTCAGTTCCTCGTGCGTGTAGTGCTGCACGGCTTTGGCATCGACGACCATGACCACGGTCGGTGCACGATCCCGGTACAATCGCTTCCATAAGCCGTCGAGCGCGGCGCGCGTCGCTGCGCCAGGATCTTCGAGGAGTTGGGCCGGCAGTTGTGCAACGACGGAGCCCGAGGCCATTACGACGGGCAGCTCGGTGTCGACCGCGCCCTGACGCGCCACTTGGCGCATCTGGTAGGCCCAGTCCGACTGATGGTCGAGCAAGTACGACTTGCCCGAGCCCGCCACACCCACGATCAGGAAATGCTCGAAATTCAGGATCGAGCGCTGGTGCGTCTTTGGCAGGCGCTCCAGGAAGCGTTGCCAGCTTTGCCACAAGCGTCGGCTACTGGTGGCGCCTTGCTCAGCGCCTGCGACTCCCAGCGGAGTCTCCGGTGACGGTTTGGCACGCCGCGCCTTCCACCATTGGTAACCCTTGACCGCCAGCACAACGGCTGCGGCTCCCAGGGTCAACACGAGCGCAAGCAACTTCGGATCGAACGTCACTCCGAAGACTGAAAAAAGCTGAAGGACGTCTTTGAGCTTCATAGCGACCCGTCAGCCACCCACCAGTTCCGAACCGACTTCGTACCACCGTTGCTCGGCCGCAGACAAAAATGCCGCGCTAGTGTGCTGGCCCCAAACTCGAGGGATTGGGCTGCCCGTTCAGTCCACGCGGCAATAGAGGTAGAGCCGCGAATCCTCCAACTGGGGCACGTCGAACAGAGCGATCCGGCCTTCGCCAACCGCGGCGTCCCATTCCTGTCCGCGGCTGACCGCGTAGATGTCGACAGTGGAGGACAGGGTTTGCGCAAACGGCGGCCGTTCGATCCGCGTGAACGGGATGCCCGTCAGTGAACGTTCATGCACGACCGAAAGCCGCGAGGGGCTAGCGAGTTTGACCCGACTCAGATCCATCTTGGCGCCGACGTGGGGCTTCTGTAAGAGCAGAAACACGTCGCGTGCCCGTCGCACGTTGCGGTCCATGTCGCAGTAAAGTTGGCCTTCGCGTCGCTGGAATTCGACGTAGGGGATGGCAGGACCCCCGCGCTCGGCCATCAACTCGAGCGGCTTCAATAACGCATCGAAGCCGGCCGCGAGCTCGGTGTGATCGTAAGCCAAGTCGAGCGCGTCGAGCGGCGCGTCTCGCAACACACAGGCGTCGATGTAAAGGGCTCGCAAGGCCGTGAACAGCTGCTGCGGGTGCGGGGTGATCTGATTGCCGAGGTCGACGAGTTGGGCGTGAAAGTGCAGCAGGCTGCGCAACGCCTGTTTGGCGAGCAGTTGCGTTTCGCCGGACAGGTGATTCTCTTGAATCTCTTGGCGCAGTTGATAGCGGAACGCTTTGACGATGTGCTCCATGCGCTCGATCTCCGAATCGAAGAGCAGACCGGGGCGCACGACCAGCAGCGGCGGCACGTATTCACGTCGAAATGACCAGACGTCGGAGGCGCTGCATTCGACCTCTGCCAACAAGAACGATTGCTCGGCGTCCGAAGCGCTGGTCGAGAGGCGCACGCGTTGCAAAATGCGCTGAATGCCTTCGTCTTGGTGACCCGGAGCGTGATGATCGACGATGTCGTAGCCGGACTTCAGTTGCACGTAGATCGAGGCGCGTCTTAGACCCGTCTCTTTCAAGTCGAGTGAGACGGGCGGCGCGTTGCCGGGAATGTCCAGCACCGTCCCCGACTCGAAGACGAGGGACAGGCCTTTGATCGTCAAGGTGCCCGTGGGCAACAAGAAGCGATCCCACTCCAAGCGACCCAGCCCCCAAGAGGGCAAGCCGAGCAGACCGAAACGCAACGCAGCTTCCGCGCGCAGGGATTCTTCCTGCGCGTAGAAGTGCTCTGGCAAAAGGGCTTGCCCCATGTGCCAGTAGACTCGGGTCATGCTCTGGGCGGGTGTAGTCACTTGGAATTACTACTCGAAGAGAGGTGAAGGCCGCAAACCCCGCGTGCGGCCGGCCCTTGTCATTGTCGTATCGTCGCGAACTAGGTGGTCGGTGCCAAGGCCGCTTCAGCTTGCGTGCCGACCTTGAGGCCCCAACGCTTGATGAAGTTCTTGTCCTTGGACGTCGCGAAGTGGAAATCGCACGTCTGGTTCGCCGCGGGGACGACTTCGAAGTAGATGTTGTAGACGTTGACGTCGATGTTCGGCGCAATCTTCGTCGCCTCGTCGGCAACCGCGATGCGAATGTCCGTCTTACCGGGCGCGTTCAGTTGGCCCGTGATCGACGTCGGAGCCTTTGGGTGAGCTTCGACGAACCAGGCTTTGGTTTCCTCGTCGAAATTGCTGACCCACCAGCCCAGGCCTTTGATGCTCGTCGTCTTCAACGTCATCTTCAACAGGCCTTTGATCAGCATGGCGTTCTCAGCCGACATGTATGCGCTGATGCAAATCGGATCGCCTACGCCACCTTGCCAGCTGAAGTTCTCGATCACGCCGACGACCTGGACCTTGTCTTCGGTGACCGTCAGATCGGCGTAACCCGTGTCCGAGCCATCGACATTGTACGGAGTGAACACCGTGATGTCTTTGGCCAAGCCGGGATCGGCTAACCCGATACCATTGAACGAAACCAAGTACCCAACGCGCTGCTTCTTGGTCGGATCCATGACGAATCCGGCCTTCCAATCACAGGGAAAATTATAGGACATCGTCTACTCCTCACGCTCCAAGGCGCGCGTCGACGCGCAAGTCTACGTTCAACCCCTCGAACTGAATGTGGGGCAAGATGGATAGGTTGCATTGGTACCAGCCAACGCGACCGTCGATGCGGGCCACGTCCAAGCTATAAGCCTTGAACGGGTAGTAACGCAGCGTCAAATCGTCCGGGTTGACGAGCGTCGTCACGTAGCGCGAAATCCAGCGGTCGATCTGCGTCTGCACGTACGCCGCATCGGCAGTGCTGCCGATGTTGTCGCGCATGATGCACTTCAGATAGTGCGCGATGCGTGACACCGAATACGTGTAAGAAAGGTTCGCGACGAGCTGCGAGTTCTCCGAGTCCTTGGTGTCCTTGAAGCGATAGGTCTTCTTCAAGGCCTGAGCACTGAAGAACACTGCGTCCGCGCTGCCCTTTTTGTGAATCAAGGGCACCAGGCCGGCGTTGGCGAGCTCGAGCTCGCGAAAGTCGGGCATCGAGATCTCGACGGGAGCACGCAGTTCGTCTTCGCCGCGAATGTTGAAGGTGTACGAGGGCAGACCCGAGACCAAGCCGCCCGCTTTGACGCCACGGATGTATTGGCACCAGCCCGAAGTCTCGAAACTCTTGACCAAGTTGCGCGCGAACAACATCGCAGCGCTGCCCCAGACGTACTTGGAGTCGTCGTCGCCTTGCAGCGTCTCTTGGAAGCGAATGCCCTCGGCGGGGTTCGACAGATCGTTGTAAGGCGCGCGCACCATGTAGCGCGGCATCATGAGCCCGAGGTAAACGGCCTCTTCCGATTCGCGCAGCTTGTTCCAACCCGAATAGCGAGGCGTATCGAAAATGCCCTCGATGTCGCGCAACAGGTTGACTTCGGCCATCGTCTCGCAGCCGAACAACTTCGGTGACGCGGAGGCGACGAAGGGCGCGTGCGCAGCAGAAGCGACCTTGCCCATCGCGCGCAGCCACACCAAATGCGAGGGCTTGTTCTCGAACTCGTACAAGCCGACGATCGCGCCGTACGGGCGCCCACCGAACTGATCGTACTCGGCTACGTAGAGCTTCTTGAACAACTCAGAGCCGGCAATGTCGGCGATGTTGAGCTCGAGATCTTCCTGCGCTTCGTCTTCTGCGATATCGAGCAGGTTGATGTCGATGTTGGCCTTGAAGTTGGTGTTGGCAACCAAGTCCGCAATCGATGTCCAAGTGGCTTCGAGTTCCTGAAACTCCTTGGTGTGCAGGACTTCGTTGAGTTGCGCTTCGACTAATTCGTCGATCACACCGACCAAGTCTTGAATGGTTTGCTTGTCGAACTGATTGCCCGAAGCGTCCAGGTTGTAGATCAGCGCGGCCATGCTCGACACGAAACGCTCTGCGACGGTGACGTCTTCGAGCACGGTGTCCAGATTTGCGCTGATCATGGGGCGGGGTGCACTGAGCTCCCCAGGCAGACGAACGCTTTTGAGCAAACGCTCCATTGTTACGGTTTCGGTCATCTTGAATCCTTCGTTAGGTCGTTGGTCTCAGTCAGGCTCACTTGGCCTTGCCGTCGTCCGCGACGAGCGGACCGATCTTCAGAGTCACTTCGGAGTCGTGTTCGGCCGTGATTTGGCCGGTCCATTGCTGTTTACCTGGAGCAAACACGCGAACGTTGTGCTGGCCGGGCTTGACGCGCACCGCTTGGTTCCACTGCTTCTGCGGCACGGGCTGATCGTCACGTCGGATCTCGAGGCCCGGTAGCGCGGCTATGTCGGGCGGCACTTCCAAGGTCAACATCGCGGCGGGGAGCTTGTAAGGTTGGAACTTCGGTAACTCCGCGAGCAGCTTGTCGATGGCGCCATCGGTTTGCGAGGCCTCGCGCAAAAGACCGCGGAACGCCTTGCTGTTGTCGAAGTTGGCTTGCGCCTCGAGCAACAGCTTCTTCAATAGCAGCAGCGCTTTGACCCGCGGTACTTCCTGAGCCACTTGCGCAGGCAAGAACGACTTGGTCGACGTCACCGGCAGCGTCACGTCGAACTGTTCACCCGCGGTCTTCGGGTTGATCCGATTGGTGACGCTGAAACGCACCGACATGCCCATGTCGCGCATGACGTGGTTCAGGTTCTTGCCGTCCAAACGCCTGATCTGGCGCTTGTCGAGCTCTAGGGCTCGATCCTTGGAACTGCCCTTCGAGAGGTCACCCATGACCAGGACTCGAAACGGCAGCGTTACGTCTTCGGGTTGTCCCTGGACGTTGGTGCGATAGGTTAGCGTTATTCTAGACTTGGGGATATCGTCGGTGATCGCCATTGCCACTCCGTATCTTGCCTGGTTTGATTGGTCACTCTCCAGCCCAGTTGAGAACTAGGCGCTGCGTGGCTCCAGTCGCAAACTCCAGGAGATTGCTACTCCCGGGGGTTGGGATGATCTGGAATTCCACGCGGAAGACTTTGATGTCCAACGTCTCGTCGATGCGCTTGGCTTCGGGGTCGACGGACAACTGTAATACGCCGCTCGCCGTGTCGACGTTTGCTTGTGCTTTCTTGTCGTCCTTGACGAAGGCCGCTTCGAACCATTGTTTGCGATCTTCGTCGAAAGACACGATGTACCAAGCAACCTGTACGCTCGTTGCGGAAACAGGTTTAGCGAGCTTGGCGCGAATGTTTGCGGCGCTCTCGCGGCTTACGTAAGCGCTGATGCGGATCGGCGAGTCTTCTTCACCCGCAAAATCGAAGTGCTCGATCAGTCCAATGCATTGAATGGTACTGCCGCTGGCGAAGCTGAGCCGCGCGCCGTCCATGGGGTTCCAAACTTCGACGTCCTTGCTCAGACTGAGCCCACTGCATCCGCTCCAAAACGTCAGATAGCCGATGGTGCCCTTACGCAGGGGATCGAGGTTGAAGCCAAGCTTCCAGTCGCAATCGTATGCCAGCATCCCCGTCGCGCCCGACGTCTCCCGAGAACTCCCGTGGACGAGTGTTATCCTTCGTGCGGTAGTGCTGCGTCAAGTTCGCTGCAGCTCTCGATTGAGCGAAACGAAGATAGCGGTCACCTCTTGCGACACAACCTGTGTTTGTGTGTCGATGGCGCCAGCCAAGCTTTGTGCTTGCTGCTTTAACGCGTTGCGTAGCTCGGTCGCCTGACCTTTGAACACCTGTACATTCGAAGCGGCCGTCGCTGCAGCTGCGTCGATCTGACTGGTCACTTCGTTAGCTAACTTGTCCGTGCTCGTCGCTAGCTGATCGAGCAGGGTCTGGACTTTTTGGGTGGCCGCGGTAACTGCGCTGTCTACCTGCGTACTGATCTCCGTAATCGCGCTGGCGATACCTTGCTCGACAGTCGTCAACTGTGATTCGAGGGCGGGGATAATCTTTGCGATTTGCGCAGAGACAGTGTCCTTGGCGCTGTCCAACTGCGACAAAGCCTGAGTCTTGGCCGTCTCGATCTGAGTAGAAACTTGGGTTGCAAGCGTGTCGACTTGGGTAGCCGCCGCCGAGGCCGCGGAATCGATCGCAGAGGAGGCCGCGGAGAGCGCGCTCTTGATCCCAGACTGCGCGGGTGACACCAACATCTTCGGGAGTGACGACACGGGTACGGCATCTACTGCACCGAGCGCTGTGGTGAGCGCACTCTGCAGCGACTGAACACCTGTCTTGAAGCCCTCTTGTATATCCTTCAACGCCGTCTGCAGTGCTTGGACAGGACCGAGAATCGTGTCTCGGAGCGTCTTGAGCGTGGTGCGCGCAGACTCCAAAGACGATTTGGCGGTGTCGAGCGCAGTGCGTGCTTGTGCGATGAACTGATTGACCTTCGACAGCCCCTGTTGCTCGATCGTGTCGAGCAGACTGGTCGCGGTCTTGATGATGCTTTGAATCTGCGCGTCCGCGCTAGCAAGTGCCGCGCGAGCTTGACGGACCTGGCTCAGCGCGGCGGCTTCAGCCTGACTCAATGCGTCAGTGATCTGCTGGGCACTCGAGCTTAGTCGACCCGTTCCAGTCGTGATGGCGGTACTCAGGGTCTTGCGCGCATTGACCAGGGCGCTGCCCGCGCTGGTCAGGCCAGCCTTGGAGCGCGTTTCGACGCCGCTCAACTGCGCACGCCATTCGGTGATGGTCTGCGTCGTCGTAGCAGACTGAGTTAGGGAGGGTTTGAGGCTTGCCGCCTTGGCGTCGATCCGTTGTTTCAGCGCTTCGGTCTGTTTGCTGATCTTCGCCTGCGTCTGTGTCAGATTGCGCTCGAGCGTGGTCAGCGGCAACGTCACGTCTTGCTCGAGCCCGGTGAGCGTGTTCTTGACCGCCTCCAACTCCGAACGGACCTTGCCGGTTGCGGCCGTCAGGTGCTGCTCGATGCTGCTCAGCTGTTGTTGCTGTTTGCCGAACACGTCAGCTGTCCTCGCCAAGTTGCTTCAGTTTGGATTTTGCCGCCGCAACGGTTTGACTGAGTTCGTCGGCCTTGGCCTGCAGGTCGCTGGCCTTGTCGGACAAGGTCGTTTCGACTTTGCTCATGTCGTCGGAGAGCTCGTTCAACGCGCTGTCGACGCCGCCCTCTAGTTCGGAAGTTGCCGCGTCCAAGGTGGCAGCGGCCTTGCCCGTCGAACTCTGGAACTTGCCGGACAGAGCGCCAACACTCGCTTGGGTTTGTGAAGACGCTGCTTCCTTGGCGGCCTCCGCCAGTGGACTCAAATCGTAGGTCTCTGAACTCGTGTCTTCGACTTCGTCCTCCTTCACTTCGAGGAAGAAGCGGCCTTCGGACAACTCCATCGTTTGCATGTCACCTTGTTGGGTGCGCACGATGGTGAGAATGGGGCTGTCGTCGGTGTATTGATGCTTGACGACCGTGCTGCTCGCGTCCCGCTTGCCCATCACGATTTGATTGCCCTGGGAATCGAGCGCTAGGCGTCCCGCCCAATCGAGGAAGCCCGCGATCCTCACTTGATCGAAATCGAAGCTGAGCAAGACGCGCTGGTTCTTGTAGGCAGGGAAAAAGAAGTGTCCGGATTCGCCCGTTGGCAGGAACGGCACCATCACCGTCTGGTTCCAGAGCGGGACGTGAACGCGGTAGCGGGTGACGGCGGCTTGATCGTCGGCCATGATGTGCCAAGTGCGATCCGTCGCCGTGCCGCTCGCACTCAGGAATTTGCCCTCGGCGAACACGGGATACTTGGGATGGGTGAACGCGGGCAGTTGCGGGACCGGATCGATGTCGCGTTCGAATTCGACGCTCAGATCGATGCCGAAACGTGCCGCCGCGTCGTCGAGATCCGATGCGTCTTCTTCGCCGTCCGGCATGCCGCACACGAGCCGCATCTCGATCGCCCGGTAGGTCTTGCCTGCGGCGTGGATGCGCGGGCTCAAGCCTTCGCCAAAGCGTCGAAACTGTCCCGGGGGACAAAACGCCGTGGGGAGCTGGGAGTAAGTTACGAGGACGTGAGGCAGTGGCGGTTTGAGACGGCTGTTCTCCGTCACCGCGCGCATGGCGACTGTGGCCTCGATTGGGGTGTAGGCCACCACGTCTTGACGTACACCGTTCGCAGCAAAATCGTTGCTTACGGGTGTGCGGCAAACCGTGGCGTCGCTGAACGGATTGAGCACCGCCGTCGAGTGTCGCTTGGGCTCTTGCAGCATCACCTCAATCGCGGCGATCGTCTCGGCTTCGATATCTTCGCTATTCGCGGCTGGCGTCTTGTCGCTACCCAAACGATAACCGTTCGTCTGATAGTCGAATTCGAGCACGCCACCGTATTGGGTCGCGAGCCACACGATGAAGTCGTAGAAGGTTGCCGGCTGTTCACCACCGAGGCCAATGCATACGACTTCTCGGGGTAGGCTCAGCGTCGTCCAATCGCAATCCAGTTGAACGCCATCGACGGCTTGTTGCGCAATCGCAGACGCCAGTGTCGAGTTCGAGTACATCGCCAGCGGGCGGTGTTGACGCCAATTGGCGGACGCGGCGTCCGTCCAACGCACCGTGTACAAGCGCTCGATGATCGGCTCGCCTTGGATATCGGCGCTGGTCGTCTCGCGCACTCTTCGCGCGGTTACGTAGCCGGTGAACGCGGTCACGACTGGGGTATCGCCCGACAGCACTAGTGTGCCATTGGCGAGCTGAAGTGAGGCAATCAGAACGTCGTTGCCAGTGAACGAGGCAAACAGTTCATCCGTGACGCCCTCCGACGAAACCCAAAATCCGACCTCGCATTCGAAGCCGTAGCGACGCGCAGTCAGATCAATCGTCTCGATTGCGCCCGCCACGACGCTGTGCGCCTTGTCGCCACACGTCAACGTGAGCGTTGCTTGCAGCAAATCATTGAAGGCGGCCACGCGATAGGATCCCTGTACCCTGTCCAGGCTCCAGACGAAGTGGACGCCATTTGTGAACGGCAGGATCGTACAGGGCGGGGCAGACTGTCGCAAGAGAGCGGCGACGAAGTTTCGTGCCAGTCACGCGCGCAATTGGTCTCACGAGCACCTCCCAAACTGTTCTCCACAAACTTGGCCCGTCCGTTGCACCCTGCTAGCCCCCGAAGCATGGCCCAGTGGCGAACCGCGACGAATCTCTGCCGTAGGTATCAAGTCAGTATCGAACGGCTGAATACGTATGCTTGGCGCGGCAATTTGCCGAAGATGACCGACAGCGACGGGGTCGTCTGTTTCGACGAGGACCACGTGCGCATGTTCTTCAGGCTGCGCCGGGCCGATCTTGCGCTGCCCGTCGAGAATCTCGGCGTGATCGGTGAGGCGCGCCTAGGCCAAACGGCGGTCTCGAAGTCGAACTATGCCCCGGCGTACGCTCGTCAACAGCGCGAGGTCACGGTCGAGCCGATGGTTCCGCGTCGCCTCACTGGGACGTGAGTGTGCGTGCGGAGTCGGGCTGTGTCGGTTGCGCCTCGGGGTACACGCGCAGCCAGCGCGCGTACGCAGCCAGCGCTTTGGCCACGTAGCGCTCCGTCTTCTCTTGCAACGGAGCACCCTGAGCGCGCTCGACGGCTCCCGGTCCCGCGTTGTACGCAGCCAGCACCGTGCGCAACTCGGGACCAAAGCGTTCTAGCAGGCGTCGCAAATAGCGAGTTCCGCCGTACACGTTCTGCCTGGCGTCGAACGGATTCGTGACGCCGAGTTCGAACGCGGTCGAGGGGAGCAGCTGCATCAAGCCGACGGCGCCGGACTCGGAAACCGCCTGAGGATCGAACGACGACTCTACTTCCACCACTGCCAGTACGAGCGCGGTCGGTACTTTGTGAACCAGCGCGGCGTCGCGGATCAAGTTCACGTACAGAGCGCTCGCCCCAATCGGTGGACTCGCCAGCGAGTCCGCGTCCAGCTTCAAATGCGCGTCGTCTCGAACGCTGGCTGCGGCAGTATCGCTGACGGGCGCAATGCGTCTAGCGCTGGGCGCTTTCGGTCGCGGATTGATGTTGTGAACCTTGCCCGCGCGGTCGACATAATGAAAGGGTTCACTCTCAGCACTCCTGCCCGTCGTGAGCAGCGAACTCAAGAGCACGGCGCCGAGCAGCGTCGCTCCCCGAGTGCGAGTGCCAGGCCAAGTTGATAGCTTCACGGGGCTACAGTCCGATTCCGCCATAAACCTCGAGCAAATCTTCCAAATCGGCCATGGCCTGGCTGAAATCTGCGCGCAGTGACGTGGGATCTCCGGCCGTGGTGGGGTCGCTCAAGCGTTGCATCATGCGCTCCAGCTCGCTGACGAATGGGCTCAAGCTTTCTGCGTGCGCCGAGTAATCCGCGGCGATCAGAGTGCGGATCTGTTGCCAGGTTCGGGCTATCGCTTCACGATCGTCAACCGCTTGGCGTAGGACGTTGGGAACCCCATCGCCCTGTGCTGCTGCGTCTACTGGCGTGAAGCCAGGAGTCTGTGCTGACCTCGGTCGCTCATGGGCGGCGCGGTCCCAATTGTTGCGCAATCGGTCGAGATCGAAGACGTGCTGCTTCATAGGACACGCTCGCTAGTCACTTCGGAGCGATGAACACGAGCAAGAGGTACACGGACAGAACTGCCGCCGCGGCCAAGGCATAGTAGAGCACCGGAAAATCGACCAATTCCGGTTTCTGCGCCGGCTCGTCCACATGCGGAAACTTGTTTTCCGCGATTGGGAATCGCTCGCGCAGCGTCGCCAGATACTCCGTGATCCGACGTGAGCTTGGTTGGTGCATGCCCGAGAACCCATCCAACAGGCAGAAGTAGAATGTCCCCAATACGAGTGGGTGAGTTTCTGCATCGCGCAGGCGTTGGTCGAGAACTTGGTAGAACATTTCACCGCCGTTCTCGATCTCGTAGAACTCGCCTTGCAGCGGCTCCCAGCGTTCACTCGCGCCACGAGTGGCACGTGCGATTAACTCATCCGCGTAAACAACCAGTGGGAACAAGATATAATAGACGTCGTGCTCCGCTAGACGATCGAGCAAGGAAGTGCGCAATTCCGAAAACGTATGGCGAACGGTTTGGCGCATCTCCACCAGATCGCGTCCGTCGCGGTTGGCGTCGCGGAAATTCGGGTCCTTCGCGAGCTCCACGGCGCGAATCCATTTGCTGGTTGCAGCAACTCCCGGTGTGATCACCGGCGGCGGAACGCTGCGCCCAACGGACATCGCCTGAGATAGCTGCTCCTCGGCGCGGCGCTGTGCGATCACCAACTCGGCAGCGCGCGCAAAGACGCATTGTTCTTCTACGCGCGAGAACGCGGCCTCGATTTCGAATAACAGGGCTTCGTTGGTCGTGGACATTGCGACTCACATGCGGACTTGGCGGGTTACGTGGTCCAAGTTGGGTGCACTGGCAACCACTTCCGAGACTTCCTCGACACTCCAGCTCGACAACAAGTCGAGGAGCCACGCACAAAACTGCGATAAGCGAGGTTTGTCGGTGGGTTCGAGCGTGCCGAACTCGAGTTCGTAGATGTACGCCAAGGCCGTGCCCTTGCCGGCGGGTTTGTTCGACACTTTCACGGACTTGAGTGCCCCGACCAACTTGGCCGTGTGAGGTTCGAGATGAGTGCCGTAGGCGCGCAACAGAAATAGCACGTCCGGATACTCGAGGAAGCGTTGGGTCTTGAGTGAAACGAGCTGCAGTTGGGCTTCGCGATCACTGTCGAGCACGGCATCGGCGTAAGGCTGAATCGCACCAGAGCAGCGCCAGTTGATGCCCTCGACGTATTGTTGATTCAGGCCGACTTGCAATTCCGACGCGAGCACGCCGCGCAGGGCGGGTTGGTGCCAGTACGTGTCGACAGAGAGGCGCTCGGGGGTAGTGAATGCGCTTTGGATCCGGGGAAGTAACCAAACGCGTCTATCGGCGCCAAGCCCGTCCGTCATGATCTCGAAGCTGTCTCCCAGCACGCCGACGATGCCTGGGGGCAAAGGCACGAAACCATTCTTCGTCGGCCGGTAAGCAGCCATCACCATCAACGGCACGAAGCCTCCAGTGTCGTCGGGGTGACGCACCAAGTAACGATCTTTGGTGCCATCGACCTCGATCGGGCTGGCCAGATCGCGCTGCAAATTCAGCATCGGAATCGTGTGCAGTTCGAGACTATCGGAGGTCAAACGCAGCGCGCGCGGCCAATCGGGAGACAGCTCCAGTCTGAGGGTCACGTACTGCCAGTTGCGCGGCGGGCGCAAGCCGCTGACGTGAAGGAACAGATCGAGTTGCGGAAAGCGCGCTTTGAGTCGCGCCTTCTGCAGCGGGCTTTGAAACGGATCGGGCACGTCGTCGCTCGAGCGCGGCCCACTGATCTCGATGTCGCACGGATAACCCGCAGCATCGTCGCTCGGCTTCTGCTCGTACACGACACTGGCCCCGCGCAAATGCTTCTGCAGCTCGTACGCAACCGTCAGGGACGAACGCAGATCGTCGAGATGATTGATGTAGAAAGCGAGCTGCGACAGTGGTTGGTTGTGCGCAGAGTTGGCTTTGACGCGGATCGTCAACCGCACGTTGCCATTGCGCATGGGCGCCATGTCGACGCCCATGATGTTGATCGGCAAGATCCGCATGGACGCCATGGTGCGGAAGCGAAATACGCTATCCGCTTGACCCGGCTCCATGCCGCGTCTGCGACACACCACTTCGGCACCCTTGGGTAGCTCGGCTGAATCGCAGAACTGCGGACCTACCTCGGCGTGCAACATGCACATCGCAGGCGTTGGAGCCAACAGCGCCGGGAAGTGCTGTCTCACGATGCGCTGCACGCTCTCGTCGAGACTGCGATTGGCTGCGATGCGAGTGCGCGCCGTGAAGAAAGCCAGCGCCTCGATCAGGCGCCGCACATCAGGGTCGTCGTGCGAGAGAGGGACCGCCGGATACTGCGCCGTGTAAGAAATACGGAACTTCTCGAGCGCTTCCAGCTCGATCAAAAACTCCCGTTCGGTTGCCTCGATCGCCATAACATCAGCCCAATTTGACGAGTGACCCCTGAACTTTGACCAGTTGCCCAGAGATGGTCGTCAACGTGTCCCCAACCGTCGTCATCGGCGAGGTCATGTCGACCTTGGCGCTACCCGTGATAGCGACTTTGGCTGCGCTGAGCGCAACATCGGTGCCGCCGGTGCCGGACAGTTTGAGTTTGCCCTCGAGATTGAGGTTGTTACCGGTGAGCGAGGCGTCGGCGGTCGCGCTCATCGATAACTTGGCACTCGAGGTCAGCGTCGTGTCCTGCGTGCTCGTCACGTCGAGCTTCGCGGACGACGTTACCGTCATGTCCTTGGTGCTCTTGACCTCGAGCGTTTCCGTCGCTTGGTAGGACGAAGTCTTGCTCGATTTCACGAGCACGGTCTCCGCGTCCACCGTGTACTGCTTGACCTTGATCTCCACGAGATCGCACTTCTGTGTGGTGGTGCTGGTGTCGTTCTCGCCAGCAACTTCCCATTTCACCTGCTCGGCGGTCTGCGTCAAAGTCGAACTCGACTTCTCGCCTTTGACTTGAATCGTCAGGGTTGTGCCGTCCATGGTGATCGTCTGGGTGGTCTTGCCAGAGTCGTTCTGTAGCTTGAACGTGAAACCGTTGGTCTTGCTCACTTCGATCGTACAGACGAACGGCTTCTGGTCGCCTGTCATCATTGAGTCCCCATGGCACCCACAGTTCGCCGGACGGTAGGGGGACCGAGTGCGCCCGGCAAGTTTTCGGGGGCTACGCTATCGGCTAACCGTCCGAGGTTGACGCAAGCTGCGCAAGGCTGAGCTGGCACGCAGCGTGAGTGGGCTTCATGAATTCGTTGGCAGTGCCGCTAGCAGTGTTCAGGGTAACGTCGGGTGCCGGCTTCGGAAGTCGGCTCCCGTCGCCACGGGACGGGAGTCAAGGTGAGCGAGCAGACGCGTAAGAGGATTCTCTTGTCTTTGATAGCAGTCACGGCGATCTTGGCGATCGGGCTGCTCACGAGTTATCGAAACTGTAGCGCCGCTTTCGAGGAGCAAAAGCTCGATGATGTTCGTCGATTAACAGCTCAAGCGGGTGAACAGATGACGCGCAAGGTCGAGCGTCTGCAGCTCACCGCGCGTTTCTTGGCGAACTACCTTTCAGGAGAAGCGCCGCCTGCGGGCTTCGACCTGAGCAGCTTGCCCGCCTGTCAGAATCCGCCCGCTCCGACAGACACCGCCTGGGCCGAGCACTGCTTGGAAGCGCTGCTACGTGACAATCCCGACATCTACGGCGCCTCGATCACGTATCGACCCAATCCGCTGCCCAGATCCGTATACATCTACAAAAATGGTGCCGGCCAGTTGCTGCACGACACCATCGCCGACAGTTACCCCACGAGCGACGAGGACGGTTACCTTTGGTACCGCGAGCCGATGCAGACCGGGCGTGATGGCTGGTCACCGCCGTACTACGATGACGCGGGCAAAGTATTGATGACGACCTTTTCGGCCGTCTTTCGTTTGCCGACTCGCGAGACGGGCGCGCGTGAAGTGAACACGGACGGCGTGGTGACGGTTGACGTCTCGAGTGATCGGTTGCGCGAAATGGTTCAAGAGCTCGATCTCGGGCCTGGGGGCTACGGAGCGCTCACCGGGCGCAACGGCACTTACCTCTACCACCCCAGCCCGGAGTATTTGCAAGGACGCAAGACGTTAGAGGAGGTCGCCAAGGAGAAGAACGATCCGGATCGGCTCAAGATGTGGGAGGCCATTCAGCGTGGTGAGTCTGGAATCATCTCGCACACCAGCGTCACGACCGGGGAAGACACTTGGTTGCTGTTCGTGCAAGTCGGTAATTCGGGTTGGAGCTTGCAAAACACTTTCGTCAAGAACGACATCGACTTCGACCAGGACACTCTGCGACGGCGCTTGATCGGAACTACCAGCGCGGCTCTGGTCCTGTTGCTCTCGCTGTGGGTGTACGCGACTTCGCGCCGCACCTTCTTTTCGATTGGTCGTGAATGGTTACTCTCGACTGGCAGTACGCTGCTGTTGATCGCCGCCATCGGCACCACTTGGGCGCTGGCCTTGCGCTTCCCCGCCGATTCGCGCGCATCGGCCGAGCCGGTATTTACGAATACGCACAAGGCCTCTGTGGGCTGCGAGCAGTTGCCGCCGTTGCTCGGTGAGAACAACAACACGCATCGTCGCGTGACGGAGCTGGGCGTGTTGTCGCAAGTGGAGCACGATTACGGGGCCCGCGCCTCGTGCCAGAAGTCGCTGACCCCCGTGTTCGTCAAACTCGGCACCAACATAGAGGTGCTCAAGTTCGACGGCCCCACCGATGTCAAAGTCGCGGGTTTGGTCTGGACCCGCGTGCCCGCCGACGCGCCGCCGGAAGTCAAAGGGGCGGTCGCGCTTTCCGCTGCGACCGACTTGAAATTGGAGCTTGCCGAGAGCCGTGTGTTGCCCGATGGTGAACGACTGACGCGTTGGCACTTTCAGGCGACGCTGACTCAGAACCGCAGCAGTACGCGTTATCCGATAGAGCGAGAGGCCGTGCACATCGGTTTTCAACACCCGGACCCGGTCGTGTTCGACACCCCCGATGGCAAAGATCCGGCACTCGCGGGCACCGCGCCGGATACCAATCCGAGTGAAGGTTCCGGCAGAGGGTACCGCGTATATCTCGTGCCCTCCTTGGGCGACTACGATCTAACCACGCCAAGTGCGAAGCCTGGACTCTATCCGAACTTGGCGATCGCGGGTTGGCGGGCCAAGCAGAGCTACTTCGAATTCTTGGCCCCGCCCCGCGGATCGGAGTTCGGATTGGCGACCTCGAGCTCGGAGCTGATCCCGCCGGTGTTGACGCTGGCGGTGGTCTTGGAGCGTGATTTTGCCGATGTGTTCATCTCCAACCTGACACCAATCATCGTCGTGGCGATCATGCTGTTCGCGGTGTTGCTGGTGTCAGCGCGACTCGACTACGGCCGCGCGCTGAGTATCTGCATGGGCATGTTCTTCGTGATTGTGTTCAGCCACATTGGCCTGCGGCAGCGTTTGGCAGTGCAGCAGATCTTCTACCTCGAGTACTTCTACTTCACGATCTACGCTGGAATACTCTGGGTGTCGTTCAACTGTCTGCTTCAGGGCTTTCAAACCAAGATCAAGTTGATCGAAGATCGCGATCGGTTGCTGGTGAAGACCGTCTACTGGCCCGTGCTGCTCGGCACGCTGTACGTGTGCACGCTGACTTCGTTCTACTGATCAGCTAGCGAGGCCCGCTTCAATTCGTTGGTATGCCGGCACTGCGCAAGCCCGTCCTGGAATGAATCAGCATGCCTCGAGCGCATGCTAGGCCTGCCGATATCTCGGCGAGGTCGCGTCGGGCAAGTGCCGGGCCTTCCGGTTCTGCGCGGGGCACTACTGCGCTGAGTCGGCGCGTGTGCAGCATCAGATGCTCACCCCAATTGAAAAAGGGCAGAGCACTGTTTTGGCAGATATCGGCGTGAACCTGGCGGCAGAACTTGGCGAAACTCTCGGCGCGCTCGTGTTTCCACGTCTCGACGAGTCGCGGGAACGGCGCGTCCTTTAGGTTGCCTAGGCCAAAACGTGGGCCCAATCCTTTGAGCAGCGGAAGCAGGTTACCGTTGGCGGCGATCACGAGCGGCGTTGCAAGGGTCGCCAACGGCTGCTCTCTGACTTTCAGAGTTTCAGGCAACGCGAAAATCGAAGCCGGATCACGGCGGACGGTTTCGACGTGCGACAGATCTATCTCGTACTTCACTTGCGGGTGACGCTGATGCGCGTGGGCCAAAACCAGCATTGCCCACACGCGCTGCTCGGAGCTCAGGACCGTGCGGCTGCGCTCGACGTGGTTTGCGACTTGTACCGTCAGGCAGGCAGCCCGTTGTTGGGCTGCAAACCAGGCCGCAGCGGGTAGGTCGTCGAGATTATCGCGACCCAGCATCAATGAAAGGCCAAAGCTCTGCCCGCGCCTGCGGTGCTCGTCGAGTAGACCGTCCAGCTGGGGGAGTGACTGTGAGCAGCTATCGGCCTGGACGCTGTTGAGCTGCAAGATCCGGCGATCGACGCGGGCGGAGCTCACGAGCATTCGCGCTGGGCACTCCAGGGTTGTGGAAAATCCCAAGCTCCGAGCTCGTTCAAATAGCTCCAAGGCTTCGCCGCTCGGGTGCTCGCTAGAGCTGATGCAGAAGGCGTTGTAGCCTTCACTCTTCGCACAATCGAGTGCGTTGGTGATTTCGTCCCAAGGCGTTGAAGGGCCGAGTTCGCCGTAGGCGAACTCGGAGCTGCCAGTCAATTCGAGACGGATGGATCGCTGTACGAGACGGGGACCGGTCATTCGCGTTCTCCTGCTTGAGCCAGCGCATTACTAGCTCCCGGCTCAGACGCGAGCACCGCAAATTTTGTTGCTCCCAACTCAGCGGACTCGAACCAGAGGCTCGTGACTAGTGAGCCGTGAGGTGCGTCAGGAGCGGAACAACCACGCAACCAGACGCTCTTCGAACGTGCCGAAGGCCGCATCCGCCATGCTCAAATACACGTCGGGGATGGAGATCTTGGCTTTGCGCAGCTTCAACAGATCCGGCGGCTTCCACGTCGAGTATTTGATTTCGACGGGCGTCGTCCAGCCCGGCGTCTTGAAGTTGGCCTTGAATAGAAATCCCACGCCGACGAACGTCCCAGAGGGATTCAAGTTACCGATGCCGCTGCCCATGTTCGTGCTGTGTGAGATGAACAACGTAGGCCGCTCCACCGTGTCTGGAATGGCGGCGTTCGGTGTCAGCGGTGCTGCGTGCACGAGGTGCAGCACGTCTGGGGCAAATGCTTTGGAGAAGCGCTGTTCTAGGGCTTGGAACAGTTTTTCCTCCCTGGCCTTCGAATGCGCTTCATCGAAGTATTGGGAGGGCAGCATGACCGCCAAAAAGTGCGGATCTTTGCTCACGACCTTGTCTGCCTTGGCAACCGAGTCGGGCACGATTCGTTCGAAGCGTACCTCGACGTCCGGGCCTTTCTCGGCCAACGACGACAGTGCTTTCTCGATGAACGGACCGAGATCGGATCCTGGCGCTGCAAAGTCCCGTACGAAGCTCTCAGCCGCCCGCGCGAGAAGAGTTCGACGTGCGGCTTGAACTTCTTGCAAAACCAACGCGTGTGATGCATGGCTGCGGGTGAACGCATCCAGTGCGCTGATGCTTTTGGCTTCCTTCGCGGTCGTCAGCGCTTGGAGCAACGCGTCGCGAACCGCCAGATCGATCGCGCCGCGAATGGCAGAGTCCGGATGCTGCTGCGAGTAGCGCTCCAAATCCTCGAGCGAGCCTTGGCGCTCGAGTGCCTCCAGTTCGGCAGTGGGCAACAGAACCGTCTGGACGTTGGGGCGAAGCCCTCCACGGTCGAGGTACGCGTGGAGCGCTTCCGGTGTCCCTTCGGCGACCGCACGCGCGTAAAGGCGGCGCTCGCTCAGGGTATTGCGGATTCCGCCAAAGCCTACCCCGAGTAGGAGCGCAATCAAGCCGACCGCGCCTGGTAACCAGAAGCGCCAAGT
>DATAHU010000192.1:0-49189 GCA_036263015.1 Polyangiaceae bacterium | reverse complement strand
CGAAGAAGTGAAGATGGTGATGCCGGGTGACAACGTCACCGTGGAAGTGGAGTTGATCACGAAGGTGGCGTTGGAAGAGCAGATGCGCTTTGCAATCCGCGAGGGTGGCAAGACGGTCGGCGCCGGCGTCGTCGCCAAGATTCTCGAGTGATAGGGATCCTCGAGTAGGCCTCAAGAGCGAGTAAAACAACATGCCGGATACAACCAAGATCAGAATCCGCCTTCGGGCTTTCGATCACCAGCTGCTCGACAAGTCGACCAGTGACATCGTCGAGACGGCGCGCCGCACCGGAGCGCGCGTCGCTGGCCCCATCCCCCTGCCCACCGGAATTCGCAGGTACACCGTGTTGCGTGGTCCCCACGTCGACAAGAAATCACGCGAGCAGTTCGAAGTTCGTACCCACAAGCGCGTGATCGACATCTTGGAGCCGACTCCGCAAACGCTCGACGCGTTGATGAAGTTGGATCTGTCGGCTGGCGTCGACGTCGAAATCAAGAGCTAACCAGGAGCAGACAATGCCCAAGGTCGATATCTTCAATTTGAAGCGCGAAAAGGTCGGCGAGCTAGAGCTAGCCGAGGACGTTTTCGGCGCGGAAGTCAAAGAGCACCTCTTCCACGAGGTCGTCGTGTCGCAGCTCGCTTCCAAGCGCGCAGGCACCAAGGCCGGCAAAGAGCGCGCGGCAGTTCGCGGCTCAACGCGTAAGATTTACAAGCAGAAGGGCACCGGTAACGCGCGTCACGGCGATATCCGCGCTCCGAGCTTCGCGGGCGGCGGTCGCGCTCACCCGCCGAAGCCGCAGGACTTCAGCCACCGTCCACCGCGCAAGGTTCGCCTCGGCGCGTTGAAGAGTGCGCTCAGCCTGCTCTTGAAAGAGGGCCGCTTGACGGTCGTCGACAAGCTCGAGCTTGCCGAAATCAAGACCAAGCAACTCGCGGGTGTGCTCGAGACGCTCAAGACGCCCAGCAAGACGTTGGTCGTCGACGACAAGAGCAACGACAACTTGCGCTTGTCGATCCGCAACATGCCCACGAATCAGTTCCTGCCCCCCGAGGGCGTGAACGTTTACGACTTGCTCCGCCACGACCACTTGGTCGTTTCGAAAGAAGCAGCCAAAGCCATCGAAGCCCGTTGTACGGGAGGTAAGGCATGAGACCCGAAGACATCATCAAGCGCCCGATCGGCATGACCGAGAAGGCCTCTGCGTTGCGCGTCCAGAACAACCAAGTGGTGTTCGAGGTGGATGCCAAGGCCAACAAGATCCAGATCCGAAACGCTGTCGAACAGCTGTTCGAGGTCAAGGTCACGGACGTGAACACGCTGGTTCAGCGCGGCAAGATCAAGCGCGTTGGCCGCCTCAGCCTCAAGCGCCCGAACTGGAAGAAGGCGATCGTCACGCTGCGCGCGGGCGACGACATCCAGTTCTACGCCGAGAGCGAAGAGAAGAAAGAGGAGTAAGATGGGCATTCGCGTATTTCGTCCCACGTCCAACGGACGTCGGCAGTACTCCACGAGCGACTTTGCGGAAGTCACCACCAGCACGCCCGAGCGCAGCTTGCTCGAGCACCAATCGGCGACTGGTGGCCGTAACCACTACGGACGCGTCACCAGCCGCTTTCGGGGCGGTGGACACAAGCAGCGCTATCGTTTGATCGATTGGCGCCGCGAGAAGATCGGCGTGCCGGCCACGGTCGCGACCATCGAATACGATCCCAACCGCACGGCGCGCATTGCGCTCTTGAATTACGCGGACGGCGAGAAGCGTTACATCTTGGCCCCCGACGGTCTCGTCGTCGGCCAGGAAGTGATCTCGAGCCGCAAAGCGGACATCAAGCCCGGTAACAGCTTGCCGTTGCAGGTGATCCCGGTCGGTACCGCGATTCACAACATCGAGATGAAGCGTGGCAAAGGCGGACAGCTCGTTCGCTCTGCCGGTGCTTCGGGTCAGCTGATGGCCAAAGAAGGCATCTTTGCGCTGATCAAGCTCCCCAGCGGTGAAGTACGCAAGGTTCACGTCGAGTGCCGTGCCACGATTGGCACCGTCTCGAACCAGGACCACAAGAACATCAAACTCGGCAAGGCCGGCCGCAGTCGTTGGCTCGGACGTCGCCCCCACAACCGCGGCGTGACCATGAACCCCGTCGATCATCCGATGGGTGGTGGTGAAGGTCGTACGAGCGGTGGTCGTCACCCCTGTTCACCCTGGGGCCAACTCTCCAAGGGCTTGAAGACCCGTCACAACAAGCGGACCGACGGCATGATCGTCAAGCGCCGCAAGGAAAAGTGATAACTCATGGCACGTAGTATCAAGAAGGGTCCGTTCATCGACGGGCATCTGGCAGCCAAGGTCGAGGCTGCGCGCGCAGAGAACTCACGCAAAGCGATCAAGACCTGGTCGCGTCGCTCCACCATCTTCCCGGAAGCCGTTGGGCTGACCTTCGCCGTGCACAACGGTCGCAAGTTCGTGCCCGTGTTCGTCACCGAGAACATGGTTGGCCACAAGTTGGGCGAGTTCGCTCCGACCCGCACGTTCACGGGTCACGCGGGCGACAAGAAGAAGGCACCTGCGGCCCGCTAAGGATCGCAAAGACTAGGATTATCAAGCACTTGGTAGGCGCTCGCAGCGCAATCTACGGCGCCTATCGAACATGCTTGCTAACCCTGTAGTCCCCTGCTAGTAAGCCGTTCCCTTTTCGCCGAGGTGGTTCGCGGTCTCACCGCTACCTCCTCGGCCTGGTGTGAGTGCCCGCCAGGCGCACACTAGTGTGCGGCCGTTCAGGTCGCCGGGGACGGCGGGTCTCACCGGAGAAACTGTCGGATGATCAGTCAAGCTACAGCCAGATTTCAGCGCATTAGTCCGCGCAAAGCACGGATCTTGATCGATCTCGTGCGGGGTCGTGACGCTGCCGAAGCACTCCAGTTGTTGGAGTTCACGCCCAAAGCCGGCGCGCCGTTGGTCCGCAAGGTTATTGCGAGCGCCATCGCCAATGCGCAGGTGAAGAACACGAAGGTCGACCCGGAGTCGCTCTTCATCAGCAAGGCCACGGTCGACGACGCCCCCAACGGGCATCTGCGTCGCTGGCGTCCACGCGCTCAAGGGCGCGCAACGCGCATCGTCAAAGGCACCAGCCACATTCACATCGAGCTCGGCGAGCGCGAGTAGTGTTGGCCTGTTAACGGGATCAGTCTAATGGGTCAAAAAACACATCCATATGGCTTTAGGCTCGGCGTCATCAAGACGTGGACGAGCAAATGGTACGAGGCCAACCAATACGCCAACTGGCTCCACGAGGACTTGCGTATCAAGCGTGCCGTCAAGGATTACCTTGGCAACGCGAGTGTCGCGAGCGTCGAGGTCGAACGCGCTGCCAACAAGGTGAAGGTGATCGTATTCACCGCTCGCCCCGGCATGGTGATCGGCAAAGGCGGCAAAGGCATCGAGATCCTCAAGATCGGTAACTTGGACACCGCTCAAAAGGGCGAGACCAAGTTCCCCGGTGTGCAATCGTTCACCAAGAACGAGGTGTTCATCGACGTTCAAGAGGTGCGCAAGGCAGAGACCAACGCGCAGCTCGTTGCCGAGAACATCGCAACGCAGCTCGAGCGTCGTATCGCCTTCCGCCGCGCCATGAAGAAGGCGCTCGGCACGGCCATGAAGTTCGGCGCCAAGGGTATCCGCGTCCGTTGCGCGGGTCGCTTGGGCGGTGCTGAAATGGGTCGCGTCGAAACCTATCGCGAAGGTCGCGTTCCGCTGCACACGTTGCGTGCGGACGTCGACTTCGGCTTGGCCGAAGCCCGTACCACGTACGGCGTGATCGGCGTCAAAGTTTGGATCTTCAAGGGCGAGGTACTGCAGCGCAAGTCTCGCCGTATTCTGCAGTAGGTTGAGATTCGATCATGCTCCAACCCAAACGCTCTAAGTTCCGCAAGCAACAGAAGGGTAAGAATCGCGGTATCGCCTGGCGCGGTAGCGATTGCTCCTTCGGTGACTTTGCTCTGCAAGCGACCGAGGCCTCGCGCCTCACGGGTCGTCAGATTGAAGCGGGTCGTATGGCGATCATGCGCTCCGTCAAGCGCCAAGGTCAGCTCTTCATCCGCGTCTTCCCCGACAAGCCCGTCACGAAGAAGCCGCTCGAAGTCCGCATGGGTTCCGGTAAGGGCTCGGTGGAATTCTGGGTGGCTCCGGTCAAGCCGGGCCGCGTTCTGTTCGAGATCACGGGCGTGACCGAGGCTCAGGCTCGCGAGGCTTTCAAGCTCGCGGCCGCCAAGTTGCCGATGGGCACCCGCTTCATGGCGCGAGGTGATTTCTAATGAAAGCCAAAGATCTGCGCGAACGCGCGACAACGGACTTGGTCGAATTGCGCGATGCTACGCGCAAGGAGTTGTTCCAGGGCCGCATGAAGAACTGCACCAACCAGCTCGAGGATACGAGCTTGTTGGGCAAAGCCCGCAAAGACATCGCTCGTATCGACACGATCCTCCGTGAACGTGCCGAGGGCGAGCGTGCGAAGGCAGGGAGCTGATCGTGAGCAAAGCCGTGGAAACCAGTGCCAGCAGTCCCGCCGCGGAAGCGTCGGAGTCGTACAAGCGTCGTTTGATCGGACTCGTCGCGAGCGACAAGATGCAGAAGACGATCGTCGTCGAGGTGGTTCGCTACAAGCTCGACCAGATGTACAAGAAGTACATCAAGGTCAAGAAGCGCTACCAAGCGCACGACGAGAACAACGACTATCACGTGGGTGACCGGGTCGAGATCATGGAGCACCGCCCGCTCTCCAAGAACAAGCGCTGGACGGTCGTACGCCTGATCGAGCGCGCGCAGGTCGAGTAGTTCCTCGCTGCGTCCCAAGGCCAACAGCCATTCGCAAGACACCCTCAGTGGAGTTCGCGTCCCATGATCCAAATTGAGTCAGTTTTAGACGTCGCCGACAACTCGGGCGCCAAGACCGTGAAATGCATCAAGGTCCTTGGTGGCTCGAAGCGTCGCTACGCGTCGATCGGAGACGTCATCGTCGTATCGATTCGCGAGGCGATGCCGAATAGCAAAGTGCGCAAGGGTGAAACCGCCCGCGCCGTCGTCGTGCGCACGAAGCGTGAGACCCGTCGCCCCGACGGTAGCTACATCCGCTTCGACACCAACAGCGCCGTGATCATCAACGCCCAGAAAGAGCCGATCGGAACGCGCATCTTCGGGCCAGTCGCACGCGAGCTGCGTGCAAAGCGCTTCATGAAAATCGTGAGCTTGGCTCCGGAGGTGTTGTGATGCGTCGCTTGCAGACAGGTGACAACGTCGTCGTGATCAACGGTGCACACAAGGGCACCAAGGGCACGGTGAAGAAGGTTTTGAAGGGCGAGTCGCGCGTCGTGGTCGAAGGCGTCAACGTCGTCAAGCGCCACCGCAAGGCGACCCCCTCGGCACCGAGTGGCATCGTCGAGAGCGAAGCGCCGATCGACGCGAGCAACGTGATGTTGGTCGACCCGCAAACCGGCAAGGCCACACGCGTTCGCTACCAAGAGCGCGAAGGCGTCAAGGTTCGCGTCGCCAAGAGCGGCGCGGTCATTCCGTCGCGCGCCGTCGCTGGCTGACCGCCCGCGGCAAACTCAACTTTCCAGGACTTAAAGAGCTCCGCAAACAGCGAGTCAAACCATGAGTGAAGAGTACCAGCCACGGCTGCGGCAGCAGTACGAGACAAAGGTAGTAGAAGGGCTGAAGAAGCGCTTCAACTACACGAACGCGATGCAGGTTCCGCGTTTGCAACGGATCGTGATCAACATGGGCTTGGGCACTGCCGTCGGCAATCCCAAGGTCATCGACGCCGCGACCAAAGAGTTGATGGCGATCACCGGACAGAAGCCGGTGGTGACGCGGTCCAAGAAGAGCATCGCGACCTTCAAGCTGCGCGAAGGCATGCCGATCGGCGTGATGGTCACCCTGCGCCGCGAGCGCATGTGGGAGTTCTTCGACCGCCTGGTTTCGCTCGCTCTGCCCCGCGTCCGCGACTTCCGCGGCGTCAACCGCAAGGGCTTCGATGGAGCAGGTAACTACACGCTCGGCTTGAAAGAGCAGATCGTGTTCCCGGAGATCGACTTCGACAAGATCGACGCGAGCCGGGGTATGAACGTTACCTTCGTAACAACCGCCAAGACGAACGACGAAGGGCGTGAGCTCTTGGCCCAACTCGGAATGCCGTTTAGGAGCTAACGAAGATGGCGCGTGCATCACAATGGGCAGCCATGAACAGGGTGCCAAAGTTTTCGACGCGGGTTGTCAATCGCTGTCACACGTGCGGTCGTTCAAAGGCCGTCTACCGCGATTTTCGCTTGTGTCGTATGTGCTTCCGCTTGCTCGCTCTCAAGGGTGAACTCCCTGGGGTGACCAAGGCGAGTTGGTGAGTCGGAGAGGATGAGGTCGTAAACAAATGGTGACTGACCCCATTGCAGATATGTTGGCGCGAATCCGCAACGCAGCGGTAGCGCATCACGACGTGGCTAAGATCCCCGCGAGCAAGCTAAAGCAAGCTATCGGCGAGATCTTGAAGCGCGAAGGTTACATTGCTGACGTGCGCCTGGAAGAGGGCGAGAGCGTCACTGACGCGCGCATCGTCGTGGCTCTGAAGTACGACAAGGATCGCTCGAGCGCGTTCCGCGGCATGCGCCGCGTTTCGCGTCCCGGTCGCCGCGTGTACGCCCGCCACGATCACTTGCCCCGCGTTTTGAGTGGCCTCGGCATCTCGATCATCAGCACCTCGCAAGGGCTGATGACGGATCAAGAGGCGCGCCGCAACAAGGTTGGCGGCGAAGTGCTGTGTGAGGTGTGGTGATGGCTACTGAAGCTGTACAAGCGACGAAGAAGGTTTCTCGCGTCGGCAAGATTCCGGTTGCGCTCCCCAAGGGCGTGACGATCAAGCTGAGCGAGGGGCAGTGCGATGTGAAGGGGCCCAAGGGCAGCCTTTCGCTGAAGCTGCCGCCCACGGTTCAGATTGCGCAAGACGGCGACAAGCTCGTCGTCTCGAGCACGGCCACGGACATGGACGCTCCTCGCCTGCAGGGCTTGGGTCGCGCGCTGCTCGCCAACGTGATCAAAGGTTGCGCCGAGGGCTACGAGCGCACGCTCGAGCTACACGGCGTCGGTTACCGCGCGGAGCAGAAGGGCCAGGAGCTGCACTTCAGCTTGGGTCTGTCGCACACCAAGGTGTTCGCGATCCCTTCGTCGATCGCGGTCGACATTCCGAAGGACGCCAAAGGCGCCATCGTTCACTTGAAGTCCGCTGACAAAGCGGTGCTCGGCCAGGCGTTGGCCACCATCCGTTCGTTCCGTCCGCCAGAGCCCTACGGTGGCAAGGGTGTGCGTTACCGCGGTGAGAACATCCGTCGCAAGGCGGGTAAGGCCGGCAAGAAGTAAGTCGGAGATCGAGGCGTCAAATGGCGAAGAAAATCACCGGGCGGCAACGCCGCAAGTTTCGTATCCGCAACAAGATCGAGGGCAGCGACGAGCGCCCTCGCTTGACTGTGTTCCGCACTGCGCGTCACATGTACGCGCAGGTCGTGAACGACGTGTCCGGCACCACGCTGGCTCACGCTTCCACCCTGTCAGGGGATGTGAAGGGTGCGGTTTCCGAGGTCGACAAGACCGAGGCAGCCAAGAAGGTCGGCGCGCTGATCGCGAAGATCTGCCTCGACCGGAAGATCGAGCGTGTCGTGTTCGACCGCAACGGCTTCCTGTATCATGGCCGCGTCAAGGCGTTGGCCGAGGCGGCGCGCGAGGCGGGGTTGCAGTTCTGATTGCCTGACAAGGCAAGCTAATAGAGTTCGAGGATTCATCATGGCATTCGAAGAACTAGACGACGATCGCCTCAAAGAGCGCGTCATTCACATCAATCGCGTGGCGAAGGTCGTGCAAGGCGGCCGTCGCTTCAGCTTCTCGGCGCTGATCGTCGTTGGGGATGAGAACGGCCACGTCGGCGTCGGTCTCGGCAAAGCCAACGAGGTTCCCGAAGCGATCCGCAAGGGCAACGACCAAGCGCGCAAGAACATGTTCAAGGTGCCCCTGGTCGGTGCCACGATTCCGCACGAAGTGATCGGCGAGTTTGGCGCCGGTCGCGTCTTGTTGCGGCCTGCCGCGCCCGGTACGGGCGTTATCGCAGGCGGCCCGGTTCGCGCCGTGGTCGAGTCGGCGGGTATCCACGACATCCTGAGCAAGTGCTTGGGCTCGGCGAACAAATACAACGCCGTCTACGCGACGATTGCCGCTCTGAAGCAGCTGTCGTCGTCGGAGGGCTTCGCGGCTCGCCGCGGTCTGGATTTGGAGCACGTCGCGCGCGATTACCCCGTGCAACGCTTTGCGATCACCCGCCCCGTTGCGGTGGAAGGTGAGGCCCCGTGAGCGCAGCAAACTCGGTCCGTTTGCACCTGCGTCAGACCAAGAGCACCATCGGTCGCCCTTGGCAGCAGCGCAAGATTTTGGAAGGCCTGGGCCTGCGCGGTCCGGGTTGCGAAGTGACGGTCGACAACACCCCGTCGTTTCGCGGCATGATCCGTAAGGTTCTGCACCTAGTCAGTGTTGGAGAGGTGAAAGCATGAGCGACGTATTGGCACGTTTGGCGGCGCCCGCTGGCGCGCGTCACTCTGAGCGTCGTGTTGGTCGTGGCGCAGGCTCGAGCCAAGGCAAGACCTGCGGTCGCGGCTTCAAGGGTCAGAAGGCCCGCAACGGCGGCAACATCGGCAAGCTCCACTTCCAGGGTGGTCAGACTCCGATCCAACGTCGTCTGCCGAAGCGCGGTTTCCGCGTTCCGTTCCCCAAGACGGTCGAAGCGGTCAACCTGTCGGTGCTCGAGCGCTTCGCTGCGGGCTCGGTGGTCGACGAGGCCGCACTGCGCAGCGCGCGTTTGGTCCAGGATGGCGGTTCGTTCATCAAGGTCCTCGGTAGCGGTCAACTGAAGCACAAGCTCACGGTCAAGGCGCACCAGTTCAGCAAGAGCGCCAAGGCTGCGATCGAAGCGGCTGGCGGTACGGCGACGGTGGTCCCGCACCCCGTTTTCGGGGCTGCCGACGGCGAAGCCAAAGCTGGCTGAGGCCGGCTGTCGTTAGCGAAGAATTCACTAGACCGGCTCGTTCTGCCCCTGCCCAACCCGCTGCTCCGACCCTAGGCTCCCGACCATGGCGATTTTCAAAGGTTTCTCGAACATCCCGCGGATTCCCGAACTCCGGAATCGCGTGTTGTTCAGCCTGATGATCCTCGTGGTCTACCGCTTCGGCGTGTTCGTCACGATCCCCGGCGTCGACCGGGCCGTGATGCAAGCGCTCGTAGGTCAACAGGGCGGCGGCTTGGTCTCGATGCTCAACCTGTTCTCGGGTGGTGCACTGTCGAACCTTTCGATCTTCGCGCTCGGCATCATGCCGTACATCTCGGCCAGCATCATCATGCAGTTGATGGGCTTGGTCTCGAAGCAGGTCGAAGAGTTGCGCCGCGAAGGTGAACAGGGGCGCCGACGCATCGAGCAGTGGACGCGCTACGGCTGCATCGTGTTGAGCTTGGTCCAGTCTTTCTGGATCGCGCGCATGCTCGAAGGCCAGAACGCGGACGTCGGTGGCGGCCAGTTCGGCGACGTGGTCGCGCACCCCGGCTGGGGTTTCCGTTTGCTCACGATGTTGACGCTGACGACCGGTACTGCGCTCATCATGTGGATGGGCGAGCAAGCGACGGATCGCGGCATCGGCAACGGCACCTCACTGATCATCTTTGCGTCAATCGTCAGTGGCGCGCCCGGCGCGATTTCGCGCTACTTGGCGGCGAACGCCGGTCAAGTGCAGCCCCTGACGATCATGGTGTTCAGCGCCGTGTTCATGGTCGCGATCGCGATGGTCGTGTTCTTCGAACGCGCGCAGCGCCGCATTCCGATTCAATACGCGCGACGCCAAGTGGGTCGGCGCGTCTACGGTGGCCAGAGCGCGCACTTGCCGCTCAAGGTCAACATGGCGAGCATGATCCCGGCGATCTTTGCCTCGAGCTTGTTGATGTTCCCAGCCACGTTGGCCCAGATGAACATTCCCGGGATGGGCTTTCTGAGCTCGGTCCTCAATCGCGGCGATTGGGTGTTCAACATCTTCTTCGCATCGCTGATCGTCTTCTTCTGCTTCTTCTACACGGCGGTGACCTTCCAGCCCGTGGACGTCGCGGACAATCTGCGTCGGCAGCAGGCGAACATTCCCGGCATCCGTCCCGGTCGCCAAACCGCAGAGTACATCGACCGCGTGGTGTCGCGCGTCACCGTCGGTGGCGCCCTCTACGTCGCGGTCATCTGCGTCGTGCCTTCGATCGTCGCGACGGCGTTTCGCATCCCGTTCCAGTTCGGCGGTTCGAGCTTGATGATTGTCGTTGGTGTGGTTCTCGAGACCGCCAACCAAATCGAGGCTCACCTCATCACCCAGAGCTACGAGGGTCTGACCGGACCCCGCGCAACGCGCTTGACGGCGCGTCGCCCTGCCTGAGGCAACACGATGCGGCTGATATTTCTCGGAGCGCCAGCAAGCGGTAAGGGTACCCAAGCCGGGGTTTTGACGGTCGCGCTCGGCGTCCCCAAGATCTCGACGGGTGACATGCTGCGTGCCGCGCGCGCAGCGGGCACTCCGCTGGGCAAAGCCGCCGACGAGTACATGGCCAAAGGGGCACTGGTTCCGGACTCGGTCGTGATCGGCTTGGTCGAGGAGCGCATCGCCCAGCCCGATGCAGCCAAGGGCTTCATCCTCGATGGCTTTCCACGCACGGTCGCCCAGGCCGATGCCCTCGGCGAGATGCTCGTCAAGAAGGGCGCGCCAATCGACGCCGTGATTCAGATCGATGTCCCAGAGTCGATCTTGCTCGAGCGCGCCACGGGCCGCCGCACCGACGTTCGAACTGGACAGATCTACCACATCAAGTATAATCCGCCCCCTTCTGGCGCCGAGCTCGAACACCGGGCCGACGATCGGGAGGCGGTCGTGGCCTCACGGTTGCAGGCTTACAACCAACAAACCGCAGCGCTTATCCCGTACTACGAGGGTAAGGGTCTTCTCAAGCGGATCGATGGTGACGCCGACCCCAGTGAAGTGACAGCTCGGATTCGAGCTGCGGTTACCCAGAACTAAAGTCAGCGATAGAGCCGTACCACGCTGCAAACAAGCGAAGCAACAAAACGAAAGGAGCAAGCAACGACCGGAACTCAGACTGAATCAGGCACCATCTTGGAAGTCCTGCCGCGCCAAATGTACCGCGTCAGATTAACAAGTGGTCGCGAGATTCGCGCCGGTCTCTCGAGTTCGACAAGGAACGTGATTGTGAGGTTGATCGCCGGAGATCGAGTCGAAGTGAGACTCGCGGCAACCGACCCGAATCGCGGTCAAGTCACGAAAAAGCTCTGAAGGCAGAAGCTCTGACCCTCAGCCGCCACTCGAACGCTGCTCCCAAACCATCCCCGATTCCACCTGCCAACTAGGCAAGCGCAAACCAACAAGCCACCCCGAGGCGCCCCATGAAGGTCCGACCCAGCGTCAAGAAGATTTGTGAGAAGTGTAAGGTCATTCGCCGCAAAGGTGTCGTGCGAGTGATGTGCGAGAATCCTCGCCACAAGCAGCGTCAGGGCTAACGCATCGGGCTGCGCTGAATACGACTTTGAACCGAGAATAGACGAGACTGAGCTATGGCACGTATTGCTGGTGTTGACCTTCCCCGCCGCAAGGCCCTGCGTTTCGCTTTGCGTTACATCTACGGCATTGGCGACAAGACGTCGCAATCCATCTGCAGCAAGGCGAACATCGCCGAGACTCGGCTCGTCGAAGAGCTGACCGAGGCAGATGTCAAAGCATTGCGCGAAGTGATCGAGCGCGACCACAAGGTCGAAGGCGATCTGCGCCGCGACGTGCAACAGAGCATCAAGCGTCTGATGGACCTCGGTTGTTACCGCGGTCTGCGTCACCGCCGTAACCTGCCCGTCAACGGGCAGCGCACCAAGACGAACGCGCGCACCCGCAAGGGACCGAAGCGTGGCGTGTTGCGCAAGAAGTAAACGTTTTGGACCCGCGCTGAAAGAGATTGAGATTCAAGCATGGCAACATCGGCAGCACCCCAGAAGAAACCCCGTGGCGGTAAGAAGGTCGTTCGCAAGAACATCCCGACCGGCATCGCGCACATCCAGTCGACGTTCAACAACACCATCGTCACGATCACGGACCTGACCGGTAACGCGATCTCCTGGGCAAGCGCTGGCGCCCGTGGCTTCAAAGGCTCACGCAAGAGCACGCCCTTCGCGGCACAGCTCGCCGCCGAAGAGGCGGGACGTCGCGCGATGGATCACGGCGTTCGCTCCGTGGCCGTGTTCGTCAAAGGCCCGGGTGCGGGTCGCGAGAGCGCGTTGCGCGCTCTTCAGTCCGTCGGCTTCCGCGTCACGTTGATTCGCGACGTTACCCCGGTGCCCCACAACGGTTGCCGTCCTCCCAAGCGCCGTCGCGTGTGAACGGCTGTCCTCAGATTCAATAGAGAAGAACTATGGCTCGGTATATCGGACCCGTTTGCAAGCTGTGTCGTCGCGAAGCAATGAAGCTCTACCTCAAGGGTGGTCGCTGCTTCTCCGAGAAGTGCGCGGTAACTCGCCGCCCCTATCCGCCTGGCCAACATGGCCAAGGCCGCTTCAAGATCTCCGAGTACGGTCTGCGTTTGCGTGAGAAGCAACGCGCTCGCCGTATCTACGGCTTGCTCGAGCACCAATTCCGCCTCTATTACCAAGAGGCCACTGGCCTCAAGGGACGTACCGGTGAAGAGATGCTCGGCTTGCTCGAGCGTCGCTTGGACAACATCGTCTACCGTTCGGGCCTGGCCTCGACGCGTTCACAGGCGCGTCAGCTGGTTCGCCACAGCCACATCTTGGTCAACGGCAAGCGCGTAAACATTCCGAGTTACCGCGTGCGTGCGAACGACAAGGTCGAAGTTGACGAGCGCAGCCGCAAGATCGCTTTCGTGACGGCCGCTCTCGACGCCGCTCAGACGCGTGAGCGTCCGAGCTGGATCGAAGTCGACCGCGCCAACTTCAGCGCGACCTTGAAGGGCGCTCCGCCTCGCGAAGAGCTCAACGAGCCCGCGATCCGCGAGCAGCTCATCGTCGAGTACTACTCACGCTGATTCGAAGCGTTCGTTTCTGGGGTGCATTGCAAGTGCACCCCTTTCCGTTAGCTAGATAGAATGCAGAACGCGGGCAGACTGCGGATTATCTCAGTGGAGCTGGTTCCCTGAATAGTCGGGACGGTCGCGCGAAACCCCAAACCAAAGGAGATCCCGAATGTCGGATATGGATACCAACGAGAGCAAGCGTGACGCTTCCGAGATGGCCGTGCGCAATTGGCGCGAGCTGATTCGTCCGCGTGCAATCCACCTCGACGCCGAGTCCTCGACGGAGTTCTACGGCAAGTTCAGCTGTGAGCCTTTGGAGCGTGGTTTCGGCATCACGATCGGCAACTCGCTGCGTCGCGTTTTGCTCTCCTCGTTGCAAGGTGCTGCCATCACCGCAGTGCGCATCGACGGTGCGTTGCACGAGTTCACGAGCATCGATGACGTCGTCGAAGACGTCACCGACATCGTGCTGAACTTGAAGGGTGTCGTCTTCAAGGCGGAGCACCCAAAGACGTACACCTTGCGCCTCGAGAAGGAAGGCCCTGGTCCGGTCGTCGCGGGTGACATCCAAGTCGTCGATGGCTTGAAGGTGTTGAACCCCAACCACTTGATCGCGACCCTCGACAAGAAGGGTCCGCTTTCGATGGAGCTCACGCTCGGCGTTGGTCGCGGTTACGTCCGCGCCGAGTCGAACAAGAGCCCGACGATGGCGCTCGGCACGATTCCGATCGACTCGATCTTCTCGCCGATCCGCAAGGTGAACTACACCGTGCAGAACGCGCGCGTCGGCCAGATCACCGACTACGACAAGCTCGTGCTCGAGGTCTGGACCAACGGCTCCGTGGCGCCCGCGGACGCCGTGGCCTTCGCGGCCAAGATCCTGAAAGAGCAACTCTCGATCTGGATCAATTTCGAGGAGACCGAGGAAACCTCGTATCCCTCGCCCAGCGCCAGCGAAGAGCCCCTGAACGAGAATCTGTTCCGTTCGGTCGATGAGCTCGAGCTCTCGGTGCGTTCCGCCAACTGCTTGCAGAATGCGAACATCACGCTCATCGGTGAGTTGGTGCAGCGCAGCGAGCAGGACATGCTGAAGACGAAGAACTTCGGTCGCAAGTCGCTGAAGGAGATCAAGGAGATCCTCTCCACGATGAACCTCGGGCTCGGCATGAAGCTCGACAACTGGCCTCAGATGCTCGAGCGCTGGAAGACCCAACAGGCCCAGGGCTAATCGGCCCGAACGCCCAATCCATTGAGTTAACGGAGAGACGCCCATGCGACACAAGAAACTCGGTCGCCAATTTAGCCGCAACACCAGCCACCGCCGCGCGATGTTTCGCGCACTGTCGGCCAACCTCGTGCTGCACGACCGCATCGAGACCACCGAGGCCAAGGCCAAAGAGCTGCGCCGCATCGTGGAGCGCTTGATCACTCACGCCCGCAAGTTGGGTCCCGTGGCTTACACGCCGTGGGCGGATCTGAACGCCGCGGATCGTTCGCGCCGTCTGGCGGCCGTGCGCCAGGTGAGCCAATTCTTGATGCGCTTCGGCGTCATCACCACCAAAGAGGGCAGCCAGAAGGTGGACTTGATCGACAAGATCTTCACCGTGCTGGCCAAGCGCTACGCGTCACGTCCCGGCGGTTATACCCGCATCATCAAGACGGGACCGCGTCGCGGTGATGCTGCACCCATGTGCTTCATCGAGCTCGTCGGTGACGAAGAGGCAGCGACCCCTGCAGCGGAAGAGCCCGCCAAGGCCGCGTAAATCTACCGCAGATATCCAACGCGGTGCTGGTGTCCTCACCGGTGCCGCGGGATAGAGACGAAAGCCGCATCCGAAAGGGTTGCGGCTTTCGTGTTTCGGGGTCCGAGGCTTTTCGATGTTGGGGTGGGGTGCTCTATACGCCGCTACTCGGCCTAGAGACGTCAGTGCCGGTGGGCCGTAAACCTGCGTCGCAGAAGTAGCACCGCTGCGGCGAGCACCGAGATCCCGCCAAGCAGCGTGGGCCAGAGCACGCGCATGAACCCGGTTGTCTCGTTGAATGGCTCGCTTCTGACGTCATCGAGCAAGCGCTTGGCGCGCGCATTGTTGGGGTCGAGATCGAGCGCTTGGCTGAGTGTGAACTGATCTGCGACGTTGGCTTCGGCGAGCGCACGTGCTTGCAGCGTCAAGAGCAGACTGCCCGCGCGTTTACGCTCTTCTTCGCTCTCTGCGATCCGTGTGAGGTGCTGCAAAACCGGTAGGACCATAGTCGGATCCTTGTCGATGCGATCCTCGACGAAAGCGAAGTAACCCTGTGTGATTCGATCGCGCGGTTCGAACGTCGGTTTACGCGCGAGCACCTTGTCGAACGCGTCGCGCATGGCGTCGAGGTTGCCGTTCGCCAGCGCCTCGAGGCCGTTCTTGTAGTGCTCGTAGAGCTCAGAAAAACGGATCTGATCGAAGTTCCTGAACAGTTCACGCGCGGTTCGGTCCCAGGTCCACTCGCGCGGCGGCTTTTTGCCGACCATGTCCTCGTAGCTGTCGCGCAGCGGCCAATTCGCGACCTCGCCGAGCAGTGTGATGGATTGGCGTGCGGCCTCGCGGATCTGCGACCGTTCACTGTTTGCGAACGAGATGATCAGTCGCAACGCGTCGGGATCGCGCACTCGCCCGTAAGCGCGTAACACGTCTGCCACGACCTGTGGATCTTGCACTTGGACGACTTCGCTCGGAATCGCCTTGCCCAGAAAGTCCAAACGCCGCTTGGCCCACTCGGAGACGCTCGGCGCGGGGTGGCGCGTGGCTTCAATCAAGCCTGCGAGCGCTTTGTCGCCGAGTGCGTTCATCTGAAGTTGCGTGTCGACGCGCAGGAACTCGAAGCGCACGTAGATCTGAATCAACACCCGCACGGCCTCGACCGTGCCGATGTGCCCGCACATACGGCTCAACGCCAAGATCCGAACCAGCGGTTGCCATGCTGGGTTATCAGGCGCTGGGTGCGCCAACATCATCGGCAAATAGTCGGGCGTGTCGATCTCGGCATCGGGCTTGCCGCGCGACGCGCGCTTCAACTCGTCGCGTGCCGTATCGCGGGTATCGAGCAACAGTTGCTTGAGCTTGCCGCGGTCGGCTCTCTCGGCCTCGCTGTTGATGCGCACCAGGATCGCTGGCAGCAGTGTCCTATCGACTTCGATGGCGGCTGCGGCACGCGCTCCGGGATCGGGCTCGGCGTTGGCGACGAGCTTCTTCAAGACCGAATCGAGCAGGGCGGTATCTTCGGCGCTTGGATCCGCTAGACGCACACTGGGCGGCGTTGGCAGAGCTTCGAGCGGTGGACCCGCTGCCTCGAGCGCGTCTTCGGTGCTCGCCGTCGGCTCCGCCGCCCAAGCGACGTGCGCGCCGAAGAGCGTCGGCCCGACGCTGACCAGAACCCGAGCGAGAGTGCACCTAGTCCAGGCTGCCAACGTCAATCCACGATTCTGAAATCGGGGTAGTCGCCCGTGAAGCTGCGCCAACGCGTATCGACCCGGTCGACGCGGGCGGCACTCGGTCCCTTCTGGGCCCAGCTATACAATTCGCGAATCGAGGCTTCTTCGCCTTCGGCAAGAATTTCCAGACCGCCGTCTGTGCGGTTCTTGACCCAGCCGCTGAGGCCGAGGCGGCGGGCTTCTCGTTGGGTCGAGGCGCGGAAGTAGACGCCTTGGACGCGTCCTCGGACGATGAGCTGAAGTTGCTTGAGAGCCATGGCTTTGTTTCACCGGTGGCGAGAGGGAGTCTTTTCGGGACACCGGCAAAGCGGCGCTCCCGGGGTTATTCGGGGGAGCGACCCCGGCAGTCGAGGTTCAGAAGGAGCTCGACTCCTAGGCCTACTCGGCCCCGTAGGGGTAACTATGTCCTCGTACCGCCGGAAGATCTAGTGTTTCGAGCCCTGGGCAGCCCCTCACACCTCCCGACCCAACAGCACCCCTCGGGCGAACGAGCGTTCGCGGGCCTGGATCCATCGCGGTGTTGTGTGTTTCGATCCGCACGTGGAACAACACGGTCAGGGCGATGAGACCGGGCATGCTGCGCCGGTAGATCTCAGAGCGGCCCTCGCACGCTCTGAGCGGATCGCGCGCGCCCTGCGCGAGGTCGGCGTCGCCCTGGGTACGACGCTCGACCTCGATGATTTGCTCGAGCTCATCCTGGGACGCTTGACCGAGCTGTTGGATTCGGATCGCGCGACGCTCTATCTGGTCGACGAGGCCAAGGGCGATCTGGTGAGCCGAGTGATGGTCGGCTCGAAGGTTCGTTCCATTCGCGTGAAGATTGGGCATGGCATCGCTGGCTTGGTCGCCAAGACCGGCACGCCGATCCGTGTGCGCGATGCGTACAGCGACAATCGCTTCGAACCGGAGTGGGACTTGCTGACGGGTTACCGCACGACCTGCATGCTCGCGGTTCCGCTGAAGAACCATTTGGGGCGCACCATCGGTGTGATCCAGGTTCTGAACAAGGCGCGCGGTGAGTTCACGGACGAAGACGAAGCCATCTTGACGGCCTTGAGCACTCAAGCGGCCGTCGCGATCGATAACTCACGCTTGTTCTTGTCGCTGATTCAGAAGAACCGGCAACTGCTCGATACCAAAGAGCAGCTCGAACGCAAGGTGCGCGACCTGGAGCTGTTGTTCGAACTCGAGCGCGGCACGAGCCGCGCCGACTCGATGGAAGCGCTCGCGCAGCAAGCGCTTTCGGCCGCGGCCAACACTTGCGAGGCAGGCGCCGCAGCGCTGCTCTCCTACAACGCCGAAACGGGAGAACGCTTCGAATACGTCTATCACTTGGATGACGGCGCGGTTCGGCGCTTCAACGCTCGGCCTGGCGAGGGTTTTCTCGGCGCAGCGATGCAACGTCGAGAGGTGATCCGCAGTAGCGCGGGGGCTACCGACAATGCCTTCACCGTGCCCGCCGAGCGTTACCCGTTTGCCGTCGATTCGGTGTTGGCGCTGCCACTCGAAGAGTCGTCCGAATCCGATGGCGCGATCGCTGTCGTGAGTAAACGCCCGGCGCGTGAGTTTTCGACGGAAGACGAGGCGGTGCTGCGCTTGATCTCGGCGAACTTGTCGACCGCCATTCGGCTGTTTCGCGTCAACGAGGAGCGCGAGCGTTCGCAACGCTTGACGAGCATTGGGCGTTTGCTCTCGCAGGTGATCCACGATTTCAAAACGCCGATGACGCTGATCAGCGGCTACGTGCAGCTGATGGAGAACGCGGGCGAGCAAGCAGCGCGCCACGAGTTCGCTCAGAAGATCTTGCGTCAGTTCGACGTCTTGACCGCCATGCAGCGCGAGGTGCTCGAGTTTGCGCGCGGTGAACGCAGCTTGTTCGTGCGCAAAGTCTACTTGAATCGCTTCTTCGCGGACTTGTCGAGCGAGTTGAGTCACGAGATCTCTCGCAACAACGTCAGCTTGCAGATGCAGATCGACAGCAAGGTCGTAGCGCGTTTCGACGAGCGGCGTGTCACGCGCGCTATTCACAATTTGGCGCGCAACGCGATCGAAGCCATGTCCGAGCGTGGAGGCACGTTGACCATCGAGTCGCGCATGGACGGGGAAGATCTGTTGATTGCCGTCAGCGATACCGGACCGGGCGTTCCGGCCGAGATCCGTGGACGCCTGTTTCAGTCGTTCGTCACTGCGCAGAAGAAGGGCGGCACGGGTCTTGGGTTGGCGATCGTCAAGAAGATCGTCGATGAACACGGTGGCCGCGTCGAGCTGGCGCCTTCGGCTGTCGGTACCCGCTTCGAGATCCGTTTGCCGCAGGGCAAAGGCAGCGTGGCCAAGAACGAGCAGGAGGGGCGTGCGGGCCGTTCATCGATCCCTCCTGCCTGAGCGTTCGGAGCGCGGCGCTTGAGCGCGACTCCATCGCGTCGCCGCAGCGTGCTTGGCCGCGTGCTGTTATCGTATGCGGTGATCACGTTGTCGTTCGCCTTGGTCGCGACCTACAGCGTGCTCGGCCAACAGCGCAGCGTGCGCGAGACCGAGCTGATGCGCTCAGGGCACATCCCGCTGATCATCGTGTTGCGCGACGTCGTCGCGGGACAGAACACGTTCAATTCACAACTGAACAACATCACCGAGGTCAAAAACCCGGCAGACAAGCAAGTCTGGTTCGAGACCCAGTTAGCGCTGGGACGGCCAAAGGTCTTTGCCGAATTGCGCTCTGCGCTGATGCGCGCATTCAGCGGCGAAGATTCGGGGGTCGGTCGTCAATTGCTGGCTGAGGCGGGGACGATCGAAGCGTTTCTGCAGGGCGATCGTGAGATCCTGTCGCGCTTGTTCGAAGCCTTGAAGCGCGAAGATCCGAAAGCCGAAGCGCTGCGCGATCAACTCGTCAGTCGCGGCAGTCAGGCGCTGGCCCAACTGCGAGCGCTCGAGGGACGGGTCAATACGGAACTCGATACCTTGATGACGGAGATCTCGGCGCGAGAACGTCGCACCGTCTGGGCTCTCGTCACTTGGGTTTCGTTCACGATCATTTTGGGATTTGGCGTTGCCCTTTACGCGCGGCGCGTCTTGCGTCCGCTGGCTGCGATCACCGCGCGTGCTCAGGCCGTTGCAGGGGGTGATTTGACGCCGCAAGTTGCGATCGACGTCAATGACGAGATCGGAGACTTGGCGCGCACCTTCGAGTCGATGGTCACCGCGATCGGGCGCGCGAACCGCGAGTTGCTCGAAGCAGAACGCTTGGCTACGATCGGACGCATGGCAGCGCACGTCACGCACGAGGTGCGTAATCCTTTGTCGTCCATCGCGTTGAACCTCGAACTGTTGCAAGACGAACTGCCCGAAGCAGGCAATCCACAGAGCACCAACGAGGCGCGCGCCCTGCATCGCGCGATTCAACGCGAAGTGGCGCGGCTGACCGAGCTCACGGATCAATACCTCTCACTTGCGCGTCCCAATCGCCCGGACCTGCAGGAGGAAGATCTTGGGGCTGTGGTGCGATCGACGGCCCAGTTCTTGGAGCCCGACGTGGCTCGTGCTCGTTGCAAGTTTAGTCTCGAGATCGATGAATCGTTGCCGCCCGTCTCGATCGACGAGAGCCAGATTCGGCAAGTGATTCACAATCTGGTGCGCAACGCGCGCCAGTCGATGAGAGACGGCGGTACGATCACCCTACGCGTCAAAGCTCAGGCCGATGTCGTGCGCCTGACCGTCGAAGACGAGGGCACCGGCATCGAGCCTGAAGTGCGCGGTCGCTTGTTCGAACCCTTTCTCACCACCAAAGGCCAGGGAACCGGTCTCGGCTTGGCGATTTGTCGACACATCATCGAAGCGCACAAGGGCACCATCTCGAGCGAGCCAAACGAACCGCGCGGCTCACGCTTCGTGGTCGAATTGCCGATCGCTACGCCGACCGACGCGCACACCGCACTCTGACGTCGGCTCAGTATGCGCCAAACGCGTCGTAGTGCACGCCGACCTGTAGCGTGATGGGCACGTGCTGCGCTTGCTGATCGAGCAAACTGAACGCACCCTCTTTCGAGCCGTTGGCCAAGCGCCATTCTCCGCTGCCGAAGAATCCGCCGCCGATCGTGATCATGGGTTCGAGCGACCAATTGCGGTTCAAACGAATGTCGGCACCTAAACCGATGCGGGTGTTCAAGAAGTCATCGGTGGCTGTAAACTCGGTGCCGTTATTCCACTCCGCGCTGAAGCGGCGCCAACCGACCGCAATCTCGACCAACAAACCGAGGTCGTCGGGGTCCGTCGAGAAGCGCATGGCAGCGCCGAGGAAGTGGCTGCGTGCGCTCTTCTGACCGCCGAACTCGTCTCCCAGTTCATCGCCCTTGCGCAAGAAGCTCCACTCCCACAAGCCAAACACGTTGTAGTGGCGCCCGAGGCGCGCACCCAAATCGAGTTCGGTGAACGGTCCCGAGCGTGCGAAGTCGTCGAAGCCGCGGTTGTAGTAGGCGCAGCAATAGCCGTGCACGGACTCGCCGTCTTGCCACAGTGAACCCGTCGGAAATAGCCAGCCGGTGCGGGCGCCCAACCAAAACGACTGCCGTGGGGCGACGTGATGCGGAGCCGGCGGCTTCGGCGGCTCACCGTAAACGTACGGCGTGGGCAGAGGCGGCTCGAATATCGGCGGCCCGGGTGGCCTTTGCGGGTGAACGCGCGGCTTGCTTGGCGGTAATGGTTCAGGGTTAACTGGGGGTGGTTCGGCCGAGCTCGCGTCTGGGGATGCGTCCGGGGGCGCAGCCTCCTGTGGGGTCGGGTTTGCGCTAGTCGAGGGCGCTGAGCTTGGTTGCGCGCCGGCGGCCGCTGGTGGGTTTGCGGTCGGGGTCGCCGCGCTCGCGCTCGAACTCGGAGGCTGCACGGGTAACGAGCTCGAGCTCCCAGTACTCGTGGCCGCGTTCGCGCTCGGTGCTCCCTGCGCGAGAGCCCCGAGGCTGAACGACGCGATGCACGACGCGACGGTCAGTGCGGACGCGAACGATATAGAGGCGACAGGTCTTGGACGGCCCGGTCGAAGCGGATTCATCGCTGCCTATTCTAGGGGGGCAACTCACCGCTCGCGCGGGCTTTTCGCCCGGCAGTACCGGCTCTCGCGAGCGCTAAAATCCAGGCATCGTCGCGAGTTGAGCCTGCGACAATCTCGACGTTGACCAGCCGTTTGCGAGCGTGATAGGCCACCGCCGTTCTCACGGTCCAAGTGCAAGGAAACTGGAACGGAATCGGTAGCTACGGAACGCTAGGGCTGGAAATCGTCTTGGGCATCGTCTTCCCATGTTGGGTGGGCAACTGGGCGGACCGGCGCTGGGGTACCGGGCACCTGCTTCTGGCTGTTGGCTTTGCCTTTGGGGTTGCTCACGCGGTGCGAGCCGTCTGGCGAGCACTCGAACAAACCCGACGTGAGTCAGCAGCAGCCGAAGCGAAGCGTCGAGAAGAGAGAAAGCGTTACCATGACCAGCGAAAGTAAACCCCGCGAAGCTTGGCGCACGGCGCAGCTGAGGGTGCTTTGGCTTGGAGTATTGGCACCGCTAGTCGCTCTGCCGATCTATGGACTGCGTTTCGCGGCGAGCGTCGCGATCGGCGCAGCCATTGCGTACGCAAATCTGGCCCTCATCGCTCGCGGGGTGCGCGCGATGTTGGGTGAGAATCCAGCGCAGGCTTGGAAGCTCGCTTTCGTTCTCAAATTTTCCGTGGCTATCGCAGGCCTCTACCTGCTATTTGGGCGCGGCCTCGTGCAGGGCCTGCCGTTGCTTTTGGGTCTATTGACCCTACCGGTTGGGATCCTGCTTGCTCAGCTTAGCCCAGCATCTCGCTGAGGACGGTTCAAGTGCCTGGACACGATACTTGGTTGACCCTGATTCTCGAGCACATCAAAGAGACGCTCGATCACAATGCGGCCCTACTCGGCGAGACCTTCGTCGGGCATCACCCAGCGACGTGGCACGTCTTCGAGCCCATTCTCGCATCCGCGTTGGTGATGCTCGTTCTGGTGGCGCTCGCCACGCGGGTGCGCTCGCAACTCACTGACACGGCGAGTGCCGTGATCCCCGATACGTCCCTCACTCTGCGCACTTTCATGGAGGCCTTCATCGGTTACTTCCACGACATGGCGAAGAACATGATGGGACCCGTTCGGGCCAAGAAGTACTTCCCGTTGATAGGCGCCTCTGCGCTGTTCGTATTCTTCTCGAACATCCTCGCGCTCTTGCCAGGATTCCCCGTTCCTACGAGCCACTTGAGCGTCACCGCCGGCTGCGCGTTGGTGGTCTTCGTGCTCTTCAATGTCTACGGGTTGATGGCCAACGGCAGCGCCTACATCAAGCATTTGTTCGGACCGGCTTGGTATCTGGCTCCGCTGTTGTTCGTGATTGAGGTGATCTCGCTTTGCGTTCGCCCGGTGACGTTGGCGGTCCGCCTGATGCTCAACATGGCCGTCGATCACTTGATCATGGGGATCTTGTTATCGATGTTCCCGCTGTTCTTGCCGCTGCCCGTAATGGTGTTGGGCGTGCTCGTGATCGCCGTTCAAACGCTCGTCTTCACGATGCTCACCTGCATTTACATTGGGCTCGCGACCGAGCACCTCGAGCACTGATCTAAAGCTGAACACCTGAAACCGTTGAAACAACTCACCCTGACCGCGAGAAAAAGCGTGGTCAGCGCACTGAAAAACCGCTAAGCGCTCCCGGCGCTGACTCAATTAGAACGAATTAGGAGACATCGACAAATGCTCAACAAGCAACGCTTGGCCTGGATTGCGGCCCTCATGACCACGCTCTTTTCAACCACCGCTTTCGCCGCCGATGGCGCTGCTTCGAACGAGTTCGACGCGCAGGCGTTGGCCGCGCTGGGTGCCGGTCTCGCGATCGGTCTCGCCGTGCTCGGTGCCGCTATCGGTCAGGGTCGCGCCGCCGCCTCTGCGGTCGAGGGCGTGAGCCGTAACCCGGGTGCGAGCGACCGCATCCAAACGTTGATGATTCTCGGTTTGGCGCTGATCGAGTCGCTGGTTCTGATGGCGCTCGTGATCGCGTTCATGCTCCAGTCCAAAGTGCTCGCGGGCTGAAGCAGTTTCCTCGCAGAGTTGGGGCTCGTCATTCGTGAGCCTCCGCAAGGCGCGACCGCATGAAAAGGCGGTTCGCGCCTTGTTGCGTTTGTAGGGTCGAGACGCGTTGCGTCTCTGGGCGTCGCCTCCCGCGCTGTCAACTCTTGAACAGCCGACGATAGGCTTCTGTGGAGGCATGCATCGCGGCGCCTAGAAACGCGAGTACAGCCGCCACGGCAGAAGCCCAAGCCGGCCCGTAAACGAGCAGGAACGCGCTGCACACGAGCAAAGCGCCGATCAGCACGGCGCTGAAGAGTCTGCGACCCAGGCGATCGAGTGAATCGGCGCTGCCTGGGTCGTGTGCGCGAATGCTGAGGCGCCCAGAGCGCAGATCTTCGAGCACGTCGTTGAGCTGAGCGGGCATCGACGACGTCATCGAGCTCAAGCGCTCGGCGCGGCGCAGCAACTCCAAGCCCAACTTCTCAGGTGAGTAGCGTTGCTTCACGATCTCGAAGACGTGCGGGCGCACTTCCTCGAGAATGTCGAGATCGGGTGCGATCTCTTTGCCGATGCCCTCGATCGTCATCAACGTTTTGCCGACGAGCAAGAAGTCCGGCGGCACTTCGAGTCCATAGGTCGTCGCGGTGCGCACCAGATCGCGCACGATCGCGCTGAGCTGGATGTCTTTGAGCGGCTTTCCCAAGTAGCGCTCTGCGAGTAACGCGACTTCGGCGCGGTACGCCGCGTGATCGATCTTGCGCGTAGGCGTCGCGAGTTGAGCCATCGAGTCCGCCAAGCCTTCGTAGTCGCGGCGTAACGCTGCAGCCATCAAGTCGATGGTCTGATCGCGCATGCGCGGACTCAAACGCCCGACCATCCCCAAGTCGATCAGCGCGTAGATCGGATCCTCTGGCGTGCCCAAGATCAATACATTGCCGGGATGGGGATCGGCGTGGAAGAAGCCGTCTTCGAAAATCTGCTGCATCACGAGCTTGAGCGCGATGCGCGCCAAGCGGTTGCCCGAGAAGCCACGTTTGATCGCTTCGGGGATCTTGCAGCCGTCCAAGAACTCCAGCGTGATCACGTGCTTGCTCGAAGCTTCGCGATACACGCCCGGGAAGCGCACGATGGTTTGGCCAGAGAAGTTCTTGGCGAAGCGCACCGCGTTTTCTGCTTCGGTCGTGAAATCGAGCTCACTGGTGATCGCGCGATCGAATTGCTGCACCAAGCCAACGGGTGAGTAGATCCGCGATTCAGGCATCGTGCGTTCGAGCAACGCGGCCAAACTATGAAGAATATCTAGATCGCTCTGGATCGTCTCGGCGATCCCCGGTCTTTGGATCTTGACGGCTACGTCACGCGGCCCGTCGGGAGTTTTGAGTTTCGCGCGGTGCACTTGCGCGACGCTGGCTGCGGCCAGTGGGGTCTCGTCGAACTGTTCGAACAACTCATCGAGCGGTGCACCTAGAGACTGCTCGGCGCGCTCTTTGATGTCGGCGAAGGGCACGGGACTCACCGAGTCCTGCAACTTGCGAAGCTCGGTGAGCACCGGTTGTGGCAACACGTCAGCGCGCGTGGAGATGATCTGTCCAAGCTTTACGAACGACGGCCCCAACTCCTCGAGCACTTCTCGGATGCGAACTGCGAAACTCGCCTCACTACTGACGGGAGGGTCGCTGCTGGCGTCGCTCTTGCGTCCGATGCCCAGCCGGACCGCGATTTGCCCGAAGCCATGTCGCACGAGCACCGCAGAAATGTCGCGGATGCGACCGAGATCGCGCGCAGCGTGAACGATGGAAACCATGACGTCTGCGTCAGGGTCGGGCAGCCCGAGCGCCGTGTCAAACCTTTCCTGGGAAGGGGCGCGCGGCGCGCGACGCCAGCGCCTCAGCGCACTACGACGCGAGTTCCCGGATCTCCCGGCGCCGGATGGATCGCGCGGAATCCCACCGGCATTTGCGGGCTCGTCCACTCGAACAAGCGCTGCGCGTCGATTGGACTCAAGTTAACGCAACCGTGGCTTCTGCGTTGACCAAATGCGTCGTGCCAAAACGCCGCATGCAGGCCGTAGCCTTGTTTGAAGAACTGCACCCAGGGCACTTCCTCGATGGCGTAAGGCGTGGACACTGACACTTCTTCGACGTTCGTCATGTCGCTCGTCCGAAGCTTGACCCAAACGCGATGCTCGCCCAGGGGCGTCTCTTGCTCACTGCCGACGGCACCCTTGCCCGTCGATACCAGGGTTGCGTAGACCGGCGTAGTGCCTTGATACGCCGTCAGCACTTGGCTGCGCGTATCGACGTCGATCCAGCGTTCGCTCTCACCGACGTCCAGCGGTGGCGTGGCGCGCGACAGACGTCGCACGCGCGTCGCTTCGAGCCAGCGTTCGGGGCCAATTTCGAACCAGAGCGCGCCGTTGTAACGGCGCTCGCTAGCGATCGTCACTTCCGTCAAGCGTTCGAGCTTGTCCGACGAGCGCTTCCCCGGTTGCTTGTAAACGGGTGCCTTGTCGGTGAACACCCAACCCAGATCGAGGTTGGCAGCCCTGTTGGCTGGGTCGAGCGCGCGGCCGTGAAAATTGGAGGGGGTCACTGGTGATAGATCGCGCAGCGGTAACCACAGGCCGTGGGTGGTCAGCGCGTAGGATTGCTCCCCGCGTTGTCGGATTTCGAGCGCTGCGACCGCAAACCCAGGTTCGAGCTGCGAATCGGGGATCGTCTCATCGGCCAGAGCCAAACTCGAATAGCCGAACGAGCCGTTGGGGCCCACGAAGTAGTAACGATAGGGCAGACCGTACGAGCCGCTCACGTCGGAGCTGACGGAGGGTGGGTGCCCGGTTAGCTCGGCGTTGGTGGCGCAGAGCCAGGCCGCGTTGCCGACACGAAACCATTCATCGGCACAGCCGCCCTTGCTCGGCGCGCGTTCCAGCAACGTGAAGTAGCTGCCCCCGATCAACGACCCACGGCGCGCTCCGTCGAGGTCAGGGTCGCTGAAAACGAGCACGTCATCGCGCGTCACGTGAACGCTGCGCGCGCGTGACGTCACGGGCGACTGAGCTTCCCCAGCGTGTGCGGCGACACTCTGCGAGTGGGCAGTCGCAGTGGCGCCGGCTAGCGCGATGGCCGTCAGTGCGACGGCCGCGGAAGCCGTCGCTTTGACTCCCAGGGCTCGCTCGGGCGACATGCGTCAGGGAGTCTGCAGCAAGAGCTGCTCGAGCGCGACCCGATCGAGGCCCAGCCTGTCTGCGTCGTGTTTCAGAGACTCGGCGAACATGCGCGTTTGCGCCTGCAATTTGCTGCCGAAGTGATGTTCGAGAAAACCCGCCAAACCAGGGATGCCGCTCTGTAAAAGCGCCCGTGCGATCCACAGCACGAGCGGCCAGCGCAAACTCCAGGCCGCCACGGACAACGGAAAATCCCGCGGCCCAACCCTGCGTCCCGCTTCGAAAGACACACGAAATGCCCGGCTCACGCGCCTGAGCCAACTCCAATTCCAGTCACTCAGGTGTGGGCTTTGAGCAAACGCCTGCTGAAGCGGGAAGAACGTCAAGGTGGCCGAACGACTGCGGCCCAGCAGCGCCTTGGCGAAGCGCGTTTTGATTCCGCCTTGGTTCAGGCAGCCGACGAACTCGCGAACGCGCGCGTCGCCTTGGGCCGCTCTGTCGAGCTTCGTGGTCGAAAACGGCGGTATCCAATATTCGACGCGCAACTCTGCGCTCGCCTCCACATGTTCACCCGTAGCGGTTTGTAGATCCGCCACCAAGGACGGCGTGGCCGCGAAGCACGTCGGGTGAGCGCGCATGGCCGAAGCGGCGCGCTCCGAGAAGATCGGACTCAACACGACCACGGCCGCGCCCAGAGCGCCGAGGCGCTGCCACATTTCGTCGCTCAGATCTTCAGCCCGCAGCGTGACGAGCAACACATCGCACGGGGGCCACTCCGTCAGGACCTCAGTGCTCACGCGCCGTCCGGCGCTGATCACGGGCTTGCCGTCGCGCCGCATGCGCGGCCAGCGCGTCCTTGCCGCGTAAAAAGTCCCCACTGCGGGACGCCGCGCAAGCAGCGTGACCCCACAACCCGCAGAAGTGAGCGCAGCTGCGTAGCTGCGCCCCAAGGCGCCTGCGCCGATCACGCCGACGTGCACGGCTCGATTCCTTTTTGCGGCTAGTAGTACGAGAAGCGCAACTCGTGGTCGCACACGCGGAACACGTCACCCTCGTTGATCAGGTGGCGCGCGACGCGCTGGCCCATGTACTCGACGCCGTTGGTCGAGCCCATGTCGACCATGAAGTATTGGCCGCCGAGAAACTCTACCAACGCATGTTGCCGCGATACGTTCGGATCCTTGATCGTCAGATCGCTGCTCTGCTTACCGCGACCGATGATGAAGCGGTCTTTGGTTACCGTGAAGCGCTGCCCCATGTAGTAGACGTTGATCGCACGGCGCGGCGCGCCTGCCATGCGCGGCGGCGGGGCTGCAGCGGCACTTGGGGGTGGCGCGAGTGAACGGGGACGTCCGGGCGGCGGTGCGGCCATCGGGGGCGCGCCCATCGGCACGCCACCCAGGGGCGGCGCGGGCGGCGGCAGCGGAGGCCCTGCTGAAGCATTGGGGGGTAGTGGCGGGGGGCCCCCCATCGGAGTTCTGCTGCGCTGCCTCGGCGGTGGAGGCGCTCCGCCGACGGACATCGGTGCTGCGGCAGCCATGCCCAACGGCGATGGGCTCCCCACCGAAGGCGGTGGAGGCATCGGCGCAGGCACGTGCGAGGCGGCGAAGTGAGGAGGAGGCGGCGCGATGTGAGGCACGCCCATGGGAGGCATGGGAGCCATGGGCGGCGGAGCCGCAGGCGTCGGTGCGGGCGCTGACGCAGGCCCGGACCCGGGAGCCATGGCTGGCGGTTGCAACGACGTGCGGCTCGGCGCTGGAAGCGCGCTGCTCGCGCTACCGCGCGTGCTGCCGTATCCGCGCTGACGCGCGTACTGTTTCATCGAGTCGTTGATCAGATAGTCAACGGAGCACTCTAACTCTCGAGCCATCTGCTCGAACTTTTCCCAGAGTGCGTCACGGCATTGAAAGGTTCGAACGGTCTTGCTGGTATCGGACATCGATGGGTACACCTTGCCGGGGATGGCCCTAGCAACGGGGCCCCCGCGGGAGCCCAGCTCATCGCATCTTACTGGGAGTTGGGGGAGGGTTGTGAAGCCATTTTGGCGGCCGCCCCCTAGTTTTGAGGTTGCGGCGGATGCGCTTGTCGCTCCGCCACGGCAGGCGAGACGCAATATTGGAGGACGTCGCCCACCGTCTTGAGTTGGTGTTCGCCACACACCCACTCACAGTCCTTTGCGTTTTCGGCGCACGTCGGCAGTTTGCGACGGTCCTTCTCGAAGCCCTTGAGCTTCGTGAGGCTCTCCGGAGTTCCGAAGGCGTAGTAGTAGCCGAGCGCAACCAGGAGGGTTGGGACTTCGGTTGAACTCGAACTGTAAGAATCGGCTATTTCTGCGGGCGTGCGCGTTCCCTTCATCACGTACAGAGTGCGCCCGTAGCTCAGCGGTTCGGTCAGGGATTGATGTTCGACCTTGTTCAAATTCTCGAAGAACTCGGGCAACTGATCGGTCGTGCTGATCTCGAGCAGCAAGGACGCAGCGCCCCAGCGCACGTGCCAGTCGTTAGCCTGGAACAATCCGTAGAGCGAGGCCGCGACTTTGTCGCGCGGCAGCTCGCCCAGGCGCCGAAAGCCGATGGCGCGCACGAGGTCGGGCGCGTCGTCAGCGGCAACGATGCGCAAGATCGCAGGGATCTGCGTCGGCGAATCGGCGCTGATGTTGCGCTCTAGAGCGGCTAGAGCGCCCGCGCGCTGCTTTTCCGGGTGCGTCGAGTCGCCGGCAAACTGCAGCAGGTAGTCGATGCCGGGCGTCTGTCCGACTTGGCGCATCGAATCGAACAGCCGAAACAGCTCCTCTTCTTGGAACTGATTGAGTTGGGCTTTGAGACTGGCCTCGTCGGGCTTCAGACCGGACACGCGATTGGCCTCCTCGACTTGCGCGCGGCGGCTCTGGAGCCAATCGGGTGAAGCGATGTAGCGCGCGACTTCGACGAGGCGGGCGCTCGCGTTCACTTTCGTCGGCACGTCGCCCAGCTCCGCGATCAGCTGCGCGATGCGCGCGTTGAGCGAATTGTTGGCGACGATCAGCTGAGGCAAACCCACCACGCTGGTCGATCCCAGTTCACGCAGCATCTGCTGCATGCTCACCTTCTGACCTTGGGCTTCGAGTCGGGGTCCGAAATCGGCGAGCGCCCAACGCACCAAGGCGTCTTTGATCAGTTGACGCTGTGGCTCGGACTTGACCGTCGCGGGCTCTCCCTCGACGCTCGAAATCAATGCGAACGCCGCGTCTTTGAACGGCAGCGACGGATCATTTTCGCCCCCGCCGGGAGGCGCGCCGTCGAGCGCGCTGACCAACCCGGGAACCAGGCCCGTCAACAGCAGATCGCGTTCGTCCGGAGGTACCGTCTTCAACGCGTCGAGCGCTTGATCGATGCCGACGCGACGGCCGCCGCGCGCTTTCATGCCGATCAAGGTCAACGCCGCCTCGACGCGCAAGGGGGCCGCGTACTTCGGGTGGGTCAAGACGCTCACGAGTTTGCGAGGGCCTTGTTGGGTGTTAGCCCAGCGCTGCAGATCGGCGGAGCCCGTGCGACAGCCCGCCAATGCCAGTGAGCTCAACAGCGCCAGCGCCGTCAGTTTAGAAGCCCAAGTGCGACGTCTCGGGACCATGTGATGCTTCATCGACTCGGAGCTCTCCCTACCCTTTGAATGCTGAGAGCCCAACTATACGTCCCTGTTTTCTTGGCGCTCAAGGCAGCCGGGCGGTATGTGCACGTTATATACGTGAGCCGGAGCTGGCGAACGTGAGCCCCGTGCCATCGGGCTGTTGCACCGTGTGAGAAACTGGCGCTGGTCAGGTGAGCTAGTGTAGGTAAGAGTATTCTCATGGGTGCGCGACTGTTCACAGCCCCCGGCACAAACGCTGGGCCCCCCGCGGTCCGGCATTCCGGGGCGGCACCACCGACGCGCGCGCGCGAGGCAGCGGCGCTGTTGGTCTTGGCTCTTTGTGTCTATCTGGTGCTCGCGCTCGGCAGTCTGGAAGTCGACCCGCAAGACCCGACCCGGGAGGGCGCCAATTGGGTTGGACCGGTGGGCGCCGCGATCGCGGGGCTGCTCGCTCAGGGGTTTGGGGTCGTGGCTTGGGGGCTGCCGATGGAACTGTTCGCGATTGCCGTGCCTTTGGTGCGCGGACGGCCGGCAGGGGTTTCGGGGCTGCGCGTCGCGGGCGATCTCGTCGTCGCCATCTTGGCGAGCGTCTTGGTGCACGTTGCAGCACCGACCGCGCGCGCCTTCGCGCAATTGCCCGCCGCTGGCAACGTGGGCTTGTTGTTCGGCGAGCTGTCGTCGGCACTGTTCTCTACTCTCGGCTCGTTTCTCGTCGCCGGGACGGCGATCGTCCTGATCTTGGTCAGCCGCGCCTCGTTCTCGTTCATCCACTTTGCTCAAGCGACGTTGCGTTTCACGGCGCAGTTCTGGGTGAACGTCGTGCGTTTGACTCGTCGCGTGCTGCAAGCCTGGCGCACTGCGCGGCGCTTGCACGCCGAAGAACGTGCGCGCTTGCGTGAGCAGAACGCGCCGAAGATCGACACCGTCGCCACGACGGACGCTTTGATCTGCGAAAGTGTCGCGGGCGACCCTTGGCAGCCGGCAGTGCGCACCGGAACGCCGCCACTTGCGCTCGCAAATTCACTGCGCGAGTCGCTCTCGGTGGGCCTCGCGCAAACGCGCGTGGTGCGTCTGACGACGCCGCCGCCGCCCGTCGCGCGCGCCGCGACGCCAGCGCCCGACGCGGCGCCGACGAGCGAATCTGCGAACCCGTCCAGCGCGGGCACGGATACTGCGGCAGAGCTGGCCGACGCGACGGAAAGCTCCGCCGGGCGCTCCAAGAAGCGGGCACCTCTCGGCAAGCCCGAGACGCAGACCAACGACGCGCCGGGTGAACTCAAGATCGTCGATACCCAGAAGCTCGCGAGCGTCGAGCGCGCGCCCAAGCAGCGCCCCGTGCGCAGCAAGGGTTTCACTCTGCCCGACAGCGAAATCCTGGATGCGCCGTCACAGAACCAAGTCGTCGTCGACAGAGCTCGCGTGCTCGAACTCGCGGATCGACTCGAAAAGACGTTGCTCGATTACGGCGTGACCGGCAAGGTCGAAGAGGTTCACCCGGGACCCACGGTGACGACTTATGAAGTCTCACCCAACGCCGGCACCAAAGTCAGCAAGGTTGCGAGCCTGTGCGACGACTTGGCTTTGGGATTGTCGCGCAAAGTGCGGATCATTGCGCCGATTCCAGGGAAGGCGCGCATCGGTTTCGAATTGCCGAACGACGAGCGCGTGCCCGTCAGTTTGCGCGAACTGATCGAGGACAAGCGCTTCAAGCAGTTGAGCGAGCGCGCGCCGTTGCCGGTCGTGCTCGGGCGCGACATCGTCGGTGCGCCGTTCTATGCCGACTTGGCGGCCATGCCGCACGTGATCGTCGCAGGCTCCACCGGCGCCGGTAAGAGCGTCGGTCTGAACGTGATGCTCGCGAGTCTGCTCTTCAAGCGCTCACCCGACGAGTTGCGCATGCTGATGATCGATCCGAAGGTCGTCGAGCTGGCGCCTTTCGACGGTATCCCGCACATGTTGCTGCCGGTGGTTACTGACATGCGGCAAGCCGCCAAGGCCTTGAAGTGGGCCGTGGACGAGATGGAACGCCGCTATCAGGCGTTCGCAATCGCTGGCACCAAGAACATCGACACCTTCAATCGTTGGGTACAGCGCGTGCAAGACGGCGAGCTGCCCGCGCCGGAGCCGGCCGAGGTCCAAGCATTGACGGCGGATGGTTCACCCGTCTCGGTGCCCGCTGCCAAGACCGGTAGCGACGGCGCGATCCTGCCCGGGCGCATGCCGCACATCGTGATCGTGGTGGATGAGTTTGCCGACTTGATGATGCAGCAAGGCAAAGAAGTCGAAGCTTGCGTCGCGCGCTTGGCGCAGAAAGCCCGCGCGGCGGGCATGCACGTCGTGCTCGCGACTCAGCGCCCCAGCGTCGACGTGATCACCGGCATGATCAAAGCCAACTTCCCGACGCGCATCGCCTTTCGTGTCGCGCAAAAGGTCGACAGTCGCACGATCCTCGACGAGATGGGCGCCGAGCTCTTGCTTGGCCGCGGCGACATGCTGATCAAGCTCAACGGGGCTAGCGAAACCTATCGCGTGCAGTGTCCGTTCATCAGCGAGGAAGAGGTGGAGCGCCTCACCGAGCACCTTCGCACCCAAGGTGCTCCGGTCTACCACGACGACATCCTCAAGGGTGGCGATGACGAAGAGCAGGAGCAACAAGCTCAAGAAGACCTCGATTCGCGCTACGACGAGGCAGTTCGGATCGTGGCCGAAACGCAACGCTGCTCGACCTCGTGGCTGCAGCGCAAAATGACGATTGGCTACAACCGCGCCGCGAAAATCGTGGAGGCGATGGAGGCGCGGGGCGTGGTGGGGCCCGCCAACGGTTCGAAGGAGAGGGAGATCTTTGTCCACCCCCAATAAGCGCGGATCTCAAAAGCTCGCGCCAAGCTCCGCCCCGGGCATCGATTCCCTCGGGCTTTGGCCAAAATGGCGTGGGCGTCCAAAACCACTTGTGTCTAAGATACTTGGGCCTTTTTCCCGGTCGTCGACATGAGTTCCCAAGCTGCCCTCGCCGCGCGCGCCGACGACACGGATGACGTGCGTTGGGCGCTTCAAGCTGCCGCGGCTCAGCTGAAGTCGGGGGGTCAAGCTGACGCTATCGTCTGGGTCCGTCGCGCCGCCGAGTCCGCCGAGGCAGCGGGCCTCGTCCAACGCGGCGCCGAGTTGCGCGCGCAGGCCCGTCAAATGGCCGAAGCCATGTGGCAGCTGAGCGCGGGAGCACCGCCTTCGCGTCCCCCTGCCGAGTCGAGTTCGAGCCTCGAGATCGAGATCGACGTCGAGCTCGAAGAGGTCCCCGGCGGTTCCGTGCGTCCGCCACGCGTTAACTCCAATCCAGCACCCGGCCCCAGCGGCGGGCCACCGCCCTTGCCGTTGCGCCCACCGCCGGGTGCGCGTGGTCGTTCTGATCGACCGAGTTTGGGGGGACGCAGCGACGCGCCCGGCGCAGCGTTGCCTTCGTCGCCAGCCGCGGCGCGTCCGAGTGGCTTCGGTGCGAGCCCCGCGCCATCGTTATCCTCCGTCGCGCCCACCGTGATGGGCTTCGCCGCTCCCGACATCGAGCGCACGAGCTACAGCGACGTGACCGAGCAGCGCTCCAACCGCGCTTCGGCGCCCGAGCTCGAAGTCGAAGAGCTCGAAGCCGACGCGTTGTTCGAAGCAGGCATCCCCCTCGAAGTCCAACGCAGCTCCGACGTGGGGCCGCGCATCTCCAGTCTCAAGCCCACTTTCAACGATCGCCTGAGCTCGGTCGACATCGAGCCCTTGAGCGTGGACGCCGTGCTTCCCGATTTTTCCGGATTGCCGCGCGACTCTCAGCGTCCCGTTAGTATGCCACCCGCACCCGAGTCGGTGCGCCGCGCGCTGGCCCTGATCGACGACGAGGAGATCAACGCCGAAGACGAAGACCAACGGGTGACTCAAGACTTCGGCTTCCTATCCGGGGAAGGCGTAAACCCGCGCACGGCTGGTGCGTCCCACGGGCGTACCGGCTTGTCGCAGCGTCCGCCATCACTGCCACCCGCCAAGCCGTCCCAAACGCCTGCCCCGGCTTCGGCGCGCAGCATCCCTCCGCCTGCCGATGCGCCTACGTCGCAACGTCCGAGTCGTCTGCAAGCAGAGCTAGAAGGACAGCGTGAGGCCTGGCTGCCGCCTTCGATTCCCGGACCCTCCCCGCGCTCGATCCCCCCTGTTAGCTCGAGACCCGCAGCGACGGACCCTCCGCCCTCCTTCAAGACCGCCAGCGGTTTGGGGCCAGAGTCGAATCCGACGCCTTTCAGATCCGGCTCGATGCCGCCCGGCTCGATGCCACCTGGCTCGATGCCGCCCGGCTCGATGCCACCCGGCTCGATGCCACCCGGCTCGGTGGTACCTGGGGCGCCTTCGAGCGTCCCCGGCGTGCCGCCGTCGATTAATCTGATGCAGACACCGATGGTGCCTGCGCCATCGAGTCGTCCCGGCTGGGCCCCGCCGGCAGAGCCGTTCATGCGGACGCCATCGAGCAGACCGCCCGAGGTGGCTCGCCTTTCGCGCCGCGCGCCTCCCGCCCCGGGCGATTTGCTCAGCATGGACCTCGGCGAGTTGACGCTCGAGGTGAGCGATCTGGGGCCGCCCGCGCAAAGGGCCGCCTCGAGTCCGCCTGGCCCCCTGTCGCAAAGTTCCGATTCGTGGCGCGCGCTCAAGGCAGCCGCTGCGCCCGAGCCCGAGGAGTTTCCAACGCCAACGACCGAGGTCGATGGCTTGTCGCTGACGGAGCTGCGCGGCTTCGAGGACTTGCCGCCCGACGTGCAGCAGTCGCTGGCTGCTTCGGCCACGATTCAGCCGCTCGACGCGGACGAGGAAGTGGGCTTCTTTGGTGCGGCGGTGGTCACCGCCGGCAGCGTCGACATTCTGCCCGCGATCTCGGATGACTCGGGGGCGGTTGCCGGGCCCGGTGACGTCGTGTTCACCAAGGGCACGCTGCCCGACTCGATCGCGCTGCGCGTGGTGGCCAAGCTCGACGGCACCCGCGTCGCGATCTGGGAGCCCGCCGTGTTCGAGGCGGCGATCGCGCCGTGCCCCTGGTTGCACGATGAACTGCGCTTCATCGCAGACTACTTCATCGCCGTGTGCGGCGCGGCACTGGGCCCACTGGGTGAACGCTTGGATCCCGCGCTGCGCACCGCGGTCTTCAAGCGCCTCGAAGTCAAAGCGCTGCAAGCGGATGAAGTCTTGTTGCAAGAGGGGGCCCCGATCGCGAGTTTGTTCGTCGTCGGCGGCGGACGCTTGCTGGTGTCCAAGGGCGGCGTGGACTCGGATGAGTTGTTGCCCGGCGGCTTCGTTTTTGCCGACAAGATGATGATGGCTAGGCCCGCACCAGCAACTGTGCGCGCGGGCGCTCAGGGGGCTCTGCTGCTCTATGCACCGCGCGCCGTGGCGCACGAGCTGATGATGAGTGTCCCGCCTTTGCTCGAGGTCCTGGCAGGCTGAGCCACGAGCGCGTTACAACGCCAGCCATGGACCTCGAATTCAGCGTGGCGCTGCCGCGGCAAGACGTTGCAATCGCAGTCGTGGCGGCGCTCGGTGTCAGTGCAGGACCCGCGTCGAGTGCGCTCGAGGCGGCCATCGTGCAGACCGTGCAAGACCGCCGAGCGCAGCTGCCCGGAGGACTCGAACAGCGCCGCCAAGCCTGTCGTGAAATGCTGCGCAACGGGTCCTACAAACCAACGGGGCGCGCCAAACCCGCCAGCGAATACCTGCTGCGCGCCGCGGCGGAGAACACATTTCCGCGGATCAATGCGATCGTCGACGCGAACAATCTCGTCAGTCTGCTGCACCTGTTGCCGATCTCCGTCTGGGACATCGACTTGGCGGACAGTCGGCGTTTCGAGTTCCGTCTGGGTGCAGAGAGTGAACAGTACGTCTTCAACTCGGGCGGCCAAGTCTTGGAGCTTCGCGACTTGCTCGGTGGCTACGCGTTTCAAGCGGACTCCGAAAGCTGGAAGCCGATCGTCAACCCCGTCAAAGACAGTCTCGCGACCAAAACCACGGCTGAGACTCGCAACGTCGCGGCAGCGATCTATTGCCCTCTGAGCCCAGAGCTCGACGCCACGGGCGCCCTGGCGATCGCGAACGAGCTCTTGGGCTGGCTGGTGCTCGCTTCGGGTTCGGGGCAAGCCGGCGTCGCGCTTGCCGGCTCCAAGTGCGTCTTGAGCCTGTGATTGCATAGGGTTACCTGGGTGATACCAGGCTGAGCGCTCACCTGTTGCACTGGTCGCGGGTCTCAGGTCCAAGACCCTTGGTGCCATGGGAGTAAAGCTCGCTGCTCCTCCTCGATTTGCAGAGTGAGCGATACGTTGTATCGTTTGCCGCGCTGTCGAATCGAAGCGCGTTGGATCCAAGAGGAGGACTCGCATGTTACGTTGGCCCCAATTCTCGATCGCGATTGTATTGTCGACCGTCGCCTTCGGCTCGCAACTGCCGCGGGATACTGGCACGGCGATCGCCATGCCAGCATCGCCTGCGCCCGTGCCGAGTCGGGTGCCGTTGCCCAACGGCTGCGCTCAGCATCTCACGCGCGCGGCCGATCTCACGATCACGATGCAACCCGACACGAAGTTCTACAAGCAGACGCTCGACGTCACTGCGCACCCTCCTCAATCCTTTCAGTCGAGTACTCCCGTCGTCGTCGCTGGCGGCATGCCCACCGGTTGCAAACGCTCCGTCGTCGATATCGTGGTGCCTACGGGCGTCAGTTCAGGCTGTCCTATGAACAGTCCCTGTGAGTCCTATGCCGAGCTCGCCACGGGACCCGCTCAGTTTCCGAACTCCAAATCCTGGGAAGAGAACTTCTTCACGATGAAGGACACGGTCACTCAAGCGTATTGTCTTTCTTATCGACACGACGTCTCGATTTACAAAAAGGCAGGCGGGCAGACCACATTCGGCGAACCGGTTCGCACACTCGTCTATCGCGGTTACTGGGAAAACTCGAAGTGCAAGGTGCGCGCGACGTATCTTGGTCAAGTTTGGGACACGGCGGAGATTTACGCTTCGATCACGCCGCCAACTGACGGCAGCACCGATGTCTATCGCCTGGTCGAGTCGTTGCGCATCGACAATGCCGATCGCAACATCATCACCACCCTGGAGTTCGAAAAGAAGACCTCACCATAAACGTCCGGGTGAAAGCTGCGCTGACGTGAAGCAGCGAACGCGGGCCGGCACCTAGTGAGTACGGCCCGCTGCCAACTCCAGGTGCCGGATCGTTGTGTCGTCCTGTGCCAGGGCCCTGAACGTGACGGCGCAAAGTGCGGCGACCCACGGTCGGGTCAGTGCGAAAAATGCGCGAACGAGAAGCGATCTCGTGCTCATGGTCGCCGCTGCCTCTCTGGCATGTGCATTGCAGGTCTTTGGGTATGCGTGCCAAGACGTCGCTTGCCAAGTCGTTCATCGGGCTGAGTGCGTTCGTGATCGGACTCGCGAGTTGCACGGCGAGTGAAGACGCCGGACCGAACGCGGCAAAGCCGAACGGTAACTCCAACGTTCCAAAGCCGGCTACGAACCCGAGCGAAGGTCTCAACCAGGCAGCGCAAGCCGAACTCCAAGCCTTGACGTTGAAGCTCGATGACGCGCACGCGTTGAACGCCGCGGCCCTCTTGGACAAGCACAAGCTCGAGCACGCGGCGTTGAGTTACGATCCGAAGAGCGCCGAGTTCCTGGATCGGATCCAAGCTTCGGCGCTGGCGCTGGACGCAACAGAACAAGACAAGCTCGGCACGAACGGCTTCGTGATTTCGTCGCGTCACGGCTTCGCGACGTTCGTGCGCGGCTACGCGGAAGTCTATGCGGAGCACTTGCCGGTATACATCTCTGCCGACACGATCTTGGAGGCCGTTCACTCTTCGTACGACGGACTCTTGCTGTTGACGGAGTCCAACGTGCTGATCGCCAAAGTGACGAGCGTGTTGGAGCAGCTGCACACGGCCTTGGCCTCGCATGCGGACGCCGCGGGCGCGGCCGACTTGGACGTTTACTTGGCGGTCGCGCGTTCACTGCTCGGAGGGAGCCTCGTGGCTCCAGTCGCGGGGGGTGACAAGAAGCAAATCGACGAGCTGGTGGCGGCCGCCAACGCCGCCAACGGCCAGCAGTCGATCGAGCTATTCGGTGTCGAACGCGACGAGGACATGTCGCAGTTCACTCCGCGCGGTCACTACGCTGACGACGAGACCATGCAGCGCTATTTCCGAGCAATGATGTGGCTCGGCCGTATCGATTTCAGGTTGATCGAGACCCAGAGCGATGGGTCCACCGTGCTCAGACGGCCGCAGGTCGACGCGGCGCTCTTGCTCGGTCAGCTGCAGAATGAGAGCGTGACCCGGGCCTGGACGCAGGTGGACCATGCGCTCAGCGTGTTCGTCGGGGAGCGCGACTACATGGCGTTGCCCGAGCTCGACCAGTTGGCGACGGATCTCGGCGGTTACGCTGCGACAGGCAGCGCGACGGACGCGGCCATCGAAAAGGCGATCATCGACGGAGGCTATGGCATGCAGCGCATCGCAAGCCACATCATGGTCAACGACGGAGCCACCAAGACGTTGCCGCTGAATCGCAGTTTTGCGTTGTTCGGGCAGCGCTACGTGCTCGACTCTCACGTGTTCAGTCAAGTGGTCTACGACCGCACGAGCGATATGCGCTTGATGCCGAACCCGCTCGACGTGGCGTACGCGGCGCTCGGAAACGATTCCGCGTTGCCGCTATTGAAGTCGGAGCTCGAGGCGTATCCACAGGACTACCCGGGGATGCTCGAAGGCGCGCGCGTCTTGAGTGATGCGCACGCGGACGACTATTGGACGAGCAGTCTCTACACGTCGTGGTTGAGTTCATTGCGCGCACTGAGTCCCAAAGCCGCCGAGCAAAGCAAGCCCGCGGATGCGGGGTTACCCCAAGTCGCTGCCACCGAGGCTTGGGGTCGACGCATCTTGAACACGCAGCTCGGTTCTTGGTCGGAACTTCGGCACGATACGTTACTCTATGCCAAGCAGTCGTACACGGGCTCTCTCAGCTGCGAGTTCCCTGATGCTTACGTCGACCCGTATCCTGACTTCTACGCGAACTTGGTACAATTGGCCCAACTCGGGCGCGCGCTCAGCGATGAGTTGAGCAAGGACGTGCCCGCTTATGCCGAGAGCGCCGGCAAGTATTTCGAGAACTTGGAAAAGAACATGACGCTCTTGCAGGGCATGGCACAAAATGAGCGCGACGGCGTTGCGTTTACCGATGAGCAAATGGCGTTCATCAACAACGCTGTGCGTGTGGAGCTGCAGAGTGTCGGCTGCACCTCGGAAGAAGTGCCCGACGGTTGGTTGAGTGACCTGTATCTGATCGCGAAGAAATCGATCGAGTTCGATCCCACGATCGCGGATGTTCACACGCAACCAACAGACGCAGGAGGCAATCCCGTTGGCAACGTCCTGCACGTAGGCACGAGCTATCCGCGCATGCTCGTCACCACCGTGGACACCTGCAAAGGGCCGCGCGCGTACGTCGGAGTGGCGTTCGCGTATCACGAAATCACGACCAGCAACTTCGAGCGCTTGACCGACGAAGCTTGGGCGAAGCAACTGGACTCTGCGCAGGACGTCGAGTGGATGAGCCCAATCGTTGCAGAATCGACCAAGCCAGAAATGATGGCTGCGCCTTGAACGGCAACTGAGCGTAAACCGCGGACCGCGTCCCTCGTGTTGGTGACGAAGAAGTGAAACCCACCTTGGTGCTGGTGTGGGACTGCGAGGCGCAGAGTCGCGCCTAACGAAGCAATGGTCGCATCGTGGAAGCAAACAGCGCCGAAACGTTTGCCAGAGCTTGAAAGTGTCGTCACGCGGTGCAGCGCGCTGGTGCAGCCGTGGCGCGTCGGCGTGTTCCGCCTCGCCCGACCCCGATCTCCAGGTTAGCCTGAGCTGGCGCTCACGGCTTTGGTGCGCGCGCCTTACCTCATGCGTCTTTTCGGTTCAGCGAGTTCCAGGTCGATTCTTGCTCTCGGTTTCATCACTACGACGAGTTGTACGTCGGACCTTGCCGATCACTTGGGCGATCCCAAGTCCAGCCACAAGCCGACGACGATGAATAGCGTCAGCGTCCCCGACGGGGGCGCTGGCCCGTCGATGAGTTCCGCACCCGGCCCGACGAGCTCACCGTCCGTGCCGTCGACGAGTTCACACCCTGCGCCGTCCACGAAGCCGACGACGTCGAACACCGGACCCACGACGCCGACACCGGACCCGCATCCTGGCAGCGCAAGCGACGGCGGCACCGATACGTCTCAACCGACGAGTGATCCGGTTTCGACCCAGCCCACGAGCGTCGAAACGCCCGATGCCGGTGCTGGCGGAGCGACTTCGACCGATGACTCTCTAACGTCGTCCCCGACGCTAGATTCGGGCGCGACGAGTCAACCCGTGACGAGTAATCCAGAGCCGCAACCCGACGCGGCGACGGAAACGACGTCAGTGACGGAGACCGCAACGGACACCACCACTCAAACGACCACGACGGCGCCCGACGCAGGCTCGACCGAGCCGCCACCCCCCGATCCGGTGACTCTGCAGGGCATCAATCCGAGTCCGACCAGCGTGAACGTCGATCCCAGCGCGGATCTGGTTCTCACTTTCAACAAATCGGTCGTGCTCGGCACCGGCAGCATCCAAGTCTACGATGTCGACCACGACGCGGTCTTCGAAACCATTCCAGTCTCCGATTCGCGCGTGGTCATCAACGGCCAGACGGTGACGATCGATCTCGACAGCATCCTGGCTGGGACCACTGGCTATTCCGTGACGGTGCCGGCGCAGGGCTTCGAGGGCACGGATGGTGGCGCGTTCGAGGGCGTAGCGGCCGCAGATTGGACGTTCGACACGGCTAGCGTCGTCATCCCTGGTGGCGTTACGACATCGGAGTTGGTGTTTTGGTACGACGCGCAGTACACGAAGAGTCTGAAGTTGCAGTCGGGTGGGGTGCGGCTGTGGGCCGATCGCTCCGGCAATGGTGTTAACTTGACGCAGTCCGCAGCGGGCAGCCAACCGACGGTGGCAAGCGCGGCTTTCGGCAGCCAAGACGCCATTCGCTTCGATGGCAGCAACGACTTCCTGCTCGGACCCGATCTTCAAGACCCGAGCGCCTACGACTTGTTCGTCGTGTGGCAGAGCTCGACCGCGGCCGCGAACACGATTCAAGCCATCATCAGCGACGGCGTGGTGGGCAACGTCACTTTTCAAATGACCTACGGTCATCAGGTTTCGGGCGTGGCTCACGCTGCCGTCTCTGGCTTCAACGGTACTCTGAAGTACATTCAATATCCAACGCCCGCAACTGCCACCCGTTACATCTGGAACGCGAGCTACGCTTCGGGCTCGGGCATGGCCCTGTATACCAACGGCGCTGCGGGGAACACGGATACGTCGATGGGCAGCACCGCACTCGACGCTGCAACCGAGCTCTTCGCTTTGGGCGCGTCGGACCAAGGTAGCTATCCGTTCCCCGGTGACATCGCCGAAGTCTTGCTCTTCAACCGTGCGCTGACGGGGACTGAGCGTGACGCCGTCGAAACCTACCTGGGTACGCGCTGGGGCGTAACGCTGCAATGAGCCACCGGTCGCGCTAGCAGCTACCAAACCAAGCTGTCTCACCGTGCCAAGTCGCTGAACTTCGAGCGCGACGGACCGGATGACGGGGGGATGCCCTGCCGATCACTCCCTGGCTCGTGAAGCCTGGGGTATCTTCGGTTCGTGGCTGTTCGTCCCCTGATCGATTCAATCGTGCGCCAAACCACGGTGCTCATTGCGCAGCTTGCGACCACCGGCGGCCTGCGCGCGCCGCTAGCGCACATCGCCAATCAGATCTTCTTGGATCTGACGGGTGAACTCGAGGCGCAAGGCGTGAGCCGCAAAGTGTCGGCCGACATGTTCGGCATGGCGCTGCGCGCCTACCAAAAGAAGATCCAACGCCTGAGCGAATCATCGTCGGTACGCGGTCGTTCGCTTTGGGAAGCCGTGCTCGAGTTCGTCACCGCGCGCCAAGTGACCACTCGTGTCGAGACGTTGCAGCGCTTCCGCTACGACGATGAGACGTTGGTCAAGGGCGTGTTGCACGACTTGGTCGAGAGCGGGTTGCTCTCCGCCTCGGGCAACGCCGCCAACAGCGTGTACCGCGCGACGACCGAGGAAGAGCGGCGTGCGCTTTCCGGAACTGGCGGCGGGCTGCAGGAGTTGTTGTGGGCGCTGATTTACAGAGAGGGACCACTCGACGAGAGCGCACTTGCCAAACGTACTGGGCTCGATGCGAGCGCGCTGACTCTGGCGCTAGGCCGTCTTGCCGACGATGGCCGTGTGCGTCTCAGCGCGGAGGGGTGCTGGACCGCGCCACAGTTTTGCATCCCGCTCGGCAGTGAGAGCGGTTGGGAAGCCGCGGTCTTCGACCACTATCATGCAGTGGTCAAAACGCTCTGTTCACGGCTCGTGCAAGTGCACGAAGGAACGCGGCTCACCGACGACGGTGGCGGCAGTACCTATACCTTCAAGGTCTGGGACGGTCACCCGTGGCACGACGAAGTCATCGGCACGCTGCGGGCTGTGCGTGAACAGTTGGGAGCCTTGCGCGCCAAGGTCGAACTCCACAATCAGGGAAGACCGCGGCCCGAGCGTTACAAGTCGGTCGTGACCTACGTTGGACAGTGTGTGACGGATGAACAAACGGGAGCAGAGGAGAACTTATGAAGACTAAATTTGGAACGGTCCCGTCACGCGCGGGGCGTGCGCCTGAAAAGTTGCGGCGCGGCTTGGGTCGCTATTTGGGGGTGGGCGCGCTGAGTGTACTCGGTGCGGCATGGGGCCTTGGTTGTGGCGCCAGCCAGAACGACATCGAAGGCGGCAGTGAATCGCACTTTTTGATTTGTGAGGTCGACAGTGACTGCAGTACGAACGACTGCAACGAAGGTTACTGCGAACGCGACGGCGAGCGGATCCGCGTCGAGGGCGTGGCGACGACCACCAAGACGAGCAACTCGAAGTCGATGAAGACAGAACCGAACGACTCCAAACAGGCGCCCTCGGAAACGTCGGTCGATGCCTATCCGGATAGCGGGACGCCACGGCCCGCGGAAGACGGCGCTGTGCCTGCGCAGCCAGAGCCACCGCAACCGGTTCCGCCGCCAAGCGTGAGCCAGAACCCCGAACTGGATCCGCCTTCGCCCCAATGCGGGAATGGAGTGCTCGAAGCGACTGAGCAGTGCGACGACGGCAACAACGTCAACACCGACACCTGCAGCAATTCCTGCATCACGGCGCTGTGCGGAGATGGAATCAAGCAAGACAGCGAAGAGTGCGATGACGGAAACCTGACCGACGGTGATGGTTGTTTCAGCAATTGCATGATCGAGCCGCAATCGTTCAGCTGCGGCGATGGCGTCGTCGACGCTAACGAGCTGTGCGATGACGGCAATTCCAACAACAGCGACGATTGCACGAACGCTTGCCGTGCTGCGGTGTGTGGTGACGGCTTCGCTCAGGTTGGCAGCAGTGAAGAGTGCGATGACGGCAACAACGTTGACACGGACGCATGTTCGAACGTGTGTCAGCTGGCGCGCTGCGGGGATGGCAGCAAGCAGACCGGCGAAGAGTGCGATGACGGCAACGACGTTGACACTGACGCGTGCTCGAACGCGTGTCAGCTGCTGACGTGCGGAGATGGTATCAGGCAGACCGGCGAAGAGTGCGACGACGGCAACGTCGACGAAAATGACGCATGCACGAACTTCTGTTCTAAGGCCGTTTGCGGGGATGGAATCATAGGTCCCGGCGAAACGTGTGATGACGCCAACCTAGTACCCGACGACAATTGCCCCGCCAATTGTGTTAGCGAAGACACCGGGTGTGGCGACGCGGTGGTTGGCCCTGAGGAGGAATGCGACGACGGCAATACCATCGACAACGATGAATGTTCGAACGCCTGTACGTTTCCTCTGTGTGGCGACGCCATAGTCGAGGGACATGAACAGTGTGACGACGGCAATACGAACGACAAGGACGGATGTTTCAGCGATTGCACTGCCGTCGTGTGTGGGGATCAAGTGCCGCAACTCTGGGAAACGTGTGACGACGGCAATACCGTCGATGACGACGGCTGTCCGAACGACTGCGGCAGATCAACTTGCGGAGACGGAGTAACCCAAGCCTGGGAGACTTGTGATGACGGTAACAGCGTCGACTTGGACGACTGTAACGCGATCTGCACAGGGCGCTGCGGTGACGGCGTGGTGGAGCTCGGTGAAGAGTGCGATTCCGCAGCGGGGCCTTCGTTGTGCAACCCCGATTGCACGTGGCCAGCGATTGGTGACTGAAGGGAGAGGCGCGGAGGGAAAGGACGTAGGGAGCGGCGAAGCCGCTCCCTACGTCCTCGTGGAGCGTCGTGCGCGAACGGCTTGCGCGCCTGTTGGGGCAAGGAGCAAGTGCAACACCTGATCGTCCGTCGCGCGAGTGGCAAGGGGCTGGACGGCGTGCGCCTGCTCTCATCAATATGGCCGTCCAGCTTTCGGTCTGGCTCCAGCGGTCGTCCAGCAACAATTCAGCACTGACGCCGATCGCGTTGCTGAGCCCGAACCGGGCAGCACGGGTCCGAACGCGGTCGATGACGCCAACACGCTTTGCGGGTGGCACCTCAGGAAGCGCTGTGCCGAGCTGATCCAGTGGCCCGGTCTAAAATGCAGTGGGCTGCGGTGACTTGGAGCAGCGAACGCCGGTACGCACCTAGTGCTTAGACCGGCTTCCGTTCTAGCAGCGAGTCAGCGCGCCAAGTTACTTGGTGAAGTCTTGCACGGTGACGACGGCGATCAGCGCGAGGAACATCAACAGGCCCAGGGCGTGGATCTGCGCTTCGATGCGTGCGTTGGGTTTGCGGCGCGCCACGGCTTCGTAAATCAGGAACATCAAGCGCCCGCCATCGAGCGCTGGCATCGGCAGCAAGTTGAAGCCGCCCAAGTAGGCGCTCAACTTCGCGAGGAAGTAGAGGATGTCGTAAGTGCCGGTCTCGACCATCATCGCCCCGTATTTGACGATGCGCACGGGGCCCGCCACTTCGGGCTTCTCACGTTGCACGACCAATTGCACCAGGCCGACAACGAGCTCTTTGACGACCATCGCCGGACGCTGGATCGATTCCGTCACGGCTTGTTTGAACGTCATGCTCTGGTAACCGCGGCCAGGCCGCACGCCGATCACGCCGCCCCCGTTTTCGCCCTTCGGCTCGGGCGTCATCGTCAAGGTTACGGGTTTACGGTCGCGCAGCACTTCGACCTTGAGCGCCTGTCCCGGGCTCTTCAAGATTTGCTCGCGCATGGCGTCGAAGTCGTCGACCGCGACGTCCGCGATGCGCACGACCTTGTCGCCGTCCTTCATCTGCGCCGCTGCCGCCGGGGTATCGGGCATGACCTCCACGGTCGTGGTCAAGACCGGATTGCCGAACGACAGGAACGCGAACAGGAACAGACCCATCGCGAACAAGTAGTTAGCCAGCGGCCCGCCCACGACCGTCAGGATGCGCGCCGTCAGACTGGCGTTGGCGTAACTGCCCTTGTCGTCGGGATCGCTCTCCTCGAACGGGTTCATGCCCGCCACTTGGACGTAGGCCAAGAAGGGGATCAGAGCGATCTGATAGACCGTATCACTGCCCCGCGGTTGGTGCCGCCACAGGGCGGGGCCAAAGCCGATACTGAAGCGGATCACGCGCAGCTTGAACGCCCGCGCCGCCAAGTGGTGGCCCAACTCGTGGACGACCATCAATACCGCCAAACCCAGGACAGCGACGAGTATGGCGACGGTCGACATCATTTGTTCGGTTCTTATAGCGTTCGAGGGCCTGACCCGCCAGGGTGTGGTCCCGCTCAGACGCTGCGAATCACGTCGCAGTACCAAGAAATCACAAGAGAAACGAAACGCCGAAGCTGGCCACTGGCACGCCGATTCGCAAGGTCAGTGTGATCGCGTCGTTGATCTGGTAGCGACCCCCCGCCGCGATGTTCAGCCCAAAGTCGGTAAAAGGGCGAACTCCCAGGATGATTCCGGGCTCTCCGAAGGCGGACCATTTCTCGGTGAACCAGAAGTTCCACTGCATCACCACGGGGATCGCAACCGCGGTGTTGTAGCAACGGCGTTCGCCGCTCACCGTGTGGCACGCGTCGGCATTGAAGAAGAAGTCCGCCCCCACGCCGATCCCGATGGAATTGTTCAGCTTTGGTATGAACGCGGGATCCGCCACGGGCCAGGTTGCGCGGATGCCTGGACCGCCGAACAGGTTGCCGTAACCGCCGAAGGTGAGGTGCGGCTCGAGCTCGGTCGTGTACGAGCTGTGAGCTTTCGGGTGCTTGATCAAATTCTCGGCATGCGCCTCGGGCGCCGCCCAGATGAAACAGAGCCCCAGGGTCAACGCAAAGGCTAGAAAGAAACTTGGGACAGCCCCTAGAATTTTACGCATCGCCATCGCGAAATAGCGGACGGCCAAGCTCTTGGCCAGTCCCTCGGCGGCTCGCTGACCCTCGAACGCAAAGGGAAGCCCCGCGGCTGTTTGCAGAGCGGATGCTTTGGGCTACACACGCCGCCATGTCGCAGCCCAACTCTCCCGCAGCCCCCGCCGTCGGCCCCAACCTGCCCATCAGTGGCGGCGCGGCCATCATCGCGCCTGCCAGCGCGTTCGCCGGAGGCGTGCCGCAAAATGCCCTGATCGTCGTGCCAATGAAGAAGCCCACCGACGAGCTGCTCGAGAAGCTGAAGAGTGGGGCGGTTGCGCTCACACCCGATCAGATGTGGCCGCTGCTCGGCTTCAATGGTCCGCCGGTCCAAGTCCAGGACCAAGAGGGCCGTCCGATCAGCATTGGCCTAGAAGATCTGCTCAGTGGGCTCGAGAAGCATTGGAAGGAAAACCAAAGCGATCTGTCACGCGGGCGCATGTATGCGCAGGAGTTGATGCGCCACGGTCGCGCGGAGCAAGCCGAGAAGGTGCTGGCCAAGGTCGTTGCACTCGGCGGTAGCGGTGAGGATTGGCTCGCGCTCGGCGTAGCGCAGGCAGCGGCTGGCAACATCGAAAAGTCCGAGAGCACGCTCAAGGGCGCGCAGAACCTATTGCCGACCAATCCGTTCGCGCCACTCAACCTGGCAAAGGTTTACGCCAAGCAGAACAAGCTGACCGAAGCGCGCACGCTGGTCGAGAAGGCGCTCGAGGTCGATGCCAATTGCGTCGAGGCTTGGGTCTATCTTTACAGCATGGTCCGCGAAGCTTCCGGCGAAGACAAAGCCATCGCCGAGGTCGAGGCGCTAGCCGATGCCACGACGCACAAGGGGAGCTCCGCGCCGTACATCGCGCTGCAGGGTATCTACTCGAGTGAACCCGAAGGGCGCCCCAAGGCGCTCGAGTTCGCCAAGAAAGCCGTCGATCGCAACAAGGAAGACGTCCTGGCCTTGATCTCGCTGTCGGCCTTGTACGGACAAGCCGGCGATATCGACGCAGCCGTGAACCTGCTGCAAGACCACGAGCAGAAGATGCTGCGTGACGTGCGCCTGGCTAACAACTACTTCGAAGCGCTCTTGCAGTCGCGCAAGATGGAGCGCTTGACCAAGCTGCTCAACACGCTCGCGGGCTCGCCCAACAAAGAGGTCAAACAGTTCGCGATCGAACGTTCGCGCGCCGTTGCCCAGATGCTGCAGCAACAGCGTCCCCAGCAAGCCGCACCCAAAGCGTAATTTTTCTTTGCCGGCCGTCACGGTTCCCAAGGGCCCAGGAATCAACGGGAAATCCTTCTAGGGTGCCCCGCGTGTGCAGGTGAACCTGCCACAAATCGGCCGGCATTTTCTTGGCCCCCCGGACTGTGCCCGGCTAACCGTCGCCGCGTGCATATCGGTGACCAGATCGCAGGCCGTTACCGCCTGCTCCGACCTCTCGGGTCGGGGGGGATGGGGGAAGTCTGGGCGGCCCGTAACGAGCTGACCAACCGTGACTTCGCCATAAAGTTCTTGCTCCCTCAGTTGAGCGAAAACGACGAAGCCTTCGAACGTTTCGTTCGCGAGGCGAAGACGACCGGGACTCTCCAACACCCGAGCATCGTAGACGTCTACGACGTCGCGCTCGGCAAGGATGGCAGACCCTTCATCGTGATGGAGCTGCTGCACGGCGAAGAGCTGGACGGCACCATCGACCGCGTGGGATCTCTATCCCCGCTGAAGACCGCGGCTTACTTCGCGCAGATTGCTGCGGGTTTACAGCTCGCCCACGACGCGGGCGTCGTGCACCGCGATCTTTCGACCAACAACATCTTCTTGGCGCGCAATGCCGATGGCGGCATCGTGCCCAAGATCCTCGATTTCGGCGTGAGCAAGACCTTGGGCCCCGTGTTCGAAGGTCAGAGCGTGACCTGCGACGGCGCCGTGCTCGGCAATCCAATCTTCATGAGTCCCGAGCAAGCTCGCGGTGCGCGTGAAGTCGATGCCCGCACCGACATCTGGGCCCTAGGTGTGGGCATGTATCAAGCTCTGACCGGCAAAGCGCCGTTCCGCAGCACCAACTACAACGCGCTGATGGTCGACATCATGACCCATCGGCACCGCCCGATCCGCGAGCTGATCCCGACTTTGGATCAAGAGCTTTCGCGGGTGATCGAAGATTGCCTGATCAAGGATCGCAATCAGCGTCTTGCGTCAGCTCAAATGCTCGCCGAGCGTTTGAGCAACATCGCGCGGCGCTTGGCGACCGA
>DATAHU010000191.1:0-8599 GCA_036263015.1 Polyangiaceae bacterium | reverse complement strand
ACTCCGCTTATCCGGACTCTGAGACCACGCCTAACGGGTGACGACCAACAGCACGCCAATCGCAAGCGCGGCACCCAGTACCAGGAACACCGCGGCGACGCCAACTAACACCCAAACGCTCTCGCGCGCGGGCGGCTGCGCCGCCAGCGAGGCGGAGGCGCTTTGAGGCGGCAAACTCTGCGGGCCGGGGCCGGAATGCGGTGCGCTGTCCGGCGGGCGAACGTTGGGCGGCCCCGGGGTCATTTGGAAGATCGCGTCTACGGCGGGGCTCGGCTCGGCAAACTGCCGCAGGGCGTGCGCAAACTCGATCGCAGACTGGTAGCGAGCGTCCGGCGATTTGGCCATCGCGCGGCTCAAAGCGTCCCACAAGGGTGCTGGGAACTGGTACTCGGGCACGCGTTGATTGATCGGGATTGGCGCCTCGACCACGTGCTTTTGGATGTACTCCATCGGCGTGCGCGCCTCGAAGGGAAGCTTCCCGGTTAACGCTTCGTACAAGATCACTGCCAACGAGTAGATGTCACTGCGCGCATCGAGCGTCTTGCCCTGTGCTTGCTCGGGCGACATGAACTCCGGTGTGCCGAACACCATGCCCTCTTGCGTGAGCTGAATCGACCCTGGTCGCATTTGGCGCTCGGTAACCTTCGCCAATCCGAAGTCGAGCACCTTGGGATAGTCCTGAATCTCGCCCTGGCGACACAGGAAGATGTTCTCGGGCTTCAAGTCGCGATGCACGATCCCCATGTTGTGCGCCTCCTGCAAGGCACCACAGACTTGAATCAAGATCGCTGCGGCTTTGGGCAAAGGCATCGGCCCATCGCGCTTGACGGCGCGATTCAAATTGCGGCCGTCCAGAAACTCCATGACGATGAACAACGAACCGCCGCCCACGGCGCCTTCTTCGAGTTGGCCGTACATGAACACCTTGACGGTGTTCGGATGCGTGAGCTGACTCATCGCTCGAGCTTCACGCCGAAAGCGCGAGGCGAGGTCTTTGCGGGTAGCGAGCTTGGGATGGAGGATCTTGATCGCCACGGAGCGATTCATGTCCACCTGGCTAGCCTGGTAGACCGAACCCATGCCCCCAGTGCCGATCTTCTTCGTGATCTGGAACTGGCCCCCGAGGATCGTCTGATCCAAGAATGGATCTACCTGCTGCATCTCATTGGCTAGGTAGCAGAGTTCAAGCCCAAGCTCGACGGCTAATCCGCGCCGCTTGGACACTTGCGGCAGCGCACGGAAACGCCTAGCGTCCCGGTAGGTGCCTGGACTACGCACGAGCTCATTGTTGACGAACGCTGGCTTTCGCCATGCGTTCTTCACGCGTGAAGGCGGTGTCTCCGTTGGCCCTTACGCGACGTTGAACTTCGCGTACTCCGTGGGAGACGTCGCAGAGCACGTCGACGAAAACTTCGCGCTGGCAGCGAGCGCTCTCGGAGTGGCACGTGAACGCCTCTACTTCCTCTCGCAGGTACACGGGGCCAACGTCGTCGAATTGGCCGGCTCCGAGACGCGCAGTGACGTCACGTTGCGCGAAGCCGACGCGTTGGTCAGCGGCTCGCCCGAGGTCGCCTGTGGGGTGCGCACCGCTGACTGCCTCCCAATCCTGATGGGCGACACCCTGACCGGCCGAGTGGCCGCCATCCACGCGGGTTGGCGCGGTCTCGTCGCGCGCGTCATCGACCGCGCCGCGGAGAGTCTCGGCGGCCAACCCCGGGACTGGGTCGTCGCCATCGGACCGCACATCCGGGTCGATGCGTTCGAGGTTTCGCCCGACGTCGCTGCCGAGCTTCAGCTCGCGGCAAAAGACGTCGATTGCATCAAGACAGGGCCCCGCGGCCGCCCGCACGTCGACCTTGCGTGCGTCGCGGTCGCGCAACTCGAGACCCTGGGCGTCCCGCGCTCGCACATCGATGTCCTGCCCGGTTGCACCCAGAGCGAGCCCGCACATTTCTACTCTTTCCGTCGCGACGGCAAAGTGGGCGGCCGTCACCTCTCGGCGATCGTTCCAGTTCGCGTCACCCGCTGAATGAAGCCTCGTTCCGTCTGAACTGTTTCGCAAGATTCGGTGCACGGCAACAGGTGAACGATCGGGTTCTGATTGTTTCGTCTGAGGACATCCGGAACCGCTGGATGGTTCATCGACATGTTTGGGAAACAAACTCGTTACCGAGTCTAAACCCTCGACACATCAGACGCGTCAGCCCATTGAATCCGACGTTTCCGAGTTTCATATGGCTTTCGCATCCGTTTCAAATAGCTCTGCGTTTTTAGCTGAAACACGCGGGTTTGTTGCTGTTCACCACAGATGACAATTGTGTCGACGCATCCGACAAAAGTGATAGAGCTGGGCGTGTCATGAACCTCTCCAAATTCAAAGAGTCCGGGCACTGGCCAACGCTCGCCACGTCGTTTCTGTACTTCGACGTGAGCTTCATGGTGTGGACGATCTTGGGTGCACTTGGCGCACTGATTGCGCCGTCGCTCGGTCTCAACGCACAGGAGAAGTTCCTGATGGTTTCCACGCCAATCCTGGCGGGGGCCTTTTTGCGCATCGCTTTGAGCATGTTGGTCGACCGCATCGGTACCAAGACCGTCGGTATCCTCGCCCAGCTGACGGTGATGCTCGGTTTGATCGTCGCCTGGCGCGCCGGACTGTCGTCATTGCCGCAAGCGCTGTGTTTGGGTGTGGTGCTGGGCGTCGCAGGGGCGAGCTTCGCGGTCGCTCTGCCTCAATCGGGCCGTTGGTACCCGCCGCAGATGCAAGGTGTAGTGCTCGGCTTGGCAGGAGCCGGCAACGTCGGCGTCGTGATCGATCACTTGGCCGCTCCCCGCATCGCGGCGGCCTGGGGTTGGCAAGCAGTGTTCGGCGCAGCGCTCGTTCCGCTCGCGCTCGCGTTCATCCTCTACGCGATCTTCTCCAAGGAACCGCCGGGTGAGTTCAAGAAGAAGAAGCTTTCGGACTACGCGGCGCTGCTCAAGGAACGCGATGCTCACTGGTTCTGCTTCTTCTACACCATCAGCTTCGGTGGCTTCGTGGGTCTGGCTACCGCGTTCGCGATCTACTTCAAGGATCAGTTCGGTCTGACGCCGGTCAAGGCGGGCGAGTTCGCTGCGTTCTGTACTTTGGTCGGAGCGATTGGACGTCCCGCTGGCGGTGCACTGGCGGATCGTTTGGGCGGCATCAAGTCTCTGAGCGTGTTCTACAGCGTAGCCGGTTGCGCGATGGTCATCGCCGCGCTGTCCACCAACCTGTGGCTGTGTGGGTTGGCGTTCTTCATCGCTTCGGGTGCCTTCGGCATGTGCAACGGTTCGGTGTTCCAGCTGCTGCCACAACGCTTCGCCAAGGACATCAGCGTGATGACCGGCTTGGTGGGTTGCGGTGGCGGCATTGGCGGATTCGGCCTAGGTATGCTGTTCGGCGCGTCGAAGGAGCAAACCGGCTCGTACACGACGGGGATCCTGCTCTTCGCGGGACTGTGCGCGGTCGCGCTAATGGGTCTGAAGCTCGTAAAGATTCGCTGGCGCACGACTTGGGGCGCCAACGCCATGGCGCGCATCTGAAAGCAGGTCCGCTATCGCGCCCTTGCGTCTCGACTTGCGCGGCGCCTCATCCGCGAACGTGAAGCACGCTGTCGCTTCTCGGCGCCTCGAACAGGCGCGATCCGCACTCGAGGCCCGCGCAAACACTGCGTGGTGTCCAATGCGTCAGTGGAAATGGTGCCCCCGAGGTATATAGCCGCGTGCAAGCATCCGCTTTGGCCGCCACTATGACCTCAATCGAAAAAGCTCGTCTCAAGCTCCTCACCGTCGTTGCCCCGGCTCGCCTCGAGGCTGTGTTGGTCGAGTTACTGCAGGCTCAGTCCGTCAACGGGTACACCGCCACCAAAGCGACCGGCTTCGGACAGCACGGCGAGAGTCGCGCGGGGCTGATCAGCGCTGGCAATTTGCGCTTGGAAGTTTTGGTCCAACCAAACCGCTCTGACGCGATTCTGAAGGCAATCGTCGAACGCTTCCCCAGCGAAGGAGTGATTGCGTTCACCGCCGACGTCGACGCGGTGCCCCTCAGCCATTGGCCGTAGGCACCCGGCGACATTCAGACTAGGCGCCGCTCCCCCCCGTCACTTGCACACGTAGTTCGGAAAGCCCGAGCACTCACCCGACTTGCACTTGTGGTCGTTGCCGACCGTGAGTGCCGTGCCGCACGAGTCGCCTTTGTTCAGCTTGTTCTTGCAGACGTTGAGGTGCAAGTCGGCACCACCATCGCACCACCTGCCGTCGCCGCAGTCGGCGTCGGATTTGCAGACGCAAGTGCCTTTGGTGCCGTTGATGGAGCTGCATTTGCCGAGCTTGCACGCGTCGTCGACGTAGCAGGTGCCGCCGGTGGCCACCGAATTCGGTGTGTAACAATGCGACCACTGGCAGTAGCCAGACTTGCATTGGTGAGCGCCGCCCGCGATGTCACACGTCGAGTTGTCGGTCTTTTGCGCGAGACACTCGTTCTTGCTCAGATCGAGGCCGGCGTTGCAGTAGTAGCCGCTCTTGTTGCAATCAGCGTCTTGTTTGCAGACGCAGGTGCCCTTCGTGCCGTCGATTGAGCTGCACTTGCCGAGCTTGCACGCATCGTCGACGTAACAGGTGCCGCCCATGGCAACTGAGTTGGGATCGTAGCAACGTCCAACCTTGCAGTAGCCGGATTTGCACTGGCGTCCCCCGTCGACGAGGCTGCACGCGTCGTTGTTCGACTTCTTCGAGACGCACTGGTTGCGTGTCGTATCGACTCCCTTGTCGCAGTACTCGTCCGTCGCACAGTCCGGATCCTGGCTGCATTCGCTCTGCGTGGTGATGTAACGAGTCGCTGCCAGGTAGTGATAGATCGTCCGCTGCTCTGGCGCCCCCGCTTTGCACATCTCATACGTCGTAGGCGTTAGCTTTTCGAACACCGAGTTCTTGCAGCCGTTGGGTTTCGAATCGTCCTTGGCGTACTCGTCGTCGAGGCCAAACGCGTGCCCGACCTCGTGCCAATACGTACCGTCGCTGCTCATCGTCGAGAAGTTGTTGAACTCGATGATGTTCGACTTGTACATCTGATTGTCCCCATAAGGCAGGAACTTGGTTGCAAAGTAGACCGTCAGATGGTCCCCATCGTTGAGCAACTTCGTCAGCGCTTTGGGAAACTTGCTTTCATTTCGCCCCTTCATCAACAGCTGGAGTTCGAACACACCAGGGATCGTCCAATAACCCTCGGCTGCCCTCACGAAGTTGTCGAGCACCCAGTCGTCGGCCCGTGATTTGCGCACCTTGCCTTTGGAGTCCACCCAGTAGACGTCGCGGTCACGCTTGACGCGGCAACCGAGCGAAAGAAATTCACTCTTGTCATAGTAGAACTCGATCCGACCCAAGCTGATGAACTTGTTCTCCTTGTCGCGCTTGGAGGCATTCTTACCCGTCTGCTTGTCGTACTTGCCTTCGCTGCCGGAGAAGTAAGTGAAATCCGAGCACAGGGTCTGAGCAATGGGCTTCGGTGTTGGCTTCAGCTCGAGCTTCTCGGCTTTGGGATCCACGATCTGCGAAGCGTCGTAGAGGTGGAAGGCGTGCCCATCCCCGTCCATGTCGAAGTCGATGCGATCCTTGACGACGTCATTGATGATCGGGTCATAAGGAATGACCATCTTCCAGACGTTGTTCTCCTTGCTGAGCACGTAGACGTACTTCATGCGTGTCGCCAAGGTTCCGAAGAAATTGTAGTGCCCACGGATTACCTTGTAATCGAGGTTCTTGCTTTCCAGCTGCTTGCGATCGGGATTCGTGCCCAGGGTCTGTGTGATCTTCGCAATCTGATCGCCTTTGTTGTCACGTTGGCGATTGCATTGGACGATCTTCTCGTTCCAGCCGCGTTTGCCGAAATACGTGGAGTCGGGGAAGAGTGACTCGTAAAAGTCGACGTCGCGTTTCGTCTCGGCGCTGGCTTTGGCGTCAGCGTCCTGGACGCTGTTGCAAAGATCTGCTCGCGTCTCTTGGCTGACGGACAGCGCGGCCAGCAACCCAAATGCAGCGGCTACCAACCCGCGCGCTCGTGCTCGCCCCTTGTTAACGGATCGTTCCATCTCGTACCTCCTCCAGTGCAATTGCCCGTGCCGGATCACCGGCGAATCATCGTCTGCCCCAAACGCTCTCGTAAGCCGCCCGTAGCCCATAGCCGACGTTCTTCAGCGTGACGTAGCGAGTCCGGGGCGCGCCGTTCACGTGTGGCGGCTTGAGCGCCAGCATCTTGGATACGGCAACGTCTCCGCTCTGCCCGCGTTGAATGGCAAGTGGGACCGCTTCACACGAGAGAGCGAGTCGATAGAGGGCGCCCGGCGTCCAAGGCCGGACGTGAGTCGGGTCGTCCCAAAAGCTGAGAAACCGCTGATCTTCCACGTCGTCCGAGCCGACGCTCTGACAGCCCGGTTCGCTGGGCGACTCCAGCCACAGCTGGCCTCCGGGCTTGGCGATCCGCACCAGCTCAGTCATGAACCCGACTGGGTCACTGACGTGCTCGAGGACGTGGCTCGCCACCACCAGCTCGCAATGGTCATCGGGCAGCTCGATCGCGCCCGCGGAACAGCGAACGAATTCTGCGTGGCGTGGTCGATTCGGCGGCTCGACTCGGTCGACGCCGAGATACCGTACAGCGTTCACTAGCGACGACTCGCCGAGCAGCCAGCCGTGGCAACCGACGTCGACGACGGTGGCGCCTTGGCGGAGCCCCAGAACCAAGTCCGCAGCGGTCGGACAAGAACGCCCAATCTCCCGCTTCAGTTCATGCAACCCGTTTACCCTCATTCGCAACCTCCCCAGAGTGCCCGGATCACATAGCCGCAAATTCATGCACATTGAAGATAATTCGTGCAACAGCGTGCAGTGCCGGGAAATTCCTGACAGAATTCCGCGATGTTCGCAGAAGAAAGGCGGCAAGCGATCCTCGCCATCCTGGCCGGCAAGAGCAGGATCGAGGTTGCCGAGCTCGCAGAGCGCTTCGATGTTTCGGTAGACACAGTGCGCCGCGATTTGCGCGCGCTCGCATCGACCGGAGCGTTCCGCAAGACGCACGGGGGCGCGGTCTCGATGAACGTAGGCAGCCTCGACTGGAGCGCCCGCGCCGGCATTCAACACGAAGCCAAAGACAGGATCGGCAAAGCCGCGGCGCAGTTGGTCTCGCCACGGCAGACCGTCATTCTCGACGCTGGCCTCACGGTGCTGGCACTCGCTGGCCACCTCGACGCACGCCCGCTCACGGTGATCACGAACTCATTGGATGTCGCTACTCAGTTCGCTAACGACCCTGGGGTTTCTTTGATCATCACTGGTGGCAACTGGGATCCGACGGCGCGCTACCTGAGCGGTGTGCACGCCCTCGAGATGATCAAAGCTCACCGCGCCGACTGGGTGTTTCTCGGGACGTGCGCGCTGCACGTCGAGGCAGGCATGACCGCGCACCACGCGCCGGACGCTGCGATGAAGCGCGCCCTGTTGAGTGCTGGCCTGCAGAGCGTGCTGCTCGCCGATCACACGAAATTCGGCGCCGTAGCGCCGCATTTCGTGGGTTCTGTCGACTCTGTCCAAACGATCGTCACCGACGAGAAGCCGCATTGGCTAGCAAACGCGGGTCCGAAGATCATCGTGGCCTAGAGCACCGATTGGCTTGAAAACCCGGCAAATACTGCAGATCCTCTCGCTCTACCGCACGGCCTCGTTGCTCCGCTCCTCAAATTGCTTCGGCAGTTCTGCGGTGCTCGTGCCTCAGGCGTGCGGCTCGCTTCGGTCTCCGTTGTCTTTGCTCGGGTTTCAACCTGTTCGGTGCTCTAGGTCACCGCGAATGCCAGCGAGGCCGAGGCGATCACAGCGATTGGACGTACAGGCCCGCTTGTTGACCACTTGCAATGCTGAACGCGAAGCGGCTGCTGGTGTTACTGCCGAGTGCGTCACGCAGTTTGCCGAACTGTGCCACGCCGGTCTGTAGATCGGTCGAGGTTGCAGTCGCGAGACTGGTGATGCGGAGCACTCCGCTCGAGTCCAAGTGCAGCATGTGCGTGTCGTCGACGAAGCTCGCCTTGGTCACGCTCACCTCGACCGCACTGAGCGTGCCCGGTGTGACGTCTACGGTCGTCAGTTTGCCCGACGCACCCGAGACTTGGTCCCGGAAAGCAAAGTAGTGACCGTCCGAAGTGAACCCTTCGCTGTCTGCGGTCGTGCCGAGCGCTCGTGACGAGCTGGTCTTGGTGACCAAACGCAGAGTCCCGTAGCCAGTCGTAGCGTCCACGACGGTCGCGTAGACGACGGCATCCGCCGAATCATCCACCAGATCGACGACGCCCGATGCAACCAAAGTGGCCGAACCCGTGCCGTCGAGGCCGACGGTCTTGAGCGCACCCGTCGACGAAACGACATACGCCAGAGTGCTGTTGTCTTCCAACGTGCGGAACATCTTGTCGTCGACCGCAGTGGCGAGCGGGACTCCCGCACCGCCCCCTATTGGCACCTTGGACAGATCGGCGACTCCCCCAGAATCGTTCGTGCCGACGACGACGTATGCGCCGTCTGGGGTGAACTGGAAGCG
>DATAHU010000190.1:0-25976 GCA_036263015.1 Polyangiaceae bacterium | reverse complement strand
AGTGATCACGCTGCCGAGCGAGAACCACCCCTACAGCGTCGAGACCACGATGGACACGCTGCTGCCGATGGAGCTGCTCAATCGCTTGAGTGGTGGCGCACCCAAGTTCGCGGGTTGGGCCGAGCTGCAAGGCGATCTGCGCTTCGCACCGCCGATGCGCATGCCGGAGTTCGAGGGCAGCGTCACGACCGGCGAGTTTTTGTTGGCCTATGCGCGCCTGACCGAGGGCTCCGAGGGCAAAGCGCGAATCAAGGACGACATCGTCCACGTGCCCCACTTACGTGCGCTGTACGGCGGCGGCGTCGTGGACGTCGACGAGGTCACCCTCGAACCCTTTGCGCCCGGAGTGCCCTTGCATTCGAAGAAGGTCGATGGCGGCAAAGTCGGCTTCCCCGCCATGATGCGTGACATCGGCATCACACCGAACACCATCGTACAGTGGAACGTGGACCACGCCAAAGTCACCGAGTTCGGCGGGACGCTGTTCCCCACGAAGCTCGACGGGGACATGCTGGTCGAGACCAGCGGCTTCGAAGTCTTCGACAAGGCTTACCACTCACCAAATCGCAATCACATGATCGGCGCGACGCCCAAGGCGGTGTTGCAGGGCCGCTTCGCAGTGCGCAACGACTCGATTCAATTCAACGACGTCGCCACACGCTTCGGACAGAGCCAGCTCAACGTGAGCATCACGATCGGATTCGACAACACGGTCAAGATGACGGTGCCCGAATCCACGATCCAGCTCGCGGAAATCAGTCCGCTCGTCACGGTTCCAATCGCAGGGACCGCCACCTTGTCGGCCGAGATGAACGGGCAGCTTAGCAACCCGACGCTCACCACCCACCTCGAAATCGAAAATCTGGTGTTCGCAGATCTACCGCTCGGTCATCTGAAAGCTTCCGATACCGTGTTCCGCCCCTTGTGGGTGGAAGCTCACAACGCCGAGTTGCGGAAGAACGGCAGCGTTTTCAAGATCCCCAAGGCGCGCTTGGAGTTTGGCGAGGGTGCTGCGTTGAAAGCGGAGCTCGTCACGCACACGGAGCACAGCGACATCCGGGATTTCCTGGCCCTTTGGCGCATGGAAAACGACCCGCGCTGGCTCGACATCAAGGGCAACTTCGCCAGCAACAACCACATCGACTACGTGCTCGGCGGCACTGGCGATCGCTGTGCAAGCGGCAATCTCGAAGTCAACGGCAAGGTGGGCTTCGACCAGTTGTGGCTGTTCGACGAAAGATACGACGGCGCGGAGTCCAGCTTCGACTTCCACTGGGAAGACATTGTTGCAGGTTATCACGGTTTTTCTTTGGATCTGCCCGACCTGGAGCTGAAGAAAGGCACCGGCAAAGTGATCGGCAGCGTCCACGTCGCTCCCGACGCGCAGCTGGCCGGTGATCTCGTCGCAACACGCCTGCCCCTCTCTTCGCTGCAGGCGCTTGGTACTGCGGGGAAGATGGTGACCGGCGACGTTAGCGTCAGTGCTCACCTAGGAGGGTCCATCGACGAGATGGAGGCCGACGTCCACGCCGACGTGAGCCCGATCATCCTCGGGCGCTCGCGCTTGCATCCTTCGCGGCTCGAAATTCAGTTGGCACCGAGTGGTGCGCCGCCTGCTTTCGCGCCCGAGCTGTCGCGCTGCAAGAATCACGTGCCGCTCGAGGTTCCGCCCGAAAAGGTGGCAGCAGAAGATCCCTCGTCGGGTGTCTTCCAAATCTCGGGACAGCTGCTCGGGCAGCAAATCCTGTTCGACAAGTTCTCGCTCACTCGTCAGAAGCACAAGATCGCGCAAGGCGGGGTGATCTTCACCGACTTCAACCTGGGGCCGTTCTTGGACCTGCTGCCCGAACTCGGTTTGGCGCGGCAACGTCCGAGCGGGAAGTTCTCCGGGCGGCTCGACTTGGCGCGCATGCCGCTCGACCGACCACAGGCCACCCAAGCCAGCGCCGAGATCGGGGCGCTCTGGGCAGAGTGGAAAGGATTCCGAGTCGAAACGTCGCCCATCGAGGGCGTCCTACTTAGCGGTGGTAAGCTAACAACCCCAAGGAAGATCACGCTCGCGATTTCCACGCCCGATGGACGCGAAGCCAGCTTCGACGCCAGCGGCTCGCTCGAGAACATCACTCAAACGCCAACCATCAACGCGCGCGTCGACATGCAACCGGTCTCGCTCGCAAGTTGGTCGATGCTGCTACCGAGCTTGAGCGAGGTCACTGGCAAGCTGCAAGGCGGCCTCGAATTCTCGGGCGCACTGTCGAATCCCCGCACCGAAGGCGGCTTTACGCTACGCGACGGTCGCTTCGTGTTGCAACGTGAAGCTCTGACGTTCAGCGACGTCGCGCTCGATCTCGACGTCAAGCAAAACGAGGTCGCGCTGCGCAATCTCAGCGCTTCGATGGGCGGCGGTCGGATCACGGGTGAGGGGCGCGCACCTTTGCGGGGTTTCAACATGGGTGAGTTTCGCGGTCGCGTGCGAGCCCAAGGCATCTCTTTGCCGATCACAGAAGGTGTCGCGACCGAGCTCGACGCGGCCCTCGACGTCAGTTGGCGTCCAACCCAAGACGAACTCGATCAGCACACGCTGCCAAAGGTGACCGGAACGATCGACCTCAGGTCGTTCGAATACACACGCCCGGTGACGATGAACGCCGACTTGGTGAGCGCCTCACGGCGCGGCAAGCGCACCGAATTCGAATCGTACGATCCCGCCGGGGACGTAGTGGACCTAGACTTGAACATTCGCTCGGACCGGCCGCTCAAGCTGAGCAACAACTTGCTCGAGTCCAACTTGCGCATCGATGATCCCGGACTCGAACTCACAGGCTCCAATCAACGCTTTGGCTTGCGCGGCCGCGTGCGCGTCGAACCCGGCGGGCGAATTCGCCTCAGGCGCAACGAGTTCGAAGTGCAATCGGGCGAAGTGCGCTTCGACGACGCCAACAGCATCGCGCCACGTGTCGATCTGATGGCGGTGACGGAATACCGACGCTACAGCACCAACCGCACGACGGAGGCGCTGGCGGCCAACCCGGCGGCGGGAGGCACCGGCACGACTGCGGGCCAATGGCGCATCCAAATGCACGCGCATGGCGATGCGGACAACTTGAAGATCGACCTGAGCAGCCAGCCCAAGCTCTCCGAGGACGACATCTTCTTGCTCCTGACCGTAGGTTTGACCCGCACCGAGCTCGATCAAGCTCAATCGGCGAGCCTGGGCGAAAGCGTCGCGCTCGAAGCGCTCGGCTCATTGACTGGGGCCGACGAGGCCGTCACCGAGGCGATCCCCGTGATTGACGAGTTTCGCTTTGGCAGTGCCTACTCGTCTCGAACCGGGCGCACCGAACCGACGGTCACGGTGGGCAAGCGGTTAACGGAACGCATTCGCGCGTTCGTCACGAGCGGCATCAGTGAAAGCCGTGAAGTGCGCTCGAACCTCGAATGGCAATTGAATCCGCGCGTGAGCGTCGAGGGTTCGTACGACAACGTGAACGACATTTCGACGTCGAGCTTGGGCAACCTCGGCGCCGACGTGCGTTGGCGGCTCGAGTTCCGCTAAACACACTCTGAGCGGCGCGGGGTGGCAGATCCGGCGGAGAAAATAGCGCTGACGGTCGTTGGAATTGTGGCTATCCTGCGTGGCATGTCTTCGGCCTCCGACGCACCTCGTGACGTGCGCTTTGGACACGACCTGGCGCAAGTCCAAGACGAGAATGGCGTCGATCTCCTGCTGTTGAAACGACAACTCGAGCTCACGGTCGAAGAACGCCTGTTGCGTCTCGAGCAGCACCAACAGTTCGTCGAAGAATTGCTCGGGGCCGCCACGAAGCGATGAACTTCAAGCTCGCGCTCACGACGTTGGCCAAGCACGACGTCGAGTTCGTGCTCGTGGGCGGCGCGGCCGTAGTCGCCCACGGCGCCACGTTGATGACGCAGGATCTCGACATCCTGTACGCGTAGAACCGGCGAATATTCATCGCTTGCTCGCTGCGCTTGCAGAACTCGATGCTTCGTCTTCAACGATCGGCGAAAGCTGCGCTTTGAGTTCGACCACCTGAACAATACGCGTCATCACCTGTGCGACACGCGCGCCGGAAGGCTCGATGTCTTGGGATCACTGGGCAAGCGTGGCGATCTGTTGTACGCGGAGGTCGCTCTGGACGCGGTGCAGTAGTTCGCCTTCAACTCACGGACGACACATCGACGGTTGCGGGCGGCGGAAGCGTCGCTTTGCTGCGGGCTTGGGCGACGAGTGAATAGGCGCGACGCATCAGCGGCGGAGAGCCGACGAGTTGAATCAAGGTCGTGGCCGTGGTCCACGACAACGTCGTAGCGAGCACCTGCGTCGCGCCGTCCGCGCCAGCGCTCGCATAAGACGAGAACAAAGCCACGGCCATCACGTCGCGCGTGCCGATGCCCTGCGGCGTCAGTGGTAACCCGGTGACGAACAAGAGCGGCGGGATCAACGCGAGCGCATCGCCAAGCGGAACATTGACCCCGAACAGAAAGAACGGAAGCCACATGCCAAAGAACAAGACGAGCATGTGCGGCATCCGCGCCGCCAAGATCGTCAAGTGCCCCCCAACCCCCAAATCGAACAAGGGACCCAACAGTGGCCGATCTGCCAACCACTTCGGCTTCAGGGCGAGCACGAGCAGGTAACCGATGCCCCCAACCACGCAGAACGCGAGTGTGCCCGGCAACCATGGCAACTTGCTGGCGTTGAACGGCAACGCGGCTAGCCCCATCGCAACCAAACAGGCAAAGGTCGTTACGTAGACCACGAGTGTGGCCCCCGCGACCCGCAGCAAGCGCGCTCCGTAGACGCGAGACAGGAAGTACGTGAGCCAGCCCTGACCGACGTGCTGATTGAGGATGCTCGGCAAATACGAGGCGCCCCGCAAGACGATTAACTCGGGCCACGTCACGGGACAGACCGTGCGAGCGTAGATCTTCTGCGTGGCCCAAGTGTCCGCCAGCAAGAGCAGCACCAAAAAAGCCAACGCTTCGAGCCCGAGCTCGAGCTTCGGGGCGCCTGCCATCGCCGTCAGCACCTTGCCCGTATCGACCTTGCGCAACATCCACGCGATCAGCACGACTGCCAGCACCAAGGGTGCAAAGCGCGCCCAAGAGCGCTTTACGGTGTTCGGATCAGGTGCACGAGAGACGGCCATGAGGCGGCGCGGACGGTAATGGCGTCGCCCACGCAACGCAATCCAGGCTTCACGAATGGGCAGAGAAACACGCGACCAAGGGAGCCAAATCTGTGTTTCGGTTCAGCGCCGGAACCTCGGGCAGGACAAAGGGTGCGCGGCCGAGTTGCTCGCTCAAACGTGCGCGCAACGCGCGAACGCTCGCGTCGTTGGTACGCCGCTCGCGTGCGATTGCCAAGACCGCTTCCTGCTCGGCAGAGGGGTCGGGTGCGCTCAAAGCGTCGAGTTCGCGACTCAACACCTCGTCGAACAGTTCGGGCGGCGTGGCGTTCAAGATCACGTCGCTGTCGGGCATCCCGAGATTGGCCAACGCCGTGACGAGTTCGAGCGTTTCGAGCACGGGCAGCAGCTCTGCCAAGGTCACCACGATGGCGCGCGCCTGCGTCGGATCGCGAAGCATCTCCCAGGCGCGCTCAGCGTCCCGTTTGAGCACACCCGGTGCGGTTGCCATGCTGATCACCTTTGGGACCTGGAGCATCTGCAACGCATGCCCGGTCGCGGGCGCGTCGAACACCACGTGATCGAAACGCGCGCGGCCCGCTACGTTTTCGGTCGTGTGATACCAAGCTTTGCCCAGCATCGCCCACGGGTGCAGCCCCGGCACCGCGGCGAGGAACGCGCGGCTATAGCGATTGCCCATCAGCGCGCCGGACAATGCGCTCGGCAAGAACATCTCGCCGTACTCGCGCACCGCGCTGTTCGGGTCGATCACGACTGCGGACAAGTGCTCGCTCACGCGTTGGATTTGCGGTCCGAGCGCAGCCGTGCCGAGCAGGCGCGCCGAGGGGCCAGGTTCGCACAACGCCAACAGCACGTTCCGTTGGCGCCCCGCCAAGGCCAGCGCGAGCGCAGCCGCGACCGTCGATTTTCCAACCCCGCCTTTGCCCGTCACAAACAGGAATTTTCGATCGAAGTCACGCATTGGCCGCGGTAGTGTCGGTGCTCGGCCGTCGAAATGCAAATCGCCCTTTTGCAACTCAACCCCCTGATCGGTGACTTCGAAGGCAACGCGCGCAAGATCGCCGACGCGCTTTGCAAAGCCGAAGCAGCGGGCGCCAGCATCGCCGTCGCGTCCGAGTTGAGTCTGGTCGGTTATCCCCCACGAGACTTGCTCGATCGCCCCGAGTTCGTGCGTCAGGCGCTGCGTTGGAGCGAATGGCTCTGCGAGCGCTCGCGCGACGTGGCCCTGATCTTCGGCAGCCTGGGTCAGACGCCACAGGGTGGTCTCAGCAACGACGCGATCGTTGCCCGGCGCGGCGCGGAAGTCGCGCGCGCGCGCAAAGTGTTGCTGCCGAACTACGACGTGTTCGACGAACGACGTTACTTCGAAGCCGGCACTGCGCTCGTCAGCGGCAAGCTCGCGGGGCTGCGCTGCACGCTGTCGATCTGCGAAGACGCTTGGGCACGCGCCCCTCAACTCGACGCGCGTTACGCCAAAGACCCGTTCAGCGACGTCGGCCCGGAAAACACCGATCTGATCATCAATCTGTCGGCGAGCCCCTTCACACTGCCGAAACTGACTCAGCGGCCACTCTTGTTCTCCGATCTGGCGCGCCGCTGTGGCGTTCCGGTTGCGATGGTCAATCAAGTGGGCGGCAACGATGAATTGATCTTCGATGGGCGGAGCGCCGTTTTCAGTGCTACAGGTGAACTCTTGGCACAAGCCAAGATGTTCGACGAGGATCTGCTCCTGGCGGAGCTCGACCGACCGGCGCGAATCGAAGCGGCGGATGTCGATGAACCCGCCGCCGCGTATCACGCGCTCGTGCTCGGTGTGCGCGACTACACGAGGAAGTGCGGCTTCCAGAAAGCCGTGCTCGGCCTGAGCGGCGGCATCGATTCGGCCTTGGTGGCCACACTGGCAGCCGATGCGCTCGGCCCTGAAAACGTGATCGGCGTGGCGATGCCCACGCGTTATTCGTCGGAGCATTCGTTGAACGACGCTCGCGCCTTGGCCGACGCGCTCGGGATCCAGTTTCGCCAGGTGAACATCGATCCGATCTTCGCATCGTACCTCGAGCATTTGGAGCAGCCCGTGAACGCCCTCGGCGCGGCGCGTCCCGGCGACGTGACCTGGGAGAACGTCCAAGCGCGCATTCGCGGCGCGACCATCATGGCGATTTCCAACCGTACCGGTGCACTGCCACTGACCACGGGCAACAAGAGCGAGCTGGGCGTTGGTTACTGCACGCTGTACGGCGACATGGTCGGCGGCCTAGCGGTGATCAGCGACGTGCCCAAGACGATGGTCTATCGCATCTCGCGCTGGGTTAACAGTGTGAAGGCGCGAATCCCGGAAAGCTCGCTGACCAAGCCGCCTTCCGCGGAGCTGCGACCCGATCAAAAGGACGAAGATTCGCTGCCGCCCTACGACGTCTTGGATCCGATTCTCGAGGGCTACGTCGAAGATCAGTTGAGCCCGGCCGAACTCGTAGCGCGGGGGTTCGACGAGCAAGCGGTTACGCGCGTGGTTGGTTTGGTGCGGGGTTCCGAGTACAAGCGCCGCCAGGCAGCACCGGGGCTGATTCTCACGCGCAAGGCGTTCGGGTCGGGTCGTCGTGTACCGGTGGCACAGGGTTATCGGGAAACGCTGGGTCATCAGGAAGCACTGGCTCAGCAAGCCATGCCCAAGCGGCCCGGGAACGACGGCCAGGAATAACGACCAGTGATTAGGAGTTCGCGGCGAGCAATGTTGACGAGATCGTGGGTTAGAAACGGGACGATTCTGGTACTCGCGTCGACGGCCTTGGCCGCCGGCTGCCGTACACACGAATCCGCAATCGAGGCGAGCAGCGCCCCCACGACGACGGCACCGACCGCCAGCCTCACGCGACCGAGGATCGTGGCCGAGCCGGGAGCGTCCGTCGGCCTCTTGCAGGGGGTCAAGCCGCCCTTGTTCCGCATCCCAATGGGCCCGCGCCTCGCGATCCTGCCGGGAGAGGGGCTTGGACCCGTGCGCTTCGGGGCGACCGCTCAAACCGTGGAACGGCTGCTGGATGGTAAGTGCGCGGAGAAAACGGAAACCCTGTGTCGCATGCCGTCGCACGCGCTTGATTTCGTGTTCAAGGACGGCGTCGTCGAAGAAATGCGGATCCAAGGCGAGGAACGCCCGTTCTCGGACAAGCCCGACGATACCTACGGCGTCTTCAACGGCCGCTTTGCCAAAGGCGCCACGCTCGGCATGTATCGCAAGTACGTGATCGACAGCGTGGGCGAGCCCGTGCGCGTCGAGAAGTTCGACAAACCCTTGGCGGGACCTTTTCCGACGATCGAACGCGATTACTACGAGAACATGGTGCTCGAATACGATCGACTAGAGAACGGCAACGACGTGCTCGCGGGCGTTATTCTAACGCGTCCAACGGGTACAGTTTCGGGATCGGGAACGGGCCCAGCCTCGAAGTCGAGTGCTGCGCCCAAGTCGAGTGCTGCGCCCAAGTCGAGCGCGGCTCCCAAGTAACCCGTCACCAACCCAGGTCAGCGGTACGCCCGCTGAGCGTCACGACCCGGTCTTCTTCTCGAGTTCGTCGGCGTCACGCGGGCGCGCCTTCTCGACGGGGCGCGGCTTCAACTCATCGCCGCCCTCAGCGGGTCGCGACTGAACTTGTTGCAAGCTCTGCTTGAGCGCGTCGAACAAGTCGAAAATTTGGGCCCGCGGGACTTCGGGCGCCGCGACGATTTCCTGGCCGCGCACCTTCGTTTCGACCGCCGCAGCCAGACGCTGCTCGAAATCGTCCTTGTACTTTTCGGGAGCGAATTTGCTGACGGTAAGCTCGTTGATCAGCTTGCGAGCGAGCTCACGTTCGAGCTCCGAGAACTCCATCACGGCGCCGGTGTCGACCTCGTCGAAGGCCCGCACCTCGTTGGCGTAGAACATCTGATGCAAGAGCAAGCCCTGCTTGTAGGGCCGGATTATCACGAGTTGATCTTTGCCGCGCGCGCCCCAACGGCCCACGGCGACCTTGCCCGTCGCCTGCATCGACTCTGCGAGCAGCTTGTAAGCTTTGTCCCCGCCTTTGTCTGGCCCCATGTAATAGGTCTTCTCGACTTGGATCAGGTCCACGGTGTCGAGCGGCACGAACTCGACGATGTCGAACGTGCTCGTACGCTTGCTCTCGAGCGCCTTGAGCTCCTCGTCGCTGAAGATCACGAACTGCCCACGCGCGTACTCGTAACCTTTGACCAGCTGCTTGCGGTCGACGACCTCGCCGTTGCCCGGTAGCACGTACTGCTGCTTGACCCGGCCTTTCGTCCCTGCGTGCAGCATGTTGAAATGCGCCTGCTGCGCCGAGGTCGCCGTGAACAACTTCACGGGAATCGATACCAAGCCGAACGAAATGGTGCCCGAGGAGATCGCGCGCGCTGCCATATGGCGAGCGTAACCTGCCAGCGCAGCAAAGACGAAGTGTTCTGCAAGAGTTGGGGCAGTCTATGACCGCCCTTGCCCCGAGCGCTGAACAAAGCGCCAGCCTCGACTGCATGGAGCTTTGCCATTTTCTGGATCTCGGGTCTGCTAGGGCTCGAAACATGGAGTCTCTGGGTTCCAGAACCGAGCGCCTGCGGCGGGCGACCCTGGTCATCGTGGCCGTGGCGACGACGTGCCTGTTCGCCTGGATGATCAGCGAATTCATCATGGCGCTGCTCTTGGCTGCGATCTTCGCGGCCATGTTCCATCCCTGGTATCGCTGGATCCTGCCGCGCGTCAAAAGCCGAAGACGAGTCGCGGCGATGGCCACGGTTGGCTGTGTCACGCTCGGCATCGTGCTGCCGGCTACGGGCTTCCTGGTGATGGTCGCGAGCCAAGTCGTTCACTTTGGCACCGCCGCGCGACCTTGGGTCGAAGCCAACTTCTCGCGGGTCACGCAGTTCGACCAGTTGATGGCGACGACCCCGGGACTCGCCTTCCTAAAGCCCTACCAGAGCGAGATCGCGCCGAAGCTGGGCGAGTGGGCGGGCTCCATCAGCAGTTGGGCGATCGATTTCGTGACGACTGCGGCCACGGAAACCGCGACCGTATTGCTGCTGCTGTTCGTGATGCTGTACGCGATGTACTTCTTTCTGCTGCAGGGTCGCAGTGCGTTATCCCGGATGCTCTACTATTTGCCCCTGCCCGCTGAGGACGAGGAGCGCATGGTCGAGCGCTTCATCTCGGTGGCGCGCGCGACGATCAAGGGCACTTTGGTGATCGGGTTCGTCCAAGGTGCGCTGGGCGGTGTTGGCTTTGCTTTCGTTGGAATCGAGGCCGCCGCACTCTGGGCGACGGTGATGGCGATTTTGTCGGTCATCCCGGGACTCGGTGCGATGCTGGTCTGGATCCCCGTAGTCGTGAGCCTGGCGTTCCAACAGCGCTGGGGTGCGTGCATCGGATTGTTCGCGTGGTGTGCGGGTGTGGTCGGCACGATCGACAACGTGCTCAGGCCATGGCTCGTTGGCAAAGACACCAAACTGCCCGATCTACTGATCTTGGTGGCGACGCTCGGCGGCCTCACGGTGTTCGGCGCGATCGGCATCATTTTGGGACCAATCGTCGCAGCCCTATTCATTACGGTCTGGGACTTGTACGGCGCCGCGTTCCGCGACGTCCTACCCCCGCCGCCCGAATCGCCCCCGTCGATCCCTTCGCCGAGACTGATCTCGCTCAATCGCGACTGAGAGCTCACATCCAATGCCAACCGCGAGATCTTCACTGTTCGAGACGACCGTGCTGGTGCTCGGCGCGGATCGCGAATTCGCGGCTGCGACGTGCGTTCACTTATCGCGGCTCGGGGCATCCTTGTTGCTGGCAGGCACGCACGAAGAGCGTCTCGTTCACGTCGACAACACGCTGATACAACCCGAGCTGCATCGCTACATCGCCTCGGACGATCCCGAACGCATCACGGCCTGGGCGCTGAACTCGGCAGCCAAACCGAGTCGCATCGTGTCGTTCGAAATCTCGACCAGACCCGTGCCCACCCTGCCCGCCTCGCGCACGCTTCACGTGCGCGCTTTTCGACCCGGCGGAGCACACGACGTCGAGATTCACGCGAGCACGCCGGGACTCCAAAGGCCTGGGGGTTGGTCGAACACTTTGTCGGCCTACAACGTCGCATCCCTAGAATTGCTGGCAGAGCTCGAAGCGCGCGCCTCAGCCTTGGGCACGACCGCGCAAGCGTTACTCGCAGAGCACTATGGCGGCGCAGTGCCCGAACCTCTGCTGACGAGTGAGCGCTTGGCCCTGATCGTCGAAACACTGCTCGGCCCGTTCACTGACTTCGCCCTCGGCGAACACTACGTCGTCGATGGGTTACGCCGCGACCTCCCGTCGTCCCTCGGCAACAACCGCTGAGCGCGGGCCAGACTTGCTTCACCACCGACGAGGGCGCGCGATGCGCCGGGCACGGCGTGCTGTTGGGACCTGGACGGTTGGGGGGACTCCGAAGTTTCCGACCCTGCCGCTCGCTAGGGCGCGGCGCTTGCGGTCGTGCCAGCGTCGAGCCGACCCTCGGCGTCAACCGTCGCAGAAACCAGGCTGCTCGTCGCGGACTCGCCGTTCGGCGCCCCGGCATCGGCGCTCGCGTCACTGCGTTCACTCCCGGCATCGAGTGCCTCGGGACTCAGGCCGCTGTCGTAATGAATGCAGCCAAGTAATTTCGAACTCCCCTGTTCGCAGTGCTGTTCGAACGACGCGCTGAAACGCACCAGAGTACCGCCAAGCCAAAGCAGATCCGTGATCAAGAACTTGCCGCTGAGCGAATTGCAGCCGCGGCCATCACCGCCCACGTCCAAGCCCGGCTTCAGATACGTCTCGAAGGGATAACGTTCGACGTCGAGGTATTCCCCGACCTTCAACGCCTCGTCGAGTTGCTCACTCGAAAAGTCGAGGTCCCACCAGAGTCCGTGTTCTTCGCCGCTGGGCTCGATGTAGAAGCCAATGTGGTCCGCGTCGGAGGAGTCAGTGAAGCGAGCAACCGTGATGAAGTCTTGACCCGGATGCACCCAGTCGCCGCTGTCGCCCGAGAAGAACAGACCATTCTCTTGGCTGTCGCACGGAGCCGTATCGCCGTATTGGTAGTCGATCAGCCCGTCTTGTCGCGTATCGGGGTCTGCCTCACTGCCATTGCTGGAGCTAGAGGGATCTGCGGGCTCGGCGACGGGTGCGGTGGGAACCGCTGCCGGCTGCGATGGCCCAGGCGTACTCGTCTCGTCCTGCACGCTAGGCCCGTCGGATTCTACGTCGCTCGGGTTAGTGTCGGCATCGAGTGAACACTGACACGCTCCGAACGTAAAATCGGCTTGGCAAGTCTGGATCGAGTCCGGCCCTTGCGGGCAAGCGCACGACACCTGACGTCCCGGAACACAACGCCCTTCGTCAACGACCGATTCTTTCGCTCCGCACGCCGAAACCCCGATTAACCCCGCCAGCCAAACGCAGCGCATGCGCGAATTATTCAACGTGAACAACGCCCATGTCCACGTCAATCAAGGTTGGGGCCGGGCCTGCATTGAGCGGCGCACGGCGGCGCATCGGGGCGCGCCCGCGCAGGGTCCCGAACTGCCGTAGCGCGCCGCGCAACGGCAGCCCGGCCCCCCAACTCATGCGCCCCCAACTCATGCGATTGAAAAGCAATCAGGGACGCGGGTTCTAGAACCCGCGTCCCTGACGTCACGTATCGGTGCGCACTCGAGCGCCGTGCGCTCTCCAACTCACTGCGCTCTCCAACTCACTGCCCGGAGGCGCTAACTACCGTTGCAACCGTATTCGAGCCCACCGGGCGATCAGCGCAGAACCCGACGCTCGGGTCGTAGTTCACGGCTCCTGCAGGGATGCTCGCGTTGAACGCTTGATTGTTCGTGAGCGTGATCGTGCCCGTGTTGCCGCTGAATGCCGCGTTCCAACCCTGCGTTCGCGTTGTGCCTTGCAGGTTCACGACGACGCTCCAGCTGGTCGTGGGTACACCGCCGCTGTTTCCAAGCCGCAGCGCCATGCAATAGTTGTTGGAGGCGCTCGAGGTGGTAACCAATGTCGCACTCACGTTCGCAGGAGGCGGCGCCGCGGGCCGCGCAGTGAAGAAGCCCGTGAAGTGCAAGTAGTCGACGAGCAGATTCGGTGCGCTGACGTTGAACTGCAGGTGCAAGCGGATATTCGTGCTCTGGTTGAGCAGGATGTTGCGCAGCGCGGTCGGGATGGGTACCGACAACGTGGTCCACGCGCCCACGGGCACGTTGGTGAGATCCGCCGTGCCGATCGCTTGCTGCGTGATGTTCAGCGCCGGCACTGAGTAGAGCAACGTGACTGCGTTGCTGCCACCCGTGGGTCGCTGAATGTCGAACGCCAAGGCCGTACCCACTTCGTGCAAGAGGGTGGTCGAGAAGAGCGGACTGGACAGTCGCGCTGCGCCAAAGCCCAACTTGGCCGAAGTCGTCCCGTCGGAGTGCGTCGTGCTCAACGTGAAGCTGCCGGCATCTGCCGTCCACTGCGGCTGGGGCAGTGGTTCGAAACTCAGGTTCGCGCTTCCGAGAGCGCAGCTGACGGCAATGCCGTCGTTGTCGTTGCAGTCATCGGAAGCCAACAAGCCGTCGCTGTCGGCGTCGACTAGCCCGCTGAAGAGATACGCAGCGCCGGCATTGGTCTCGCCGTAAACCGTCGTCGGTGGCGCGCTGATCAGCGCGCTCGAGCCGCTCAGCTGGACGCCCCAGCCGAAGGAGTTGCCGCCACCGGGACCGAAGTCACTGGCGAGCAACACGTGCACGTTGTTTTGGTTCCATTCGCCGTTGACTCGTTGAACGAGGTAAGCTGCACCCGAACCAGCCCCCGCAACGGGATCGCCCACCGCGCCGAGCAGCGCCAGATCGCCAGAGAGCGAAACGGCAGTACCGAGACGATAGTCGAAGCCGAAGGTGGGCAAGCCCAGCGTCGTCTTGAACTCCCAAGGCGTCGTACCGCTGCCGGTACGATTACGAACCTCGACGTTACCGCCAACGGACGAACCGCCGTCGGGTTTGCCGATCAGAATCGTGTCACCATCGATGGCGAGCGAGGCTCCATAGTGCAGACCCGGATTGAACGTGTCTATCGGACCGAACGCTTGATCCAGAGTCCAACTTGCGCGCTGGTAGACGAAGACGGTGCCCTGTTCGTTGCGGACGGTGTTGTCCAACGGAACGCCGACCGCCAGGTACGTGTCTGAGAGCGCAACGGTGTGAGCGCTGGCGAGCGATGCACTGAAAGGTGTCACGGGCAGTTTCATCAACTGCGACCAGACGCCGGCACCGCTGCGCTGAAAGAGGTAAACGAATTGATACGAACCCACCGCGACGACGTCACCCTTGGCGGAGATCGTGTCGCCGACGAAGGTCGACGCGAAGGACCCCGCATCGCTCGGGTTGAGCGTCGCGACATTGGTCCAGACGTTGCTTCCGTTGCGCTCGTAGACGAGCACTGAGCCGTCGACGAAAGAGCCCGGCGTAGAACCCGGTGTCCCGACGCCGACATAGACGCGACCCCCGTCGACCGCGACGTCACGGGTCTTCTTGCCGGGGTAAGAGAACGCCGCCGTGTGACTCCAGACACCCGCCGTCCGCGTGTAGATGTGCACGGACTGATCGCGCGCGCCGCCGAGTTCGACTTGCGTCACGGCAGCCACGTCACCATTCAAAGCGCTTTCACGCCCGTATTGCGCCGAGCCAAAGGTTTGACCGCCGCAGGCATTGCCACAAGCATCACGCGCGATGATGCGCCGCTTCTCGAACGTAGCGCCTTCCAGGCTCGCGTTCGTATCCAGCCGCGAGACGTGCGCCATCCCCATATCGCCGGCTACGACGAACTCGCTAGTCGCGGTCAAGGCGTTGCCGAAATAGTAGGAGCCATGCATGCGCTCCGACAAGGGCGAGTAGATGTAACCCTTGTTCGTCCAAACCCCACCCGTTAGTTCGTACTTCGTGAGCTTGTTTCGATCGTTGGTTCGATCGCCAACGAAGAAGCGCTGGTTGTTCAAGAGTGTGACCGAAGCGGGGGACGTCAAACCGAGTGACGACACGGTCGTGACAGTGCCCGGACCGCTGCTGCTGAGCGGGGCGAGCACGACACGCCCGCCGCTCGAACTATCGAGCAAGGCGATGGTGTCGGCGCTGCTCGTGATCGCGCTATAGCCTGTGCCCAGTGCACTCGTGTTGCTGATCGTGACGGCCTGGTTCGCCTGCAGTTGATACAGACGCACGCCGGGGCCATCGGCAGGGACCACGGCAAGAATGCCAGAATCCGTCAGCGTCAGGTCTTGTTGGTGCCCCGTCGGTTCGACGCTGTAGGCGTAGCTGACGGCACCGTTCACGAACTTGTAGACGTGGATACCGGTACCACTGCCGCCATCGAGCACGCCGGCCGCCGCAGCGATGTACGTTCCATTGGTGGCCACCAACAAACCGAAACGGTTGTTCCCAACCGGTGACGGCTCCGTATACTTCGTGCCCAGCCGGGTGAACTGTTGACCGGGTGCGCTGCGGGTATACACATAAAACGCCCCCTGTTGCTGGTCGTCGCTCGAATTCGAGCACGGATACGTGCCGCAATCGAGCGCGTCTCGGTCAGCCGAAACGACGAGCAAGTTGCCGCGCAACGCCATGTGAGTGCCGAAGTGGATCTCACCCACCGTTGGACCAAACGGTCTGAGCGTCTGCAGGGCTTGCCAGCTCTCCACGCCCCCTGCCCGATTGTAGATGTAGACACTGCCGCGATTCGCGGGATGACCAAACGTATCGGTGGCCTTTGCGTGCGGATCGGCAAGCAGTAGCGTCTGATTGTCTGCAGCAACGCCCGTCCCGAACTGCAGATTGATTGTGGGCTCTGGCTGGGCAATGGTGAGCAATGCGTCCCGCTCCTGCGCGACCGCCTCACCCGAATCGTCGCTCGCTTCGAACTCACCGTCGGTGTTAACCCCAGATGAGCAGCTACTGAAGCTGCCTCCGACGAGGACCGACATTCCCAGTATGACGAGCGACATGCATCGCTTCAAACTCGGCATCTGATGCCAGATTGCAATATTCTTCACTTCGAACCTCCCTTGTCTGTCGTGACCCCCCGACTCTCGCCGCCGCACGTAACACGGTTGGCTCGTCATTCGAAGTCGAATTCAGAAACAACCTGGTGGCAGACCGATGTTCCACGGTCATATCAACGCTGATCACTCGGGCCGGCAATACGACCAGGTGATGATTCTATGGCGAGGCGAATCGCCTCACTGCCAAGTCCGCGTCGCAGCGCGTCATCTACGACGCACGGCGGCAGATTCTCTGAATTCTGGAGTCGCAGCGCAATCGTAACAAGTATTGCCGGCTCTAGTGATCGGCCCTTCTGATGCCGAAACATCGCTGTGCCACCAAGCTGCACGCGAATCCGATTTCGGCTTACGACTGCGTCGTGCTACGTGCGACGACGAGTTGGGGGGACGGCAAGGGAGGATTGAAAATGGGTGTGGTTGCGCAACGGCATCAGATGCCAACTTGGGGACGATGCGTCATGCGTCTAGCGCTTGGCGCGTCGCTCTGGGTTGGAAGCGTTCTCAGTGGGTGCTCTTCGGAGACGAACATGGGGAGCGGATTCGACGAAGGCACGCCTTCGGAACAGGTCGAACGAGCTCGTGAAGCACTCCTCAACATCCCCGAACCAGATCCCGCCATCAACCTTCAATTCGGCACCTCCGTCGCGGCAGACAATCAAACGCTGATCATTGGTGACTCGCAGGCGCTTGCCACGGCGACCGATGGCATGCTGCGCAACAAGGGCGAGGTCCACGTCTATACCCGGACGGGTGGCATCGAGAATTGGCAACACTTGCAGGTGCTCAAGCCGTTTGGCCCGGTGAGCGGGGAGGTCCATTTCGGCTCACGCTTGGCTTTGCACGGCAACCTATTGGTCGTCTCGGCCGACCGGGACGCACTCGATTGTCCTTCGTATCCGTGCGCGGATCACACGCTCGACGCTCAGCAAGGGGCGTTCTACGTGTACCGGCGCAGCGCGCCAGGCCAACAGTTCACTCGAGTAGGCACCAAGTATACAGAGCCTTCCCCGGGTAGCGACGAGCGATTCGGCATGTTGGTGGCCAGCAACGGCACGTTCATCGCAGCCGCAGGCGGTGTTCAAGACGGGGGCGGTAGTCCCGATATTCACATTTTCAAGATCCAAGCGAACGGTACGATCGCCTACGCGTACAACATCGACCCGACGCTTCACCCTCTCGAGCTGACGCTTACGGACTCCGGCGTATTGGTCGCGATTCCCACGGACGGCCCCGGCGTACGTGCCTATCAGTTGGGCGCGACGCAGGCCGTGGCCGTGAACAGCAGTGCGCTCAGCGGCGTTTATCGACGCGTAGAGAGCAGCGGTAACACGCTCGCGGCGCTCGAAGCCAGCGGTGCCCATGTGCTGGTTGCACCCATCAGCGGAGCGGGAGTTGGAACGGTCAACACCGTCACCTTGGCATCGCCCGGCACGACGCTGACGTTTCTTGAAAACCAGCGCTTCTTCGTAGGCAGCAACGACAACAATCGGGTCAAGGTCGCCAAATACGAGCTCGTTGGCGGTACCTGGACGAACAAGGGTTACATCTACTCGCCGCTGGTCAGTCATCTGGTTTCTACCAACTTCGCCAATTGCCTGACCGCAACCAGCGAGTTCGTGGCCATTGGGGACAACGCGTCGGTGGACGTCCAAAGCTTCGAGACTGGAGCTAACCTAGAGGGCGCAACCTACGAGAAACAGCGGATCATTGCGCGCGACGCGTGCGGCAATGCTTGCGGCACTCAGACGTTTGGCTCGGCCCAGTTCGGGCGAGAAAGTGCGATCGCGGGCGACGTGGCAGCGGTCACCCAGATCGAGTTGGGTGGCACGCGCGATCAGTCCGTCCACATTTACACGCGGACGGCGGGTGTCTGGAGTCACACTGGGGCGTTCTCTTACCCCGGCAAGAAGACCCGCGACGTCGCGATCGACGGCGGCCGCGTTTATGTCGGCGTCGGCACACCAGGCTCCACGCCGGGCTCGTTCATCGACGGTTCGGTGCTCGTCTACGAGCGCAACGGGAGCAACGTTTGGACCAATGTCGCGACGCTGACCCCGAGCGACGCGGGCTCCTTCGCCTCCACGTTCGTCGGCGACACGATCTCCGCCAGGGGCGACGTCGTGGCGGTGGGATCGTATCAATTCGTTTACCTCTTCCAGCGCAGTGGCAGCGGCGTCTGGTCGCAGCTCATGAAGTTGCCCGTGACACCGTTCAGCGCATCCCTCGGGAGCGCTCACCCCGTTGCGCTCTCCGATACCTATTTGGTGGTGGGCGTTCCCTTGGACAACACCGTCCACAACGAGCAAGGTTCCGTCTTCGTCTACCAGCGTGCGGGCTGGACTTTGGATCAAGAGCTCCGTCCCGAAAACTCGTTCGATTCGGGCTTGCACTATGGCTACGCGGTCGCCATCGACGGCAATACCATTGTCGTAGGCGCACCCGATGGGGGCGCTTTCAAAGGCGGGTTTGCGGCGGTGCTCGAGCGCACCGGTAGCGGTACGACGCCCTGGGAAGACAAGGCCGAGCTCGGACCGGGAGGCTCACTCGGTTTCGACTATCGCATCGGGACGGCTGTTTCGATCGCAAGTGATCAAGTGCTGCTCGGCGCAGTCGCTGATCCGCTCGCCGGCCCCGGATCGGGCGCCGCCTATCTCGTCCCGAGAGTGGCGGGGCACTGGGAGCAGAGCCTCGCGCACGTTCTACTTCCGAGCGACTTCGGTCCGGGCGGCGGCAACTCGTTTGGCTGGGGTGTGCAGCTGAGCGGTTCCAGCGCGATCATCAGTGCACCACCGACGACCATTTACGGCGAGGGCAACGCGGGTGCCGCCTATCTCTTCAGCGGCTTGGTCGATGCCGACGCCGACGGCGTGTTGGGTTCCGACGATTGCAACGACAACGATGGCGTAGCCGTGAGTTGTGCGCTTGGCACTGCCAACTTCAGTTTCGAGCCGCTGCCTCAATCGCCTTGGACGGCGGAGGCCGGCAGCTTCACGCTGAGCGCGACGCACTCGGACGGTACGACCTCGGCCAAGTTGGGCAACGGGGCAGCACGCCTGACGGGGCCGCTCTTCTCGACCACCCTGTTGCGCGAGATCGGCACGTCTGTGGCGTTCGACATTCAGCGACCCGCCGCTGGCAGCAACGCAGTCACGTTGCTCTACTCGGTGCCGGCGCTCAACATCACGCAGCAAGTGATCGGGTCGGCTGATCTTTCGAGTGTGCCGGTGGGCACCTGGACGCCGCTGTCGGTCTCGATCCCGAACGCCCTGCGCAGCATTCTGCTCAATCAGAGTACGAACGTCCGTTTCCACGTTCAGTTCAACGTGAGTGCACCCAACTTGATGATCGATCACCTCCGTTTCACGGGGACTTTCGATGGTCGTTCGGCGCCACCACCTCCTGCGAACGTGACCGCGACGCTCATCACGACTTCGAGCGCCTCCAACAACTATTGCGTGGCCCTGCGGCTTGGAAACAGCGGCGGTGTACCCACGACCAGCTGGAGCGTCGTCGTGAACCTGCAAGGCACAACGCGAACGCAGGGTTGGAACGCGGCGTTCAGTGGCAACACGGGCACAATCACCATCACGAACAATCAAGCGTTCAACGCCAACATTCCGGCAGGAGCGGTCAACTACGACCCGAGCGTCGGGTTCTGCGCCAACCGCGCGGTGGGCTCGAACACCGTGGCCACTGTCGTCAGCGCCTCGGGTCAATAATCGTAAGAATGCTGGGGGTCACTCGTAAAGCAGTGTCCCTCAGCTCTTGAAGTAACGCAGGCTCGGAGGGAGCCGTCGCGCACTGTGCGCGTTGGGTGAACGGCTCCTCGTTCACCTCCAAGGGACGATCCGATCGAAAGGGAGAAGCCAATGAAACAGTCAGTCGTATTGAGTTCGTTACTGGTCAGCGCGAGCCTAGCCGCGTGTTCGGCAGCAGAGATGAGTGGCAGCGTCGAAAGAAATGAGATCGAAGACGTAAGCACGGCTCAGCAAGGCGAAGCGCTGAGCGTTAGCCCGCCAGTATCGCAATTCGTGCTGTTGGCGCGGCAGGGCGCGAGCTTCAACGGGCGCAGCCTGGTGCAAGGTGCAAACCTTGGCGTCGGACCCGGCAGCGGAGGCGTGCAAAATACCTTGAGCGCTGGCGGGAGCTCGACCATCGGGGTCGGTTTCGACTCGCTGGCGCAGCGTGTCGTACTCGGCGATCGTAGCACCGCGGGCAACTTGGACTTGACCGCCTATGTGCCGGGAACGGGCGTGACCACGGGCACGCGCACGGCGTACGTAGCACCAGTGGCCGTACCCACGCCAACGTCAGCAACGGTTGGTACGACCAACGTCACGGTCAACTCGGGCTCGACCCAACCGCTCGCGCCTGGGCGCTACAACAACATCACCGTCAACGGCATTTTGAACCTGACGGGCGGCTTGTACGAAGCGCGCTCGCTGACGGTGAACAACGACGCGCGTGTGGTGGCGCAAGCTCACAGCGTGGTGCGCTTGTTGACCGGCGTCTCGGCGTTGGACCGCTCGCAATTGACGACAGTCTCGAGTCTCTCGGCGAGCGATCTGACGATCGAAGCGAGCGGAGGCCTCGTCAACAACACGACCTTGGGCGTGTCGCTAGGTAACGACGCCAGACTCAAGGCAATCGTGGTCGCGAGTCGCGGACTGCGGGCTGGTGATCGGCTGCTCGCGACCGGCGCGATTGCGGCGCAAAGCGTGACGACGGGCTTCGACACCTCACTCTCGTTCCAAGGTGGCTTCGGCTGTGCGAGCGACGCCGAGTGCGGCGATGGTGCCAACTGCTCCGGTACGTGCATCGACGCGCAATGCCAATTGCCTGCCTCGTGCTCGGTGGTTTCAATCGCTCCGGGCAGCGACCTGGCTTGCGCAGTGCTCGCTGACGGCACGGCTTCGTGCTGGGGCGACAACGGTTCCGGGGATCTCGGTCACGGCGACATCGATCCCGTCTTCGGCACGCCGGCTTTCCCGACAAAGGTTGGTCCAGCCCCCGTCGTCACTGCCCTAGTTGGTCCGAAGTTGACCAACGTCCACGCGGTAGATGTGGGCGGCACCACGAGTTGCGCAGCGCTCGACGACGGCAGCGTGTGGTGCTGGGGTCATGTGCCAGGCATGAGCAACAGCAACATCGCGGTGCAAGTCCCTGGCTTCAGCGGAGTCACTGCGATCTCGGTTGCTGGCTTTGGAATTTGCGGACTCCTGACCGACAGCAGCGTGTCGTGCATGGACTGGAGTGGCGCCGTCACTGCCACAGGGATCACGAGCGCAACCGCCATCAGCGTCAGTGACAGTTATGCGTGTGCGCTGATCTCGGGCGGCACCGTAACTTGTTGGGGCAACAACGGGTCAGGTCAGCTCGGCGATGGTGGAACGACCGCGACTCCCGCGCCGGGCGTGTCCGTACAGCTGGCGACCAATGATGTAGCCGTCAGCATCACGACTTCACCCATCACGGCGTGCGCAGCGCTTTCGTCAGGCACTGTCAAGTGTTGGGGCAGCAACGACAACGGTCAGATGGGCAACAACGTCGCGCCGGGCACGCCCAGTCTGCCCGTCCCTGTCATCAACCTGCAGGATGCGGTACAAGTCGGCGGGGGCACCAACCAGATGTGCGCTGTGCGGCGCAACGGAAGCATCGAATGTTGGGGCCAGAACAGCGCGGGACAGTGCGGCGACGGAACGTTCACCAGCATCCTACCCCAGCCGAGCCCCGATCATGCCGTGCGCGGTCTGAGCAACGCTCGCCAAGTCGGTGCCGGCCAGAGCTTTGCGTGCGCAGTGGCGCGCGATGGGCGCGCCTATTGCTGGGGCAACGATGGCGATGCCACGCTCGGCGACGGCTCGGGTGACTTGCCGAACCAGTCCAGCGCGGTTCGCGTCCTGCTCTAGCTAGTCGCTGTTATGGGATAACGGGGTCTCGAGCGTTTTGCCGGTTCGAGACCTCGGCTTGGAGTCGCTACCGGCGTGCACCCGATACGGAAAATCCTGTCGTTGCGCCATTTTGAGTGAAGCATTGGAAAACCGCATTTTCGCCTCGCAGGTCCAGCCCGGAAAAGCTCGCCGGACCTGCTATAAACAACACTTGGGACAAACCTGGGAGGTCATGTCATGAGAGCTCTATTGCCGTGCGCCGCAATCACCTTACTGTCGCTCGCCACCGCGTGCGGAGGCAAAACTCAAGACGATACGAACAACACGGCGGGTACACGCGCGGATGACGGTGAGCCCGGCAGCAACAAGCCGAGCAAAGGCGGAGGAAAGACTCCTGTCGACGACGCTGACGGCGGGACGACCCTAGAGGATGCGGGCAGCGTGGCTGGCGGAAGCAAGCCTACCGACAAGCCCGAGCCCGGTGGTCCCACGCCAGCTTCAGGCAATACGACACCCGGCAACGCCGAGTCGCCCTCCGAGACGACCAGCACCCCGGTTACATCTAACCCTGTGCCCGTAGGCTCGAGCAAGCCACCAGACGCAATGACGCCAGCACCGGTAACCTTTGGGCCTCCTCCGCCCGATGCACCGGCGCCCATGGACTGCATGGAAGGAGCGCGCACGACATCGACGGGGTACTGCCAGCTATCGTTATCCTGCAGCAATGACAACCTGAGCTCGAATTGCACAGCCCAACCGGACGGAACTTACGCCTGCAGCTGCAACAGCAACGCGGCCTATGGCAACTACGTGCTCAGCGGGGTCGACGACGCGAACGCTTGTGACAGTGCTTTGGAGCTGTGCAAGGGCGGCACCACGATCCAATTCGGAACCGACGTGACTTGTCAGGAGCCAATGCTGATGCAGTTCACCGGCGCATGTCAGCTCATGCAGCAATGCGGGACTTCTGCAGCAGTGAGCGACACCGTGACCGCGTACTTGTATGACACGCACTACGCGTCTTGCTCCGATGACGGTGACGGACGCCTGAGCTGCAGCTGCAGCACCAACAGTGTTTCGCGCGATTACACGCTCACCGGCGAAAGCCTCGACACGGCATGCCAAACGGCCCTCGATCTGTGCACCGGGGATGCGCCACCGGTCGGTCCAAGCGCCACGTGCACTCCCGTAGTTCAATCTGACACCAAGAGCGATTGCCAGCTGCAAAACCAATGCGAAAGCAGCGCTCCGGTGGGCGACGGCAGCGCTGTAGTCGTCAATGACTATCAGTCGTCGAGCTGCACCGTCGGTGCCGACGGGACGTGGTCTTGCTCGTGTTCGACCTCGACCAGGAGCTTGTCGTTCCAACTCAGCGATGATCAAGAAGTAGATGATCGTTGCGCAAGTGTTCTGGGCGTTTGCACCGGCGACGCAGCGCCGGAACCCTCCGGGGAGATCACATGCGAAACGACGTCCCAAACGGCTTCTGGTGACTACTGCAGCACTCAAGTTACCTGCACGCAGAACGCCTCCGTCGGTGACCTCGAGATTGGACTGCTCGGCGGACTCTCGACGAGTTGCCAACGCGCTAGCGACGGAATGTGGAACTGCGGCTGCTCTTCGGGCGTCGTATCGGTAAGCTACGACGTAGAGGGTGACGACGGCTGGGCGGCATGCACCGCGGCTTCCGCGACTTGTTCCGACCAAGTCACGGTGCAAATTGGCACCGGTTCGAGCGGCACGGGGTCAACCGGAGCCGGCGGCGCGACCGGCATGACGCCTCCACCGGGCCTCAAGTAACTCTATCGACCGGGTAGATATTGGCTGGGCAGATATTCAACGTTCCGTACCGACGACGTCGCAGCGCGTCGAACACCGAAACTGCAGCGCGCGCAAATGCCGCGCTGCACCATACATGGATGCGACGTCTTCCGGGTTTGCAGTAAAAACCGACAGCCTCCCGAACTTGCGCAACTTCGAAGTTTGGCTGCGCACATTCGTCCTCGTAGGTGTTCATAGGGTGCGCCGAGCGGTTGCTCGGCACGGGAGGTATCTGTCATGAATATCGTACGTTATTCCATCGCATCTAGTATGTTGCTTGCCCTCGCCGCCACGGGTTGTGCGGGCGCCGACGAGAACGGCCAATTCACCGACGAAAGCGGTCAAGTCAGCGACGGCAAGACCATCGAGAAGGGCGTCGAAGGCGCCGATCAAGCCCCGAACGGTTTCACCTTTGCGCCGGAGCGCGCGTCCAACGAGAAGTCACCCAACCCGACCGACCTCTTCCCGAAGGGCTCGGTGACGCTGACCTTGGGTAGCACCTTCTACACCCAAGTCACAATCCCCGCGTTCGGGACCGTAACGTACGAGACCAGCAACCGCGTCGGAAGTGCGGACCCAGTGTTGGCGTTGTTCATTCGCACCAATCCTTGGGGCGGCGCATTCGGTGGCTCCCCCTTTACCGCGAAAGGCCAAGCGAATACGTTGGCGTACAACGACGACGGTGCCGGTAATCTCAACTCTCGGCTCACCTACCACAACCCGGATGGCGCTCCACGCGTCGCGTATCTGGTAGCGTTCGCTTACGGCAACAGCACTGGCCAGGTCGATCTCAGTGGCTACGGCACCATCCAACTTCGCGCGGGCTCTACCTTCATCCAGACCAATGCGGGCCAGATCTACACGAGCAACTCGAGCGGTGATCCCTGGTTGCTCGCGATTGACACCGACCTCGCGTCGGGCGCTGGCAATACCTGCTGGAACGATGATAGCCCCAACGGTGGCACGACCGAGTCGCTCATCCAGAACTACACCAACAAGACGATGTGGGTTGTCGCTCACGCCTATTCGGGCTCGGGCACGACGACGATCAACTACTGAATCCGCTGGCTTTTGGGCAGTGGCTACTCTTACCTGAACCGCTCAGCGGCGGTCGGGTAAACTTGGCAAGATGCTCGCCTCACGGGGTTTAACTCTTCCACATTCGCGCCCCATCGTCGCAACCAGCTCATGCGTGTACGCGCTTCTCGCGTGTGCCGTATGTGGTTGCGGCGATGAGCGGCCAACTCATTTCTTACCCAAAACCGTCGACCACGTCGCAGCGGCGGTCATAGGGGGTTCACCAGTGGGTGAACACGATTTTCCCGCGGTCGCTGCCATGGGCGGCTGCACCGCGACGCTCGTCAATCCACGGCTTGTAGTTTACGCGGCGCATTGCGGAACCGCGACCGCAGACGTTCACTTTGGAGCGCATGCAGACACGCCGGAGCGCACAGTCGCTACTCAGCGTTGCAGCAGCTTCCCCAATACCCACTTGGGTGACGGCACGGATCTCGCGTACTGCATCCTGGCCGAACCAGTGCTCGACATCGAACCAGAGCGCATCTTGGCAGGATGCGAACTCGAAGACTTCAAGGTGGGTGATCCGGCTATCGTCGTTGGCTTCGGCATCGACAAGCAAGGTGGTGTGTTCGGCGAGAAGAGAGCCGCAGAGCTGCCCGTCTCCAGCCTCGGAGATGAGATGTTTCTCGCGCGCGGCAGCGCCGACACGTGTCGGGGCGATTCCGGCGGCCCAGTCTTCGCCGAACGGCGTGAACCCGATGGCGGTAGACAGCGCCGCTTGGTTGGCGTCACCTCGGTAGGCACAGATCCGGTTTGCGGACGAGGTATCGGTCACTACATCAACCTCACACGCAAGATCGATTGGTTGGAAGAAGACTCCCAGCTAGACGTGACGCCCTGCTTCGATCATGGCACCTGGTCACCAACCGCAGAGTGTCTCGCGACTCGGGCAACGCTGCCAGCGGTTCCCCGGTCGATCACCGATAGCGACGCTGGCA
>DATAHU010000189.1:0-19569 GCA_036263015.1 Polyangiaceae bacterium | reverse complement strand
AGCGCGCCCGGCAGGATTCGAACCTGCGACCCGAGGATTAGAAATCCACCGCTCTATCCGACTGAGCTACGGGCGCGTTGAGCGCGTCAATAGCCCAGTTTGTGCCGGAAACCCAGGCTCAACGCGCTTGGGATTAGTCTCCGATCGGCGCGCAGGGCTCGACTCCAACCCACCTGCCGCAGTGCGCCACCACACGCTGCAACCTGTGCGGCGTGCCCTTTCTGCGCGGGAGGCCGACCCTTACCCACAGCCGATGGACGCCGGGCTCGGCCGCGGGTATATGGCATTTCATGCTGAGTCGAGGAGTCGGAGGTCGGCTGGGGATGCTCACGCTCGCAGCCATGGCAGTGGTCGCTTGTGGCGGCTCGGAACAGAAACCGGCAGGGGTACCGCCACCACCGCCAGAGCAAGACGTGAACGAAGCACCCGATCCGAATTGGGATACGGGGGACAAGCCCGCCGAGGCCGACACGGAAGAACCGAAGGCAGCACCAACGCCAGAGTCTTCGGAGCCCAAAGAACCAGAGTTCAAAGAGGGCATGAGCGTCAATGACGCGATCGCCGCTGTGCCTTCGCACTACGAATACATCGGGATCGACCAAGAGGTCTTGGCCAAGCCTTTGACCAACTTCGACACGTACAAAGAGTGCAAGGTAACCCAGAACGATCACTTCAGCCTGCGCATCGCGGTCTGGGACGGCAAAGTCGTCGGTGCGGACGTCAAGGCTCAACCCGAGGCCAAGCGCCAGTGTATCGACCGCGTGGTTCGAGCGTTGACCTACAAGGAGCAGGTCAAGTCGATCAACACCGTCGAGTTTTCGTTCTAGGCGCGCTCAGCTGCGCTCGAGCGCCCTGATCAATCAAACACCCGACGCGGCAATTTCGGCGGGCGGCACGCTGTCCAAAGGATCGAAACCTTTGCCGTCACCGCCACGCACTTGGCTCGACGTGAGACCGAAGCGGCGCTCGCGTTGACCGAACTGTGCCAGGGCGAGGTTGAGCTGTTCTTCGCCGAACTCGGGCCACATGATCGGCAAGAACAACAGCTCGGCGTAGGCCGATTCGAACAACAAGAAATCGCTGACGCGCGATTCGCCGCCGGTTCGGATCAACAAGTCGACCGCGGGTAAGCGATGCGTCGTCATCTCGGACTGCAATCGTTGTTCGTCGATCTCTTCCGGTAACAACAAGCCCGCACGCACTTTGATCGCGAGAGCACGAGCTGCGGTCACGATGTCTTGGCGTCCACCATACGAGAGCGCCAAACTCAACACCATGTCGTTGCAGTCCGCGGTGTAGGCCATGGCGTTGTCGATCGCGCGCCGCGCCGCGACGGGCAACTCGGAGATGTCGCCGATCACTTCGAGCCGGATGCCGCGCTCCTTCAGCTCGAACTTCTCGCGCTCGGCGAAGTGCGCCAACAACTGCATCAGCGCGCGCACCTCGGTTGCGGGGCGCCGCCAATTCGCAACGCTGAAGGCGTACAGCGTCAGGTACTTGACCCCAGCGCTGCGGCAGGCCCGAACAGTGGCGCGCACCGAGTCTGCGCCCTTGGCGTGACCATCCGTGCGAGCGAGGCCGTGGGCCTGAGCCCAACGGCCGTTGCCGTCCATGATGATGGCGATGTGTTCGGGGACCTTCGAGCTCTGTGAAGCGACCATACCCGTCCGTTCAGTAAGGAAAGCGGCCAACGACGCCAAGCGCCGTTGCGTACAGGATGCCTCGCAGGTAGGTCGAAGCGTGTGGAAATTTCAAGGAGAGTCCGGGAAGCTGCGACGATGTAGCGCGGCCGTGAAGCCCCGCTTCGGAGCGGATCCGCGTGGAAACGCGCCGCTCATCGCATTTTTCACGGCTCAGCCGTTGGGCGGAGGAAACGTCGAGTTTCCGAGACGCTTCGCGGGTTCGATCGCCCCGAGCACCGCCACTTGGATTTCCAGACGCCGCCCGGCACTGACCGGGGAGCCATCCCGCTCGGCGATCTTGAAGCGATCGACCACTCTGCGCGCCGCATCGGTGCGCACCTCGCACCGCACGACCTGAACGTTCTGACCGAAGAGCGCGCGCGAAACGCTCAACAACAAGCCCGAACGATCTTCGGTTTCGATCTCCAACGTACTCAGCGAGCCTTCTTCGTCGTCGATGAAACGAACGCGCGATTCGCTCTTGGTGACCTGTCCCGCCGCTGGCATTGCCGTGCCTGCGGGCAGAGTTCGGTCGAGCAAACTCTCGAGCGTGGTGCGCAAGCGCTCGAGGTCTTGACTCTCCAGCGGTTGGCTGCGCTCACGTTCCAGTTTGCGGAGCCAGAACAGATCGACGGCTTCGTAGCGCGGTCGCCCTTCGAGGTGCGCGATTGGCAAGCGCGAAGAACTCGGCCGCGTGTCGTCCTTGGCCGCGAGTTCATTGTTTGCCGCCCCGCCGGGGGGCTGTCCGCCGAGTACTTGCCCGGCCGGGAGCTGGCTGCTGGGTACCTGTCGGGTGAACGCTTCGGCGTTGACCACGTCGATGTCGCACAACACCAAAGCTTCCGAGATCAACGCGAGCAATCCGGCGCGATCGTCTGCGACGATGCAGACTCCGGTCAGATCGCCCTGACGTTCGAAGACACCGACCTCGACTGGGCCCTCGCGGCGCAAAGCAAGGCGCGCATGCGCTTCAATCGTCGCGGGATGATACTTCTCGCGATATGCGAGGGGTAGCGTCTCGACGAAACGGCGGGTCGGGTCAGTGAATCTGTGCATTGCTCTCGTCCCGGGTTCGTACCTGGGCGAATAGGGCAACATTGTTGCGCGACGGTATCGGTTGAAGTCCCCAGCCGCTCCCTAACGCAATGTCCACCAAGGTCAAGCATGATCTGCTGTCGGGCCGTTGATGGCTGAGATCCTTTGCAACAGCCCCCACGCGCGCCGAGCAGCGTGGCAAGTTTGCCGTCACAGCGTTCGCTTGGAGCGCTCTGCCCAGAAACTGGTCACGAAATGTGTCTAGTCCCTGGGACCTAGCAAGTCCGGCAGTCCGCCGCATGTTCGGCACCATCGAGTTGCAGCGTCACGTGCTGAATCCCGAATCGATCGGCCAGATCGTGACTGGCGCGGCTCGCGAGTTCGCGCGGCGTCTCAGGCGTTACCACCAAGTGCGCGGTCAGCGCGGACTCGGACGTGCTGAGAGACCAGACATGAAGGTCATGCACGTCCACGACTCCCGGCAATCTGCGCAGATGCGCCTTGACGTCTGTGAGATCGATCGCGCTCGGCACGCCGTCCATGCTGAGGTGCAACGAGTCTTTCAACAGATCCCAAGTGCCCGACAAGATCACCAATCCAATCACCAAACTGACCGCGGGATCGAGCCAAGCCAAGCTCGGGCGCCAAAGGACGATGCCGCCCACCGCGACCACGGCCAGCGAAACGATGGCGTCGGTCACCAAGTGCAGAAAGGCGCCACGCACATTGAGATCGGAGTGCGCGTGACGGGAGAACAAGAGCGCACTGGATCCGTTGACCACGACACCGACCAAAGCGACCACCAGCACTACGCCACCAGCGGGTGACGCGGGGACGCTGAGCCTTAGCCAAGCTTCGCGCGCAATGCCGCCAATCGCCACCAGTAGCAATACGGCGTTACCCAGCGCGGCCAACACCGTCGAGCGCCTCAAGCCGTAAGTGTAGCGATCGGAGGGCTTGCGCTTCGCAAAGCGCGCGGCGCCCCACGCCAACAACAACCCGAGCACGTCGCTCAAGTTGTGAGCAGCGTCGGCCACCAACGCCGTCGAGTTTGCGAACAGGCCGCAAATGAACTCCACCAACGCGAAGCCCACGTTCAGGACGACCGCGATCGCGAACGGTCCATTCAAGTCGCCCGAGGCGGGCAGGCCGTGAGCGTGTCCACCGTGACCGTGAGCATGGCCGCCATGTGCCGCGTGATCGCTTTCGGGTGCTGCGTCGCTTTCGGGTGCGCGTTCGCCGTGCGAGCCGTGAGCATGCCCATGACCCGATTTTTCGTCGTGGGCAGAGCTCGACCCATGGCCATGGCCATGTCGATGGGAAGCAGAGTCGTTCATCGCGTCTCGGATACTAATCCACTTGCTACCAAAACGACGCCAATCAAGGGCACGAGCGCCACCCAACTCAGAACTTCGAGCGGTGCAGCTCCACCGCGCACGACCCAGCCGACTCCGAATGGAAATGCGGCAGTGACGATGCGGCCTGCGTTGTAGCACAGGCCCGAGCCAGTTCCCCGCAGCCGTGTCGGGAACAACTCGGGTAGGTAGAAGCTGAACGCGCCGAATACTCCGAAAACGCTCAGGCCCACGCCAAACATCGAAAGCATGCGCACCGACGCCGTGTGGTCGAGGCCGAACGTCCAATGAATCGAGGCTGCGCCGGCCAAGAAGTAGAGCAAGAACATCTTGCGCCGTCCGAGGTAGAGCGCGGCCGGAATGGTGATCAGCGTGCCCAACAAGCCCCCCAAGTTGAAGGCCGTGGTGGCCGTCGTGATGAATCCAGTGCGCACCAGAGCCGCGGTTTGACCGGCCGGGATCGGCGCGCCTGCGCTCAAGTTGCCAGCCACTACCGGGATGAACGCGCTGCAGCTCCACCAAGTGATGAGCGCGATCACCGCCATGCTGAGACCGCCCAAGGTGTTTTTGCGCAACTCGGGAGTCCACAACTCGCCGAGGCGCGGCGCGCTCGAAGGCTGCCAGAGCTCGGGCTCTCGCACTCGCGTGCGGATCGCGAGCGCCACCAGGGCCGGCAAAAGGCCCGTCGCGAACACGACGCGCCAAGATAACGTCGGGTCGGCCGCGATGCGGTCGAGCTTGCGGGTGAACAGGTCGTTCACGAAGGTCGCCAAGAACAAGCCCATGGGGGCAGAGGTATAAAGCAACGCGCCTCCAAGCACCCTGCGCTCCTTGGGTAGGCTCTCGGCGACCAGCGCGGCTCCCGCGGCCCACTCACCGCCAATGCCGAGGCTCGCGATGAAACGAAACAAGGCCAAAGTCGGTAAATTTGGCGCCAAAGCGCACGCCGCTGTCGCGAGCGAGTAAGTCAGCATCGTCAAGAGCAGCGTGCGCGTGCGCCCCAAGCGATCGGTGAGTTGTCCAAACGCGATCCCGCCGAGAGCCCAACCCAAGAGCAACAGACTCGTGAGCCAGGCGGTGACGTAGAGCGTCTCGGTCTTGGTCGCGGGGTCCGCTGGATCGAGACCCAACAGCGCTGGCACGCAGATCGGTGACACGTAGTTGAAGAGCAAGCCGTCGAAGACGTCGAAGCCCCAACCGAGCCACGCCGCGAACAACACCAACCACTGATATCGATTCAAGCCCAGCAGCGCACCCGAGGTTTGCGCCTCGCTCATTGCCCTTTGCTCATTACAACGCGCTCATGGGGCGGGGCTCATCTCGACCGGACTGAGCGAATTGATCCAATCTGCGACCAGCTGCACGCCGTTGTCGTCCGTGATCTCGGTCGCGACCAAAGGCATGTGTGTGCCGCCGCGCGGCGTCGCGGGGAACGTCGGTTCCTGAATCATCCGCCAATACACGGCACTGTTGTCGAGGTCCTGAGGGATGACTCGAATCGGTGGCTGATCGACTGGGGGCTGTGGCGCTTGAACCATTTGTCCGACGGTCGTCAGATAGGTGGGCGTTTCTTCGACCGAGCCCAGTTTGTCGAGCTCGAGCCAATACTGCATCGCCAAGCTGCCCTCTTTCGACCAAGGGTTGTGGCACTCCCCGCAGTTGGCATGCATGTAACCCAGCGCCTGCTGTTGTTCATCCGTGCCCGGTAGCACGTAGTGACTCGGAATCGGGGTCGTGATCAAGCCTTCATCGGTGAGTGTTTGCAGATCCACGAGCCCGGGGTCGGAATCGAAATCGAGCTGCAGCGCGGTGAAGCCCAAGATTTGATCCTCCATGCTGTAGTGACAGGTCTCGCAAGTCTTGCGCCCTGGCACGTCGTGCGGAGTGCCTTTCGCATTTTCCTGTACGAGATAGACAGCCGGACCGTCACTCTCGGCGACCGTGGCGTCGGTCTGGTCATCGTTCCAGATGAACGCGGTCCAAAACCACTTGGTCGCGCTTTTCTTCTGATAAAGCCGTGTCTCGACTCGCACCGCTTGACCGTCGGCATTGTCGCGGGTGAACTCTTTCCAGAGCTTCGTCCCGACGGGATAGATCCAATAGTCTGGATCGCTGGTGTCGATCTGCGTGCAAGGTGGCAGATACACGAAGCGGCGCTTCTTGGCGCCGTCCGACCACAGCTCGAAGCGCGGACGGTACTGGCGCACGCCTGGCGCGAGTTGGTCGCTGGCGATGTCCGTGAACAAACCCGTTTGCGAGAGCGCAGTAGGCTCCACGAACTCGGGCACGGCGGGGCACGGCGCTGGGCCCGAGTCTGCCATCGAACTGCTCTGTCCCGCATCGACTGATCCGGTCGTCGGCACGTCGCTCGTCGTATCCGTAGTGGGCAAGTCGGGCGAGGACGTCTCGCCAGTCTCCATGGAGGAACCGTTCGGCACCTGGGCGTCCGGCACGTCGCCGTCCGGGTGAACGGGTTCGGGCACGCTCGGTTGCGGCAGTGTCGGCTGCGGTTCCGTGCCGGTGGGCGTGGTCTGCTCGGGGCCCGTGCTCGTCGACTCGGTTGGGCCTGGCGTCGGAGTCGATGATGTCGGCATGCTCATCGCGCCCGCATCGCTTGCGCTCTTCGAGCCATCGTCTTTGCAGCCGCTGAGACTCCATGAGCCGAGGCCGACGGCGAGTGCCAACGACCCGCAAAGCCTGCGCTGGGAACGACCCATCGTGTGCGTGCGTATCACGCGCCCAGCATAGCGTGTCACCCGCGACCTCGGGCGATTGGAGGACCCTGCTCTTTTGAAAGTGTAAATGTCCGGGCGTGGCTGCAACGGACGCGACGTCAGTCGCGGGCACGCCGCCCGATTTCCAGCAAGCGTTCACGGCGCGCCCCGCTGGGAATCAAAAGCAGCGCACGGCCAACGTTCTGGTAGAGTCCGTGCGCCACGTGCCGAGGAGCAAACGCAATGGCCTTATCTTTGAGCGAGTTATCTCTCTTTCGCGCAAGAACCGCTGTTATCCCGCTAGTTTGCAGTTTCGCCTGTTCCAGCAATCCCGCCCCGAGCGATCCGAGTTCCAGCTCGGGTTCGGCCGCCGCACCACGCGCCGCGGGCTCACAATTGGGGGCGCCACGCGACACGCACTACAAAGCCGACGTCGAAGCACAGCACGGCCGAATCCGCGTGGTGGTGCGCCAAGAGTCGGTGTGCGACGTGATTCCGATTCACGTCGTCGAAGAGCAGGGCGAGACGAAATGGGTGGCGGGCACGCCGACCACGACCAAGCCGTGCGAAGAGCGCTTCGCTCGTAACGTGATCGTCTCATTGGACGTGAACGGCAATACTTACCGCCTGGGCGAGCCCAACGCCTACGGCGAGGTGCAGACCGATCTAGCGGATCGCATGCTGCAGAATCTCTACGGCGAAGACACCAGCCAAACGCCGGTTGCCCACGTCGTGCTGCGCGACAAACAGGGCAACGCCCAAGAAGTGGGGACGATCGATCTCACGCAGTTGGCTGCGACGGGTAAACGTCTCGAAGAGTTGCTGACGGAGTTCCGCGGTTTGCTCGATCGTTCACAGACGTCCCTCAGTGGCGCAGAGCTGGCGCGCGCGTACGAGTTGTACGAGCAGCTCGGCGCGTTCGACAGCGGCGATCCGCGCATTGGCGCACTGCAAGCGCTGTTCCTCGAGCGGCTGTATCAGCGCAAGGCCGACGAAGCGACGGATCGCTTCAAGAAGAACCTCGAAGCTCTCAATGTGGCCAAGGACATCCTGAAAGCGAATCGCACGGCCATGGTGATCCCGGGTTACGTGCTCACCTCCATGGACGCTGGTGCACCTGACGCCCGCACCGTGGAATGGGCACGTGGACAGGTCGCCGTCGCGCTGCGTCGCTCGCCCGCGCTGTGCGGCGAAGCAGGCAAACCGGGTTTCACCTGGTCCCGGCTCAAGCTCTCCCCGCCCGTGGCTGAATCGCAGCTCGCGTTCGAAGTGTTACGCTACGCCTACGACAATCCCTTCGAGAAGGACATCACGGCGCTGTGCCAACGGATCGTGATGTGAACTGATTTACAGATCGGGGCAAACGAGTGGCAGTGGCATGCAACCCACGTCCGTGCCATTCGCCGCAACCCCGCAGTAGTAACCCGCGTCGCAGTCCAGGTCGTTCAAGCACTCGGTCCTGGGATAAGAGCAAAACAGCCCCCAAGGGCGTTTGTAACAAGGGTCATTGACGAGTCGACAGACGCCGTCGGGCTCGCTGGTGCAGTCGGCATCCTGGTGACACTTGGCGACCATGCAAATGTTCACTTCCGAGGGGCCGAGGGTGCCCGCAGGGACGCAGACCCTGTCAGCGCCACAGGAGTCACCGCTGCATTCGTCGCTCAGGCACGCGTTGTGTAGGTGACCGTCGAAATCGTCGACGCGCCGAGGCTCCGGATCTCCCGTGGTGAGGCACTTTCCCTGGGCACAATCATCACTCGAGCAACACTCGTCGGCATCCCCCCAGCACCGAGTCTGCTCAGCAGGTGGAAACGAGCAAACCTGATATCCCCCGGGCGACAACTCGAGGCAGGGGTTGCCCTCGCAACCCCCTTGGCACTGTGCGTTGTGCCGGTCGACGGGTGTAGAGGGCGCACTGGTGCCTTCGCCGGTTACGTCACTACCAGCGTCGGGATAGGGACTCGCTTGCTCGATGGGTCTGCTCGGTTCCTCTGACGTCGGCGCGTTCGTCAACGAGCCGGCGTCGTTCGTCGCAGACACTTCTGTCGACGACGCGTCGTCATCGGACGAGGACATCTTCATTGTCGAACCGCCGTCGCTAGGTGCAGCGGCCTTCGTCGACGAGCCGGCGTGTGGCATCGCCGATTTGGTTGGCCCATCCGTTTCTACTAGCTTTTCGCTTTCCGTGGACGATGCGCCACACGAGCTCACCAGCACCACGACCAACGCTGCCAGCGCCTTCATCCCCAAAGCTTAATATGAACCGCGAGCACGTACCAAGCCGCAGCCCGCGATTCTTCGGGTAGATACGTTTGCAGTCCTCGAGTGGTGTTTCACAGCGCGGCCCCGGACTCGGTCACTCCGCACTCAAGATCTCACTCACCCGCTTGCCGACTCTGGCGTCGCTCAGCATCCAGCGGTGCAACAACACTGGGAACGTCGTGTGATCTCGAGCCTGCGCCAAGCGACTGCTCGCTGGCGGCACGATCATCAAATCGTAAGGCGTGCTCAATGTATACACGTCGACCTCGCCGAACGGATCGATATCGGCCTCGAGATCGCGCAGCAACTCGCTGCCTGGACGCATCTGTTTCGCGCCCACGAGCGGCAAGCAATGCGCAGTCCAGGTGCCGTGATGTGGCCCGGAAATCGAGACGAAGCGTCGCGTGAGCTTCGCTCCACCAAGGCGCTGTAGCCAGTAACGCGCGACTAGCGCGCCCATGCTGAAGCCGACCAAGTCGATGCGCGCTCTCGCGTTCTGTTCGCGCAGCGTTGCGACGGCGCTGGTCAGCTGTGACGCGAGCTGCGCGATCGGCGCCCTACCGTCGTTGGGTTCGAGCGACACCGCGCATCCGGCGCATGCGGTAACCCGCAACCGCTCTGAGAGTCGATCAAAGGCTGCAGCGGTATTCCAGATGCCGTGCACGAGCAAGACTGGAGGCGACGCGCCCACGCCCTGCCAGAATTTGGGGGTTGGGATTTTGGGGGTGGAGTCGCTGTTCGTCATCAGTCAGCGCATCACGCGGTCCGCAGCAACGCCACATGCTGGCTCTAAGCCTCTTTGCGGAAGTGCGTGCGATAGGCGCCCCATGTCTCGGGCCAATCTGCGAGCCATTGCGCAGACTGTTTGACCCAAGGACTCAAACTGAACGGCAGCGCGGTTTCGAATTGAAACCATAGCGCGTGATTGCCGAAGCGGTGGGGTCCCTGATCCTTGCTCAGCGCGCGCTCGACGCTCTCAGCGCGCACGCCGTGCGGCGTCATGCTCGGCGTGATGAACACGCAACCCGGAACGAAGGGAGCTTTGGCGTGCGGTGATTCGCGCACGATGCCGTTGATCTCCGTGGTGACGTTGCGGTGGAAGAAGGGCGGACGGAAGGTGTGTTCGGACACATCCCAGCGCGGCGGAAAGATCACGAAATCGAGAGAGTCGGTACCCGTCTCGTCGAGCGGTGCGCCGAGCACCGTGTACACGCTCGGATCGATGTGATCGATGCGTGAAGTGCTGACGGGCGAGAAATGACTCAGATCGTAGCGATAGGGCGGCGTATTGCCGTGCCAAGCGACCACGTCGTATGGGGAGTAGTCCGTCGTGGTTTCGAACAGCGTGCCGCTCAGCTTGTGAACGATACGGTAACCTATCGCCAGTCGATCTTCGTACCACGGCGTGGGAGCCTCGAAGTGCCGCGCATCGGTCAGACCATTGGCGCCGATCGGACCGCGTTCGGGTAGCGTGAACGCACGGCCGTAAACTTCTGCCATGTATCCGCGCGCGCTCGACTGGTTCAAGATCACACTGAAGCGCACGCCACGCGGTACGAGCGCGACCCAGCCGGGTGTGACTTCCAGAGTTCCGAACTCCGTAAGCAGGGTCAGCGTACCCTGCTCCGGCAAGATCAAGAGATCGCCGTCAGCGTTGCAGAACGCGCGGTCCTCCATATTGCGATTTGCGCTGTACAGGTGAATGGCATAACCGCGGCGCATTGCAGCCGAGCCAGCGCCCCCCAGTGTCCAAATACCGTCGATGAAATCCGTGGGGCGCGTAGGGGCCGGCAAGGGGGCCAAGCCCGCCAGATCGGGTTCCGCAGGTTGAGTCACGAACGCAGTATCGAATGTCGGGTGTGACAGCGGCTTGAAGCGACCTTGAGTCGCAGAAGGACGAATTCGATAGAACCACGCCCTGCGATTGGCGTTTCGCGGCGCAGTGAAGCCCGTGACATTGAGTTGTTCGGGATAAAGGCCGTAGGCCGTTTGGCGCGGCGTGTTCTGGTTGCGGGGTAACGCGCCGGGCAAGAGCTCGACCTCGTGACTGTTGTAGAGCCCAGTCGCGGCGGGCAATGGCGCCTTGCCCGTCAATAGACGGCGCGCGAGCAAGCGGTGCCGAGCGTGGAACGCGTGGGCATCTCCAGGCACGAGTTCGAAGCTCAAATTCGCCCCCGCACGCTCGAGTAGGTCACGGGTGAACGCGAGCGCACTCGGGTCAACCCACGAATCTGCCTCGCTGGCCCCGATCAGTACGGGGGTTCCCCGCACCGCGTCGCTGAACTTTGGCGGCTCTGCCTGGCCGCCGATGGCGGACCCCGAGAGCGCCACCACTGCGGCAAACGGTTGCCTGCTGCGCGCCAGCACTTCCAACGCGAAGCACGCGCCTTGCGAGAAGCCGAACAGCACGATTGGGGCGTTGCTGGCGGCTCTGACGCGCGCGATCAAGCCCTCGCACTCTGCGAGGGAGGTGACCAGCTCCGCTCCGTGCGCGGCCCGCGGCTCGAACTGACGCTGCGCGGACCAGCTGTTGTTGGGCGCTTGCGGTGCGATCACACACTCAACGCGCGGCTCACCGGCGATCTCGACGTAGCGGCGAACGATCGAATCGGCGTTGCTGCCCCGACCGTGCAGGGCCACGATCACGCGCTCTGCGCGTTCGAGCGAGGCGCCGCGCAACGAGACCGGTTCGCGCAAGCCCCAGTCCACCCGCGTCGTGTGACGTGAGGGACGTCGGGCCTGGTATGCCGCGCTCAGCACTTCACGCGCGCGACGCTTGTTCAGGACTGCGTCGTCATCGTCGTCTGCGGCGGAGGCGTATTGCGCGGCGCTGAAGGCGCTGAACGCCTCGTACGAGATCGCGAGATTTCGTAAACCCGTCGGCGCCACTGCGCGTTCCAGGAAGCCGTACAGCGATGCTTCCAAGTCGTCGACACCCAAGCTCGTGCTGAGTCGCTCGATCACATCGGGGTAAACCTGTCGCAACAGCGACGTCGTGTGCGGGAGCAGTACCGCGTGCAAGGCGCTGTGATCGACGTCGAAATGGCCGCCCAACGAGTGCGCCAGACGGTGTTGTAAACCTAGCGCCCCTTGCAGACACAGCGCGGCGCGACCCGACCACAACAGCGCCGCGCTGCGCGCCTCGGATTGCCCTGGCCAGCGCAACAGGGTCTCGATGATCTGGTACAGGTTCGCGGCCACGTCGAGCGACGGGTTCGGGTCGGGCCGCGCGTCGGCTGCCAGCTCGGCCTGGGCGGCCAGCGCGCTCAGGGGGTGGGCCAGGGCGTTGCACAAACTCGTGATCGTGAGCGTCAGCGGCATCTCGCGCGTCAGCTCGGCGTCGTAGATCACCCGGTCGGGCCGCACACGGTGGTCGCGGCCAGTAACCTTTTGCCCGTCATGCGTGGTGCCGTACAGGTTCGTCATCTCCGAGCCCGCGTAGGTCGTCGGGATCGCGATGAACTTGAAATCGTGGCGCAGGCGCAGCGCTTTGACCAGGCCAGTGGCGGAGCCCCCACCCAGGCTGACCAGCGTATCGGCTTTGGCTTCGACGAGCGCGCGTTCTGCGTCCTCGACCGTGACGCGCGGTACGTGCCGACGCGCCCCGTCGAAGACGGAAACCACGTACTCGGACAACGCTTGGCTCAGTTCGGGAACGAAGCGGCGCGAGGGTCCACTGACGATCAAGACGCGCTTGCCGCCGAGCTCCGCGACTTGCTCCGCGATCTCGGAAATGCGTCCGCTGTTTACCTGCGGCATCTCTACAGACGACGCAGGGGGGGTCCAGGAATCGAAATCAAGCATGAGGAGTCAGTTCCAACAGCGCGCGCGCTTGCTCCGGGGATGCCGGCGGGCGACCGGCGTCCGAAGCCAGAGTTGCAACGCGCGCCACGAGCTCGGCGTTGCTAGTGGCGAGACGCGTCTCGTCGAAGCGCAAATTGTCTTCGAGCCCAGTGCGACAATGGCCGCCGAGTTCGAGGCTCCAACGATTCACCGTCAATTGATGGCGCCCCATGCCCGCCGCCGTCCAAGTCGACCCCGGCAGCAGCGTTTGCAGTTCACCCAGCAAGAAGATCAACAGTTCCTTGCGCGCCGGCAATGCTCCCCCCAAACCCAGGACGAACTGTACGTGAAGCGGCGCTTTCAAGAGTCCGCGCTGTACCAAGCGGTGAGCGTTGTAGAGCATGGCGGCGTCGAACACTTCGACTTCGGGTTTGATGTCGAGCTCCAGCATGCGTTGCGCGAGACTCTCGATGAAGTCCGGCGGGTTTTCGTAAACCTGTGTCGGGAAGTTGACCGAGCCCGTCGCGAGCGATGCCATGTCCGGACGCAGCGGGAGCATGCTTCCGCGCTCGTCCAAGCGCCGTCCTCTGCCGCCGGTCGAGAACTGAATGATCATGCCCGGGCAGTGCGAGCGCACCCCGGCCTGTACCCGGGCGAAGCTCTCCGGATCCGAAGCAGGCCGCCCAGCTTCGTCGCGAACATGGATGTGAACCAACGCTGCCCCCGCGTCATACGCAGCATGCGTCGATTCGATCTGTTCCTGGACGCTGATCGGCACTGCGGGATTATCCGCTTTGGTCGGGACCGATCCGGTGATCGCCACGCTGATGATGGTCGGCGTCAGCATGACTCGATGTGGGAGTGAAGCTAGCGCCCTGGGTCCGGCACGTCAACGGCCGGGGCGTCTTGGGGCGGGCGGCGCGTCACGCGAGTGAGACTCTCTGCTACCTCCGGCGGGATGCGCTTGGGGCGTTTGCTTGCGAGACTGATGCAAACGACCACGACCTCTGCACTGCACAATAGCGCGCCATCGGGAAAACTTCGCACCCGTTGCGTAAACTCGAAACCGGCCTTGCGTTGCTCGAGTAGTTCACATGTTACGGATACCTGTGCATCGAGCAGAGCCGGCGCATGGAAACGCAAGTTGATCGAGTGCAGCACGAACGACAAGTCTTGTTCGAAGGTTCGACTCTGCTCAGCGCCCGCTCGACGCAGTGCCTCGGTGCGCGCGCGTTCCATCCAGCGCAGGTAACTGGCGTGGTAAACGATGCCGCCAGCATCCGTGTCTTCGAGATAGACTCGAAATACCAGTGGTGGATTCGGATCGACGGCACTCGTGCTCATGTGGACGCCTTGTAGCAGAGAGCGCGGCGAGCCAACTCGGCAACCGCCCGAGGCGCCCTCACAATGGAGAGGACAGCTCTCGCGAAGGGCGCTAGTCTCGCCGCGTGAAGACGGGTCTAAGCGGCGTAAGACTTTGGGTGGTGACTTGCGTTGGGGTTGCAGCTTGCGGTGCCACTTCCAACGCCCAGATTCGCTCGCAAGCGTCGCGCGAATGGAACTGCCCCGAAAGCCAGATCGAAGTCGAGCGCGAAGGAGCGAACACCTTGCGCGCGACGGGCTGCGGTAAGTCCGAAATCTGGATTTGTGACCCTCCGCGAAAGGGCGCCGAAGATATGCACACGGGACCCGTGACCGAGGCTGAAGCGCATTACGTGGGCAACGAGGGATCGTGCAATCCCGCCCACGCGCACTGACTCGGCCCTGTCGCACTTCGGGCGCATCCGGCCCCATACTCACTCGGCCAAGATGGGCACGAGTCGATAACCGACGCCGAGCGCAGTCAAGATCCGGCGCGGCTCTTTCGGGTTCAACTCCACCTTCGAGCGCAGTTGTCGCACGAACACTCGCAGGTACTGAATGTCTTCTGCGTGGCTGGGACTCCAAACCTGACTCAGTAGCTGTTCGTGCGTAACGACCCGGCCAGCCTCTGATGCCAGCACTTGTAAGAGTTGATACTCACGGGTCGTTAGATGGACTTCTTTGTTTGCTATGAATACTCGCCGATCCGAGACATCGACGCGCAGATCTCCAGCGACCAACTGACGCCGGCCCAAGCTGATGCCGGCGCGCCGCATGGCGCCACGTAAGCGCGCCATCAATTCGTTCTCCCTATAAGGACGAATGATGTAATCGCTAACCCCCGCATCTAAAGCTTCGACTACTTTCCGCTCGTCGTCGTCGGAGGACACTATCAAAACCGGGAATGTGTGAGGCTGTAGGCGCAGGAGCAACTCTGTCCCGGGCAGGTCGTCGAGGTCAGGGTTGAGCAGGAGTGCGTCAGGAATGCGCAGGCGCACGCGCTCGAGCGCGTCCAACCCCGTGCCTGCGTCGGTGACTTGGTAGTCGTGCTGCCGCAAAATTAACGACAGTGAGCGGCGATGAACCGGGTCGGGATCGACCACCAAGACGAAAAGCCGCGGAATCATGGTGTCGGGCTTGCTCCGAAACACAGACAGCCCGGTGGCTGGTCCTGACGCGGCCGGCTGCCGGGTCCAGAAGCTGCGAAATCGCGAGAGAGCCAAAAACGGCTGAGATCGGCGCGCGGGGAGCCAACAGAGGAGCCAATGCTTCGCATGTTTCGGCGGTTCCGTGGCCGCATAAAGGACTCTTTATGCATCGCGATCAGAACCGTAACAATAGTCGAAACGGACGCGAAAATCCTCCCACGGTACGCCCGCCGCAACGATCACGGACCCAATGCCTGTGGTCAGCCCCCCTACGAGGAGATCGCGAAATGCTCGGACTTGGCCGCACGGCTCGCCCCCACTTCTTATCGCTCGCCCAGAAGCTGATTGGGTGCGCGGTTGTGTTCTTTGCCCTTTGGACTGCAATTCCCAATACCGCCCACGCGGATGAACCCGCGCCCGCGGCCAGCGCCGCTGCCGACGCAAAGGCTCCTTCATTGGAGGACCGCGTCGCGGATCTCGAGGCGTACGTGAACAACGGCGTCAGGACTCCCGACAAGGATTCCAAGATCGCGGGTCCCGGACCTGGCCACAACGGCTGGATGATGGTCAGCGCCGCCCTCGTGTTGTTCATGACCCTGCCGGGTCTCGCACTGTTCTACGGCGGCTTGGTCCGTCAAAAGAACATCCTTTCGGTCATGGCCCAGTGTTTGGGGATCGCGGGGCTGGTGACGATCCTGTGGTGGCTCGTTGGTTACAGCTTCTGCTTCGACCACGGCGGTCCATTCCTCGGAGGCACGACGTTCGCGCTGCTCGAGGGCGTCAATGGTGCGGTCAACGGCGACTACGCAGCCTGGGTTTCGCAAAACGTGTTTGCGATGTACCAGCTGATGTTCGCGATCATCACCCCGGCGTTGATCGTCGGTGCGATCGCGGAGCGCATGAAGTTCAAGGCCGTTCTGCTCTTCGTGACGGGCTGGATGTTCATCGTGTACTTCCCCCTCGCCCACATGGTCTGGGGTATCGACGGCTTCATGAATGGCGTTTGGAACGCCGACGCGTCGATCAAAGCGATCGACTTTGCCGGCGGCACCGTGGTTCACATGTCGTCTGGTTGGTCGGCACTCGTGCTGGCTCTGATCGTTGGCAAGCGCACTGGCCTGGGCACCGCAAACATGGCGCCGCACAGTCTGGTCCTCACCATGATCGGTACGGGCATGCTGTGGGTCGGCTGGTATGGCTTCAATGCGGGTAGCGCGGTTGCTGCCGACACGCTCGCGGCCAACGCCTTCACCACCACCACCATCGCGACCGCCGTTGCATGTGCGACTTGGCCGACGATCGAGTGGATCGTTCGCGGTAAGCCCACCGTCCTCGGCTTCTGCTCGGGTGCGGTCGGTGGTCTCGTCGTGATCACGCCCGCCGCGGGCTTCGTCAGCTCCACCAGCGCGGTCATCATCGGCGTGCTCGCGGGCGTCGTCCCTTACTTGGCTTGCACCAAGCTGAAGGAAGCCCTCAAGTACGACGATGCACTCGATACCTTCGGCGTGCACGCCGTCGGCGGCACCATGGGCGCCTTCGTGACCGGCATCTTCGCCGACGCGGACGTCAACGCGAACCTCAACACCAACCTCAAGGACATCGTCGGTTCGTCGCTGTGGATGGAGCAGCTCAAGGCGATGGGCGTCACGATCGTGATGGCCGTCGTGGGCACGCTGATCCTGGCCTACGCCATCAAGGCGACGGTGGGTCTACGTCCCACTGTCGAGGACGAGGAGACGGGTCTCGACCTCACCGACCACGGCGAGCGCGGCTACCACCTCGGCGACGTCAACTGAACACCTAGTAAGCTGCTGAAAAGCAGGCGCTAGTTCGATAACAACTCGAAGGCCGGAGAGTCACGCTCTCCGGCCTCGTTGTTTTTGTACTTGGGGTTTACGCTGCGCGGATGACCGCACCCCCAGAGAGCCGCAAGAGCGACGCGCTCGCCTATCACGAGCAAGGACGGCCCGGAAAAATCGAGGTCGTCGCGACCAAGCCTTTGACGACGCAGCGCGATCTCTCGCTCGCTTACACGCCGGGCGTCGCGGAAGCGTGCTTGGCGATCGCAGCGCGGCCCGAAGACGCCTACCGCTATACGTCCAAAGGTAACTTGGTGGCGGTAGTGACGAACGGCACCGCCGTGCTCGGTCTCGGCAACATCGGTGCGCTGGCGGGCAAGCCGGTGATGGAGGGCAAGGCAAACCTGTTCAAGCGCTTCGCGGACATCGACGTGTTCGACATCGAGCTGAACGCTTCGACGGTCGACGAAATCGTGGCGGCGGTGCGAGCCATCGCGCCCACCTTCGGTGGCATCAACTTGGAAGACATCCGGGCACCCGAGTGCTTCGAGGTCGAACGCCGACTCAAAGAAGAACTCGACATCCCCGTCTTCCACGACGACCAGCACGGCACGGCGGTTATCTCTGCGGCCGCCTTGGTGAACGGCTGTGCGCTGACCGACCGCAAGTTGAGTGAGTTGAAGATCGTGTTTTCCGGCGCAGGAGCGGCGGCCATTTCGTGCGCCGAGCTGTACATCTCGCTCGGCATCGAACGCAGCAACATCGTCATGTTCGACGTCGACGGCTGCGTGCATTGCGAGCGCACGGATCTATTTCCGGCCAAAGCGGCGCTGGCGACCAAGGTCAACTATGCGTCGTTGGCCGACGCGCTCAAAGGCGCGGACGTCTTCATCGGTCTGAGCGTCGGCAAGGTCGTGACCGGCGACATGCTGCAAGGCATGGCCCCGCGTCCGATGATCTTCGCAATGGCCAATCCCACGCCGGAGATTTCGTACGAAGAAGCGCGCGCCGCGCGGCCCGACGCGATTTTGGCCACGGGTCGTTCCGACTACCCGAACCAGATTAACAATGTGTTGGGTTTTCCGTTCATCTTCCGCGGTGCGCTCGACGTGCGCGCCAAGCAGATTTCACGCGAGATGCTGCGCGCCGCCACGCATGCGCTGGCAGAGCTCGCGCGCGCCGACGTGCCGGACAAAGTGCTCAGCGCGTACGGACTCGATCAGCTCGCCTTCGGCACCGACTACATCATCCCCAAACCTTTCGATCCGCGCGTGCTCACGCATGTGGCTCCTGCGGTGGCCAAAGCGGCTGCCGAGAGCGGCATGGCGCGTCAGCCGATCGCCGATTTGGAAGCCTATCGAGAACGCTTGCTGCTCACCGTGCAGCGCGCCCGCGGCATCATGCATCCACTGATTCGCCAAGCGCGGGCCAACAAGGCCCGCGCGCGCATCGTTTTCTCGGATTCATCGACGCCCAAGATCTTGAAGGCCGCGCAGCTCTTGCGAGACGACGGCATCTGCACGCCCGTGCTGCTCGGCGCGGAGCGCGCAATTCGTCAACTGGCAGAAGAGGTTCACGTCTCGCTCGATGGCTGCGAGATCGTCGAGATCAACAACAACCCACAGCGCGAATATTTGACCAATCTGCTGTGGCAGATGCGCGCGCGCAAAGGCATGACCTTGGGGGGTGCCAAAGCCAAGTTGCGGCAACGCACGTGGTTTGGCGCAATGATGGTCAAGGCGGGCATGGTTGACGGCATGGTCGGCGGTTTGAGACGCCCGTACAAGGAAACCATCGGACCCGCGATTACGGTTTTGGGTTTACGCCAAGGCCGGCAGATCGTCTCGGGCGTGTACGCGATGTTGTTCAAAGATCGCCGGATCTTTTTCGGCGATTGCACGGTCAACGTCGATCCGACGGCGGAACAACTCGCCGAGATCGCGATGAACACCGCGCGCGTGGCTGAGGTTTTCGGCGATACGCCGCGCGTGGCGATGCTCTCTTATTCCGACTTCGGTGAGCACTACAAGGATCCCAAAGTCGCCACCGTGCGGCGCGCGATGGAGATCGTGAGGGAGCGCTGGCCCTCGCTCGAGATCGACGGCGAGATGCAGGCGGACACCGCCTTGGACCGACGCAAACTCACCGAGAACTTCCCGTTCTCGTCACTGAGCGCCACCGCCAACGTCTTGGTCTTTCCCGATCTCACCTCGGCGAACATCGCTTACAAGCTGTTGGTCAAGCTCACTGACGCGGAAGCGCTCGGACCGCTCGTGATCGGTCTTGGTGGCGCGATCAGCGTCATCCCCGTGGGCGCCACCGAGACGGAGATCGCCAATATCGCAACTTGGACGGTGGTGCGCTCGATGCAAACCACTCCCTCGGCGGATTCGGTGCGCGTTCCCGCGCCGTTCACGCGGCGTTAATCT
>DATAHU010000188.1:0-7464 GCA_036263015.1 Polyangiaceae bacterium | reverse complement strand
GGCCGCTACCGCAGCTCGCCACAAGTGAACAGCAGACGCCCGCTTCGCAGAGCAAAGCGTCGGGCGCTCAGGCGAGCAGCAGCGAAAGTGCCGTGGACGCGGGCGGCGCAGTTCGTCTGCGCGAAACCGTGAAGGTCGACCTCGAACGCATCGACAGCGTGGTGGAGATGATCGGTGAGCTCTTGATCGTCGAGTCGATGGTCGTGAGCGCACCGGAGATCTCCGCCCTGCCGTCGCTGCGTCTGCGCAACTACCTCGCGCAATTGACGAAGATCAGCCGCGACTTGCAGGGCGTCGCGATGCGCATGCGCATGATCCCGCTGCGCGGCGTCTTTCACAAGATGGCGCGCCTGACGCGCGACCTATCGCGCAAGACCGGCAAGCCCGTCGAACTCGTCCAAGCGGGTGAGACGACCGAAATGGACCGCAGCATGGTCGAACGCATCGAGGAGCCGTTGGTGCACATGATCCGCAATGCGATGGATCACGCGATCGAGTCGGCCGCAGATCGCAAGGCAGCGGGCAAGCCCGAGGTGGGCACGATTCGCCTCTCCGCCCACCACGAAGCGGGGTGCATCGCGATCGAAATCAGCGACGATGGGCGAGGCTTACGGCGCGAAGCCATCCTGAACAAAGCGCGCGAACGCGGGCTGTTGCCAGAGGGCTCCGAGCACTTGAGCGACGATGACGTTTACTCGTTGATCTTCTTGCCGGGCTTTTCGACCGCGAGCCAATTGAGCGAGCTGTCGGGTCGCGGCGTCGGTATGGACGTCGTCAAGCGCTGCATCGAGTCGATGCGTGGGCGCACCGTCGTGCGCTCGACGCCAGGGGTCGGCACGACCTTCAAACTGATCTTGCCGCTCACCCTCGCCATCATCGACGGCATGCTCGTCGCCTGCGGCGGCGAGACGTACATCATCCCGAGCCTCGCGATCGTCGAATCGCTGCAAGTGAGCGCCGGAATGCTGGGCACGCTGGGTGAACGCGGAGAACTGCTCAACGTGCGCGGCGAGATCTTGCCGCTGGTCCGCTTGCGTAACCTAGTGGGTCTGGATGGCGCTGCGGTCGCCGCCGAGCAATGCCACATCGTCGTGCTGGAGAGCGTGGGACGCAAACTCGGACTGTTGGTGGACGAGGTGATCACCCAACAACAGATCGTGATCAAACCCCTCTCTGGAGGCTTGGGTGACACGGAGCTGTTCGCGGGTGCCGCGATCCTCACCGACGGTCGCGTTGGGCTGATTTTGAATGTCGACCGACTTGGTGCGGTGCCAGGCGGAACACGAGCCAAGCCGTATGAATATCACGAGGTCCTGTCATGAATGACGAGCAGAACACACAGAACACCAACGCAAACCATGAAGGCGTCCACAAGTACATCACCTTCAAACTAGGAGGTGAGGAGTATGGAATCGAGCTCTTGAAGCTGCGCGAACTGATTGGAGTGCTCGAGATCACGCGCATCCCGCGCTCGCGCCCTTACATTCGCGGACTCATCAATTTGCGAGGTAAAGTCATCCCCGTCGTCGACCTGCGTACGAAGTTCGGTATGACCGCGGCAGAACCGACGAGTCAGTCGGTGATCATCGTGGTCCAGTTGGCGACCCCATCGGGCAGCGTCACGACGGGCATCTTGGTCGACGAAGTGCTCGAGGTGCGTGCGATTCGCCAAGCAGACATCGCACCAGCTCCCGCGCTGCACGACCAAGTCGACACCTCGTTCTTGCAAGGCATCGGCAAGGTCGACAAGCGCATTGTCTTCCTACTCGACATCGATCGCATCTTGAGTGCGGGGCAGCAAGCCGAGATCCGTGCCGCTGCTGAAATGGATTTCTCTCTCACTGGCAGGTAAGAAAGTCATGAAACTCAATTCTCTGAAGGTCAAACTACTCCTCGGGTTCATAGCCGTCGCACTGGGCTCCGCGCTCGTCGGCTTCTTTGGACTGCGCGCGCTCGGGCGTACGAACACTTTGCTCGAGTACGCCGCGACCAATCTGGCGCCCTCGATCGACGCGGTACAGCACGTGCGCAACCGCTTCTTTCGCGCCGTCGGGCAGACGGAGATCGCAACTCTGGCGCTTCGGGTAGGCGCCAAAGAGGACTTCGAACAAGCCTTGGCCGAACACCGCCTCGTCATGAACGAGCTGGATGACGGCATTCGCAAGTTCGAGTCGATTGAAATGACGAACGAAGAGCAAGGGCCCTGGGCGAGGTCCAAAACGGCGCTTGCTTCCTGGAGAGCCGCTGAGGAAGCAGAGTGGACTGCCCTGCGCGCATCCGACACGAAGCGCGCGCTCGAACTGCACGCCACTGGCGCCGATTTGCGCAAGGCCGCAGTCGACGCAACCTCTCAACTGATCGAAGTCGAGCGCAAGCAATTGGCGGACACTCGGACCAAAGCCGACGAGGTCGGTACTTCGGCGCAATCGACCATCTACCAAATCGCCGCTACGGTCTCGATCATCGCGGTCATCTTGGGGTTGATGTTGACGCTGTCGATCACCCGTCCGGTAGAGCAGCTGCGCGAAGTCGCGTTGCGCTTGGCCCAAGGTGACGTCGATCAGAAAGTCGAACACCGCGCGAGCGACGAGATCGGTGATCTGGCGGAGTCCTTTCGCTCGATGATGAACTACATACAGGCAGCAAGCCGAGCCGCGGTCGCGGTCGGTGCGGGCGACTTGAACGCCGAGCTGCAGGTGCGTTCCGACAAGGACGAGTTGAGCAAGAGCCTGATCGAGGCAAGCAACGTGCTTCGCAACTTGCTCGCCGAGGCACGCCGAATGATTGCTGCCGCGCGCGACGGCGAGCTCGACTTCCGCGGTGACGCCTCCCGCTACAAGGGCGCGTACGGTGAACTGCTGGGTGGCATCAACGGCGTGCTCGCCGCAGTGGCTGAACCGCTGGGCGAGGCGAACACGGTGCTCGCGCGTTTGGCTCAACGCGACTTGACGGTGCGTGCTCGTACCGACTTCAAGGGTCAGTATGGTCGGATCATGGCGTCGCTCAACGGCGCAGCGGAGAAGCTCGAGTCCAGTTTGGTCCAGGTTTCGATGGCCTCCGAACAAGTGGCGAGTGCCTCTTCGCAGATTGCATCGAGCAGCCAAGCCGTGGCCCAAGGCGCAACCGAACAAGCCAGTGCTTTGGAAGAGACCTCGAGCGCCTTGATCGAGATGGCTGCCGCCACCAAGCGCAACGCCGAGAGCGCCCGAGAGGCCAACGAGCTCGCCAACGCGGCGCGCGATTCGTCGAGCGAAGGTGGCGAAGCCATGCAGCAGATGACGAGCGCGATGAACAAGATCCGCGCGGCCGCCGAGGGCACCGCTGCGATCATCCGCGACATCAACGAGATCGCCTTCCAGACGAACTTGCTCGCGCTCAACGCGGCGGTCGAAGCCGGTCGTGCCGGTGAAGCGGGTCGAGGTTTCGCGGTCGTGGCAGAAGAAGTGCGCAGCTTGGCGCTGCGCAGCAAGGAGGCCGCCAAGAAGACGGAAACCTTGATCGGTGAGTCGATGGCTTTGGCCCAACAGGGTGCCCAGATCTCGTCTCAGGTGAACGAGAAGTTGACCCACGCGGTGGCCAGCGTCGGCAACGTCAGCGAGATCGTCGGTGAGATCTCGCGAGCCAGCCAAGAGCAAGCGACCGGCATCGAGCAGTCCAATCGCGCCATGGCGCAGATGGATCAAGTCACGCAACAGGCCGCGGCCAACTCCGAAGAGACGTCGAGTGCCGCCGAAGAGCTTGCTGCGCAAGCGCAACAGTTGGCGACGTTGGTGAGCGAGTTCCGACTGGGCGGCGCTGTCGTGCCCAAACGCGGCGTTGGCAACGTGCTGACGCCACCCGCGATCCCGATCAACGTCGCGTCCGTCAGCGCCAAGTCCAAGAGCAACGGTCACCGCATTCGGCAGCGAATCCCGATGGATGACGCCGAGATGCGCGCGTTCTGAACGTGAACTGGGAAGCAGAAGGAATCGTAATGCAGACCGAGGTTTTGAGGGCGTTCCAGCGCTTGGCTCACCAACAGGCAGGCATCTCGCTGAAGGACAGCAAGAGCGCACTGGTCGCGGCGCGAATCGCGCGCCGCATGCGCGAACTGGGACTGAACGACGCGAGTCAATACCTCGGTTACATCGAGTCCGACAAAGACGGGACGGAGATGGTTCACTTCCTGGACTCAATCACCACCAACTTCACGAACTTTTTCCGCGAGCCCGATCACTTCGATGTCCTGGCAGAGGAAGCTCGAGAGTTCGCCCGCGCCGGGGGCCGCCGAATGAGAGTCTGGTGCGCTGCGGCCTCCACGGGTGAAGAGCCCTATTCCTTGGCCATGACGCTCGCCGAGACCTTCAAGAACACGGCCGCAGATTACCGCGTGCTTGCGACCGACTTGTCCAGTCGCGTGCTGCGCTTCGCCGCGAACGGCGCTTACGAGGCCTCACGCTTGGCACAAGTGCCCAAGGCCTTTCGCAGTCGTTATTTTCAGGCGGCTACGGTCGGGGACTCCGGCGAGGCGACGTATCGCGTGGGCCCCGAGATTCGCGACCGCGTCGTCTTCGGGCGCTTGAACCTCGCCTTCCCCCCCTTCCCGTTGCGAGGTGAATTCGACGTCATTTTCTGCCGAAACGTGATGATCTACTTCGATGCGCCGGTTCGTGCTCGCTTGATTGCCGAGATGGAAAGGTTGTTGCGGCCCGGTGGGTTGCTCGTCGTAGCCCATTCAGAAACCTTGGGTCGTACACGCGGCGGATTCACCCCGCTCCGTTCGTCCGTATACCGAAAGGCAGCGTCATGAACACGATCACGGTGGGCATGGCCGACATGCAGGTATCCGATGATCCCAACAGCGTGCTGGTCACCTACGCCCTTGGCTCGTGCATCGCGATCCTCGTGCACGATCCAGTGCGAAGGATAGCAGGAATGATTCACTACATGCTACCGCAGTCGACGATCGCGCCAGAGAAGTCGATCGAACGCCCCGCGATGTTCGCCGACACCGGCATCCCGTTACTCTTCGAAACCATGTACGCGTTGGCCTGTCGCAAGTCCGACTTGGTCGTGCGTGTGGTCGGGGGCGCCAGCATTCAGGACGCCAACGGAGCGTTCGAGATCGGTAAACGCAACCACATCATGGCCCGCAAGCTGTTCTGGAGGTCGGGCGTGCCGATTGCGGCTGAAGAAGTCGGCGGTGGGATCTCTCGCACCGCTCGCCTGTTCGTACAGGATGGGCGCGCCACGATTCGCACTAGCGATCCGTTACACGAGTTCGAGATCTGAGGCTCATTCAATAAGGAAGCGCCAAAGTGTTGAGTGTTTTGATTGTTGACGATTCTTTCGTGATGCGTCGAATGGTGGCGCGCTCGCTGCTCGTCTCGGGTGTGCCTGCGCACGAAACGCGTGAGGCCGCCAATGGTGTCGAGGCCCTGAGCGTCGTGCGCGAAGTTCTGATCGACATCGTACTTTGCGACTTGCACATGCCGGGCATGGACGGAGTCGAATTCGTGCGTCGGCTTGGAAGCGACGCGCACACGGCCGATATCCCGGTCGTCATCGTTTCCTCCGAGCGCAGCGAGGGTTTGCTTGCAGAACTCGAGGACCTTGGAGTTCGGGGCTTCTTGCGCAAACCCTTTCAACCCGCAGTGCTGGGTGAGTTAGTCCGAGACGTGTTGGGTCTCAAAGGAGCAGCATGATCGTATTGCCGACCGAAATCGAATTGGCCACGACCACGTCGAGCGTGCTCGCCGATACCGCATTCTTGATGACCGAGTTGGACGCCGACGAGGCGCCCGCGGGTCCCGGCTGGCTGCATGCCGCAGTGGGGTTTCAGGCAGCGCTCGGGGGTCGCCTGGTGTTGTCGATGCAAAAAGGAATCGCGATCCAAGCCGCGGCCGACATGCTCTGCACGGAGCCGAACGATCCCGAGGCGGGAGCGCAAGCCGCGGGCGCAGTGCTCGAGCTCGCCAACGTTTTGACCAGTGTCGTCATTGCGCGTGTTTTCGGGGGCGACGCCAAGTGGCAGTTCGGTATCCCCGAACGCCTCGATGAGTGTCCTCTGGCAACGGCCAATCAGTTGTCCTACAGCGCGACTCTGCGCAACGACGCGGCACAGCGCGTGCGCGTCCTGCTGTTGCTCGGCAAAGGGGCCAACGCGTGACGCGCGTGCTGCTCGTCGATGATTCCTCTCTCGGGCGACGCTTCATCAAACGCATTCTGGGCAACATTGCTGGAGTTGAAGTCGTCGGTGAAGCTTCGGATCCGTATGCTGCGCGCGAGCTGATCGTGGACTTGCAACCCGACGTCTTGGTCTTGGACGTCGAGATGCCGCGCATGGACGGCATCTCGTTCCTCGAACGGATCATGCGCTATTCTCCGTTGCCGGTGATCATCTGCTCCTCGATCACCGTTGCTGGAGGTGACACGGCACTGCGCGCTCTTGCTGCAGGAGCCGTGGCCGTCGTGCGCAAGCCCTGTGAGTCGTATCCTCCCGCAGAGATGGGTCGTGATTTGACTCAGGCGGTGGCTCAGGCGGCAGCCGTGACGCGTCTCGGAGAAATGCCGAACGCGGCCCACAGCATCAGCCCCCTCGGTCGGCCCTCGTTGGCCGTCCGCGCGACATTGCGCCCGGGCTTCGAAGCCGCAGAGCAGAAGGACGTAAAGGTCGTTGCGATTGGCGCTTCGACCGGGGGAACCGTGGCGGTCGAAACGATCGTCTCGGCGCTACCCGCAGACTTTCCGGCTGTGATCGTGGTGCAGCATCTGCCGCCTTACATCGTGCCGGCGTTTGCCTCGCGCCTCGATCAATCCTCGCACGCCCGGGTCGCCGTCGCCGAAGAGGGTTCGGTTCTCGAGGCGGGCAAAGTGCTAGTGGCGCCAGGCGACGCACACTTGTTGGTGGAGCGCACGGGCACGCTGCTCCGCGTTCGACTCTGGCGCGGGGAGAAGATTAACGGCCACCGCCCGGCAGTCGACGCGATGTTTCACTCACTGGCCGAAGCTGCGCCAGCGAACGTGGTTGGCGTGCTCCTGACTGGCATGGGGCGCGACGGCGCCCAAGGGCTAGCGGCGTTGAGGAACGCGGGCGCGCGAACGGTCGTCCAAGACGAGGCGAGTTCAATCGTCTGGGGCATGCCCAAAGCCGCGATCGATCTTGGGGCAGCGCAAGAAGTCGTGCCGCTCGCACTCATGGCGCGGCGCTTGATGCAGCTCGGACAGCGGCGGGCACTGCGCACGCAGCGACCGCCAGGAGCGCTCAAGAACTGAGGCCGCGCCGTCTCCAACGCGCAGCGCAATCCAATGGATGGAGGTCCCGTGCGAGATTATCCCAGCGTCGTTCGACAGCCAGAGCCAAGACCTGCAACCCTGAATCGCTCAGGCAACGGCGGGCGCGCGGATACCGTACTTCTTGAGCTTGGCGTACAGCGCGCTGCGCGATACGTCCAGCACCTTGGCCGCGTCGTCGACGCGACCCCC
>DATAHU010000187.1:0-6895 GCA_036263015.1 Polyangiaceae bacterium | reverse complement strand
CACGCGCAGGATCACCGGCGCGGGCAGCTCAGACTCCGACTCGATCGTGTAAGTGCCGGGTGCCGGCAAGTCTGCCAGCAGGAACGTGCCTGCGCCCGTGCTACCAAAAGCGTTGCCGTTGATCTTCACCGTGTACGCCTGTGACGACAGACTGAATTGCTGCGGGCGATAAATGTACACGTTCGCGTGCCCAGGCTCCGGCGCGAAGGCTTTGGCGAGGCGATCAGCGGCTGCGGGTGCGCGCTGCACCGTCGCCGCGCAAGCCAAGACGAACAGACCCAACCACATTACGAGTGAAATCCTCTGCACGGGCGCCTCATACCACCCTCGAGTGATGATGCGCAAACCAGGCGCGCCGAGGGCTTCGTGGGCCGTTCGCACCGAGACATGGCACGACGATCCCACCGGAACTGCAGTAGGTTAATGCGGTCTGGGCGCAAGTATGGTCCCGAAGCGAAGCAGAGATCACTTTCTTACCGAGATTTGCGACTGCTGCGCGACGTTTTGCCATGAAGAATCCGTGCGCGCTCCCCGAGAAATGAGGAACAATGACGCATGCCCGCTGCTTCGATCCGATCCGCCGCGCGCGCACTCGCGGCGTTGCTCATCGCCGGCTCCAGCCTCAGCATGACGCTCGGTTGCGGTGCGCGGGCGGTTGGAGATGAACGACCGGGCGCCAAGTCGATCGAAGATCGGGAGCCTCCTCGCACGACCACTGCCGCGGACGGGGGTGTGCAAGTTAACCCGCCACCGGAAACGACCCCGCCCCCTGGCACCAAGGCACCGGCGATGTCGCCTCAACCAACCACGGTCGCGCGTCCCTCCGAGACGGAGTCCGTGGTTACCACCACCCCGAGCGTAAGCGCCGCTAGCGAACCGTTCACCGACGACACGACTCTCGATCCGGGGGAATGGTCAGTGCCGAGGACCGCCGACATGGCGAGTAGCGCCGATCGCTGCAGCTGGGGTATCGCTCAATGGTTCGCTGACATCGGCGTTGAGCTCGAGGACTACACGGATTGCGGAACGGCTTTCGCCGAGGACAGCGCTGATGACCTGGCCTGTTTCGCCGCCAATCGCGACTTGGGCGCGATCGTCACGATACTGGAGTGCGCCGAATGTCGGAGCTCCCGAACCTATGTCTCGGTCGGCGGTCAGACTTACCAAGTTGAAGTCGACGACGCTATCTCGAGCGTCGACCTGCGTGGGTTTACGGTCGATCACTGCGTGGGCGGCTTGGAATTTGCGATGGATGGCGCGGCTACGTGTCAGGATCCGGAACGCCTCCTGAACTGCAACGAGGGCCACCCTACGCTGCGCCCAGTCGCCGACCCTTCCGAGTTGGACGATCCCACACAGGTCGAGGCTATCATCGCCAGCGCCGCAAGTGACGCCGAGAGCGCAGGACTCGAGGTGGTTGGGCCCCGCAAGACATTGCTCACTGCGCCAGATGAATGCCTTCAACGCTTGAAGTGGCCGCTGGAGGGCTGCAAACCTTCGAAGGCCAGTACGGGGGGCATAGACTGCGACGGCGACGGCGCAGCCGGGTACCAGGCCATCGAATGCAAACGCGACAATGTCCAGGCTGATCCCTACCAGGCGGACGATTGCGACGACACCAACCCGGACGTGCAAGTCTGGATGATCGAAGACCAGGACGGAGACGGTTACGGCACGAGCGTCAGTGGCGACTTCTTCTGCGGGCCAAAGCAGCCGCCCGCGGGCTATGCCCCGCTCGAGCCGCTGCGCGACTGCGAAGACGACGACGCCAAGATTTACCCCAACGCGCCAGAGATCTGGGGTGACGGAGAGGACAGCAACTGTGACGGGTGGGACGCTCCCTTGGCCAGCACATTGATGGATGGTCAAACCGTCGATGCGTTCGTCGAGCTCAATCCTGACTGCGATACGGCGGATCTATACCTCCTCGAACACGCGTCCCCAGTCTGTGGCACGCATCCCATCTTCGTCGTGGTTGGCAACGGCGGTGGAGCCGCGTTCGAGGGCAACGCTTGGCTCTCGTGGTCCGACGATGGGGCTACGCGTAGCGTCGAGTTGCCGACCCTAGAACCTGGCGAGGTCAGCCCAGTGATCGAGGTCAATACCCCGTCGCTCCAAGTGGATATGGAACTGAGCGACGAAGAAGGCGCTTCTTTGCACGACTGCGACGATACGAACCAATCGCAAAGCGTATCGCGCGCGACGTGCGGATTGCACTAACCAGACTCGAGATTCTGATCTCGGCGGGTGAACGACCGGTGTTGCACGGGTCGCAGTAAGCGTTGCGGGGGTGCGGGCCGCAGATCACTCGCCTTGCAACGCGGGGGGTAAATCGGCTAGCTCGCGCGTATATGGGTGAAGCAGTCCCGATGCGAATCTGGTGGGCGTTGAGCGCTGCCGTAGCTTTGTCGGGTTGTGCTCCAACCCTTTCGTCACTGACGCCAGCCCATGTGGCGAAGCCCAAACACGTCCAAATGGAACTCGGGATGGGGCTTGCCATGACCGGAGGTGGGCTGCCGCACGCTCTGAACGTCGGCGAAAACCTCGATCAGCAGTCGGCATTGAGCGTTCGACAACAGCGGCAATTGATCAACTCGGAGTGGGCCAACAACGCCACCCCGAGCGGGGTCGAGATGGACCTCGGCGTGGCGGTTGGCGTCGCGGAGAACTGGGAAGTCTCTGGGCGCGCAACGACCGCGGGCCTACGTTTGGGAGGCCGTCACCAGTTCTTGAAGCAACGCGTGGATGGTCTCGATTTGAGCGTGGGCCTCGGTCTGCGCAGTGATGCCTATCGTGCTGCTGGAACGACCGCGTACGACTCGGTAGAGACGAACAAACTGTCGAACTGGGGCTTCGACATACCCGTGTTGCTCGGTGGCAGTGGCGACTGGTTCCGTTGGTGGACGGGGACTCGCATCCTCGCTTGGCACTACGCCACACGCTTCGACATGCAGACCACCAACGCCACTGGCCAAATGCTCGCGTACTCGATCGACGGCACTGGCGGCAGTGTGTGCGCGGCCGGAGTGCTCGGGGGTGCGCTCGGTTACGAGCACGTGTTCCTCGCGTTCGAACTGACCGCGGGCTACCTCGGTACCGCCGCGCGATTGCAGGCCAGTCGCGACGACGTTGGCTCCTTCAGCTTCAGATCATCCAGCCTTGTCGTCTTTCCGGCGATCGGTTTGCTGAGCGAGTACTGAGACTGAGTTGGGCCATCGCGCAACACACTCAGCGGACATCGCGCGTCGACGGAACCGAGCGCGCTTCATGAGCGCTCCGTACGTGGTCCACACCCCACGTATACGAAGCATTTCCAAACTTTCGCCCAAACGCGCCCGCTAACTGACCCACGCGAGTCACGCATTTCGCTGGCGCAACATTCGAATCTCGAAAAGTCCTCGGCAGCGAGCGCTCGACGTTGACGCTGAACCGCACGCAGCTCTAGTACGCGGTTCTGCAGCGCGTCGGGTCGCGTCTGAGTTTAGGAGGAATATGAACGCATCGTTCAGAGTGTTCTTGGTTTGCGTCGTCATGGGATTTGCTTTCGATGCCGGTAGCGTGCTCGCCAAGCCAAAGCTCGACGACGCACTCGGGGGCGGCAGCACGACAACTCGGCCGACGAAGGGCACGAGCGGGGGCGGATCTTCATCCGGACCGGCAACCCCTTCGGTCGGTGCTGCAGTCGATGTGGGCGCCATCAACGCTCCTTCCGCAGTCGCCGTGGATCCGCCATCGCCCAGTGACAATGGCATGTCGATTCGTGGCGCGTCACCGCCACTCGGACCGGCCGCAGCAGCGCCTCCCGTCAACGACATCGGCATCGAGTTCTTGATCACGTCTCAATTGCGCAACAAGGTTAACGAGATCCTGGCGTCAGCAAACGCCAACATGGCGGCTCAAACCAGCGTGCGCGCCAGGATCAACCTGGCTTCGTTCAAAGTCTTCGGCGTGGGACCGAGTGCCACGGCGTTCACTGACCGCCCCAACCACGCCTTCGCCAAAATCCCTTACATGCTGACTTACAAGGTCGACAACGTAGAGAAGAAGACAGCGGCGGGTTGGGTCGCCACTTCGGTGACACGTACGATCTCGCAGTCCATCGACATCAACGTCTACTGCGACGGTTGGGAGACGGGAAAAGGAAAAGTCACGGTTCATACGGGGATCGGGGCCCTCCAATTGGAGGACAGTCAGGGCACCGCCGAACAAGTGGTCGACTTCTTTCTCAATGGCCACCTCACCGAGCTGATCGACAGCCTGGTACGGCAGCAGCTCAATCAGATCCCGATTCAGAACGGGACTGCGGCGTTGCCCTTTGCCTGCAGAGCACTCAGCGCCGACAATCACGGCACGGCGGATGCGGTGGATGACACCATCGACTTCAATCAACCCGGCAAGACCATCAAGAACGCAATCCTCAATCAGTTCACGGTCAAGCTGGTGAGTTTGGAGCGCCTGGCCGCCAAAGACCTCAGTGGCCACGCGCTGTATCAGGACGTCGAGTCGCCCACCATCAACTTCTTCGCCAACTTCAACGCCACGAGCTTCCAGGCCGCGTCGATGCAAGTGGGTGAAGTTCGAGCGCTGACTGTGCCCACGCTATCGACGACGCGCGTCGGGCCGGCGTTGTTGCTGATCGCCAACGTGGTGCAAAACAACAACGCGAACACGACGGACAGCGCTTATCGCGTGTTCAACAAAGATTTGAATTACGGCGCCGGCACTCAGGCCATCATCATCAAGAAGAGCTTTTGGGAGCCGCCACATGGGCAAATCCGCAAACCGCTCGAGCATCTGGTAGACGCTTACAAGCTCGTGGTGCAAATCGTGGGACCGCCCACGGACACCGTCAACACCAGCGGACAGCTATTGATGAAGTAGAAGTCACTGCCGCGCCCCTCAAAGAGCGAAGGAAAATTGGTGCGCGCGGCAGTTTGCTCTCAATCGGCGAGCAGCTCGCGGAGCTTCTGCGCACTCTTGCCTGCAGCATAGTCTGAAGCTTTGCGTCCGAGCGCACCGGTCGCGTGCGCCGGCGCCGTCGACGCGAACGTTGACATCAGCGCCGCGGGATAACAACCGCTCGACCATCTCGGTCGTCCCTTCGTAACAGGCAGCCGCCAGCGGCGTGAGGTTCGGCTGTTTGCGGTGTAAATCCGCGCCAGCGACGTGGCGTGGCGAGGCGCGACGTGCGGGCGGGCGGGCAGACTCGATGCCTTCCGCGTCGAGCGCTAGCACCAGCGCTTTGAAATCATCCAACTCCACGAAACGACCCTGCAGAGCCGAACCTAACCGCGCGACGCTCGGCTTGGCAACCACTCGGGCCATGAGAGCAATGGGCACCGACGTGCACGGCCTTCAGAGCTTTTGGGATTGGGCCGGGCCTACTTTGCTCGCGCTGGTGCACACATCGGGACCCAGCGCGCCAGGTGTACGCGGGCTGCAACTTCGGACCGTCGCGAACGCCTGCAGGCACCCATGGAGTACGGCAGGCTTTGCTTCGTTAGAGCAGTCTTGCAGCGACGCGCTTTCGTCGAATGATCGCAGCCCCCGTCAGAACCCCTCGGACGCTGGCCACTGGTAGCGATGCGTGTAGCAACGGCTTGCACGGCGACTGCGAACCCAAACCTCATGACCCCCGGCCGTGACCTCCAGGCGACCATAGAGCGGTTCGCTGCTCGGCGGCAGCTCGGGCAGGCTGAGGCGTTCGACCGCGTCGCCGCGTTTCACCGTGACCGTATTGCCATCTAAAGTGAACAGCGCGAGGTTGGCAGTAACGGTCGACCCTGCCCGCGGATCGTACGTCCCACCCGCGGGAGGCTCGGCCTCGCCAGTGCGTTCGAAGTGGCCGTTCGTGTAACGGTAGTGACCAGCGAGTTTGCCATCGATGCATTCTGGGGCGTCCCAAACCGTGAGCTCGGCCTCGTCATCGGTCACGCTGTCGAGCGCCGCCAACGTCTGCAGACGCGACTCCCCTCTGCAGCGCTGCAGACCGGGAATGGCTTGCAACGAAGGCGCACCGTCGAACGGAACTCGCAACAAGTAGTGGCCACTTCGGTTTGGCCGAGCGCAGATGGCCCACAAGGCGTGGGGCGACGACTGTTGCTGCCAGCTCATCACCAAGGGCCAGTTCGGAAGCAGCGAGACTTTGCCATCGGCGGTGATGAATTGTGCTCGCGTCAGGTTACCTGCGGGGACCGAGTCGAGGTCTCCTCGGTGCTGGACACGTTCGTCGAACCAGCCGACGACCGCAGTGCCGCCCTGCAGGGGTAGAGCGATGGGCAACGCGCCAAACTCGACGTCCAAGGGGACCCAGCGTCCCTCGACGTAACGGAAATAGGCATCGTCGTCCGGCTCGGAATTGAATGCCTCGGCGGGCGCAGGTCGCAATGCGACGCGAAGGATTAGCGGTTCGTGCGCAAAGACGGAGCTTGGCCCGCGGCCGCTGGGAAGACCCGCGCTCGAATCGTTGGCCGCCGCCCAAGGCTGGCCGGCTTCGACAAACCGCACGTCGTGGGGCGATACGAGAAGCGTGCGGGTGCCAAGATCTTCGATCCAGCAATCGTCCCGGCACTCGCCCGCGTTCACCAGCTCGAAGTGCGCGCTCGGCTTGGGCGCTGCGGCGGCCAGCCCAGGTGTCGCCCTGGCATTGGACTCGGCGCTCGACGCTGACGCGTTGCGCAGCGGCGCGTCAGCGTGCCGGATGCGAGGGGCCTCGTCGTGCGTCGAGCAGGCCAGCGACAGCACGCCGAGCAGGGCGAGACTTAGAGCGGGGCGTTTTTCCCATCGGCGACAGGTTTTGAGATCGGCTCTTAGAGAGTTCATTCGCCGGGCGTAGCGTGCCACGTTTCGAGATCGAGGTCACGACCCTGTTGGCCGTTCACCCCCCCGACGCGGG
>DATAHU010000186.1:0-6530 GCA_036263015.1 Polyangiaceae bacterium | reverse complement strand
GCATTACTTCACGCGTGCAAACGTGTTGCCTGGGCCAACGACCAAGCATCCGCCGTCAGGTATGACCAACGCATCCCACAGAAACTCGTCAATTCCGGGGTCCGAGCGATTCCACTCCTTGCCGTCAAAGTGGAGTACGGCCGCCGCAACGCCGTCACTGCCGCGCCGGGCGGCTCCAACCGCGTAGAGCGTGTCGTCCTCTGGGTTACCATCGACTCCGAGCAGGGCAAAAGGCGAACCCGATACCTCCGTCTGCCACTCGGTACCGTCGTATCTGAGGACGACGTGCCGCTCGGTCAGCTCCGATCCACCTACGACCACGACGTCGTGGGCATCGAAGCCCCATACGTCGCTCAATTCCTCGGTCGTTCCGCTCTGCATCTCGGTCCAAGCGGAACCGTCGAAGTGAATGATGGTTCCGCCAGTGCCCACGGCGAACGCGTCAGCATAAGAGCTCCCCCACACTGCGCGAAGGTTGCTCTCGGTGATCGCGGGGTCTTGGTTCCACCTCGCACCGTCATAGCGTGCGACCTTGCCGGAATTTCCGACAGCGATTGCGCGGTCGGGCGCAGCCGCCCAGACCGCCGTCAGTTCCAGATGAGTCCCAACGTTCGAGATATTCCAATGGCCGTCCGAAAGGGTAACGACGTCACCCGCGTTTCCAACAGCGATCGCGTGACCCTCAGCATCCGCCCAAATCCCGTTCAACGGTCCACCCTGCGTCTGAAGCACCTGAGTCAGCGTCCCGTCTTTCAGCTCTTTCACGAAACCACGATCGTCTGCATCATATCCGGCAACGAAAGCATGCCCGGGGCCCGCGGAAGCGATGCTCGCGTTGTTGGCCCACGCCCTTTGAGACTCATCGAGACTGCCGCACGCGCACAGCAACGGCAGCGTGGCCAGTAGGTTGGTGCGCGGGGGCAGCATGCAAGGTGCATGATAGCGTGACCAAGGCTCGGCTCCACGTCCATTCTGCGCCAGCCCTCTCGACGCCCGAGAAACACGTTTGCCCCCCTGAGAGCCACTAGGTGCTCAAAAGGGTGCACGGTTGCCCGCTGCCAGACGCTGTTCACACGCGGCTCGCAGTTCCCCGCGCGTCATGGGCCCGCGCAGCCACGACATCGCATAGCGCGGCTGCAACAGCAGCGGACCGACCTTGGCGTGGGTGTCCTTGACCACGAACCAGCGATCGGCCAGGCGTTGTATCGTGCGCCCTAGATCTTCCTCGATCGCGGCGTCCGTTTGCTCCACGCTCAGCGCGCCGCGCAAGCCATCGATGACGCGGGCTCTGTCTGCGTCAGTCTGCAGACGCCCGATGCACCACACGCCAGCGTTCGACAACGCACGGTAGTCCAAGTCCATCGGGTTTTGCGTTGCAACGACCACGCCCACGCCGAACGCGCGAGCTTGCTTCATCAGCGCAACGATCGGACGTTTGGTGGGTGGATTGGCTGGGTGCGGCGGGAGAAATCCATAGACCTCATCGAACATCACTAGTGCTTTGAGCTGTTGTGAACCTGGCAGACTCCTCACCCACGACAACACGTCCTCCAGCACGACGCCCAACACCAGCGCGCGTTCCTCGTCGTCCAAGTGAGCCACGCTCAAGATCACGGCGGGAGTGCGTCCCGTAGCGTCAGGCGTGAGCCAACTCTGCACATCGAGAGCGGCCCCTTGGCGCCACGACGCGAAGGTGGGCGACGCAAGCAACGTATTGAGAGATGCTGCGAGCTTAAGACGCTCGCTCTTCTTCATGAACTCCGAGATCGGAAGCGCGCCCACTTCTGCGATGGGTGGCGATTTCACGTCCTGCATCAAAGCAGGAAGCTCCGCGTTCTGTCCGGCAAGCAACCTGCGCTCTGCCAACACACTCAAGAGCACGTGCTCTTTGCTGCGAGCAGGCTCCGGATCGCGGCCGAGCAAGCGCAGCACCAGCGAGACGGCTGCGCTCAGCGCGCTGCGTGCTGCATCCGGATCAGTGTCCCAACGGGGTGAACGCTTCTCGAGCGAGGACAACACGTGCAGCGACTCACCCGAGTTCGCGCCTGGCGTGATCAGCCGAATCTGCGTGTTGGTCGCAAACGCGGCCAGATCGCTCTCGCTGAGATTCCATTGACGGAAATTCTCTGCTCTTTCAGCAGCGCACTTGCTCGCGAGTTCGCCCGCTTCTTCTGCCGTTGCTTGCTGCGCGAACCATGAAGTGTAGTGACGAGCGTCGAAGTCGGCAAAGGAGAGCAGCAAGTTGGGAAGGTCTCCCTTCACGTCGATCATCAAGACGGGCACGCGTGCGCGCAGCGCTTCTTCGGCCATCACCATGACGAGGCCAGACTTGCCACTGCCAGTCATACCCACGACGACGGCGTGCGTGACCAAGTGATCGGCGGGGATGCGCAAGGGTGAGCCCCCTGGCTGGCCTTCGAGAGTGCGCCAGGCGCCAAGATTGAGAATTGCTCGCGACTGCGACATCAGAGTGCTCCAGAGAGTTCCGCGGCCCTCACAACCAGGGTCATGAGGGCCGCGGTTTCGTTTCAACCAAGGAACGGCTCAGAGCCAGGGGTAGCCGCAGCGTTGTGGGCGCCAGGCGTCGCCGCGCTGGAGTTCGTCGTCGGCTGCTGAGTACCCGTGGTCGGGGTGGTGCCAGTCGCGGGCGTGACGGCGGGTGTGGCCGGCGTAGCGGGCGTGGTCTCTGTGCTTTTGCGCCTTCCGCCGCGTCCGGCAAAGAGCGACGGCGCAATGTCGTCGATGTCGTTCGTCTTCCAGCGCAGATAGGTGATCGCCCGCCGCACTTCGTCGTAAGCGCGCAAGAGCAGCGTCAGCGCACGTCGACGTTGTTCACTCGCAGCATTGATGTCGGGTGTCTGCTGATCTTTCAACCCAAGCAAGCGGTTGAGCCGCTGCTGCAGGCGCTCTGCACGGTCGAGCTCTTGCTGCGTGATCGCCGACTTTGACTCGATGTCCGTCCAGCGCGCACGAATCGCCTCGACCAAGTGAAAGACATCCGTCGAGATGTTGCGAAAACCCACTGGACCCTTGAGATCCGCAATGCTCTCGGAGCTCAACAGGCCACGCCGCACCAGCGCAGTCGCATCGCTCAAGAGCAGCTCGCGCACCTCCGTGGCTTCCTCCACCACGGCGCGCAACTCGCTGGAGGGCTGGCTAGCTGCCAACAACGCCGCGTGAGCAGCGCTGAGGGCAAGCGCGTAGTCTTCCAACTTGTCGAGCGCACTAGGGTCGAAGTCCGGCAGCTTTGCTGCTAACTCGTCGCGTTGAGCTCGAATCTCGGGCAGTGACCCCAGCACGGTCGAAACCGCCGTGGGAATGTCCAAGGCTACGTTGGTAACCAAGTCGTTTGGTTCGAGCTTAGCCAACTCGGGCGCTAGCTGCTGCAGCACTCGAGATGCGAGTACCTCTTGCTCGACGGGATCCGGTTGGGTGGGGGTTTGAGTGGCGGTAGTTATCGTTGTAATTGACATATGTATTCCTCATCTCTTTCTTTGCCTTGTTTCAGCTGATCACCTACGGCACTGACGTCGACGGAAAACGATTGCTCGCTTTCAGCGACGGCTCATGACGTGGGTGGCGCTTGAGACGAGGTCGCCCGCTGCCGGAGCGGGTTGCTCACAATGTTTGAATTCCCAGGCCCGCGACTGGTCGCGTAGCCGAGCGCACCACGTGCATCGGTGGTGAAACGGGCTTCGGTGCGCCCAATGAGGCGCTGCGTCATCGTTTCAGGCGAGCTGTGTCGTCAGAATGACGATACGTGACCGTTTTTTTCGAGCTGTATCGATCGGAGTGACGATACATGATCGTTTTCTTCGAGCTGTATCGGTTGCGGTGATGGGGGCGTATCGTCCGGGCCGATGTAGCTCGCGCGGAATGACGATACGTGACCGTTTTCCGCGAGCTGTATCGGTTGCGTTGATGGCAGGCGACCGTTTGGTGCGACCCAGCTCGGGGCGTGTGATGGGGTGTTACCGACTGACGCGAGTTGGGTTGTCGGAAACGGTGGTTGGGTATTGTTGCGCGCGGTTTGGGACGCGGCGCGGGGTGGATGACTGCGGCGCGGTGCCCGAGCGGTGCGGTGGTAACGATTCGCGAGTTGCGCGTGGACGGAGATTGCGGCGCGGGGGTCGCTGCGTTCCTGCGTTCAACGCTGGACCCTGGTGGCTAGATTCGGGGCGGCGGTAACAGCGCAGTGCTTGCTTGTTGCGTTTCCGAGCTTCACGCGTTGTTGACGGCTTCGTCACGCTGCGACGGGGAATGTCGGCATCGGCAGCGGCGCGAGGAACCGCTCAAGGGCTTGGCGAGCTATGCTGCCGGGCGGCGTTCGTCCAATGTGCTTCTTTTCCCAACGCTGCGTATTATGGAGCGTTGATGGCCGCGATACACGAGGTGAGTGGCCTTGTGTTCACAGCATAGCGCGCGACCCTGGGGACAGCATGCAAGCCGAGCATAAGGACTCGTTCGATCGTGCGCTATGCTGCCCGCTTCGCGAGTCAGAATTGAGTTCGGCGGACCAGACTGGAGCGTTAATCCCTGCCAAGAGGTTGGTCTTTCCTGGGAAGGGGAACGTGATCAGCAGATAGCGCGCCGCGAAGACTCGAGAGGTGGTCAGTGTGATCGCTGGTGGTGAGCCCGGCGGACAGCTGGCGGGCCCGGAGGCGAAGTGATGTTGCGGGTAGCGAGCCCGAGAGTTGAACTTGAAAGCCCGAGAGGCTGCCTGCGACCAGTGCGCCCGGAGGAAGGTCAGTGAGCCCGGGGGCTCCGAATGCAGAAGGCCCGAGAGGCTGGGCTGGGACCCCGGAGACTGCGTATCGGTCCGGTAACGAGCAAACGCAAAACAAGGCCCCCGACGGACGACAGCAGGTCTCTGGAGCGACTGACGAGCAACAGCCGAACGAGTGACGAGCAAGCTCGGGGTTGAGGAGATGTGACGAGTTTACGAGCGGCGACCAGCGCGACTGGACGACAAGACGTTCCATTCTGTCCCCGCGGAAGACAGAGGCAAACGCTTGCGGTACGAGCAACGAGTGCCGACCAGCGCGACTGGACGGGTCCCGTCGAAGAAATGACTAACGACCGGCGACCAACGCGACGTTGCGGTGGACGGGTGAAGGTCAATCCGATGCGCGTGAACGGGTGACGTGATCGCGAGTGAACGAGAAACGCCGCACGAGCAGACGCAACGCAGACCCGAGATAGCACGAGCCGCGACCACTGCGAGCAGACGAGCGCACACCGTGAAACGAGCAAACGAGTGGCGACCAGCAAGACGAGACGAACCAACGAGCAAGCTAACTGCGCGGGTTTGAGACGCGCCCCGAGCAAGACGAGCAGGCGGCAACGGGCAAACGAACCAAGAAGCTGTTGCATGAAGTGGACTTTGGGACGAGCGCGCCCTCCAAGACTCATGACTCGAGTGCCACAGCCGCCGAACTCATGTTTGAACCCGACAGGCAGGCCTGCTGGTAGGTTAACGCACGCAGCCATGTGCCCTGCGGGCATGGCTGCGCCCTTCCTTCGCTGGTGACTTCAGCGTGACTTGGTTGGGCCTGCGGGTTAAACACAGTGCCGTTAGCCAGACCCGTGCGGCGTTGCGCCGGGACCAACACCTCGTAGTTGCTCTGCGAGAGGTGTGCCTTGTGGAAGTCGCACCTGAGTCCCGCGCGTGCTAGAGGAACGGTCGTTTTGCCAACCATGGCGTCGATGAGACCTGAGCATATTGTGGCCATTGTTCTTGACGAGGATTTCACGCTTCGTCTCGCGGAGGTTGCCGAGGTCGCTAACGTGTGGCTGGTCGACACGCAAGCGAATCGTGCTGCCTCGGAACGATGGCGGGCGGCAGGAACCGGGTCGAAGTCGCGTGTAACTACGTTTCGATGTGCAACGCCGAGCCTGTCAGAGGGCGAGGCGGAGTACCTGTTGGACGCGATTCTCGAACACCATCCCGCGTGTACTCGGATTGAGCTGTATGCCACGGGGATTCCAGAGGCTCTTTTCGACGCAATCGTGGGAACAGGATTAGCATGCACGAGTCGGGCGGGATCGCCTGTTGTGTTTGGCCGCGGCTCGTCGTGAGCCTTGGAGTCGAGGCCGTTCAGCTCACGTCGCGAGCGCCCCTGTTGCTGAGTGGTATCGTCTGTGATACCGTTCTTCAGTGCCCGTCGTTCTTGACACCTCAGTGCTTGTCGCTGCGTGGCGATCTCGGACGGGAGCGTCGTTCGCGCTGCTTGAGCGCCTAGCTGATGATGCGTTTACGATCGCGCTATCTGTGCCCCTCGTGCTTGAGTACGAAGCAGTCCTGCTTCGCCATTTGGATGCAGGTAGGCGTAAGGGCGACGTCGTCACGTTGGTGGACTATTTGTGCTCGATCGCTCAGCTACAGACCGTGTTCTTCCTATGGCGCCCACTGTTGCGTGATCCCAACGACGACATGGTTGCTGAGTTGGCAGTAGCTGCTGGCGCCGACGCTATCGTGACGCACAATGTGCGGGACTTCGCCGGCATGGATCGTTTTGGCATCGAAATTC
>DATAHU010000185.1:0-12286 GCA_036263015.1 Polyangiaceae bacterium | reverse complement strand
GCAAGCTGGACGGACCTTGACGCGTTTTCAGAGGGTCACCTTGCGCGCGTAGGCTCGGTAGAGCGCTACGAGCTCGGCCCGGCTTCTCAGGTCGAGCTTTCTGGCGGCGCGGCTGAGCAAGACGCGCACGGTCGACGCATTCAGACCGAGCTCATACGCAATCAGCTTCGTGGTGCGTCCCGACGCAGCAGCCGCTACTACCTGTTGCTCCCGCAAAGCTAAGCCGTCGGGCGCTTTGGGAGCCAGCGCGTTCTCGACTGCCACCACGTAGCGTCGCCCGTCACTTTCGAACTGATCGATCAGCGACCAACGCGCGTCGGTCAGCGGCTGCCAACCCTCTATCGCCTGCTCGACGTGCTGCTCACGCAACCTACCGCGCGCAGCCTCCATTCTGAGAACCGACTGGCGCAGGGCGGCGCGCGCGGCGCCCTCGGTCGCTTCCCCCTCGGGGTGTTCGAGCTTGCCAGAGGGCGACAAGACAGCCGCAGGGCGACCCTCGCGTCTTCGTCGCAATCGGTAGCCCGCGGCAATGTGAGCAGCAACGCGACTCCAGATCAGCGATTCACGCGCCGTAGGACGGCGCAAGGTCGGCAATGCCGCGCCAATCCACACCCCGGTCGCAGAGACGTCGTAGGCATTCACGATCAGAAAGTCGTTGATCCCGTTTGCGACGAAGTCGCTCGCGGATTCGACCGTACGCATGTCCACGGTTTGGGACACGGTGGCGACGGACTGTGCTCGCCAAGTGGCATCGACGAAGTCCGCGTTGGTCGACGCCATTGCGACCGTTCGACGTGCGTAATCAACCAAGCGACCGCTGCCACGCACGTGGATTGATTCGATTTCGAGGGGTAGTCGACGTGCATCGTATACGTAACCGACGAGGCCGAGCTCCTCCGCCAGCCCCGGCTCTGCTGCTTGGACCAAACCCGCGAGCCACGCGTCTTGGTCTAGGTGAATCGCATACGCAGCTTCAACCACGCTAATCGTGTTTTGTTTCAGGCGGCCCATATCGCGCGCCAAGTATACAGAACACTCCCACGCTCCGCACTGTTTACACGAGAGTAAACACTTTTATCCCTTCTCACCGGCATGCACCTCAGATACGCCCTTTGGTGGGCCCTGCCAGCGCGACTGGGAGGGTGTCAGATTCACAGGGCGTGGGAATGAAAACATAGCCCAGGCGGGCTGTACAGCGCGTACAAGTACGCGCTACGGAGGTTGGTATGCGGAACTGGATAACGGGGTGCGCGGTGTTGGTCGCGGGTGCGTTCGCTTTGGTCGCGGGTTCGAGAGCTTCGGCAGATACAAACTCCCAAGCGGGAGTCGATCGGTATCTCGATCTCGAACCCGCCGACACGCTGTCGGGACAGGGTTATGGCTACGATTCGATTGCACGAACGTTCGTGTCCCGACAATGTGTCGAGTTCAAGGGAGGCTTGATCGACGGTGGGGGCGGGGCTGGTGGCGACTCGTTCAGCTACCATCGAGTCACTTCCAACTACCAACTCGCCGATTCGATGGACCTCTCGATTCGCACTAGATTCAGCGCATCGATGGGCGTGGCCAGCGGTAGCAGCGACAGCAAGCTCGGCCTATTCGAGTCGACCAAGACCAACACACTCACGCAGACCATCGTCGCTTCGTACAAGAAGGTCGAACCTTTCAAGTACATCTCGGGCGAGATCAGGTTGAAACCAGAATATGCCAAGCTTGCAGGCAAGCCCGCGTTCCGTGAGCAGTGCGGTGACTACTTCATCGTGGGAGTGCAAGAAGGGCGCTGGATGTACGGGGTGGTGCAGCTCGTTGTCGACGATGTGGAAACGGCGTCGAAGCTCGGCTTGAGCAGCAAGGTCGGCGCCAGTTACGTTGGACAAAGCGCAAGCGCCTCGCTGAAGAGTCTCAACGAGCTGAAGAACACCAGTCACAAGAACGATCTGAAGGTCGACGTGATCTCGAGCGGTACCAAGCGCGCGAGCGTCACAATCGAGCAGTTCCTGAAGCAGGTCGAAAGCTTCCCCGGGGCAAAAGGGTCGAAGGCGACGTTCAAGCTCAAGGCCATCCCCTACGAGGATGTCGTCGTCAATTGGCCGAGCAAGGACCCGCTGGCGCCCATGACCTCCGACGAAAAACTCGGCAAGCTGGTCGAAGCAGCTTACGGCTTGGAGGCCTTGAGCGAAGATACGAGATTCGTCAAAGACAACAAGGCGCTGTTCGCGCTCGGCACCGAACCAGCGAAACGCAAAGAGCGGCTCGAGTACTACGAGTCCCGCCTGGGTGACTATCGGGATGAGCTCGCTGACTTGCGAAAAAAGGCCCAAAATTGCGATGTCGATTGGAAGCCCAAGTGCGAGGAGCTCTTCAAGAAGTGGCGCGACTTCGCCGAGTTCGCCAATCCCGAATACAGACATCTTCCGGTTCGCTACGGGGCGGACTGCCGGACTTCACGTATCGTCACGCCATCGCTCCTCAACAAGAGCGGCAAGGAGGTCTACTACTGGTTCTCTGACAACCCGCGGGGCGACAAGGAAATGGGCGGAGGCCCGGTGGCAGTCAGCGCATACCTCAATCTCGCCCCCCACTTCACGGGCGGCGATCGGCTAGCCGTGCGCACCCTGCTTGCAACTCTGAACATCACGCTCGAGGAGAACAAGGACGACCACAGCACGTTCAAGCGTAAAGTCGAAGGCGACGTGGTCGACCTAGATACCCTCGACCCGAGCACGGATCTCAGCGAATGCGCTTTCCGTGGCAATGGCACCAAGCTCCAATCGATCCGGCTCGACAGCGCGCAGTGTAGCTTGATGAAACAGATTTCACCTGGAAGTAAAGTGGCTGAGGAGGTCTGCGAGACCAAGGTCGAAAGCAAGTACGAGGGCATATTGCATCAGTTGAGCGCCAAAGACCCTCGCAACGACGTGACGTTCAACAAGAACGCCAAAGGCGCGCTCAAGTCGATCAGCTGCACGGTCGACACACCTGACAGCGACGATTTGAAGAATGTCCGGTGCGGTGAAATCAGTTTCGAACCCGTGGAGCTCGATCTGGTCGACAAGAACGACGTCGTGGCAGACAAATGGGACCCTCCCGCGAAGCGCCGGAAGTAGCGCTTCGACGCAGGTCTGCTTGCCGTACCAACACTGCGCGTCGCGCAATTGCTTTGCGTGAGAGAAGCACGCTGAAGAGAAACGCTAGAACGCGCGGTCCGAAGGGTGACTGTCGTTGGCGTGCGAGAGAACACCCAGCCGTCTCGACGACCGCTGGCAGCGCGGGCGGGCTCGACATCGGGAAGTCGGCGCTGACTGCCTCGATTGAGGCCTCTCGCTGCTCTTGCTGACCGACGTCGAGACACGAATCGAAATGCCAGAGCGCCTCCAAGGTCCAATCGAAGAGGGCCACGTCGACACACCGACCTGAAGAGGCCGTGACCGGCACTTGCAAGGAAACGGTGTCACTCGGCGTCGTTCGAGCCGCGACTGACAGCGTTGACCCGAATTGACGAATCGGACCGACGTTGGGATCGGTGGTCGTGGCTTGAACGAACAGCGGCATTGGGCGCGACAAGGCAACGACGATTTCGAAGAGGCCCACGGCAGTGGTGGGCTCGGGAACGTCGTCGCACAGACCGGAGCCGAGCTCGAGCGGATCGATAGCGCTACGCGCCACCGAAATGGTCACCCGTGCTTGCCCCCGTGGCAGATGCTGTTCAGCCGAGAGATTCAGCTGAAACACGGCCGCGGGCGACACCTGATCATCCAAGATGAGCTTTGCGTCGTCGGTCACCGGCACGTCGGCTGCGCCAAACACGAAGAACCGTGGAGCGCAGAGGTCGATGTCGCCTGCTCGGCCCTGCATGGCGAGCGCTTGCAGCTCGCCGCGGGCGGGGCCGAGGAACGCGTCGGGTTGCAGAAAACCTTCCACCAAGAAAGGCGCGTCATACGGATGCGCGACGCCCGGGGCGGGGATCAATAGACGCGCTTGACGAGACACGCACGAGCAAGCGTTAACCCGGTTTGGCAAGGTGACGACGCCAAGGATGGCCAGGGCTACGAGCAACACGCGCACGACCCAAGCCATTGCAACCCGTGAGCCAGCGCAGGCGCCGCTTCAACGTCGCCAGTTTCGCCGCAGGCGCGCCAACCGAGTTGCCCGAGCAACGACGCGCTGTTGGCGCGCAACCCAAGAAGTGCCCGAGCACGGCTACCTCGGTCGGAGGATTTGTTGGGCTCCGCTCGCCGCAGTGACGTGCTGTGGTTCGTTCGCGCGCGCGTCTGGCTACGTTCTTGTGCCAGCGCGCGTCCCGTCTTCCAGCTCACGACTCTTTTGGGCACATCTCCGTCCGCTTCGCGCCCTCACTTCTCGGACGTCTACCATGCCCAACTCCAATGCCCCGTGTCCCTCGAGACTGAGCTGTCTCGTGCTCCTTACCAGTGTGTCCTTTGCGTCCATTGCACAGGCCGATCCTACGGCTGTTGACCTTTCGACCTACGCTCGCGTCGGCCGCTACGATCTGCCGGAGCCGACGCGCAGCGCGCACCCGACTCACAGCTTGCTGGCACAGGAAGCCTCCGGGATCACCTACGACTGGGACACGGATACGTTGTTCGTGGTGGGTGACGGCGGAACGTCCGTCGTTCAGGTGTCCAAGACCGGACAACTGATCGACTCGATGACACTCGCTCAGGGCAGCAGCCCTCAGGGCACTGAGTTCTACGACACCGAAGGCATCGCCTACGTCGGTAGCGGCGAGTTCATCTTGCTCGAAGAGCGCTATCGCCAAGCGAATCTGTTCACCTACGTCGCTGGCGACACCTTGCAAGCCGACGACGTCCAAACCGTCAAGCTTGGCACCAGCATCGGCAACACTGGGCTCGAAGGCGTCACTTGGGATCCATCGACGAGCGGCTTCGTCTTCGTCAAAGAGAAGGATCCGCAGTCGATCTTCCTGACGAGCATCAACTTCAACGCAGGCAGTGCCAGCAACGGTTCACCGAGCTCGACCAGTTCGACCGATCTGTTCAGCCCGGCGCTGGCCGGCCTCTTGGACTTCTCCGATGTGTTCGCGTTGTCCAACTTGCCGTCACTCTTCGGGCAAACCGACTTCAGCCACTTGTTGGTCATCAGTCAGGAGTCGGGTCAAATCATCAACGTCGACCGAACCGGCACGGTTCACAGCCGGCTGACGATCGTTGCCGATCCCGGTAGCCCGCTGAGCGTGCCCGACATGACGATGGAAGGCGTCAGCATGGACAGTGACGGCGCCCTCTACGTCGCGAACGAGAATGGCGGGGGCGATGCCGACCATCCCCAGCTTTGGGTTTATGCGCCATCGACCGCGATCAATCTGGCGCCCACGGATGTCGCGTTGACCAACAAGGTCAACTCACTACCGGAGAACACGAGTACTGCGGCGGCCGTGAAAGTCGCGGACATCGCAATAGCCGATGACGGGCTCGGCACCAACGACATCACGTTGACGGGACCCGATGCGGCGTCGTTCCAAGCCATCGGGGTCGCGTTGTTCTTGAAGAGCGGCACGGTCCTGAACGCGACGACGAAGCCCAACTACAGCGTGAGCGTCAACGTGGACGACCCCAGCGTGGGGAGCACGCCGGACGCGACGGTGAGCTTCGGATTGACGATCACGGCGGGGACCGGAGGAACGCCCAGCATCATCATCTCAGAGGTGGCACCTTGGGCCAGCGGCAACAGCACACTCGGCGCCGACTGGTTCGAGCTGACGAACGTCGGGACGGCCGCCGCCAACATCAGCGGCTGGAAAATGGACGACAACTCGAACTCGTTCGGTTCCGCGGTTGTGCTGAACGGCGTCAGCAGTATCGCGCCAGGTGAATCGGTGATCTTCATCGAAAGCAGCCCCGGCAGCATCACGAGCACGTTCAGGACGTTGTGGTTCGGAGCCAATCCGCCGCCCAATCTACAAGTGGGTACTTACTCCGGCAGTGGCGTTGGTCTCGGCACGGGCGGCGACGCGGTCAATCTGTACAATGGTTCCGGCGTGCTGCAGGCGAACGTCTCCTTCGGCAACTCTCCGACAGGGCCCTCGTACCCGACCTTCGACAATGCGATAGGGCGCAACAACACCAGCATCTCCGCGCTGAGCGCCTCCGGCATCAATGGCGCCTTCGCGGCGCTCAACCACTCAGTGGAAATCGGTTCACCTGGAACCATCGGTGCACCCGCGACGCCCAGCGTGAGCGTCGTCGCCAGTGACGCGATCGCTTCGGAAATCGGTCCCGATTCCGGCACTTTCCGCTTCACGCGCACGGGCAGCACGATCAATCAATTGACGGTCAACTTCACGTTGGCCAGTGGCGATGGTCGGGCAAACGGCAGCGATTTTACCCCTGCCTTGACGAGCGTGGTGACCATTCCCGCGGGTCAGTCTTTCGTGGACGTCACCCTCACGCCGGTCGCAGACAACGTGCTCGAGGGGACCGAGACACTGCTGCTCACGATCGGAGACAGCGGTAGCTACGATGTTGGCTCGACCGCGAGCGCGACGATCAGCATTGCCGACAATCCCGTGATCGCGTCGGTGCCGGCGCTCTCGCCCTGGGGGCTTCTGCTGTGCATGCTCGGAATGGGTTTCGTGAGCTACCAAGCTCTGCCGCGCCGGCGTTCGAGCGCGCTCGAGCTGACCTGACTCAGGTCGAAGCGCGCACCAGAATGGCTCACGAGCGCTCGGCGACGAGCGCTCGCTGCGTCGCGGGGCGTTGCAACACGCGAGCACGGTGAGCGAGCACGCGTGGCAGCTTGCTGGTGTCCACGCCGTCGGCTTCCAACCATTGTGCGAGGGTGAACAGATGCGGGTCGCAGACCGTGAAGTGTTCACCCAGCACCCAAGGCCCTTCGAGCTTGTGATGCTCGATCAGAGAGAAGGCGTCGAGTACGGACTTCGGCACTTTGCGTTGCATCGAGGCGATGGCGTCCGCGTCGTCGGACCAGCGCGCGCCGCGCATTCGGTGAGCATGAGCGATGTGAACGGTCGAAGCGAGATACGAGAGGAACGAGAGCGCACGCGCTTCGAGAAAGGGCGTCTCGGGCAGCAAACCCGCCGCCGGAGCACAGCGGGCCAGAAACGTGAGCAGCGCCGGTGTCTCCGTCAGCAAGCCATTTTCGGTGCGCAGCGTCGGGACGCGACCCAGCGGATTGAGGGCCAGGTAATCAGCCGCTCGCTGCTCGCCTTTGACGAGATCGACGCGCTCGAGCGCGTACGGCACGCCGAAGCTCTTCGAGCACGATCAGGGTGGCCAGCGAGATCGAGTTGGGTGCGTGATAGAGGGTCAGCGGCGGCATGCGCGTTTCGGCTCCGGGGGTCGAGCTTTGCCGCTAGCATGACCGAGCACCTCGCGACACGCCCCTGAGCGTGTGCGCTAGCCACGCGCTAGCGCGCGGCGTGAAGCTGAGCTGCATCGACGAGCCTTCACGAACGCCAGCAGGCACCCATGGAGTACGGCTGGCTTGCTGCTCGTCCCTGCCGCCTGTGCACGGAGAGAGTCCGCGCTGTTAACGTGTCGCAACTAGCGCGTCCCAAACAGCTGTGCGGATCGCAGAACGCGCGCGCCCGACGAACCCACCATTTCGACCGAAACGCTGTGTTTTCGACGCACGGGCGCTCGCGTCCGAAGCGCATTTTGCGCGCGCACGCACTGCTCGAATCCTCTCAATTCTGGCGAAAGGCTTACCAATTCAGTGCAGCGTTGCTAACTCGGTGCGTTCCCAAGACGCACAACGCGAAAAATGCTTTCTGCGGCGGACCGTGAGGCCATGTTTTTTCAGGCCTTGTGGAGCGACTGATGAACGCGGGTGCGTTCCATGATCAATCCCTGTCATGGTTCGGATACACGTGGTTAGGAGATTCGATATGCACACGCGCCTCGTCATTGCTTCGTCCATCATCCCCTTGCTCCTTGCTGCCGCTTGCGGTGGGGATGAGACAGGCTCGGGGGATTCCCCGCTGACGTCCGCCACGGTCGCTCCGACCGGAGAGCCTTCGGCCACGGGCTCGAACACGGTGCCGGTAACGACGACGCCGCCTACGCCGACGATGTCGACCACGACGCCCACCACGCCGCCCACGCTGCCGCAGCCCACGACGACGCCGACGACGCCGACGACGACGCCCACCACGCCGCCGACCACGACGCCCATGGCCACCACGCCCGCGTCGCCCCCGGGCCCCCCCACGCCCCAGACGACGGTCCCCGTAACGCCGGATACGCAACCGACGGAAATGCCGATGCCGATGCCAACCGCGACGGACACGGCGCCCACCATGCCCTCGGATACCGCGACTCCAGAGCCGACGATGACCACGCCGGTGACCCCTGCGATGGGCGATCCGAACCCGTCGGGCATCATGGAGCCCGGCGCAGGCGGAGTGGCACAACCGAGCGGCAGCGCCGGCAATCTGAAGGTGCTCGACTGGGCGGGCTTCGGTGGAGCGCTGACCTATTCATTCGACGACGCCACGGGCAGCCAGCAAGGCAACAAAGACAAGATGATGGAGCTCGGGGTACCGTTCACCTGGTACCTGACGACGGGCGCAGGCGGCAATCCGTCCGACCCGATGTACAAGGCCGCGCTCGAGGCGGGACACGAGCTCGGTAACCACACCAAGAATCACACCCAGGTCGGCTCTGATGCCACGGACGGTGAGAAGTGGATCCAGGATAACTACGGGATCACTTCCTACACGATGGCCGCGCCGAACGGCGTCACCACGGACTTCGTGAACATCACGAACAGCCAGTTCTTGCTCGACCGCGGCGTCAACGGTGGCACCATCGGCGCCGACGGCAACACGGACTGGACGAACCTGCCGTCGAACCTGCCCAACGAGGGTGCCGGCGTGGACGTGTTCAAGGGCTACGCGGACACCGCAGCCGGCGGCAAGTGGCAGACCGTCTGCATTCACGGTTTCCAGAGCGGTGGCAGCGGCGGCTACCACCCGGTGAGCTTCCAGGGCTGGTACGACGGCGTGGTGTACGCCAAGACCAAGAACATCTGGATCGGCTCGATGGAGCAGGTGGCCGCGTATATCCAAGGCGCGCAGGCAATCAAAGGCGCCACGACGGGCATGGATGGCGGCGCTCAGACCTGGACCTGGACGCTCAAGGACTCTTTCCCGCCCGGGCACTACCTGCGCGTGACGGTGGATGGCGGCACGCTCTCGCAAGACGGCACGCCGCTGCCCTGGAACGAGCACGGCTACTACGAGATCTCGCTCGACGCGGGCAATTTGTCGCTCGCGCCCTGATCTCGGCGCTCGGAGCGTGACGCTGGCCCGATTGTCGTAGCTCGACTATCCTGAGCCCCGTGAACCTACGGGCCGCACTGCGGCAACCCCTCCTCTATTTCGTACTCGTCGGCGCAGCGGTGTTCTTGGTGGACGCCTGGCTGCGCCGCAACAACGACGTCGTGGACGTGAACGACGGAGTGCGCCGGGAGGTCGCGGCGGAGTTTGCGACGCAAAACGGCCACCCGCCGAACCCAGACGAGCTGCAACGCGCGCTAGACACTTGGGTGACGACCGAGGTGCTGTTTCGAGAGGCATCCAAACTGGGGCTCGAAGCCAACGACGCGGTGATCCGCGCCCACTTGGCGAACAAGCTGGCGTTGCTCGAGCGCGAGCGCATCATCGTGGCCCCTGCCAGCGATGACGAGCTCCGCGCGCAGCTCGACGCGCACCCGGAGCGCTACACGAAGCCCAACACGTTCAAGCTCACTCACGTGTTCGTCAATCGCGGCACTGCGCCGGAGAGCTTCGAGGCTCGGGCCGCGGAGGTCGGCACGAAATTGAATGAAGGCGCGGAGCCGAGCACGCTGGGTGATCACTTTCCGCGGGGGCCGGTGTTCGAAGGCATGACGCAGGCGCAATTGCAGTCGGTGCTCAATCTGGATTTGAGCACTGCGCTCGAGCCCGCTCGAGTGGGCACCTGGCAGCGGCTTGCCGGACCGCGCGGGGCGCACTTCATCCGCTTGGACGGCATCGTCAGCGGCAAACCGACGTTCGAGAGCGTTCGCGCAGTGCTCGTCGCGGACGTCGACGCGCAGAAGCGCGACGCCGCGGTGCAGCAGTTCGTCGAAGCCTTGAAGAAGCAGTACATCGTTCGCACGCTGGGTGCGGAGCTGGGCGCGAAGCAGTAGGCGGACATGCGCAAACTGCTTTGTTACCCCAATGCACTCATCACGGCGCTGATGTTGACGCTCGGGTGCGTGTTGTCGCTCGCGACTTCGGCGCAAGCTCACGAAGCGCGCCCGGCCGTGATCGCGATCAAAGAAGTCGGCCCTTCTCGATTCTTGGTTCGCTTCGCCCCCTCATTTCCGGCGGTTCCCGGCTTGGTAGTTCACTTGCCACAATCATGCCTGATTGACGGCAAGAGCGCGTTCGACAACACCAACGCGCCGCTCGTACCGACGCTGATGGACTGCCAGGGCCAAGAGCTCGCGGGCTCGATCTGGTTCAGCTCGGATCAAGCCACGTTGGGGCGGATCGGCGTCAACGTCGAGTGGCAGGACGGCAGCCACACGATGGGCTTGAGCCAGGGTGAGCCGCCAGCGGTGCCGCTCGGCGGAGTCGAAGGCTCAACCAACGGCTGGCAAGTCTTCCGCGACTACACCCAGCTCGGGTTCGCGCACATCATGGCCGGCGTCGACCATCTGCTGTTCTTGCTCGGGCTCTTGCTGCTGGTGCGCGATTTACGCGGCCTTCTGACGACGATCTCCGCGTTCACCGTCGCGCACAGCATCACTTTGGCGGCAGCGGCCTTGGGCGTGGTGAAGATTCCGAGCGCGCCCGTCGAGATTTGCATCGCGCTGTCGGTACTGTTGCTCGCCGTCGAGGTGACGCATCAGCGCGACACGTTAACCCGAAGGCGTCCCTGGCTCGTCGCGTTTTCGTTTGGCTTGCTGCACGGCTTGGGCTTTGCGAGCGCGCTCGCGGACGTGGGGCTGCCGAGGCACGCCTTGGCTTCGTCGTTGTTCGCGTTCAACGTTGGCGTCGAATTGGGCCAACTGCTCGTCGTGGCCGTCGTCTATGCCGGGGCTTGGTTCGTCAGAGAGCGGCCTCGCACGCGCCGCGGCGTCGAGTGGCTTGCAGCGGGCGCGTTGACGTCGTGTTCCGTGTTTTGGTTGTTACAGCGCGTGCAAGCGTGGTTGGGGGGCTTTGGGGTTTGAGAGGGGATGACGGAAGCGCGTTGGCGCTGGAAAGGTCCCTCAGAAGAGCACACCCAGTTCGCTGCCTACCACGCCGGACACGAGGAATAGCGACGCTTCGGCGAGATGAAGGCTGTGGATGCGAAGGTCTGCGGTGAGCCCGGTGTGCCACCAGTCAGCGGTGTATCCCGCGCCGACGCCGAACCCCAAGACGCCGCTCAAACGCAAGCGACTGAGTGCTCCGTCATCGGCTCGACCTTGGTTGAGCGCTGGCCCAGCGTACCCGCCAAACAAGGCGTACCAGCGGGTCTGTTCGACCGCATAAGCTTGGCCGCCAATGGGTAGCGACAGACTCCGCGCGTCGAGTGAACGTACTCCCATGGCGCCCTCGTCGGTGACTAGTGTTCTGCGAGCCGGGTCGTACAGCGCCAGCGGCGCGGCGTTCCTCGCGCCAAAGGCTGCGTACGCGAGCCCAACGTGCCAAGAACCAACAAACTTGCGCCGAGACACGCGAGTGCTCATCTCCTCGAACGAGAAGTTGCGATTCAAATACAGGGTACTCGAGACCTGGTAGAGGTAAGAGCGCAGGTGCTTCTCGACCGAGATCGGGCCCGTGTCGTCATTGCTACCCGAGGCTGCATCAGGGTCGACCTGAACCATGCCCCGGTAATCCTGGGCGAGCCCGGAGATCACCAGCTCTCGGTCGAAGACACGCAATGGATAAGCCGCGGCCAAGGTGAACCCTCTGGAAACACCGTGTGTTTCTGACGACAGGACATTGCCAACCCCGATCGAGGCCCCAAGTACCAAGCCTTGATAGCCGAGCGCGCCGGACACGGTCATGTTCGGGTTGCTGGAGTACTCACCGACGCGCGCTTGTTCCGTGCCGTGGATATTCGCCTCCAGAAAGCCTAACCCGAACCCCGTCCGAATCAACCAGGGGCGTGGAGCAATCAGCGTTTGCTCTGCACTCGCCTCCTGCACGGATTGCACCGGGTGATCACTAGCCGCGCGGGCGCTGTGCGCTGGGGCAAGCAGCAGTGCAAAGGCGAAAGCAAGCGCTGGTAGAGTTGGGGCAGTTCGACTTGGCAACGTGAGTTCAAGC
>DATAHU010000184.1:0-2882 GCA_036263015.1 Polyangiaceae bacterium | reverse complement strand
AACAAAGCCATCCGAACCGCTTCACCTGACGCCGCGAAATCACGCTGACCTCGCGCCGAAGGTATCACACCGGCACAAGCTAGACAGCACTGTGCAAACGAGATCGGTTTCAGAACGGATCAGTTTACCTGTGGCACACTGTGGGACAGAAGCGATGTCACGGCGCAACAGCGCGCGTTTCGGGCTGCGCCTGCGCGGGTCCTTCGTTCCAGGGAGCAATCCTGGGCAAGAGCAACAGCCCGGGAAGTGCCGCCGCCGTGCAGAGAAAGTAGAAATCACGAAAGCCAAGGAGCTCCACCAGCACACCACAGACCGAACCCAACGCCACTGCCGGCAAGGCAGCGACACTCGAAAACAGCGCGTACTGCGTGGCGGTGAAGCGCTTGCTCGTGACTTTGGCCAGAAATGCGACGAAGGCAGCCGTGCCGAGTCCGATGCCCAAGTACTCGAACATCACCGCAGCCCCAAGCGCGACATGATTCTTGCCGATCACCGCCAGCGCGGCGAACCCGAGGATCGACAACATCTGCACTAGGCCAAAGACCCACAGGGCGCGATTGATACCGATCCGCAACATGATTGCCCCACCAATCAATGAGCCGCCGATGGTCGACCAGAGCGCCACCAGCTTGACCAACGTCCCGATCTCGCTGAGCGAAAACCCGAGATCGATGTAGAAAGGCGTCACCAAGCTCGTGGCCATGTTGTCGCCCAGCTTGTAGAGCACGAGAAACGCCAAGATGACGCAGCTCGAGCGCCAGCCCTGACGCTGAAAGAACTCGCGAAACGGGTCGACGATTGCGCTCGCCAGGCTGCGCACGGGGCGTTCACTCGGAGCCACATCAGGGGCCAGTAACGTCGCCCCGATGCCGATCAGCATGCAGCCCGCCACCACCCAATGAACCGTGCGCCAAGCCACGCGGTCGGCAAGCCACAGTGCGAGGCCACCCGGAATCAGCCCGGCGCTACGGTAACCATTGACCGCCAATGAATTGCCGAACCCCAACTCGTTGTCGAGCAACAGTTCGCGCCGATAGGCATCAATCGCGATGTCTTGCGTGGCGCTGAAGGTGGCGACTAGGCCCGCCACGACGATCGTCGATGACAACGAGGCCTGCGGATGGCAGAAGCCGAACGCCAGCAGCAACGACACCAGCAGCGCTTGGCAAGCGATGGCCCAATCGCGTCGTCGCCCTGGCCAGCCCAAGTCGAAGCGATCGAGCAGGGGCGACCACAAGAACTTCCACGTGTATGGCAAGCGGAGCCAGGCGAACAAACCAATCTCCGCCAGGCCCACGCCGCTCTGGCGCAACCAGGCGGGCAGCAGCGAGACCAGCACGTAGTAAGGCAAACCAGAGGCGAAGCCCATGAGCAGACAACAGGCCCACAGCCGCCAACGCGAGGGGCGAGGTTCTGGCCGTGTGCTCATCCCCTGCGCATAGAGCGGATAGTGCGAAGCACGCCAATCTTTGGGTAACGTGGTGCCTCGTCGCTCCACGGCCTACTGCGTCTCACCGTGATAAATCCGGCCAGGCGGGCGAAGCTGCGCGAGGCGCGCTCGAAGCGCCGAAGCGCCGTGCAGTTCGCGCTGCAAACCCCAGGCTCCTGTGCAAGTCTGCTTGGAGACATGGTTCGACGCTTTGGATTATTGGGTGGGTTCGCGTGTTGCGTGCTTTGGGCACCCCAAGCGAGCGCTTATTGCCGTCAGCACTCGTGCCAAGATGAGTTCGACACCCACGGCAACCCAACTTACGAGTGCGCTCGCGATGAACAGGGCTGCATCATCGAGGGCAACGAGCTGTTCTACAGCTCACCCTGCTTGAGTTATGGCATCGCCAAAGGCACGGGGCAGAACCTAGGCGTCAGCGACAAGACCTTGAACCAGATCGTGAAGTCTGCTTTCGCGCGCTGGAAAGCCGTCGATTGCGGTAAAGGCAAACACCCCTCGTTCGACATGCAGAGCGTCGGCGTCGTGGCGACGGACGAACCGAGCTATTGCCGGGTGACGGACCTCAACCTCGGGGTTTGGTTCCTCGATCCGACGTGGCCCAAGAAACTCGATGTATCGGCGCTCGGTTACACCACGAGCACCTACGCACAAGACGACGCAGAGGTGTTCGACGCGGACGTCGAAATCAACGCAGCCAAAGTCAAACAAGACTTTGCCGGCGCACCGATCGAGGACGTGTTGCTCTCCATCGTCACACACGAAGCTGGCCACGTCTTGGGCTTGGCGCACTCCAACGACGCCGACGCCGTGATGGCAACTTCGTACGGCCGTTTCGACCTGATCGGCCGAGAGTTAACCCAAGACGATATCGACGGCGTATGTTCGATCTACCCGCCGGGCGACGAGCCGACGTGTTCGGCGGCCGGCGTCTCGGAAGCGGCGCTCGATCCCGATGCCTGCAACGACGCCTTCGTCGAGGAGGTCGAGTCCAGAAATCAGGAGCAAAGCGGTTGCGCACTCGCGCCGCGCGGGACCGCGCCCAACGGCTCCCAATCCGCGGCACTCGGCATGGGTCTGGGTTTGATCGGCACTTGGGCGGCCCGCAGGCGCACACGACGCCAAAGCGGCTGCTAGAACACCGAACCATCGTGGCGTAAGAAGCGTGCGCATGATGGTCGCACTGGTCCTGCTGCTGCTGCTGTTGGCAGCGCTGCCGACACTTTGGGTGGCACGCCACGGGTCGTCGACACAGCGACGCGCCCTGGCGCTGCTACTCTTCGCGGCGCTCGGAGCTTTGCCTTGGCTCGTGCCCGCGGCTGATCCGATCTTGCGCTTGTTCGTCTCGCTCGGTGTGATCTTGGCTTGGGCGCGCAGCCTAGAGGCCCTGCTGGGCTTTGCTCCGGCGCGCGCGCTCGAGGACTGGCTGTCTTTC
>DATAHU010000183.1:0-2446 GCA_036263015.1 Polyangiaceae bacterium | reverse complement strand
AACCGACGCCGACCGCACACGCGTGATCGATGGCTTGGCAGATAGCAGTCGGACCACGGACCACCTGCTAGAAGACACGATCAAGCACATCGCGCCGCGCTGGTTCGTGGTGCGCGACGTTCACCAGAGTGGCGCACCGGTATTGCTGCAGCCGCGCTACGCGATGTCGCTCTTGCGCGGCCCAATGACGCGCACTGAGTTGAAGCGGGCGTTGGAACTGCAGGACGCGGATGGGTTGGCGAGCCGCAGCAGGGCGGTTTGACAAGGTGGCCACTAGAGGCTACCTTTGAAACATGCGCAGCGTTGGGATTAAGGCCTTGAAAGATAATCTTAGCGAATACGTAAGGTTAGCCTCTTCTGGCGAAACGATAATCGTGACCGATCGAGAACGGGTCGTGGCGGAGCTCACCCCGCCCCGACCTGAGCGGAGTGCGCTATTGGCGGACGCATTGCTCGGTGAGTTGGTTCGCAAAGGGTGGCTTTCCCCCCCGTTGGTTACCAGTGCGTCGCCGCCGCAAAGGGTACCGCTTGCCCCCACCGCCGATCTGTTGGGCGGCCTCGATCTTGACCGTTCAGACCGATGATATACCTGGACACCTCCGTTGCGTTGGCATGCGTCTTTGGCGAAGACCGGCAACCACCACAGACTGTCTGGCAGCAAACCTTGGTTGCGAGTCGTCTGCTCGAATACGAAATTTGGACGCGTGTCCACGCTATGAGGCTCGGAGAGCGCCACGCGGAGGCAGTGCGCGGTGTACTGGGCAGGGTGGCATTCATTGAGCTACTGCCACAAGTATTGACCCGAGCCCTGGAACCATTCCCCTCCACGGTTCGCACGCTAGACGCGTTGCACCTGGCGTCTTTGCTGTTTCTCAAGTGCCAAGGACAAGACGTGCAACTGCTCAGTTACGACGAGAGAATGTGTCAATGTGCGATCGGATTGGGCATTGTGTTGCATCCAGCCGGGCGCTGAAAGTCGCTGTTGGGCTCCCTCATTCCCTACGCGAGAAGCCGCTATGAACACTGTTGCCGCGAGTTCTGCATTGACGCACTTTTTTGGGCCCAAGAACAATTGGCACCTACTGATGGTGACGGGGATCGCGAATTTGCTCATTGGCTGTCTTCGCGAAACGACATGCGCTGACACGTTGACCTGTCCGACTGATTCCGGTGCTCGATTAGATGGCGGGCTAAATTCGCGCACCGAGCTCGATTCGGCGGCACGCCAAGGGCAAACGAATGCCGCCAATCGGTCGAGCGACGCGGGCTCGACGTCAACAACGCGAGCCCCGCTCTCCACGCGAGTTGATGACGCCGGCGCATCGATATCCGAGGACAGCGGTGCGGCTGTAAACCTGGAACACGACGCGGGGAGCGGCGCGTCTTTGAAGCCGGACGCGAGTTCGGCGATTGAGACCGAAACCAGCGATGCTTCAGCGGCCTCTCCAGATGCTGGCACCGACGTGTCGAGCTGGGGCGTTTCGCACGACGCTGCCATGGACGGAGACGCCAACGCTACCGTGCCTGTTTGCGGTAACGGAATGCTCGAGCAAGGCGAGGTCTGTGACGACGGTGCCCAAGCGGGCGATGACCTCGGAGACTGTAATCCTGCTTGCAGCGGCTACTACGAGAAGAAGTATCTGCGCTTGTCGACAGGGATCGTCGCAGGCAACTTCGGCGGCCCTGAAGCTGCTGATGCCGCCTGCGAGTTGGAGTTCGGAACAGGCTGGAAGGCACTGATCGTTGGTGGCGGACGGCGCGCGACCAGTTCCCCTTACCTGGGTGACGATGCGGAAGACTGGGTGCTGCACCCGTACGTCCACTACTACAATTGGCGTGACGAGCTCGTCTGGCGCACGGACGAAACACCGCTTCTCGGCGCCAGGGACGGGAAGCAGATGAATGTTTATGCACCGGCGTTCGATGACACCACCGGGCACTACCCCTGGACGGGCTTTGCCCCCGATTGGACGACGGTGCCCGACTCCGAAGCCGATCAGCAAGGAACCTGCAATGGCTGGACGAGCGAAACCGGATTCGGAATGTTCGCCAAGGCCGACCTGAGCCAGGTATTCAACGACTACTGCGGGTCGAAGTGGAGCTTGCTCTGCGTCGAACAGTGACGGCTCTGGGTCCTGCTAGAGCACCGAACGGGTCGAAACCCGAGCAAATACAAGGAGACCGAAGCGAGCCGCGCGCCTGAGGCGCGAGCACCGGAGAACTGCTGGAGCAATTTGAGGAGCGGAGCAACGAGGCCGTGCGGCGCAGCGAGAGGATCTGCAGTATTGGCCGGGTTTCAACCCGTTCGGTGCTCTAACTCTCAATTGAGCCAAACGTCCGCGGGCAGTAGTTTCTTCATCGCGTAGAAGTGCGCTTCGGCGATTGGAAGTTGAAGCGCCGAGAGCGGGTTCTTCTCATCCGTAATCACCTGTCCGCCCTCGCTGGG
>DATAHU010000182.1:0-4915 GCA_036263015.1 Polyangiaceae bacterium | reverse complement strand
CCGCCGACATCCCTGCCCATCAGAGTCACTCCGGATACCAAGGCCAACGTCGGACAAGGAATCGCCCCAAGCGGGGCGGCGTAAAGATACGCGATGGGATGATGCTCTGGTAAGAAGTGAGGGTAGACCAAGCCGAACACCAGCAGCAAGGCGCCAACTAGCACCGACCAGCCGCGGCTTGGCGCTACCTGCTCGGGTGAGGCCGAGTACGCAAGAGTCGCGAGGGCAAGCGCGGACAGCGCAAAGGTAGCGCCGTTGAACGGGTTACCAAAAGTCCATGCCACGAGACTGACGGAGGCCAGTGGAAGAACGAGAGCGAACGCCAAGACTCTTTGCGAAGGCCTAAATCCGCGGGCAAGTGCGATCGCGCAGGCGATGACGAGCACATGCCACGCCACGGACACGCCAATCGCTCGGTTGGAGATGACTTCCAGAGACGCAAGGATTTCGGATGAATTCGGCATGTGAGCACCTCGGCTTCACACGAAGCAAATGACGTGCCATGCGATTGAGGTAGCTATAGTTGTACAAAGATAACAGGTGCGCACTTTATTTTCGTTTCCGCGCCGTGACGGCGCAGCGTCCATAGGCGCGTCTGATCCATACGATGGCGAGTGGCATTTACGTCCGCTTGACTTGGAACCGACGAGCATGAGAACGAGGCCCCATGTTACAGCGAGGTGTGGCTTGCTCAGTAGGGAGAATGTCGCGAACGCCTTTGGCTGTAAGGGTGAGCTTCGTTGCGTTGGCGGCAGCAAGCGAGCTGATGTTTGCCTCTGCGGTATCGGCTACCGCATCGAGCGAAGACGCGTGTGCTCCGTCGAATCCTAGGATCGCGCTGGGATTCAATCTCGACCTTCTGCCCACCGTCGCCAGTGCCGTGAATGGCAAGTTGGGATATGCCCCTCAGATCTGGGTGAGTCTCGAGCGCGTACGCATTCGTCTCGTCGGTGCTCACCTCGAGCCCCCGGATGCATTTGCGGCCGCCCCGAGCGGCTTTCATAGTCCAACACTCACGGCGTTTGCTGCTGTCATCGATTACACGTTCGGGGAACGCTTGAACGGGTTTTGGATTGGTTCGGGCTTCGAACAATGGCAAAACAGCATCGAGCACGAGGGCGTTGCTGCACCGGTGTATTGGCAGAGCACCGTGTTCACGCTCGGTGGCGGTTACATCTGGCGCGTCGCGGGTGACTTCTACATCGACCCTTGGATTGGCGCTCACGGCATCTTGAACCCGCGCAGCGTCTCGGTCGACGCCTACGAGTTCCGCCCATTGCCAGTCCAAGCCGAAGCGTCACTCAAAATCGGGTGGTTCTTCGAGCTAGCTCGCGCATCACGTAAACCTTGACCCCGCCGCCGCGCTGTTCTAACGTCGCGTGGTCGTGAGGAGACACTTCGCGCTCTGCTTCGTCGTGCCGCTGTGGTTGCTCGATGCCCACGCGGAGGTGCCTGCCCGAGCGCAGGCCCGTCCCGCCCAACCGCGCCTCGCGCCGTCCACATCGCCGAAGCCCGCCGCGAGCGGGACGTCGGCAGGTACGCCGTCGGCTGGAACGGCATCGACGCCTGCTCCGGCCGCGGCCCTTCGCAGTGGGAGTTCGTACAACACCGTTTGCCGTTCCAAGTGCAACACGCAACGGAAGCACTGCCTGGCTTTCTGCGAAGACTCGAACAACGCCGCTTGGGACTGTGACCTGTTCTGCGCGGACTTGGTGGAGGGTTGCACGAGTTCGTGCGCCCCCGGAGATAACGTTTGCCGCGCGACTTGCTACGAGGCCGGTCTGGTCGGCTGCAGAGAGTGCCTCTCGCAACATGCAGGAGCCGCCAAAGGAGATTGCATGTCGCGCTGCACCAACACCGCGACGACTTGTCAGGCGAGCTGCCCCCAGTGCACGCTCGACTCGGAGTGTGCGCAGGGCCGCGCGTGCGTCAACAACGTCTGTGTCGATGCCGGGCCCGAGTCACAGTGTAACAGTGACAAGGACTGCGCTAGCTCCAAGTTCTGCGCCTACGGACTGTGTTGGAACAAGCAATGTGTCTCCAATCAGGATTGCCCGCCGCGCACCTTCGAATGCCAGGTCACGCCGGCCATGAGGGTTGGCGCGGGTGCCGGGCGCGCGCCAGTTTCTCCGTCGGGCAGCACACTCAGCGGAGCACCGTCGGGCACGAGTGGCACGCAGCCGACGCCGATCAAAGCGACTGCCGGCACTTGCAGAGCTATTCAGTGACGCGCGCTCGCGGCGACGGCGGCGGAGGGCGCTTCGTTCAGCTGCGCTTACTCGATGCGAGAAGCTGCTGGACCTTCCTTCGCAACATCGTGGCGTTGAAGGGTTTGCGCAGTTGCTCGTTCTGCACCGACTGCAGGAACGCCACAGCTCTCGGGGTCGTGGCGCCCCCGGTCAAGAAGACGACGCGGTGTGCGAGCTGAGGACGAGTACGGAGCAGTTCTTCATAGAAGTCCATGCCGTTCATCCGAGGCATCATCAGATCGCAGAAGATGATGTCGAAGTCGCCGTCTTTGGCGAGCAGCTCTAGCGCTTCGCGCGCGTCCTGCGAGAGGATGACCTCATGGTTGCAGAGGATACGGCTCAGCGTCTGCAACATCATCTCTTCGTCATCAATCAAGAGCAAGCGGCCATGACGTTCCGCGGGATCCGGACCCGGCGCAAGCGCTGCAGGTTGTTCTTCCTTCACACTTGCTGGAAGCGCGAGCGTGAACGTCGTGCCCTCACCGAGGCGACTTTCGACCGCGAGGGTTCCGCCCATCGACTTCACGATGCCATGGCAGATTGACAGGCCGAGCCCCGTGCCGACCCCGACTGGTTTGGTCGTGAAGAAAGGCTCGAAGATCCGGCGCATGAGCTCCGGGGGAATGCCGGGTCCCGTATCGCTCACGCGGATGATCACATGGCCTTCGGCGTCGCTCCCTGTCGCGATCGAAATCAGGTTCGCGCTCACGTTGCCCGGGGCAATTGCTTGCGCCGCGTTTATCAGTAGATTGATCAAGACTTGACCGAGTCGCGTCTCGTCGGCATCGACGCGAGGGACCTCTTTGAGCTCGGTGGAAAGTCGAGCACGGTTGCGGATCTCGTGGGCCGTCGAACGAACCGCCCATTCGATCGCGTTTCGGACGTCTACCGAACTGTCACGCGTTGGTTCGGTGCGCGAGAACGCCTTGAGGTCGGACACGATGCGGGTAATTCGGCTTACCGCAGACAACACCTGACGTTGCGCATCGATGGCTTCCTCACGCTCCATTTCGTGTGCCTCCGGGCCGTTCACCGGTGGCCGTCCCAGTTGGGCGGAATCGACGAGGTATTCCATCACCAGCTCCGCATTTCCGAGCACCACCGCCAGCGGGTTGTTGATCTCGTGCGCAACCCCCGCTGCCATGGTTCCAAGGGAAGTGAGTCTATCGGCGATTTCGAGTTGCCTCTCTTGGTTGCGTTGCTCGGTGATGTCGCGGAACACGATCACCGCGCCGAGTAGCTCGTGATTGTCCATCACCGGAGCCGCGCTGTCAGCGATCAACCTCATGGGCCCATGGCCAGTGTCCAGTTGCGCCTCGGGAATGTGAATGACCTTTCTCTCGCGCAGCACCCGCTCCCAGAGCGTTTCGTGATCGTCGACCGCGTCCCCGTGCAAGCGAAGGACATCGCGAGCCGGTCGCCCCTTTGCCTCGGACAGTGTCATGCCCAACAGTTTTTCGGCGGCTTGATTGATGAACGTAACATTGCCAACGAGATCGACCGTGACGATGGCATCCGCTATCGATTGGACGGTCGTCGTAAACCAGCGCTCACGCGTCCGCAGACGACTCTCCATGGCGTGCTTGTAACAGGCAATCTCGATGGCGCTGCGCAGTTCGGCCGCCTTGACCGGTTTGACCAGGTACCCAAATGGCTCTGTCTTCTTTGCGCGCTCGAGGGTCGCCTCGTCGGCATGGGCGGTGAGGTAGATGATGGGGACGTCAAAGCGGTCGTGCACGATTGCCGCAGTCTCGATGCCGTCGAGCTTCCCCTTGATGTGGACGTCCATCAAGACCGCGTCAGGACACCTTTCGGACGCTCGCGCGACGGCTTCATCGGCTGAGGCCGCGATCGCAAACGCGTCGTAGCCGAGGCTCGTCAACAGCTCTTGGATGTTGTGGGCAATGATGCCTTCGTCCTCGACGATGAGGATCGAGGTCCGGGGCGCAGCGCTCACCCTTTCACCGGAAATGTGAGTTTGAATGACGCTCCTCCTTCGCTCTTGATCTCGAGACTACCGTCCAATTGTCTGGTCAGAGTCGTAATCAATCGCAGGCCCAAAGACTTGGCGTCTTCAATGCGGAGACCGCGAGGCAGACCAATGCCGTCGTCGCTGACCGCGAGTTGGAGGTTCTCGCCATCCGTCCTCGACAACCTGACGCGGATCGTTCCTCGCCGCCCGGCGGGGAACGCGTGCTTGAGTGAATTCGTGAGGAGTTCATTGAGAATGAGACCACAAGGAACTGCTTTGTCCATCGCGATTGCCACGTCTTCGACTGCGAGCGTGAGTGTGACCAAAGACGGCGAGGTGCCGATTGCCTGGAACACGTCGCTCGCCAGCCCTCTCATGTAAGTCGCAAACGGCACTTCGGCGAAATCTCTGACTTGATAGAGTTTCTCATGGATCAGCGCGATGGCGTGCACACGCCCTTCGCAATCCTGCAAAGCGCTGCGGGCTTCGCCGGCGTCGAGTAAACGAGCCTGCATTTCCATGAGGCTCGCTATCAAGTACAGGTTGTTCTTCAGTAAGCGTTCGGCCGATCGCGTTGCAGACTGCTGAGGGGTAAGCCGCCACGATCGGTGGCTGTGAGGCGTACGAGAAGCGAATGGGCAGAGCTCATTGGACGGTGGGCGCGTTCTGGTGCCAATGCGGCTGAGTTCTCCGC
>DATAHU010000181.1:0-11192 GCA_036263015.1 Polyangiaceae bacterium | reverse complement strand
GTGATGACCAAAGCCCCAGGGACCCTTGCCCTTGGATCGATGACGAGGAGTGCGATGAGCCCGACGTGTGCGCACCGGACACCGATCCGTGGTGCCACGCGGTGCTGCTGTAACCTGCTCGGGCCCGTCAATGCACCGGCGCCTTTCAAATCCAATGGTCTCACAAGGCACCTAGGCGCCCGTGTACAGCCACGTGATGTGCGTACGGAAGCACCTAGGCGCCCGCGTACAGCCACGTGATGTGCGTACGGAAGCGCCTAGGCGCCCGCGTACAGCCACGTGATGCATGTACGGAAGCGCCTAGGCGCTTTCAGCGGCTGCCTCAGCGGCAGAACGAAGCCTGGAGCGGCGCGCCCCGAGCTAACAGTCAGCGACCGAGAGCCCAACGCTTCCAAACGCATGCCTCGAGCCTCTTGGCGACCTCGTAAGGGTCGCGGTTCGATTTGTCCGATCGAACATGTTCGCCAAACAGCGAAACGATGGTCCAGCGGAGTTATCCCAGCCCGCTGGTTACGGCTCGATTGTCTGCGAACGGAGCCGCCTCCGCGGCGATGCCGTGTCGCAATTCTGCTGGCACGACGCTTGCTCTGCTCGGCATCACGAGCGGTTGCCCTCATCGCGAAGTTCGTCGCGTTGGCCGTGGCCGTCGCTCGCCAAGTCTGAAGATAGGAGAACAACAATGCGTTACTTTCGCCCAACAACCAATATCGTCGCTTCACTTGTTGCCGCAACCTTCGCTCTGTGCAGCGTTAGCGCCCACGCGAGCGTCAATCGTCAAAGCCCCAAGGGTGTCGTCTCGTCGCTCACGGCAGGCAAAGCCAAGTTCCAACACACTTTGGCTGGCGCTGAAGCGATGCGCGACGACGCCACTGGCGCATCAACGACTAGTTCCGTCAGCTCGAATGTCTCCGTGGGTTGGGACGGAAAATCCGTTACCATGTTCGAGGGGACGAGCAGTGCGCGGGGCCGGTCGACCTGGAACAGAGGGGCCTCGGCCACCTACGACAAAGGAGTCGCCGGCCGTCTCGTAGCACTCGGAACGACCCTTCTAGACACCACGGGGAGCTCATGCGGGAGCACCGTGTGCATCGACCAGCACCCTGGGTTCAGCGTGTCGAAGAAGGTCAATGTGATCGATTTTACGATCGCTGGAGTGGGCGTGACCGCCAATCTCGTCATGTCGGGGTCGATTGGGATGGACATCGTGGCGACGGGTGCTGCGAGCACCACAAACCTATTTGTATCGGCGGCCCGCGTGGTCCCGTCGGCGGACTTCTCGGCGGGATGCGAGCTGTCGGTGGGTTTGCTCCCGTTTGGGCTCGCAGACCTGAAGTTCTCCGAGAAGCTGCAGGTCGCAAAGGCCCAAGGCGGGCCCAAGGTCGCGAACCGCCTGTTTCATCACAGTTCGACGGACGTGGACGTGGGTTGGCAGAACGAGGCCACGGAGACGCTCAGCACCGGTGCCGGGAAGATTGAAGCCCAAGCGTGTTCGGTGCTGCTGGGGTGCGGCTTCAAAACAACGCTCGCCACGTGGGACGCGTTCGCCTCGACCACGAAGACGTACTGGACCGAAAGTGGGAGCTTAGACGACCAGAAGGCTTGGTGAGCGTAACGCTAGCCCCGCGCGACGAACCCGAAAGGACTGAAACACCATGAAACGCATTTCAACGAGAAGCGTGGTCGCTTCCCTCGTTCTCGTCTTCGGAGTTGCGGGGCTGGTCGCCGTGCTCCGCACGGGCACCGAGCCCTCTGGCGGCGGTGCGGGCGGCCTTGGCCGTCACGATTTGGCAAGTTCCCCCCCGAGTGACTCGGGGGGGCTGGGGGTTAACGATTCGGCTCGGGGACGAACGCTTCTGTACGATCTGAACTTTCGCTTCGAGATTGGAATGTCCGACCAACCCGAGCGGCGCACCGTCGCCGGTAGCGCCAAGTTAGCCGTGCACGACGTCTTGGGCACCAGCGGACGCGATTGCGTGGGTGTTCTCTCGAATGTCGACGTGACTTTGCTGGGCGCACCCCCCGAAGACCGAGAGTCGGAGCGCCAGGCGCTTACCGCCTTGAAGAAAAGCATCGCGGGCCCGTTTGTGTTTCGAAAGGATCCGAACGGGAGCGTCGCTGGCTTTGCCTATGCTCGACGTACCGAACGAGAGCAGCTCGGCGTGGCGCGGACCGCCGTCGCTGCGCTCCAGTTCCAGGCGCCGCCGAATCCCGCAGCCAAGGAGTGGTCGGTGGAGGAGACTGACCCGAGCGGCGTGTGCACCATGAGTTACCAAGTCCAACAACCCGACGAGTACCTGAAGACCAAGCAAAACTGCAGGCTTATGGTTAACGGCGCTACCGCGGCGGGCGGCGCACAACCCCCGGGGGCGTTACGGGGCACGACGCATGTCCGACGCACGGGGGAAGGGGTTACGCTCCGCTCCGACTACCAGGAGCGTGCGGAGCTGTCGCTTGGGAACGGCACCGTCTTTGCGTCAATGGTACTATCCCTGGCGTTTGCGGGTGAACGCGGCGAGGAGAATCCCCATCCGGAGTACCGGGGCTGGGCGATGTCGTCCCTGAACACGAAACCCACCCCGCCCGAGGAAGACTCCCGAGCAGAGGCCGTCTCGCTGGCGGCGAAGAAGAAGCTCAATGGGGCGACGTTCGAGAGTCTGAGCGCGGCACTTTCCGAGACCTTCACCAGCGAGAAAGCCGGTGACAGGCAGCGGGTGCTCGATCGGCTGACAACCCTGCTCGACGTCGAGCCCTCCGCTGCAGCACAGGCCGCCGCTGCGATTCGCAGCGGCATGAAGCGCGAGCAAGCGGAGGCCCTGATGAGCGCCATGGCCTCCTCCGAGTCACCCGCGGCACAGAACGAGCTCGTGCACTTGGCGGAAGACGCTTCACTCGAAGCTGGGTTTCGCGATGACGCCATCGTCCACCTCGGCCTTCACGAAGCCCCTTCGGAGTTGACTCTGAACACGCTCTCTACGCTCGCCTCTGACGAGCCGGACGAGGGCTTGCGGCAACGAGCCACGTTGGCTCTTGGCGGCGCTGTCCGCATGGCTTCCGATGACGAACCGAATACGCCCATCGCCGACGAAGCCGTGACTGACCTGGTTGAACAGTCTCGCTCGGCGGCTAGCCCCGACGCACGACGGGTAGCCATCTCAGCGCTCGGCAACGCAGGTAGCGGAGGGGCGATCGAGGCGGTGGAGACTGCGCTGGCTTCGGACGATCCGAACATGCGCAGCAGCGCAGCGTTCTCGTTGCGCTTCATTGCGGGGCAGCACGCGGAAGAGCTGCTCGCCAACGTCCTTTTGGCGGATCCTGAGCCCGTAGTTCGAATGTCCGCTGCCTCCGCGCTGGGTTACCGACCGATGACACCTTTGCTGGCGAAGGGCGTATTGATGGCCGTCCAGCAAGAACCAGCGCCCGAGGTTCGTAGCGTCCTACTCACTGCCATGTCGAAGGGTGAAACTGTGCCGCCCGAATCACTCGCTTTCCCGGCAGTGGCTTGGATGGCCGAGCACGACACCGTGCCGGAACTGCAGCAACGCGCCGAGGCAGCGTTGGCACAGGTCGCGCTGTAGACGGCGGCGCGTGATCTGTCGCGACAACGCAGTGCGACTGCGCTTGGACGATGTGGTCTCCTTCAGCGTCGAGTAAAGACGACGCTGACCCCAAGGAGACCACCGGCGCTTTCGGAGTCGGGACCTGGCGCTTCAGCTTGAAAGCAAAGACCTTAGCGGATGCTGACGGACGGTTTGAAGAGTGAGGAAAGGGAAGTCAGCTGTGAGACACTCGACGTGGTGGAGCTCCTCGCCGAGTTCTGCTTGGAAAGCCACACTGTGCCGCTGGCCGCCGAGTGAGTGGTCGAATCCATCAGCTCGAGAAATCAGAACACGCGGCTGCGACCATCACTAGCGAATGGCACAGACTCGGAAGCGCTGGGAGTGGTTTGGTCTCCTGATTGGCGTTGCGAGCGGGTGTGGGGCAGCCAAGACGCCCGCGCCGGACGACATCCGCAACACGACTCGACGCGCTGCCGATTCGGGCGGCGGGCGCGCGCCCGACGTGACCGACGGCGGCACCAGCAAAGACGCGGGTGCGCCGCCGAGCCACGCTCCCGATGCGGGCTCAACGGGTGCAAACGGTACGGGCCTCCCCGACGCTGGCCTCTCAAACACTGGCCACCCAAACACCAGTGCGACAAGTCCCAGCAATCCCAATCCCAGCAATCCCAATCCCGGCAATCCCAATCCCAGCAATTCGAGACCCGGCACTGTCCTCATCGACTCGTACCCGGACTCGGGCACCGAGCCGCGCGCTGACGACACTTCGTCGACCTTTACGCAAACCCAAGGCGACACGCTGACGTCCGACGTCTCGCCACCCGACGGGGATGGTGGCACAGCGACGTCCGAGAGCGCGGGCACCACGTCCGAGCCTCCGAGCGCGTTCGATTCTGGTAACACGATGCCCACATCCGCGGAAGGCTGCGCGGATCTGCCCCAAGTCGGCGGAGGCGATCCCGCATTGGAGCCGTACGCGTGGTTGGACATCAATGAGCTAGTGTTTCTGCAGTACCCGCCCAGTCGCTGGGAGGTCTTCATTTCCAACCGTTCATTTCGGTTCGCTCTAGCAAGTCACCCCGTACCGAGACCGAACCCCTGCCCAGGAATCACCGAAGCGACTTGTGCGGCCGATGCCTGTCAGGAGCCCGCAAGCGATGCAAACGATGCGGGCGCAGCGGAGGATGCGCCTGAACCCATCATGCTCACTCCCGAGCATCTCGAAGTGACGGTCGACGGCCAAACTTCTGAACTGGATCCCGCAGAACGCTTTCCTCAGTTCGACGGAGGCAGCGCTCGGATCGTTGCCCAGTTTGGGTGCGGCATTCCCGACTTCGACGTCACGTTCGACTTGCCGCCGATCATCACCCCGCGGCCCGACCACGAGACCGATGGTGAACACCCTCAGGTCAACAACTTCTCATGGAACGTGAGTGGGTCTGCGCTGGTGCAAATCCACGTGAGCGATCGTTCGGATTCGTTTCAGTGTTACGCGCCAGCGAACGCAGGCGGACTGACGTTGCCGGCGGAGATGGCCAGTCAGCTCGGAGATCCCAACGACGAGGTGGAGGACCAAGGGGTGGTTAGCATCACAGTCAGCCAGACGCTCACGGGGTCGACCGGAGATTGGAGTTACTCCATCTCCGCCAACACGAACGCCTCGGATTCGGGGCAGATTTCATACCACCCTCTCTAGGTACCTAGCCTCAGCCGAGCAAGCTGCCGATTGTCAAAGAAGTGCGTTCGCGCGCCGCATAGAGCAGCAGAGTCGGTGTGAACCCGAAGCACAGCAGACCGCCGCGCAGGTACGTCCGAGCAACAGCGTTGGCTACGGCTTGCAACTGCTCGTCGAAGACGCTGAGCAAGAGCCACAAACCGGGTGACGAGAACGTCAGGGTCATGGCTGCGGTGATGGGCAGCGTGACGCTTCGCAGCCAGACCGCTGTCCGTTTTCGGAGCCAAAGGGGCGCGATGCTTGCCGGGTGCCCGATCGAATGAGCCGGACACACCGGACAGATCCAGCCGTGGGCCGTTGGCAGCGCCGAGTAACTGGGCAAGACTGCGCCCCAACATGCCTAGCAGTTCGTTCGCTTGTCGGTTCTTGCTCGCCGCTCTGTGCGCGTTTGCCTGTAGTCGTGATTTCAGCGAGCCAAACGCCCATGACGCAGGGCAGCCAGATCCCGTGCTCGAGCAAAGGGACGCCCGCCCTGGGACCGAAACCAGCAACGTCCGTGATGCGAGCGTTGACGGACGTGATGCGAGCGTTGACGGACGTGACGCGAGCGTTGACGGACATGATGCGAGCGTTGACGGACGTGATGCCAGCAACAACGACGTAACCTCGGGCACTGAATCGATGACCGCTGCCTTGGAGGCAGGCGCGATGTCCGTCGTTGACTCGACGGACGCGAGCGCGGAGCCCAGCATCGAGGTGCTGGATGCGAGTGAACGAAGTGTCGACGCAGGTAGAGGCGCCGATGCCGAGCTGGACGATACCGGACCGGCCGACGCCCGCACGGCTCGACGTCCCTCCGATTGGAGTCACTCACTAGACGCGTTGTACGAGTTCGAACAGGGGCCGCTTGGCTTGGGCATCGATGCAAGTGGCAAAGGCAACGACTTGGCCATCGCTGGGGTACCCGACCCAAGCACCGAGCGTGTGCGGGGCGAGTTCTCGGCTGTGTTCTATCAAGAGGCTGCAGCCCAGTATCTCCACGGCTCGAGCGCGTTTGAGGATAGCGCCGCACCGACGAGCATCACCTTGGGCGCTTGGGTGCGAACCTCGTCGCTGTTGGGCGATCAATCATTGATCGACAATGGCCACGAGGACAGCGGCGGGTTCGGCATGCGCATCCGCCCGGATTATGGCTCGCTGGCTTGCTTCGTCGCGGATAGCGAAGGGAGCTCGGTCTTCATGGCAAGGGACGGTGTGGCGAAATTCAGCGAGTGGACACACGTGGCCTGTCGCTACGACCATGCGACTCGCCGACTGCAGTCCTTCGTCAACGGGGTGGCGCCCGGACTCGCCGAGCAAGTGTCGATCGAAGTTGGTCCAGGCCCCGGTGAGTTGCGTGTTGGATGGGGGTTTACAGGTCAGCTCGACGAAGTGTTCTTCGTCAGAGGCGCTCTGAGCGATGAGCAGATTGCGCGCATCTGGGCCTGCGGCGTCGACGGCAGAGCCTGCACTTGCTCGAGTGCGGACTCTACCCGCTACCAGTCCTGTGGTAGCGCTGAAGACTGCGAAACTGCACCACTTGCCGCTTGTGACAGTGAGCTCGAGCTTTAGCCAGCGTGCGTTTCGTTTTCCACGATCAGCACTGGTGCCACAACGAGGGGTGAGGCGGCGTCGAAACGTACCCAGGCGACCTGAGCTTGGCGCATCGAAGGACAGAACTCGCAGCCCGAATAAATCGCGAGGTACTGACGCGGATTGATAGCGTTCACCCTCAACCAACAACCAGTTGCGTCGCCCTGAGGCGATTGACGTTGAGAGGATTCAGTCCTCGCGAGCTAGCGGTCGCTCCCACGAACAGGCTAGGTTGCTGCTGACCCGGCCAACGGGTGAGGTAGGCGCAGTAACGCTGCCGAAACAAGAATGCGTCGCTTCGATACGACCAACGAAATGCCACGCCCCAAACGAAGCGTTCGTCACGGCCCGAGCTTGCAATCAACGGCGCTAAGTAAACAGCCAATCGACAGCCGATTGGGGTTGGCTTAGTGTCGACGCCCATATGAAGCCGCCTAGCCTTTCTGCGTTGCCCAAGACCTCCCGCCCGCTGACTGCAGCGCGTCTGCTCCTCGGAGGTCTTCTCGGGTTGAGTATCGTGCACTGCAAGAGCGATGACTCCTCCTCGGAAGGCGACACGAACAGCTCAGGTAAGCACAACCACGGGCATACCGCCGGGACTGAGAACGAAGCCGGCTCCCCGACTGCAGACGCAAGCAAACAGGCCAGCCACTCGAGCGAAGAGGCAGACGCCGGAAGCACGAGTAGAGATGGCAATGAGTCTGCGGAAAGCAGCAGCCCCGACACCAGCGACAGCGAAGACAGCGGCACCACGAGCGATGCGGTGGAGCCCGAAGCGGGCGCTCCCACGCCCTCTAGTGAGCCGAAACCCGACGTTCCCTCGGCGATCCCCGAATACGACATCGTTGACTTGGGCGTCGTCGACGGAGACACCCAGTCCGAGGGTTTCGCGATCAATATCGATGGGGACGTGATGGTCAACGGGGTGTTATCTACTGGCGTCTACCATGACAAGAGTCTGACCGACATTGGTCTGCTGCCAGACGGAACAAAGATCTTCGGCGAAGGCATGAATGATTCGGGGGACGTCGTGGGCAAAGCTTGGCTCGCTGATGTCTACGCCCACGCATTCTTGTATCGCGACGGGGCGCTGACCAATCTGGCGGCGGAAGTCGGCGAAACGCTGGTGAGTGAAGTGAAGGACATCAACAATCAGGGCGTGATGTTACTCTACGTGGACGGCGCCTATTTCAGGTACGAAGACGGCGAAAAGACACCCTTGCCACAGGACCCGATGCTCGGGGGCATGACGCCGGTGGCGCTGAACGATGAAGGAGTCATCGTCGGTACGCAAAGCTTCGGCAGCCTGACCGACCTGCACACGGATGCGGCCAAGCTCGAAGGCGACATGGTCACGGACCTCGGGGATTTGGAGGGCAACGGCAGCCAGGGCATGGCCATCAACAACCACGGCGATGTGGTGGGCTTGGCGTTCACTGCAAGCAACGACCAACACGCGGTGCTGTTCAAGGATGGCGAGGTCACCGATCTCGGCGTACTCGAGGGCCACATGCACAGCCACGCACTGGGCATCAACGACGATGGAGTGATCGTCGGCGAATCGATCAGCTTCAGCGGCGGCGGCGACAAGGCCTTCGTCTACGCCGACGGGGTGATGGTCGACCTCAACGAACGCATCGCCGCCGACAGCGGATGGATCCTGACGCGCGCCAACGCCATCAACAATGCGGGCCAGATCACGGGCGTGGGCAGCCCCGACGGAACCCCCATCGCGCACGCCTTCCGCGCCACCCCGAAATAGAACCCCGTCCGCGTCAGCTCGACGAAACTGACGACGACGTTGAAGGCTCGCTGCTCCCCCTTCAATCCAACCAATTCAAACAATGTTAGCGTTTTCGGGTGCTCAGACGGTGCCCGTGAATCCGTGGCTACCTGTGCGATGCTCTCATGGGCAAGGAGACCCATCTCCCGTAGGTTCCGTGGTTCGGGCCTCGTTGGACGCGACGCAGACTTGGCTACAGCGCTTCCGCCACTGGCGGCTGCAGATATTCAGCGCCGACCCAGCTTGCGAGAAGCTTCGCCATGCGGGTGCGAACGTTGGCCGAAACGTTGCTGGGGTCGAAGACGGCGTGACGTCCCTTGGGCATCACGACCTTCAGGGAGTTCGTCGTATCGCCCACGTCTATCGCCCAGGCAGACCAGGGATCGTATTCGCCGTAGATGAGGAGTAAGCCCTCCGCGTCCGCTGCAGCCCACTTCGTGGCGTCGTCGAGCACGGAAGAATCGAAGGCGGGAGCGTCTCCCCACGGCTGAAGCGGTTCTTGCGTCGTGGCATCAGACAAGCCCAGCGCCTCACGCGCTGCGCTCAGGAGTGGGTCGAGTTCGGGTCGCACTTGGTTCGCGTTACCCCAGCGCGCGAGCTGTTCGTACAACCACGGAGCGCCCTGCGCCTCCGCAGGTTCATAGAACCGCTCGATCAACGAAACGAGATCGTCGACCGTGGTTTCAGCGCCTGCGATCAGAGAGCACGCGCCAACGCCGCTTACGACCCAATAGTTCCACTCGAATAGAGATATGGTCTGGAGCAACGTAGCGGCGTCCCAGCGCCCGGGGCACGACGGGGTTACGAGCAAGTCCTCGATTTCCCCGATCCGTTCCAACATCGAGCGCTGTTCAGCGCGCACGCGCTCAGCACATCCGTCGGCATCGATACCGTTCAACAACTCGAGTCCTTTGTTCGGCTCACCGTGAAAGCCCAAGGGTGCGCCAAGAGCAACGGTTCCGACGACATCATTTGGATAGAGATGATGGTGAATCAAAGCGCTCGATCCATCCTTACTAGTTCCAGTCGAGACCCAGGGACCCGGTAGCAGCGGTCGGAGCAACTCGACTACGTGGTGAACGTCTGCCGCAGCCTGCCGCGGCTCGAGATACGCCCAGGTTTCGGCATCCGCGGGCGGCTCTGCGTACAGACGATGATCCATCATTACCGCGTTAGCATTGATCAAATCGCTTGCCGGCCCACCGATGGCAAACCCGTAACCGCCAGTCGAAAGCACGACCGGCGCTCGAGGGTCGCGCAATTTGACGGTAACCTGTTGCACGAATCCGGGTCCGTCTTTGCGCCAGTGATCCAGCGGCTGGCGCACGCCCAGTTGGAGAGTGAGCTCGGGTTGCCCGTCGTCGAGCTGGCCCTTCAACGAGTCCATTAGGTCGACGCCATCGAGCGCTGCAAATGGTGCAGCTTCTTGCAAGGCGATCGGATCGGCATGCAAGAGGTACTCAGCGATCGAAGCGTATAGGGCGGCGGCATCGTAGCCCTGATCCAAACGGAAGGTAGCTTCGATGGCAAACTGCGACCAACTCCATCCCAATTCATCTGCCACCCACACCAAATCCGCTTCCGGCACGTCCCACGCCTTCGCCAAGGCAGCCCGTTGCAGCGGCTCGAGCATGAGGGGTTCGCACGACAATCCGATTGACCAATAGCTGACCGTGCGCAGCAAGCTCTCCCGCCTGACGACTGAAGTATCCTCTCCGCGAACGCAGGCCGCCCTCGCCGCACGCCACAGGACCGCGAGATCGTACCCGGAGGATGCAACCGCAGCCGCGAACGCCTCTGGCTCGAAACCGAAGTAACGCCCGATGGCCTCGAAGTTCGGCGCGTTGCCCGCGTCGGCCAAGAACGGGTCACATTCGCCAACCGGGCTAGCAGCGTCGGGAGCTGCGCCGTCGTAGGCGCTGTCAGATGCGTCCGCGCGGGTGTCGTCCCGCGGGATCGTTGCATCCACGAACCGATGGCCATGCGCCTCACGCGTGGCAGGCGGCTGCTCGTCGCGACAGGATATCGCGCCAAGCGTCAGCGTCGCTATGGCGAACGAGCGCGACCATCCGTCAAGACTCCACCTACGCCTGACGCCCTGCATGCTGGCCAGTTTAGAACTCCTGCAAGTGATGTTCATTCAAAATGCGATCGCGCCAGGTCCCGAGGCGCGTTCCCCACCGTGGAACGCAGGCCCGGCCCAAACCAAATTGACGAACGCCTTGTGCACTTACCGCCGCCATCGATGTCGATGCTTGGGCGCCGACAGCTGGGAAGCACCCAGCAACTGACCGTCGCTGCGCCACGCGCGTGCTCTCGAAGCGCGCCCCCGCTCACCCTGCGCAGGAACAAGAGCAGACCCGCGCTGCGCACCGCTAGGCTTCCTTGATTGACGCCGCGCCCGGGGCTCACGCTGCAACTCACATCCTTACGTCCGAGCTGTTGCGGGCTGTCTCACATCGTCATCCCACCAGCATCTACGCCATGCGAGGTGGAGTGGGCCGGGCTCACGTTTCACGGCAGTGCGCGGCGCATCGGGACGCGG
>DATAHU010000180.1:0-2851 GCA_036263015.1 Polyangiaceae bacterium | reverse complement strand
ATGGAGTCGCAGGCGAATGCCCGCAAAAGGTACGCTGCGCTGCGCAAGCGCGCTCGTTCGACGAGCGGTGCGCGCCGCTGATCGCGTACGAAGAGCCTAGCCCGAGCTCTGCCGAAGGCGCTGATGCGGGGCTCGGTCCAGCACTTCCGAGCGAGGATGCGTCCGGCGCCGCTATGTCCGCAAGCGTGAGTCGCTCGCTCCCGCACGTGTTGCTGTTCAGCGACGCCGAGCAGGGCAACGCTGGCTTTCTCTACGATCCCGAGCTGCAGCAGTTGGCCATCGAACTGCACGGCGGGTGGTACACCTACGACGACGTCAACGACTGTCCCGATGAAAAGCGCACGGGCACGATCATGCCGCCGCCCTCGCAGTTGTTCGTGATGTCGAGCTACGCAGATTCAGAGGGGGTAACGCCTCCGCCCGAAGGCACTACCCCCAATGAGTTCGGCTTGCGCTTTTGGGGCACGCAGCACGAGTTGTGGGGCGCTGGCGCCGGGGTTGCATTCGACAATCCTGGTCGTGGTCCACAGCCTTACGACGTCACGAAAACAGGCGCGACTGGCATCCGTTTTTGGGCCAAGTCGGCGCTTGGCGAGCTGGATTTGAAAGTGAAGCTCGAGGACCAATATTCGGAGCCCGAAGCCTCGCCCCAGCTGTGCTGTTTTCTCGATCCGAACGCTTGTGGCACCAATGGCTGCGGCGTCGATGGTGACGTTCAAGGTTGCTACTTCGCACCCTTCGTCAGCGTCTCGCTCGATACGGAGTGGCAACTCGTCACGCTGCCGTTCGCGAGCTTCGCGCGCGAAGCCGGGGGCTCCTGGGCCGACGGCGAGGATCACACCGGCGAGCCGTTAACTCTAGACGGCGTATACCAGCTGCAGTTCGAAGTCGGTACGGGGGATTTCGACGTTTGGCTCGACAACGTCGGGTTCACGTTGGAGTAGCCGCATAGCCCCGCGCTTCTGGCACTGCTTGCGCGGCCAGCCCGTCTGGGGCGGCTCCCTCGCTGTGCCGATGGATTCGAAGCCGGCGCGTGGGGAGGGTTCAAGTTGGAGCAGCCCCAGAAAAAAGCGGCTGAGGCGCCGGGAGCCAGCCGTATTCGATCTTTGAAGAACTACGGGGCCTGCGGCAGAGTAATGCCAACAGCCAGACCGAGTTCACGCCCGCCATGCTTCGCCCTGCTCCCCGCCCCGTTGCGTCTCGCCCAAAGCTCAGCGACGCAGAAATCCTGGCGCGGGTGGCCGCAGGCGAGATCGGCGCCCTCGGGCAACTGTACGACCTACATGCAGCAGGCCTCCTGCGTTTCCTGCGTCGAGTAGCGCCGCCGGGTGAAGCCGAAGATTTGATGCAGGCCACGTTTCTGCGCGCGGTGGCGATCGCAGACACTTTCGATCCCGAAGCGACGAGTGCGCGCCCCTGGCTGTTCTCTCTGGCGAGTCGCCTGGTGCAAGGAAAGAAGCGCGCTTTGGGGCGTCTGTCGGCGGCGCTGGTGAATTTTGCGCGTTTCCAGTTGGGGGCGCACGCCTCGGCGCCCGAGTCCGGGCGGGACTTGCAGCGCGCCTTGCTCGAGTTGTCCGAGCACAAGCGGGTCGCCTTCGTCCTGACCGAGATCGAGGGCTTTACCGCAGAGCAAGTCGCCACGATGGTCGGAGTTCCCGTGGGCACGGTTTGGACCCGCCTTCATCATGCGCGAAGAGAGCTGCGCGCTCGGCTGGGGGACGTGCTGTGAGCCCCGCTTGTCGGTACTTGGGCGACGTGGAACCGTTCCACGATCGGCGCTTGGACGCGAACGACTCGGCGTTGTTTACCCAGCACCTGCAGTCTTGCGAGGTTTGCAAGCGCGAGAAAGCCGCGCTCGAAGGATTGGCGAAATCGTTTCGCGAGCAGCCCGCGCCGCTCGATGAGCTCTTGCTCCGACGCTTGCGCACCGAGACACTGAACTTAGCGCAGGCCAAAAAAGCGCCAACCGAGACGCCGCCGCTGACGGCGCGCCGTAGCTCGAGGGCAGAGCGCGCGCGGGCAGAGCGCTCGGCGCGTACGACTCGCCGCTGGTCGGTCCTCGTGGCCGCGCTGGCCAGTCTCGGCGTGGCGGGTCTGCTGTTTGGTTCATGGAGCAAACACGACCAGAGCCCAGGCGCGTCACGGGGTGACTTTTCGAGCGCTGTTGCGAGCCGCAGTATTCTGACGAACGGGACTGCGGCGAACGGGGCTGCAGCGAACGGGGCTGCGCAACACGTCGTAGAGGTCAGGCCCGAGGCGGGCACGAGCTGGGAGCGTATAGACTCCGTCGAGCGCACCGAGCTCAGGCTGCGCTCGGGAGCGTTGAACATCGAGTCGCATCATCCGAGCGGTGCCTCTGGACTCGTGGTGCGCGTCCCCGACGGCGTCGTCTCGGACGTCGGAACCGTGTTCAGGGTGCGCGTCGTCGAGGGCCGCACCGTGGAAATCGCCCTCACCGAAGGCGCCGTTACCTTTGCGCGCAATGGGATGCCCACGCTGAATCTGACCGCGCCGGTAACTTGGCACAGCGAAGAGCAAGCCCGCGAAGAACGACCCGGCGAGAGTGAATCGCAAGCCGCGCCGCAAGCGGTGGCAAACGTTGTGCCGCAAGCAACCGCGTCGGGGGTGCAGCATGCCGCGCACGCAAGCCGTCCGAGCGCGCGTCAGACTGCCAATCGCGAGGACGAGATGTACCTGCGCGTCTTGCAACTGCTGCGCAACGGGCAGACTGCTGCGGCCAAGCGTGCAGCCCGCGAGTACCTGGACGCCTATCCCAACGCGTTCCGACGTTCGGAGATCCAGCGTCTGCTAGACGATCCGCCGTGAGGGCGGAGGGGTCACTCCACTCAAT